>JBMZUZ010000010.1:0-82628 GCA_049625185.1 Pseudomonadales bacterium | reverse complement strand
CCGGAGACGGAATCGAACCGCCGACACGAGGATTTTCAATCCTCTGCTCTACCAACTGAGCTATCCGGGCACTACAGAAGCAATGATTGCTTTAAGTGACTCTTTACTAAGGCACTATTTGGGCGTTCGTAAAGAGGGGCGTATTAAACCTGTTTTCGTTTTTTCTGTCAACACTAAGTGGCTGAATTTTCTGTTTTATTCAGTAAGTTTTTTATTTACTGGGTGCCACATAGCCTTCGGCTTGATCATAGTCTTCACCGGACAGGAATTTTTCCATTTCACCTTGCAGGTAAGTACGGCTGGCGGGGTCCATCATATTTAGGTGTTTTTCATTGATAAGCAAGGTTTGGTGGCTTAACCATTCTTCCCATGCCCGTTGTGAAACATTGGCAAACAGCTCTTGCCCCTTGGGGCCTGGATAGGGTGGGCGCGCCATGGCGGGTAGTTGGGTCTGATATTTACGGCAAAAGACGGTGTTGCTCATTGTTACGCTCTCTTTGGTCTAAGCCCAATATTGTTGCAGAATCTGTTTGATTGGGCTGGGCAGGCCTATTGTATCTATTTGCTGGCTGGCGTACCACTTTAGTCTAGTGGTTTCTTGGATATAACCATGATTTGCTGGCAGGGACACTCTATAAGGATGCAACGTTAGTTTATAGTGACTAAAGGCATGCTTTACTTCGGGTAAGGGCTGAGAATTAGTGGTTCCTAGTAGAGCTAAATGGTTTTGCAAATCTTCTAGGCAGGCAAATTCAGGTAAGCTCCACAGTCCTCCCCAAATGCCCTTATGGGGGCGTTGGTAAAGTTGCACATTTTGTTGATGATCGGTAAGTAGCAAAGTCCATACTTGTTTCTCTGGTAGATCTTTTTTGGGTTTGCGCGTGGGTAATGCGCTAACTTTATCTTGAGCTAAAGCCTGACAATTATTTTGCATTGGGCAAGCCACGCATAATGGTTTATTGCGGCGGCAAATGGTGGCCCCTAAATCCATAATGGCCTGCGTATAGTCGGCGTTACGCTGCTGGGGCGTGAGTTGTTTGGCTAATTCCCAGAGTTGTTGCTCAATGACCTTTTGTCCGGGCCAACCTTCAATGGCATATATGCGAGTTAGTACTCGCTTCACATTACCGTCAAGGATAGCAGCCGGTTTATTATATGCTTGGCTAACAATGGCTGCGGCTGTTGAGGGGCCTATGCCGGGTAATTGGGCTAAGGTTTGGGTATCAGTAGGGAAATCACCTTGATATTGCTCAGTCACGACCTGTGCACATTTATGCAGATTACGCGCTCGACTGTAATAACCCAAGCCAGTCCATAAGGCCAAGACATCATCAACTGGAGCCGCAGCGAGATCAGATAACTGCGGGAAGCGCGCCATAAAACGCTCAAAATAGGGGCTAACCGTAGCCACTTGCGTTTGCTGCAGCATTATCTCAGACACCCATACGCGATAGGCATTGCGATTATCTTGCCAAGGCAAATTATGGCGGCCGTGGTCATCAAACCAGCTTAACAGTTGCTGGGCAAAGTCAGTGCTCATGGTGTCCCTATGGCGCGCAGAAGATTAGTAAATGTGGCTATATTATAGCGGTTAAACTTGTACTGGGAGAAGACTGATTAAGATACCTGATTTAATCAGCTTTTGCACTTTGGCCTTAGGGGCAATTTCCCGTATAATCACTGACTTGCAAAGCTTTCTTAACCCTTTATAGGAGTTACCTATCATGGCTCGAACTGCTACGGTGGAACGTAACACTTTAGAAACCCAAATTAAGGTGTCCGTCAATTTGGATGGAACTGGCCAGTTTACCTGTGAAACTGGAGTGCCCTTTTTGGATCATATGCTCGATCAGGTAGCCCGCCATGGCTTAATCGACTTGGATATTCACGCCCAAGGTGATCTACATATTGATGCCCACCACACCGTTGAAGACTTAGGGATTACCTTAGGTATGGCTGTGGCTGAAGCTGTGGGCGACAAAAAGGGAATGACTCGCTATGGCCATGCTTATGTGCCATTAGATGAAGCTTTATCGCGCGTTGTATTAGACTTCTCGGGCCGCCCCGGCTTAATTAATAAAGTGAAATACACACGTGGCCGTATTGGTAGTTTTGATGTGGATTTGTTTGATGAGTTCTTCCACGGCTTTGTCAATCACGCCAAGGTAACCTTACACCTAGACAATATCCGAGGCAAAAATGCCCACCACCAAGCGGAAACGGTATTTAAAGCCTTTGGTCGTGCGTTGCGTATGGCACTGGCGGCTGATCCCCGCATGGCTGGGATGATGCCATCTACTAAGGGTAGCCTATAAGCCACCATGAATACGATTGCCGTTATTGATTATGGTATGGGCAACCTACATTCGGTTGCCAAGGCCCTAGAGCATGTTGCCCCGCAAGCGCGAGTATTAGTTACTAATGATCCCCAGATAATTGCTGATAGTGATCGGGTGGTTTTGCCCGGTGTGGGTGCTATTCGCGATTGTATTGGTGAAATGCAGCGTCTGGGCGTTGATAAGATTGTGGCTGATACCTTGGGCCAGAAGCCTATGTTAGGGATCTGTGTTGGTATGCAGGCCCTAATGCGCTTCTCCTCGGAAAATGATGGAGTGGACTGCCTTAATCATTTGCCCGGTGAGGTCACCTGTTTTTCTGATCAAGTGGCCGTTACAAATGGGCATTTAAAAGTACCTCATATGGGTTGGAATAAGGTGCAGCAGTTTGATCACCCTCTTTGGTCAGGCATTGAAAACCATAGCCGTTTCTATTTTGTGCATAGTTATTTTGTGCGTTCAAAAGACCGCAGTTTGGTGGCAGGTACCTGTCATTATGGTGTCGACTTTGATGTGGCCTTAGCGCAGAAAAATTTGTTTGCAGTACAGTTTCATCCGGAAAAAAGCCATACAGCTGGCTTACAATTATTAAAGAATTTTGTACTTTGGGACGGTCATTAATGAGTCTAGCAAAGCGAATCATTCCTTGTTTGGATGTAGAAAATGGCCGTGTCGTTAAGGGCGTGCAGTTTGTTGATATTCGTGATGCGGGTGATCCTGTTGAGGTAGCCAAGCGCTACAATGAACAGGGTGCCGATGAGATTACTTTCTTGGATATTACGGCCAGCCATGAAGGCCGCGATACCACCGTTAACACCGTAGAACGTATGGCCAGTGAGGTGTTTATTCCTCTTACTGTGGGCGGTGGTATTCGTACCTGTGATGATATTCGGCGTATGCTTAACGCTGGTGCTGACAAGGTAAGTATTAACTCAGCGGCGGTCTACAATCCTGATTTTGTGGCTGAAGCAGCGGCACGATTTGGCTCTCAATGTATTGTTGTGGCTATTGATGCCAAGTTAGTTACCCAGCCTGGTGAAACCCCACGTTGGGAAATTTTCACCCATGGTGGCCGTAAACCAACGGGCATTGATGCCGTGGCTTGGGCAGAAAAAATGACCGCTTTGGGAGCGGGTGAAATTCTGTTAACCAGTATGGACCAAGATGGGGTTAAAAATGGCTATGATTTGGGTGTGACCCGAGCCATTAGTGATGCTGTAAATGTACCTATTATTGCTTCTGGTGGTGTGGGTAACCTTGATCACTTGGTGGATGGCGTGACCCAAGGTGGCGCCGATGCTGTATTAGCGGCCAGTATTTTCCATTTTAATGAATACTCTATACCAGAAGCCAAACAATATATGGCGGACCGTGGTATTGAGATGCGCCTGTAAATAGTTTTACTCTGTTTTCTCTGCTAGCTGTTTTATCTGAACAGGTCGTGGGCGTCTATTATCCATTTCGTAGAGCAGTGCCGAAGCCGATACTAGGCGAATGCCTAAGGCATCAAGTTGTGGCAAATGTTTACGTAAAAAGGCAATAGAAGCTGGGTATGTATGGCCTATCAAAATCGCCGAACCCTCTTCTTGAGCGGTCTCAATCGCTTCCTGAAACTGCTTAGCCAAGGCCTCTGGCGCGATACTATTATCTAAGAAGACATCCCGCGATTGACTAGCTATATGTTGTGCTTGGGCTAAGGTATAAGCCTTGGTTTTGGCAGTAGTACGACTGTCGATAAAAAACAACCCTTGTTGCTCTAATACGTCCATGGTCCACTGCATTGGCTCTTCTAGCTCAGTTAAAGCACTGCCCATATGGTTATTCACACCGGCAACAAAAGGGATGCTTGCAATATTGCTTTGCAAGGTCTGTTTAAACGTTTGTTCATCCATCTCGCTAGTAAGGCCGCCAGGCCCTAGGCGTAAGCCAGCATGATTTTCCATGGGAGCGTGGAGTATGATCTCCTTGCCTGCCCGGTTGCCTTCATTAGCTAAGCGGGTGCCAAAAGGTGTATGGGGCATAATAGCTAATGTCACTGGCCCCGGCAGGTGGACAGCCGCCAGACCCTTGTGCAGGTTGTCACCAAGGTCATCAATAATCACTACGAGGGCTGGTTGTGGTTCTTCCTCTGTGGCTAAGTCGGCGGCGACTATTGGTGAAGCCCCCAAGCAGGCCAAGGCCGCAAACCCCAGTAGCAATAGACGGTGACGTATTTTTGAAATTAGGCTCATAGCTGTTGTTGCAGAAGGTCTAAGGCTTTTTCTAAAGCGGCTTCGTTATTGATAGCATCGCTAAACTTATAGTCTGGCTTAATGCCATTGTTATTTAGATTATAACCTCTGGGGGTGAAGTAGTAGGCGGTGGTGAGCTTAATACTACGTTCCTCATCAAGGCTAATAACGGACTGCACTGAACCTTTACCAAAACTAGTTTGGCCAGCCAATTTTGCCCGCCGATTTTCTTGTAGGGCAGCGGCAACAATTTCTGCGGCGGAGGCACTACCCTGATTGATTAGTACTAGAGTGGGTAACTTTTTACTGTGATCTTGTGCATCAGCACTATAGTCCAGATTGCCATCTTCATGGCGTGCCCGAATGCTGACAATGGTGCCTTTGCGTAAAAAGGCATCGGCGACGGCCACACCACTATCCACTAAGCCGCCCGGATTATTACGCAAATCGAGTAACCATGCCTTGGCACCTTCTTTCTGCAAGACTTGCATATGTTTAATGAGCTCTGTGGCTGTTTGTTCTTGAAATTGACTAATGCGTAAATAGCCTATTTGGCTGGCCATCATTTCACTACGTACACTAGGAATATTGATTTGTGTGCGTCGCATAGTGAGTTCTAGCTGTTGGCCTTGGCGCATAATCCGCAGCTTTACCTCAGAACCCTCTGGGCCGCTAATTAGGCGATAAATTGCCATTTGGTCTAGGCCCTTAACACTGCGATTATTAATATGGGTGACCCAATCACCCGCTTTAATACCTGCTATTTGAGCTGGACTGCCATCAATGGGGGTAATGACTAAGATATGGTGTCCGGCAGGTTCAATTTCTAAACCTATGCCCACATAGGAACCTGATGTGGCCTCTTCTAGGGCTCGTGTGGCATCGGCATCTAGGAAGGCCGAGTAGGGATCCAGTTTTAACATCAAACCCTGCAGAGCTAGGGTTAACAGTTCTTCATCACTGCGTGGCTCAATATGCTCGGAGCGAACCCGTTCGTAGACATTAACAAAATCTTGCAGGGCTTGCAGAGGCACCGTTGGCTGTGGCACGGCATCAGCGCCAGCACTTTGCCAACTGA
This sequence comes from Pseudomonadales bacterium, assembly GCA_049625185.1. Classification (GTDB taxonomy): domain Bacteria; phylum Pseudomonadota; class Gammaproteobacteria; order Pseudomonadales; family Balneatricaceae; genus Njordibacter. The sequence continues at coordinate 76,983 of JBMZUZ010000010.1, read as the reverse complement.
CAATAGAAAAGCTTAGTAAGCTAGCCAATACAATCATGCTTATGGGTTGCTTCATGCTCTAGGTTTACCCGTTAGTGTTAACGTATAAGCCATTGCCGCGGATTTTGTGGTCGGCCATTTTTACGAATGGAAAAATACAGCGCCGAGATTTGTTGGCCACCGCTGATACCGCTATTGGCAATTAACTCTCCAGCCTCTACCTTATCACCAACTTCCTTATAAAGGGACTGGTTTTGTCCATAGAGGGTTAAATAGCCTGCACCATGATCGATAATCAGTAATAGTCCATAGCCCTTGAGCCAGTCGGCAAACACCACTTGTCCATGGTGAACAGCGATAACTTCACTGCCTTCTTTTGCCTCAATTAGCCAGCCATTATCACTTAGTGGGAACTTGGCTTGTTGTTGGCCAAAGCGATTTAACACCTTACCCTCAAGAGGCCAGCTTAGTTGACCTTTAAGCTTAGCAAAAGGCTGGCCAATATTTTGTATTTGTGCCTTTTTCAGGGCAATTTCTAGCTGTTCTAAAAGATCTTGAATTTGTTGTTTGGCGGCATTGCTATCTTGCAGTTGACTCTGTTTTGATTGGCGTTCTTGTTGTAGCTGCTTGGCAGTGGTTTTTTGCTCTTGCTGCACAGTTTTTAATTTTTGTTCCTGTTGTTGTAGCTGAAAAAGCTCTTGCTGCAATTCGAGTTCCGCGTCAGCCTGCTCTTGCTGCACTGCATTCAGTCTATTGAGGCTATCACGATAAGCACTAAGTTGTTCAGCCTGGGCTTGATGAAGGTAACGAAAGTAGGCCATGATGCGGCTCGCATCAGTGGCATCAGTAAGCGAAAAAAGTAAACCGCTAGTTTGGCGTTGTTGTAATTGATATTGCTGGCGCAAATGCTGGGCTAGTGTGACTTCCTGCTCAAACAGGTTATCTTGAATTTGACTGGCTTGTTCTTGCAATACAGAGATACGTTTTTGCAAACTCGATAGTGAATCTTTGCGCTCACTAATACGTTGACTAAGCTTGCCTATTTGGCGCTCACTATTGGCTAGTTGTTGATTAAGTTTTGATGATTTTTGTTGTGCTTGTTGCAACCAATTCTGCAGCCCCTTGATATCTTTCTGCAGGCTTTGCATACGTTGCTCAAGCTGCACTTTATCAGCTTGCTGATTATTAGCGTAGCTAGTATTGATAGTACCTAATAAGAGCAAACAAAAGCTCACCAAAGCAATCGTTAAAGGGCGACTTGCCTGGTGAGCAATGCTGGATACCAACATAGGGCGATATAGCTAGGCTTGCAGTAGGGATTGGCCGGTCATTTCTGCCGGTTGCTGTAGGCCCATCATAGCCAGAAGTGTGGGGGCAATATCAGCCAACACCCCTTGTCTTAGACTTGGTGTCTGGTTGCCCTGGCTTATATATACAAGGGGTACAGGCCAAGCAGTATGGGAGGTATGAGGCTGACCCGTAGTTGGGTTTTGCATCAGTTCGACATTGCCATGGTCGGCTGTAACCAGCGCTTCGCCACCAACCTTATCAAGGGCTTCAATAATACGAGCTAGGCACTTATCCACGGCTTCTACGGCTTGCACGGCAGCATCAAATTTACCTGTATGGCCAACCATATCAGGGTTAGCAAAGTTACAAACAATCAGATCAAAGTTACCTGATTCAATGGCGCTAACCAATTTATCAGTCAGCTCAGGAGCACTCATTTCAGGTTGTAGGTCATAGGTAGCCACATTAGGTGAAGCTATCAGCTCTCGAGACTCACCAGCATAAGGGTCTTCTTGGCCGCCATTAAAGAAAAAGGTGACATGGGCGTATTTTTCCGTTTCGGCAATACGCAACTGTTGCATACCTTGTTTGGCAACTACTTCGCCAAGGTCATTAGAGATGGCTTCTGGTGGGAATGAACAACTACATAACTGTCCTAGTTCGGCACTGTATTCCGTGAGCATAACAAATTCACTTAAGGCCAAGGCACTACCCCGATCAAAACCAGTAAAGTCATCTTCAACAAAGGTTCGGGTTATTTGACGTGAGCGATCGGGGCGGAAGTTCATGCAAATAATACTGTCACCATCATTGATGCTGGCGGCATCACCATTAGCATCAAGAATTACGCTTGGTAATACAAACTCATCGTCTTCATCGCGCCCATAGGCTGCGGCAAGGGCAGCTTGAGCATTGTCGTATACATGCTCAGATTGGCCATAACGCATGGCTCTATAGGCCAGTTCTGTGCGTTCCCAGCGTTGGTCACGGTCCATGGCGTAATAACGGCCACTGAGACTACCAATACGTCCACCTGCCTCAGCTAGAGCATTTTCTAGATCAGCAATAAATGCTTCTGCTGAGCGGGGTGGGGTGTCGCGTCCATCTAACCAAGCGTGTACCACAATCTTGTCGGCACCTCTTTGTTTGGCCATCTGGCAGGCCGCAAAAATATGCTCTTGATGACTATGAACACCACCATCTGATAATAGACCACAGATATGCAAGGTGCCTTGGTTACTAACAGCTTTGTCTATAGCACTGACAAGGGCTGAATTGGTGAAGAAGTCGCCATCACTAATAGCTTTGCCAATACGGGTAAAGTTTTGATAGACAATGCGCCCAGCGCCAATATTCATATGCCCAACTTCGGAGTTGCCCATTTGACCTTCAGGTAAGCCAACGTCTGGGCCAGCAGTGCCGATAAGGGTATGTGCATACTGCTCCAACATACGATCCCAGGTAGGCGTATTCGCAGCGGCAATGGCGTTGGAAGTGGATGTTTCACTTTGGCCCCAGCCATCCAAAATAATTAGGGCTTTGGTAGTTTGTGTTGTCATGATCTCTTGTGGAGTAAGTAAATATAAAAGAACAAAATCAGCTTGATATTTTAGCATTTAGCCCCCAATTAAGCCATGATTGGGCCTGTTTTGTGAAGCTTAGATCACTGGTTTGGCACAACAAAGGGCTTATATTCTCTGAATCCACTATTACGGCCGTTTTAAAGGCTGCAGATTGTGTATAATGCCCGCTAGTTTTTTTATTGTGGCCTCGAGGCATACAGGTAAGGTAATTATGGATCGTATATTCGAATTCGCTGCTAATCACTGGGAAATGGTGTTGGCATTTTTGGCAACATTAGGCATGTTGATTTTCACCGAACGGCGCAAAGCAGCGCCATCGGTATCGCCTCAGCAAGCAACTGTGCTAGGTAATAGTGAAGGTGCGTTAATGTTGGATATTCGTTCTGCGGCTGACTACAAGTCGGGCAAAATATTGAATTCGACCAATATTCCCTTTGCTGAGTTAAACAAGCGCCTCAGTGACCTAGAGAAATATCGCGATAAGCCTATCGTTATTGTTTGTAAAACAGGTCAAACAGCAGGCAGCGCAGCCAATATTCTACGTAAAGATGGCTATACTAAAGTGCATCGCATGACCGGTGGTATGCTGGAGTGGAGTAACCAGGGCTTGCCATTAGTGCGCAAGTAAGCCTTTAAGCATTTTACAGGGGAAGTCCTATGGCGTCTGAAGTAACTGTCTATAGCTCTGATTTTTGTGGTTTTTGTTTTCGAGCCAAACGTTTGTTGGATAGTAAACAAGTATCCTATGCCGAAATCAATGTTGATGGTGATATAGCCAAACGCCGTGAAATGATGGCTCTGACGGGCAATCGAACAGTGCCACAAATAATTATTAATGGTCAGTCCGTCGGGGGCTGTGATGAACTATATGCCTTAGAACGGGCGAATGAATTAGATACCCTCTTGGGTTCGTAATGGAGTAATAATGTCAGAACAAGAAAACACAACAGAGGCTGAACAAACCGAAGCAGCTCAATCTCAAACGCAAGCACAGCAGCCTCAGATTCAAATTCAACGGGTATATTTAAAAGATATGTCCTTTGAGTCACCTAACTCCCCGCAATCATTCTCTTTGACAGGCAAGCCTGAGATTGGTGTAGAGCTAAATAGCAAAGGTCGTCAGGTAGCCGATACTGCCTATGAGGTAGTGCTTAATATCACCGTAACTTCAAAGTCTGATGATAAGGTAATTTACCTAGCAGAGATTCAGCAAGCAGGCTTATTCCACATTGCGAATGTACCTGAGCAGGCAATGGGTCAAGTATTGGGTGCATTTTGCCCAAATATTCTCTTCCCTTATGCTCGTGAAGCGGTGGATAGTTTGATTTCTCGCGGTGGCTTCCCAGCCATTATGTTATCACCTGTAAACTTTGATGCCCTGTATGCACAAAATATGGCGCAACAGGCGGCAGCTCAAGCAGCTGAAAATGGTGCAGCTGAACCTGAGGCAAAGGCTTAAATAGGTTTAATAAAAAAAGGGGAGCTTAGCTCCCCTTTTTTGTTTCTATTTATGGGCTCTATTGGGCGCCCTGAAAGCCTAATTGTCGCCACGCTTCATACACCACAATGGCTGTGCAGTTAGATAGATTTAAACTGCGGCTGCTCTCTTTCATAGGCAAGCGCAAACGCTCATCACTTTGGTTGCGAATATCTTCTGGCAAGCCACGGCTTTCTGGGCCAAATAGTAAGGCATCCCCTGCTTGATAACTTAATTTGCTGTAGCAGTCACTACCTTTGGTGGTTAGTGCCAGAACGCGGTTTGGCGCTACTTGAGCAACAAAATTAGCAAAGTTCTCATGTACTTGCATATTGGCCCACTCGTGATAATCAAGGCCAGCTCGGCGCATGGCTTTATCTTCAAGGTTAAAGCCCAATGGTTTTATCAGATGGAGCTGAAAACCAGTGTTGGCACATAAACGGATAATATTACCCGTGTTAGGGGGGATTTCAGGTTCGTAAAGTACAACATGTAGCATGGCAGGTATCTCAAGACCACGGGGCACCCTGAGTGTTGGTGTGCACGATAGCCTTTTCGGTTGTGATAGCGCCTATTATAAGGTGCCAACCACCGCAGTTGCCAGATATTGTGAAGGATTTATGCTTGGCTAAGTTCTAGCCAAGCATCTAACGACGCAACGCCTTATGATAGCTCTGGACTCGCATCGCCAATATCTAGTTCCTTTAGTTTACGCGTTAAAGTATTTCGACCCCAGCCTAGTAATTCAGCTGCTTCGCGCTTGCGTCCACCGGTATGAGATAAAGCAACATTGATCATGGCACGCTCAAATTCTGGTAGAGCCTGATCGAGTATGCCATGGTCACCAGCTTGTAATTGTTTCCTTGCCCACATGGATAGTAAGTCTGGCCATTGTTGGGTAGGTGTTTGCTGATCGGCAGTTTGTAATTCTGGTGGTAGGTCACTAATTAGAATATTGCTACCAGCACCCATAACACTCAACCAGCGACAAAGGTTTTCTAGTTGCCGCACGTTACCCGGCCAATCTAATTGTTGCAGATAAGCAGCTGTGTCAGGCGCCAATAGCTTGGCTTCTACACCCAACTCTTGGGCTGTCTTATTTAGGAAGTGTTCGGCTAAGGCTGGAATATCCTCATTCCGCTGGGCCAAGGTAGGCACATGAATACGGATAACATTTAAGCGGTGGAATAAATCCTCCCTAAATAGTCCCTCTTCCACACGTTTATTTAGATCCTGATGGGTTGCTGCAATAATGCGCACATCGACTTTTACCGGTGTATGGCCACCTACGCGATAGAACTCACCATCGGCCAGTACCCGTAGTAGTCGAGTCTGAGCTTCAGCGGGCATATCACCAATTTCATCAAGGAATAGGGTGCCGCCATGGGCTTGTTCAAAATGGCCTTTGCGCTGGTTAGTGGCGCCCGTAAAGGCACCTTTTTCATGGCCAAATAATTCTGACTCAATCAGATCCTTTTGGATAGCGGCCATATTCAATGGAATAAATGGCTTGGTAGCACGAGGACTATGTTGATGAACGGCTTGGGCAATCAGTTCTTTACCCGTGCCAGAGGCACCATTTATCATCACCGTCATATTTGATTGTGACAGACGACCAATAGCCCGAAATACTTCTTGCATGGCTGGGGCGGCGCCAATTAGTTGGCTGGGTTTGCTAACTGGTTCAAGGTCATTACTAGTGCTGATTTCAGTCATTTGCTCGGCACTAAATTGTAAGGCGCGGCGTACTAGGGCAATGGCTTCATCGATATCAAAAGGTTTGGGTAAATAATCAAAAGCACCACCCTGATAGGCTGTCACCGCGCTATCCAAATCCGAGTGAGCCGTCATAATAATTACGGGTGTATTGGGTAACTTTGATTGCAGCTCCTGCAGTAAAGAGAAGCCATCCATCTCCGGCATACGGATATCACTGATAATTAATTGCGGAGCTTGGCGTTGAGTAGCAGCCAGCAGATCCTCTGCTTGTTCGAAACTACGACAAGATATATTGGCGTGCTGGAGTGCCTTTTCCAAAACCCAACGAATGGCGCTGTCATCATCGACCAGCCAGACTTGCTCATTCATAGTGTTGTCTCCATGGGAATATAAATTTTAAAGCAGGTGTGACCCGGTTTGCTGTCACACTCAATTAAACCTTGGTGCTGGGCGATAAGGCTTTGGGCAATACTCAAGCCCAAACCCGTGCCTTGTGCCCGATTGGTAATCATAGGGAAGAAAATTTCGTCTTTAAGCTCAGGGCTGATGCCAGGGCCGTTATCACAAATACTTATTCGGCATACCAAACGATGGCACTTATTGCCAATGGTAAAGCGTCTTACCGCGCGAGTTTGCATACGAATTTCAGGTGCTTCAATGGCGTTTTCCTGCAGCGCTTGCAGTGCATTGCGGCCAATATTTAAGAACACTTGCATCAATTGGTTGGCGTCGAGCATTAACTCCGGGAGGCTGGGATCATAGTCGGCCAGTAACTTGACCTCTTGACCTGCCTCTGCGGAAAGTAATTTATGGGTTTTATCCAAGATTTGGTGGATATTATTAACTTGTTTTTGGGCTTGGCGTTGGGGCCCAAGTAGGCGGTCTACAAGATCACGCAGGCGATTGGCTTCCGAGATAATAACATGGGCGTACTCTTGCAGCTCTTGGCACGCAACAGGGTCGTCAACTTGGGTTTCTAACTCGCGCTCTAGTAGTTGTGCTGCACCACGAATACCGCCAAGTGGGTTTTTGATTTCGTGGGCGAGATTGCGAACCAAGTTAGCAGACGACTGACGCCGATTGTGCATGCGCTCGCCACGCATAAGGCGTGAAAAACGATCCAAAGGTTGGATTTCTAATACCAGACTATGATGGTTTTCTACGGGCGTAGCCGTTAGATCAATCAGCATCATCGGTTGGCCTGCCAGTTTGATCTTTACCTCACGACTGGTAAAGGACTGCCCTTGGCGCATACTGGCACTAAACTGAACTAAGAGTTCATGGTTTACCTGAATGGCTTTTTCTAAAGACACACCTTTAACCTGATGCACACTGATGGAGAGCAGGTTTTGCGCAGCCTGATTTAAATCTTGAATATTTAAATCCTCATCCAGCAGAATCACAGCCGTACTAAGCTGATCCACCAGATTGGCAGGCTGAGGTTGATGTAAGTCTTGATAAGCCATAGTTTTCATATGCTAGCGCACCAAAATAGTGCGATAAATTTTTTGGCCTAGCTGTAAACAAAAAAGCCCTCTGCTTATGGAGGGCTTTTTCTAAGCTAGCTCATAGTGATTAGCAAGAGTAGTAAAGGTCAAACTCAACTGGGTGAGTGACACTGTTTACTGCTTCAACTTCACCGCGCTTCAGTTCCAGATAACCATCGATCATGGAATCGGTAAATACACCGCCACGAGTCAAGAATTCACGGTCTGCATCTAGTGCGTCTAGTGCTTCTTCAAGGCTGCTAGCAACTGTTGGGATAGCTTCAGCTTCTTCTGCTGGCAAGTCATATAGATCCTTGTCGGCAGCGTCGCCAGGGTGGATCTTGTTCTGAATACCGTCTAGGCCAGCCATTAGAAGTGCAGAGAAACACAAGTATGGGTTGGCAGTAGGATCAGGGAAACGTACCTCTACGCGGCGACCTTTAGGGTTGCTAACGTATGGGATACGGATAGAAGCAGAACGGTTACGGGCAGAGTAGGCCAACATAACAGGTGCTTCAAAACCAGGTACCAAACGCTTGTAAGCGTTGGTAGAAGCGTTGGTGAAAGCGTTTAGGGCTTTAGCGTGCTTGATAACACCGCCAATGTAGTAAAGGGCAGTTTCAGACAGACCACCATAACCATCACCATTAAATAGGTTAACGCCATCTTTAGCGATAGACTGGTGAACGTGCATACCAGAACCATTGTCGCCAACTAGAGGCTTAGGCATAAAGGTCGCAGTTTTGCCATAAGCATGAGCAACGTTGTGTACACAATACTTAAGAATCTGTACTTCGTCAGCTTTACGAACCAAAGTGTTGAACTTGGTGCCGATTTCATTCTGACAAGCTGTAGCAACTTCGTGGTGATGTACTTCTACTTCTACACCCATGGCTTCCATAGCGTCACACATAGCGCCACGCATATCATGAGCGGAGTCAACTGGAGGTACAGGGAAGTAACCGCCTTTCACTGATGGGCGGTGACCAATGTTACCACCTTCGATTTCAGCACCGGACTGCCATGCTGCTTCTTCAGCATTGATTTCGTACATGGCGCCAGACATGTCGGCTTTCCACTTAACGTCATCAAATACAAAGAACTCTGGCTCAGGACCAAAGAATGCAGTGTCACCAATACCAGTAGACTTTAGGTATTCTTCAGCACGGTTGGCAACAGAACGTGGGTCGCGATCATAACCTTGCATAGTGCTAGGCTCGATAACGTCACAACGTAAGTTAAGAGTGGCTTCTTCAGTAAATGGATCGATTACAGCTGAGCTGTCATCAGGCATGATGATCATGTCAGATTCGTTGATACCTTTCCAGCCAGCAACAGAAGATCCGTCAAACATTTGGCCTTCGCTGAAGAAGTCTTCATCTACAGACTTGGCAGGGATGGTAACGTGCTGTTCTTTACCTTTGGTGTCGGTAAAGCGCAGGTCGACCCAACGAACATCATTGTCCTGGATCATTTTCAAAGTATTTGAAGACATGGTGTCTCTCCATTTTTACCAGCTTAAGCTGGGTTAGTTAACGCGATTTTATTATGCATTAAGGTGTTGGCTTAATGCGCTGGCAGGATAAAGACTCTATGTCGTCTTTGCTGCTTTGTGGACGTAACGAAGCAACAGCCGTGCCAATTTGGTTTGTTGCTCTTAAAAAAACAGTATTTTAAGAGCTAAACTTGATACTAATTGCCTAGTTAGCCAAGAAGTAGGGTCTATTTTACACTTAATTTATTATAATTTCACCTATTATTGCGCTAAGCTGGTGCGCTTATTAGGTTTTGGTATTAAAAAATACACCTTTTTGCTTCATATTAGTGCATATTATCTTATTAATGCACCAACATAGTGCAATTATGGTATTTTGGTTACTTTTCTGTTTATTTGGCATATAAACTTTAGGTCAGTGCCTTGGTGTTATAACTTGTTATTAAAATGATGGTATAATTTGTGCGCAAATTTTTAGGCCCTGCCAGTGTTGCTGGCGGGGCTTTTATTTACCACCCCTCCCTGAAGACATCATTGTGGAGGCTCGGAGTCAAAAGATGATCGAAAAATTAAGAAACGTTGCCATTGTGGCCCACGTAGACCATGGTAAAACGACCTTGGTAGACAAATTGTTGGAACAGTCCGGCACACTAGATCGTCGTGATCAAGGTTCTGAGCGCATAATGGACTCCAATGATCAAGAAAAAGAACGTGGTATTACTATTCTGGCCAAAAATACGGCCATCAATTGGAATGGTTACCATATCAATATTGTAGACACACCGGGACACGCTGACTTTGGTGGTGAGGTGGAACGCGTATTATCCATGGTCGATTGTGTGTTGCTATTAGTTGATGCCGTTGATGGCCCTATGCCGCAGACCCGCTTTGTTACCCAAAAAGCATTCCAGCAAGGTCTTAACCCAATTGTAGTCATTAATAAAATCGACCGTCCTGGTGCGCGCCCTGATTGGGTTATGGATCAAGTTTTTGATTTGTTTGATCAGTTGGGTGCCACCGATGAGCAATTAGATTTTCAGGTTGTCTATGCCTCGGCGTTGAACGGCATTGCTGGTTTGGATCCAGAGGAAATGGCTGCTGATATGGAGCCATTATTTAACGCTTTAGTGGAACACGTACAGGCACCTGATGTGGATCCCGAAGGGGATTTACAGATGCAAATCTCAGCTTTGGATTATTCTAGTTATGTTGGTGTTATCGGTATTGGTAGGGTGACCCGCGGTACCATTAATGCTGGTCAACAAGTAATGGTTGTCGACCATGCTGGTGATACGCGCAAAGCCAAGGTACAACAGGTGATGGGTTACCTTGGGCTTGAGCGCGTGGATGCACCATCGGCCGAAGCTGGTGATATTGTCTGTATTACTGGTATCGATGGACTAAATATTTCTGATACCTTGTGTGCCCTAGATAATGTCGAAGCCCTACCTGCCCTGAGCGTCGATGAGCCCACTGTATCCATGACCTTTCAGGTCAATGACTCACCCTTTGCTGGTAAAGATGGCAAGTATGTAACCAGTCGCAATATCAAAGAGCGCTTGGAACGCGAGTTGATTCATAATGTAGCTTTAAGAGTAGAGCAAGGCGCAACACCGGATCAGTTTATTGTGTCTGGGCGTGGTGAATTACACTTGTCGGTGCTGATTGAAACGATGCGCCGTGAAGGCTTTGAACTTGGGGTATCGCGCCCACAGGTTATTCAAAAAGAAGTTGATGGTGTCATGATGGAGCCCTATGAGGCAGTGTTGATTGACTGTGAAGATCAGCATCAAGGCTCTTTAATGGAGGAGCTGGGTCGCCGCAAAGCGGAAATGACTAATATGGAGCCTGATGGCAAGGGTCGTACCCGTCTTGAGTTTATGGTGCCTTCCCGAGGCTTAATTGGCTTTAGAGGCCAGTTCTTAACCTTAACATCGGGCAGTGGTGTCATGACTTCGGTATTCGATCATTATGGCCAAGTTAAACAAGGCCCCATGGCCGAGCGTCAAAATGGTGTGTTGGTATCTATGGTTAATGGCAAGGTATTGGCGTTTGCATTGTTTAATTTGCAAGACCGAGGTCGGTTAATGATTGACCCTAATATTGATGTGTACGAAGGCATGTTGATCGGTGTCCATAGTCGCAGTAATGACCTAGTGGTTAATCCCACCAAAGGTAAGCAATTAACCAATATACGGGCTGCTGGTACGGATGAGAACGTGCAGCTTACACCCCCAATACGCCATTCTCTGGAGCAAGCTTTGGAGTTTATTGAGGATGATGAGTTAGTCGAGGTAACACCTAATCATATCCGTTTGCGTAAAAAGCTATTAAAAGAGCATGAGCGCAAGCGGGCCTCTCGCGGCGGATAATTAAAGCTTGTCAACAAGGGGATTCTAATTTTAGAATCCCTTTTTTATTTTTTGGTCTATATTTACACTATATAAAAGCAGGGCGTATAAAGAGTGCTTATGCTAGATCAATTTAAAGTGTTGTGGAAAAGATGATGATAAGACAACTGGCCATATGGTCCTTGTGTGGACTACTCTTCGCTTGTGCTAGTCCTGATGTGGCAAAACAAACGGAAAATTCACCGATCACTGTAGGTGGTTTTACGGGGCTCTACGAGTCTTTTAGTTGTGATCAACTTTACTCTGAAGCTCGGCGTATTGCCGCACAAATGGAAGTGCTAGCGGTTGAATATACCGATGAAGTGGAACGCTCTCGACTTGAGTTTGTTGGTGGTGTGGTTTATTGGCCAGTATTGTTAGTGGTAAGCAAAGAAGATGAAGGGATAGCTGAGGAGTATGCTCAGTTAAAAGCCCGCATGGACAACTTAACTGTCTGGATGACAGATAAATCCTGTGCCGCTTAAGCTGTTTTAAAATTGAAGATCAGTTAAAATCAGGCAATAAAAAAGCAGCTCCTAAGAGCTGCTTTCCAAGGCTGTTTTTTATTTTTATTTGCAAGCCCGTAAGTGTTTCTGTTTTTCTTATCGCGCTTGTTATTTTTATTTGCGCTGAGGGCATACTATCAACATCTGCGTTGAAGTCTAATAATTAATAGGAATAAACATATTCCAAATAAGAATATATGATTTTATGCTCTTGTATATCCACTACCGCCAAACTCTATTTTTTGGTCTAGTGATTGATAAGTATAGAGTTTTTATTCAATCGATATTAAAACAAGTGTTTAATATGGTGTTTTAATTTTCATAACTATAAATATATATAGTTTATAGAATAGGTAAATAGATGGCAAAAGTAAGTATTCAATACCCTCATCAGCGCACCCAAAATGAGGCTCGAGAGGCTGCTAATCATTTTGCTGAGAAACTGCATACTAAGCTTGCCGTAAACTACTCATGGCAAGGCGATACAATGCAGCTGGAGCGGCAGGGTGTAAAAGGAGAGTTAATCTTGGCCGCAGGTGAGGTAAAAGTAGAGCTAAAGTTAAATATGATGCTCACACCTATGCAAGCTCAGATTGAAGCAGAAATTCGCCGCCAGCTAGAAAAATATTTAGGCTAAGCAAGTAAGAGATCGCTCGAGCCAGGGCGCTAAAATGCAACTATGATTTAAATCGAAATTAAGACGCACTTAAATAAAAAAGGGTTAGTGGAAATATGCCACTAACCCTTTTTTTTGTGAAGCCTAGCCTATAATGCTGTTTTACAGAATATATTGACTTAGATCTTGATCCTGCACCAAATCCTGTAAGTTCTGTTCTACATAGGCTTGGTTAACCAACACCTTGGCTCCTTGGGCTTGATCAGCAGCAAAGGATAAGTCTTCTAGCAAACGCTCCATTAAAGTGTGTAAGCGGCGGGCACCGATATTTTCGGTATTCTCGTTTACCTCAAAGGCTAATTCTGCCAAGCGCTTAATGCCATCATCACTAAATTCTAGTTCGACCCCTTCAATACCTAGCAGAGCTTGATATTGTTCTCGTAGGGAAAAGTTTGGTTCTGTCAGAATGCGGGCAAAGTCTTCAGGCTTAAGGGCATGCAGTTCCACTCTGATCGGCAAGCGACCTTGCAGTTCAGGAATAAGGTCTGATGGTTTAGCTAAGTGAAAAGCGCCTGAGGTGATAAACAAAATATGGTCAGTCTTAATCATGCCGTATTTGGTATTAACGGTACAGCCTTCAATCAAGGGTAATAAATCCCTTTGTACACCTTCGCGGGAAACGTCACCACTACCACCTTCTTGCTTTTTGGCAATCTTGTCGATCTCGTCAAGGAACACAATGCCGTTCTGTTCTACCGCTTCAACGGCTTGCTGTTTAATATCGTCATCCTTGATTAATTGCGCAGCCTCTTCATCTTGTAATTGCTTACGCGCATCTTTGATTTTAATTTTACGGGTTTGTTTACGGTTCTGACCCATACTCGAAAACATATTCTGCAATTGGCTGGTCATTTCTTCCATGCCAGGAGGCGCCATAATTTCAACGCCCATTGGCGTAACAGACATTTCTATATCAATCTCTTTATCATCAAGTTGCCCTTCGCGTAACTTCTTGCGGAATACTTGACGTGTAGATGAATCTTGCTTGGCTTCGTCACCACGAGCGGGTGGCAGTAAAGCATCTAAAATACGTTCCTCGGCGTTATCGGCAGCGCTATTGGCCACCTTTTCCATGGCCTGCTCACGCAACATTTTGATCGCCGTTTCGACTAGGTCACGAATAATAGATTCTACATCACGCCCAACATAGCCCACTTCGGTAAACTTAGTGGCTTCAATTTTAATAAATGGGGCGTTAGAAAGTTTCGCAAGGCGGCGGGCAATTTCAGTCTTACCTACGCCGGTTGGCCCAATCATCATGATATTTTTTGGGGCTATTTCCGCCCGCATATCCGTATCTAATTGCATGCGGCGCCACCGATTGCGCAAGGCTATAGCAACTGCACGTTTGGCTTCGGACTGACCAATAATATGTTGATCAAGTTGGCTTACAATTTGTGCTGGTGTCAGATTAGACATGTTAATTCCTAAATATCCAGAGACTCAATAGTGGTGTTATGGTTAGTAAAGACACAGATATCCGCAGCAATGCTTAGGCTTTTAGCCACAATTTCTTCAGCGCTTAAGTCGGTGTTTTGTAATAAGGCCGTGGCCGCAGCTTGGGCATAGTTGCCACCAGAACCGATGGCAATTAAGCCTTCTTCAGGTTCCACCACATCACCATTACCGGTAATAATTAATGAAGCTTCTTTGTTGGCAACTACAAGCATGGCTTCCAATTTACGCAGGGCACGATCACTGCGCCAATCTTTGGCTAACTCCACTGCTGAACGAACCAACTGGCCTTGATGTTTTTGCAGTTGCGCTTCAAAGCGTTCAAATAAAGTAAAAGCATCAGCGGTACCGCCAGCAAAACCAGCGATAACTTCATTTTGATAAAGTCGGCGCACCTTACGGGCATTGCCTTTCATAACAGTATTGCCCAAAGAGACCTGGCCATCACCACCTAATACGACCTTATCACCACGGCGCACAGAAACAATTGTTGTCACGGATTTACTCCACTAAATAGCTAATCTCATATTAATGGAGTTGGGATGGATTATTTCAAGACCTTGAAGATGGGTGAAACTTGTTTAACTGGTCAATTTTTTTGAGCTGTCAGAAAAAATAGTCCAAGTAAAAACTATTGTTTACGGTTGATGCGCAACGAAACAATATTATTTTGAGCAAGAATATCTTCGGCTTTGTTAAGCATAGAGCGATTATCAAATGGCCCCACACGAACACGATACCAGACACTGCCAGAACTGGAGGTGGTTTTATCCGTTACCACATTAGGTAAATTTAGCAGGATAAGTTGGGCTCGCAAGCGTTCAGCATCTGCGAGCTTACGAAATGAGCCGGCTTGTAAAAGTACATTGGTTTTTTTGTTTGGATCCTTTGGTGTCGATTTATAGGCCTCTACTTTTTGTGGCGTTACCTGACTTTCTGGTAACAAGTTGTAGAAATCAAAACCACTTTTATTGTCATCGGACTCATCGCTACCTTCGGCACTCTCCGTAGCTGGTTTAGCGATAGGTTTAATATCTACTGGCGTGGCTGTTGTTGCTGGTGCTGGCGCCGTTTGGTCTTTAGGCTGCTGCGCTAGAAACCATAAACCACCAATAAAGCTAATGGCAATCACTAAAGTCAGCAGTGAGCGCCCAAGCGAGGCTTTAGGTTTGGTGGTTGTTTTGGGCTGTTTGCCGCGGGCGAAGTCACGAGCCATATTACATACTTTCCGGTGCGGCAACGCCTAATAGTTGCAAGCCATTGGCCAATACCTGCCGCGTGGCTGAACTTAGGGTTAAACGCGCATTACGCAGGGCTGCATCGTCAATTTTCATGCGATGAGCGTTGTAATAGGTATGGAAGTTACCAGCCAAATCGCGCAAATAGTGGGCTACTTGATGGGGCTCATATGCGAGGGCAGCATTAGCAACCACCTCTGGATAAAGTGCTAGTTGCTGCATCAGGTCTATTTCAGCAGCTTCACTCAGCAGCTGAAGATTAGCTAAACCTTGGGCTTGATCCCAAGTCATATTCTCGCTGGCTAATTTGGCTAAAATAGTACAGATGCGAGCATGGGCGTACTGAATATAATATACAGGGTTGTCTTTGCTATCTGATTTGGCAAGCTCTAGATCAAAGTCCATATGTTGCTCGGTTTTGCGAGTAACATAAAAGAACCGTGAAGCATCTTTGCCCACTTCATCACGGAGTTCACGTAAAGTCACAAATGAACCGCTACGCGTAGACATAGGTACGCGCTCATCGCCTCGATACAAGATAGCAAACTGTACCAACTTAACGACCAAGCGCTCAGCATCAAGCCCCATAGCAGTCAGGGCTGCTTTTACACGGGTAATATAACCATGGTGATCGGCGCCCCAAATATTGATAACGGTATCAAAGCCACGCTCAAATTTATTGAGATGATAAGCAATGTCTGAAGCAAAATAAGTAGTTTGGCCATTGTCACGCTTAACAACACGGTCTTTGTCATCACCAAAGGCTGTCGAGCGGAACCAAAGAGCACCATCTTGCTCATAAATATGATCATTGTCTTGCAGTTTCTTTATGGCTCTTTCGATTTGATCTTCTTGGCTTAGGCTACGTTCGGAGAACCAATTATCGAAAGTCACATTAAAGTCGGCTAGATCGTCTTTAATATCGTCACGAATAGAATCGAGGCCTGCGGCAAATAGTAGCTGATAATTTTCGTCGCCAAGTAACTGCTGAGCGCGCTCAATAATGGCGTCAATATGGGCTTCTTTGTCACCTTCTGGTGCGTCAGCAGGCAGGTCTTTGCTTACCTCTGCAATGCTATGTTTTAAGTCACTACCTACACGCTCATGTAATGCGGCAGCAATATCTTTTACATATTCACCCTGATACCCATTACTGGGGAAAGGGACGGTTTCGCCTTCTAGGGCCAGATAACGCAGCCAAACACTAGCGGCCAAAATATTCATCTGCCGACCCGCATCATTAACGTAGTATTCGCGTTGCACTTTATAGCCAGCTGCACTTAATAAATTACCTAAGCTGGCGCCATAGGCTGCCCCACGACCATGACCAACATGTAATGGGCCAGTTGGGTTGGCCGACACGAATTCAATTTGCACATGCTGATTCTCGCCTACTTGGCATTGGCCATATTGGTCGCCTAACTCGAGAATACTGTTAAGTACTGTGGCAGTGGCATCCTGACTAATAAAAAAGTTAATAAAGCCGGGGCCAGCAATTTCGGTTTTGCTTACTTCTGGTGTGGCTGGTAGATGGTCACAAATCATTTGCGCAATTTCGCGTGGGTTGCGACGTGCCGCCTTGGCTAGAGTAAGGGCTATATTACTTGCTAAATCGCCGTGTTGCTTGTCGCGAGTATTTTCGACTTGAATATTGGCTTGCAGATCGGTGTCAAAGGCACCAGATTGCTTCAGCGCGGCAATGGATTGCTCAATTAAAGAGGCGACTAACTGCTTCATGAATAACTCAAATATTTGGTTGAAAACGATTTGTGGCCAGGTAATGGCAAGGTTAAAAACCAAGGCGCACAGTAAGCCTAATATTATCCCTTGAAACGCTATATAAAGCCAACTGTTTAGTGGCTATCAGAAGGGTTATTGCTGGTTTAAATTGCTTACAGCTCTTGGGGGTCTATATCCAGACTCCAACGTAACTTTCTACTCTCAGGATGTTGTTCGAGTAACCAGCATAGTTGACGACATATATTTTGCAAATGTGAACGTGATGGATGTTGTAACTGCATTTGCACGCGGTATTGATTAGCGCGCTTAGGCATAGCCGCTGGCATAGGGCCAAAGTATTGCAAGTCTTTGGTGTTAGCCGCCATGTCAGGCTGACTAATTTGTTGTTGTAGCCAATTTAATAAATGATAAGCCGCGTGTTCCTGCCGTGCTTGTACCAGAAATACCGCCATATAACCAAACGGCGGCAATAAGCTGGACTGGCGTTGGGCCAACTCTAGTTCGGCAAAGGCGCTATAGCCTTGTTGGGTTAGGGTGGTGATCACAGGATGCTCGGCTTGATAGGTTTGGATATATGCGGTGCCAGGTAAACTCGCACGACCTGCGCGGCCGGAGGTTTGAATGATCAATTGAGCAAGGCGTTCTGGTGCCCGAAAATCACTACTAAATAGACTGCTATCGGCATCGACAATCACCGCCATGGTGACATGGGGAAAATGATGGCCCTTGGCTAACATTTGTGTGCCAATCAAAATACATGGTTGGCCAGCATGAATCTCCTCTAAAATAGCACTTAAGGCGCCTTTATTACGGGTTGAGTCTCGGTCAATGCGGAGCACAGGATAGGTAGGAAACTGGGCTTGTAATTGTTCCTCAATACGTTCAGTACCACTACCTAAGGGGCGCATTTGCTTGGCATGACAACTAGGGCAGCTGTGATTAATAGGTTGTTGGTGCCCACAATGGTGGCA
Source organism: Pseudomonadales bacterium (assembly GCA_049625185.1). Lineage (GTDB taxonomy): Bacteria > Pseudomonadota > Gammaproteobacteria > Pseudomonadales > Balneatricaceae > Njordibacter. The sequence goes on along the minus strand of JBMZUZ010000010.1, from coordinate 58,977 downwards.
GTGTAGACGAGCGGGTGATTTGTGTAGCGTTAGGTTGGTATCACAGGCGGGGCAGGTGACAGTTTGGCCGCAGGCCTGACACTGTAAACTCGGGGCAAAACCTCGTCGATTTAACATTAACAGTACTTGATTCCCAGCTTGTAGCTGAGTGGCCATAATCTTACTTATACGTTCTGATATACCCGCAACAACAGGTTGTTGGCGTAGATCAATTACTTCATAACTTTGTTGGCTGGCGCCACCCGCGCGGTTATTAAGCTGGTGTAATTGATAGCGTTGACGGTGACTATTATCGAGGCTCTCAAGGCTTGGCGTTGCCGAGCCAACCAGGATTGGGATGTTGGCATCATAGGCGCGCTTTATGGCAACATCACGACCATGGTAACGAAAGCCTTCTTGCTGTTTAAAGGCCTGATCGTGTTCCTCATCAACAATGATCAAACCTAAGTCTGGGATTGGGGTAAATATGGCTGAGCGGGTGCCTACAATAATATCTCCCTGGCCTAGGCTACTTTGTTGCCAAGCGTCTAAGCGCTGCTGATCGGTAAGGCCAGAGTGTAACGCGAGAATAGCGTTAGAAAAGCGCTCTTGTAAGCGTGCCAAAAGCTGATGAGTCAGACCAATTTCAGGGACTAGAATCAATACTCTTTGGCCTTGCTCTAGGCAATGAGCAATCAATTGCAGATAAACCTCGGTTTTGCCACTACCGGTAACGCCTTGTAGCAGGTGACAAGAAAACTGACGCAGCTGTTGGCTAATATTGGTATAAGCGCTTTGCTGCTCGTCATTAAGGGTTAATGCCGGCCCACGCAATTGGTTGGTGGGTGTTGCTTGGCTTGGTTGAGCCGCTGTTATTAAGCCTTTATCGAGCAGTGGCTTAAGATCTTTAGTAGCCAGCTGAGCATGAGCTAATTGATGTTCATTAAATATCTTTGGTAGGGATTGTAGTTGTTGCCAAACACTTGCTTGCTTAGGGGCGCGACTTAATTCTGGGTTAGTATCTGAACGTTGCCAAAAGCGTCTAATCATCTGATTATTATGGCCTTGGCGCAGCCGCACAGGCAGTAAGTGGAGTAAAGCATCGCCCTTAGGGTGTTGATAATAGTTGGCGGCCCAGTTACCTAGTTGCCATAATGGCTCAGGTAATAAGGGTGTGTTATCGAGCACTTCCAAGACGGGCTTTAATTTCTCTGCTGGAAGATCACAATGATCAGCATGGGATACCACAAGACCAACACGCTGACTGCGGCCAAAGGGAACCAAAACCCGACAACCTATGGCAGGCAGGGCGGTATCTTCTGGCCTCGGCAAGTAGGTAAATACTTGGCGTAAACCAGTGGCAATGACAATGTTCAGATAGGTGGACAAGGGCTTAGCTAATATTCGTTGTTAACACCACAGCCATGCTACACCATTGGCCTTTAGGTGGCTATCACTGTCAGGCAGTCGATGGTAATTGAGACTTGGTTAGTGCAGCTAGTTTATATGGCTTTCTCTGATATTCGCACTGCTGTTCAGTGTTATTCCACCGGCCACCTGAGTCCAAACAGCTGTCCACAACAAACCATGGATGAAAACGCATAATTAAAGACAGGGTGAGAATAATCGTACCAACCACAATGGTGGTTTTAAGTATGCGTTTTGTCATAGTGAACCTTTTTGCAGTGAATCACTTAACTTTTAGTATGTGTAAGTACTAGTATAGCTTTCGATTTTGGCTAATTTGTCTGTATTTAGAGAGTTTTTGGACTTTGCTCGACAATAAACGCTTAAAAAGCTTGACCCAAGGAAAGGGTCTGCTAAAATTCCGCATCTTATTTTGGAAGCTCGGTGGTCGAGCATCCTAATTGGGTACGGTGCCTGGCAAGAGATCAGGTGGCGGTGCCATAACCTAAGGGGTTAGATCCATGCAAAAAGATATTCATCCTGAATATTCAGTTATCAAGGCAACTTGTTCTTGTGGTAACGTCATTGAGACACGTTCCACTCTATGTAAAGACATCCACGTTGATGTTTGTTCCTCTTGCCACCCATTCTACACTGGCAAGCAAAAGGTACTAGATACTGGTGGTCGTATTGATCGCTTTAACCGCCGCTTTGGTGGTCGCTCCAGTAAGTAATACTTGCTTTTGCGCAGATAAAAAAACCCGCTCAATGTTAGCGGGTTTTTTTGTGCCTTTATTTCCGCCATTTGCTTTGTAAAATTTTATAGTTGGCCTCAAAGACTGTAGTATAACTATTAGTATCATAGTGCTTAGGAAATTAACTTGTTCTCTATTTGTGTGCGTTTATGCCTAGTTTTAGGCTTAATAATAACTAGTCACATGGCCCTCGCTCAGTGTGTCCCGCCCGTATCAGAAGGGCCTTGGAAAAGCATCGACAGTTGGCGTGTTATTGATGGTGATACATTGCATTTTGAGGCCAATCAGCGTCTGCGTTTGGCCATGGTGAATACCCCCGAAATAGGCCGTAATGGCCGTCCTAACGAACCTTTTGCCTTAGCCGCTAAGCAAGCCGTTAATGATTTTATGGTAACTAGTAAGGCATTATATTGGCAAGTTGGTTTAGATGAACGTCAACAACCCGCCCGCGATCGTTATGGGCGCTGGTTAGGTCAAGTTTATAATGCTCAAGGTGATTGGTTGGCTGCCACCCTGGTAGCCAAAGGCTTAGCTTTTGCGACAAGCTTTGCGCCTAATCCTGCCCCAGATTGTCTATGGCGACTGGAAGCGCAAGCCAAACAAGCAGGCAAAGGTGTTTGGTCGAGTAAACTTGGGTTATCCCAAGCGGCAGCTGATATGCAGCCCCCCGCAGGTGGCTTTATGCTCCTCAATGGCGAGGTAACAAAAGTCTCTAACAGCCAATATTATTGGTATCTTGAACTCGATGGTGATGTGGTATTGCGGCTCAATAAAAGACGTTGGACTGATGCTGGCGGTGCCGAACCGCAGGCATGGTTAAACCGCCAAATACAGACCCGTGGTTGGTTACACTGGCGTAAATTATCAGCTAGTCAGGAACAGCGAAACTTTAAACGCGGTATGATAAAAATAAATCATCCACATATGCTGGCTGTGATTAATTAAGCTAAACTAAATATTAGAAGACTTCTTCAGGTGCCAGTTCTTCAACTGCGTCACCCGCATTATCTTTGCTGGGTGGCGAGATTTCTGTGGGGGCTAATTCTGCGCGGAAGATTTCAAACATACTGTTTTCATCATCTTGTGTAGCGAGCAAACCTGTATCCTTATTGATCCGAGTAGCAACCATATTGTTGGGTTGTGGGCGCGGTAGCTCTGGCATATCGCGCAGGGCTTCTTCCATAAAATCAATCCATATAGGTAAGGCTGCAGTGCTACCAAACTCGTTACGACCTAGAGGCTGGGGCTGGTCAAATCCAACCCAGGCCGTTGCCACTAGTTGACTATTATAGCCAGAGAACCAAGCGTCTTTTTGATCGTTAGTAGTACCTGTCTTGCCAGCTAGGTCATTGCGCTCTAGTTTCAGTGCTCGTTTACCAGTACCTTGGGTAATAACATCTTGCATAATGGTATGCAGAATATAATTTACTCGTGCATCCATAACACGTACAGCAATGGGCAAGTGGGTAATGCGTGGCCCATCGAGTAAATTTTGCTCTTCTTCATCTAAAGCTAACACAGCGCTGTCAGCAATATTAATCGACTCATCAACTGGATTTAAGCTAATCAACTCGACCTTGGGTAGGTATTCACAATTTTCACAAACAGTTGTTGGTTCAGCTTGGAATAGAACCTTGCCATCGCTATCTTCAATGCGCTCGATAAAATAGGGCTTCACCGCATAGCCGCGGTTGGCAATGGCGGCATAGCTAGTGGCCACATCAATAGGGGGTACCGATGCACTACCGAGGGCCAGGGATAGGTTTCTGGGCAAGTGTTCGGGTTTAAAGCCAAAGCGCACAGCATAGTTGATAGCGGTACTTACCCCAATTTCCCTGAGTAAGCGAATGGAGACTAAGTTGCGAGATTTATACAGGGCTTGGCGCAGACGGGTGGGGCCAAAAAACTTACCGCTATAGTTTTCTGGCCGCCATGAGTCTTCCAAACTTCTATCATTAAATACCACGGGAGCATCATTAATTAGGCTGGCAGCAGTAAAATTTTGTTCCAAGGCTGCGGAGTATATAAAGGGCTTAAAGCTGGAACCAGGTTGGCGTAAAGCCTGCGTGGCACGATTAAATTTGCTATGTAAATATTCAAAACCACCAACCAGCGAAATAATGGCACCATCCTTGGGATCCAATGCCACCATAGCGCCTTGTGCATCGGGCACTTGTGATAAGAACCAAAGATTGGATTCTCCATAGGCTTTACGGATGCGAATTTGATCGCCAATTTGCAAGATATCGGTGATGAGTTTAGGTTTTGCACCGAGATTATCAATGGTTATCCGCGGCCTAATCCACTCCATATCAGCATAGCGAATCTCCGCTTTCTCACCATAACGGAGTAACAGTTGAGCGGTTTGTCTTTCTTCATCAATACTACGCACAATAGCTGGCTGAAGTGGGCCAAGCACGGGTATACGGTTAAGAATACGTTCAGCTTCTTCTGTCGTTAGATTTGGATCAAGCTGTTGCTCGACACCCCGAAAACCATGGCGACGATCATAGGCAAGCAGCCCTTTTTGTACGGCATACTGGGCAGCATCCTGAAGCCGGCTATCAATGGTGGTATAGACGCGATAACCACCCGTATAAACATCTTCGATGGGAAAGTTATCAAATAATTCTTGCCGCACCATTTCAGCCACATAGGAGGCCTGCGTTTCAGGGGCTAGGCTATGAAAGCGCGCAGTAATAGGCGCAGCTATTGCGGTTTCATAGCGGGTTTGGTCAATATACTCAAGCTCTAACATCCGACCCAGTATCCAGTCGCGGCGAATTTTAGCGCGGTCTGGATTAGAGATAGGGTTATAACGCGAGGGGGCTTTATAGAGTCCTGCCATCATGGCCTGCTCAGCGAGGCTTAGCTCCCAAATATGTCGGCCGTAATAAACTTGCGCAGCGGCTTCAATGCCATAGGCGCGGTGGCCCATAAACATCTTGTTAAAGTACATTTCCAGAATTTGTTCTTTGCTTAGCTCTTGTTCGATCTGGAAGGCCAATAGAATTTCATTAAATTTACGGCTAAAGGTTTGTTCTAGGGTAAGTAAATAATTGCGTGCCACTTGCATAGTAATGGTACTACCACCACCTTGAATGCGCCCACCTGCTTGCAGCATACGCACTGCAGCACGCAATAGACCCTTGGGATCAACCCCATAGTGGTTATAGAAGTTATCATCTTCGGCAGAAAGCAACGCGTTAATATAGTCATCGGGCACTTGATCAAAACGCAAAGGCATGCGGCGTTGTTCACCAAATTCAGAAATTAACTTACCGTCTCTGGTTAATACCCTAAGGGGCGTTTGCAAATGATAGTCACGCAGACTTTCCACATCAGGTAGACGTGGAATCAGGTACAACCCGGTAAAGGCGGCAATCAGTAAAGCGCCTGCAAAACCGAGTCCGGTTAGCCAAATGATAAGCCGCTTAAAGCGGCGTCGTAAAGTCATGCTATGCTTAGTGTGTTGCCAACAAGAAAATAGGAAGCAAATTATATAAGATTTATTTGCTTTGACCAAAGCTCAATGGCAATTGTTCCTTGAGTTTTTGGTTTATCAGGTTCGCTATGGATACAAGGAGGTGCCAGAGCATGCAAAATATTACCTGTACAAGCTGGTCTTTGGGGCTCCATATAAGTTCACAAGCCTACCAAGCACTGCTTTTGCAATGGTGTTTTGGACGGCCTAATATGCATGGCTTTTGGCACATGCCCTTGGAATCTGCTGATTCTGATTTTACTATTCCAGATGCTTTTTTTGATCCGATTTTTCGTTCTTTGCAAGATGTTGGCGCGAGCCAGCAACTGGTAATTAATATTGGTTTAGAGTTTCAGCACTTTAACTGGCAGCCCTTGCCCATAGGTGGTCCAGTTATGTGGCAGCGGCAGGCTGGACACTATTGGCAGTTACCTCCAGCAGAAGTGTATCTTGATGCTTTGCCCATTGCGCCAGCTACGGGGTTACTAGTAAGTATTCCAAACAAGCGATTAGATCCCTTGCTGCAGAAAATCCATAGTTTGCGAGCTGTTAATGACCAGCCAATACGGATTGGTCTTGAAGCTGATGTTAGTAGTCTATTAAAGCTGTGGCCGTGGCGTTTAAGGCGGACTGTGGCAATAGCTAACTGGCAAACAATGGACAAAGACACAAATCAGTGTTTTTTTGTTGATCAAGGTGGATTGCATCAATGCCAGAGCAAAGATTTACCCTCTCTAATTGAACATTATTTATACTGCCATTCCCACTTACCCTCACGTCAATTATCAGCTCATGGCTGGCGCTGGGAGATTGATAATTTGCCTGCGGAAATGTTGATACCTTGGCACTTGGCTTATTTGCCAAGTCCACTTTCGCGGCCAGGTGTTGCTTGGCATTCCCTTTCTTCATTGAGCTTTAAGCAGCGCTTATCATTATTAGCAGGGTTTAGGTATTACCATGGCCAGCCATTACTGAGTTAGACAGCCATGGCAGAAACAGAAAATAAGTTCGTGAAGAAAGTTTTAATACCTTTGTCCCCAATACTTAATCAACAACTAAATTTGTTGCCTTGGCGTCCACACTATCTAGTGCAACAAAGACAATGGTTGCTTGGTTTATTCGGACTCCTGTCTATACTCACGCTGGTGTTTATATTCTTACTATGGTGCCTGTACAAACATCATCAGCTAGGTTTGTACAATGCAAGTAAGGCCCTGCTTGTTCATGCACAAGTGGCTCAACAAGGGTTTTTGGACATGGCTCAACAACAGGCTAAAGTCCGATATCAAGAGGCTACATCTATGGCTCAGCAAAGGGCTCGCCATGAAAGTGATATGCCTATGACTTCCGTATTATGGGCACAACAAATGGCGAGTGAGTTAAATGCTCAGGTAGAAAAAATTCATTTAGATCATCAAGGTTTGGTTATACAACTAAGTGTGGTTAACCCTGAGGATAATTTATTAACGTCTAGTTGGCTGCCACCAAACGGGCGCCTTTTAAGCGTAAAAAAGAATAGTGATAGGCAGGGCAGACAAGTCTGGTTAATTAATGTGGGCGTGGTGCTATGAGCTTATCCGGTGTGCCATTCTGGTCATGGCGCCAAGCAAGTATGATGTGGCTGGGTTTATATATATTGCTAATACTGTTGCTGACATTTGCTGTTCAGATTGTTTGGATTAGTGCAAGAAGTTCAGTGTTAAATGAGTTGGAACAAATTGGCAAGATAGAGGCTCAGGTAATGCCAATAGAGATTGTGATACCTGAACTTGATAGCCAGACTTTATACCATCATCTCTTGCAGCACTTGGCGCCACAGGTCGTGGCAATAGATAGTCGCTATGGTAAGGACTGGTTAGAGTTGGATATTACCTTACAGCCAGAGCAATTACTTTTTTTGAATACCTTGCCTATATGGCCAGGTTGGCAGTTACAAAGTTTTATGATGCAGCCTAAAGAAAGTTCTTGGCAGTTGGGTTTGCGTTGGCAGCTAGCTAAGCCAACCCATGCCATTAAGAAGTTAAATAAACCTTCACATACCTTTGAAATCAACACTTGGCTGCCTAAGTTGGCACCTTTGCCAGAACAACAAATTACCAACAATGAGGATAAGAAAAATCTGCCTATAGATTACCCAGACTGGCAATACCTTGGTTTTGTTGGGAGTCAACCAACAGTTGGCGCTTGGGTGCGAGAAGTCATTGATAGTCAAGATGGCCAACATAACCAGCAGACTTATTTTTTCCGCGAGGGAGAGGTTTGGCAGGATTGGCAAATTATATCAATTACTGCTGCACAGCTGGAGCTAAAGCGAGCAGGAGAGCGCTGGGTGCTTCCAAGCTGTATGCAACTTAAGTCGTGCTAATAATGATCCAAGGAGGGATTATTGATGCCAGTAAAATATAGTCAACATCGATTGTTAATAAAGTTCATTAAGGCTGGTTTTTGTATAGTGGGGCTAAACTTTTCGGCGCCGCTAGATGCGGATCAGATTGATATGCAAGCCATGCATATACCTGCTCAAGAAATGTTTGTGCGCTTGGCTGCAGCGGCAGATGTGAATTTAGTGATGCGAGCAGATTTAAATTCGCCTGTGCATATGCATTTACAGCAGCTATCGGCGCGTCAGGCCCTACATATGCTCTGCCAAACATTAGAGGTAAGTTGCTACTGGTATGCTGACCATCTTGGTACGGAAAAGCCTTTAGATAATTGGCAAGGGGCGCAAAGCTTACTAGTAACCAGCCAACAACTAGCAGACGACACCCCTTTAGGGTTGCTTAACTTACCCTTGCGTTATGCTGAAGCAGAACAAGTGGCGCAACAATTAAAGGCGGATACTAGTCTACTAGCTGGAGGCCAAATGGTGGTTGATAGCCGCACTCAAAGCCTGCTATTACACGTTCCGGCCACACAAACAGAGACCTTGATTGCCATAATCAATGGCTTGGATAAGCCCCTACAACAAGTGCATATAGAAGCGCGTATTGCCATTGCTACCAGTGATGTGGGTAGCAGTCTGCGCCAAGGTCTTGGCTTTCAATTAGGTCAGCAACTAGCAAATTCTAGTGAAGCTACATCCCTATCTTATGTGGGTAAAGAAGGCGCCAATAATTTACAAATAGGCTTGGTTGGTAGTCATATTCTTTTGAACTTGGAGTTGGCGGCTATGGAAGCTAGTGGTCAGGTGCTAACTTTAGCGCAACCCCAGGTATTGGTGCAGGAAGGGCAACAGGGACTGATCGAAACAGGTCAGGAAGTACCTTATATACTTAACCAAGATGGTAACCCTATTCGGGAATGGAAGCAGGCTGTGTTGGGTTTGACGGTCACCCCAAGAGTCTTGGCTGAGGAACAAGTAGAACTTGATTTGGCCGTGGTACAGGATTCTATTGGGGAGTTGCTAGCGAATGGTGAATTGGCCCTTAATACCCATCGCTTAAAGACCAAAGTACGCATGGATATGGGCCAAACATTGGTGTTAGGTGGTGCTCTATATGAGCAGCAACTACAGCGTTTATTGCATAATCCAAAGTGGTTGTCTGTACCTATTTTTAATCGTTGGTTACAACAGCAAAAAAACCAATCTCAGCGCTTTGAATTATTGGTTTTTGTGACGCCTAAGCTAATCAGTTGATAAATTTTAACTTTGTCAGCTAATTTGCCACTTAATATATTGAAAATAGGCCTTATGACTATCGCCTTAGTGGTTGAATTTGTTATGCTTCATCCTCATATTGGAGGTTGCTTTTCGAAACAGCTAAAGCAGAATTATCACTATGCTTATCATAGCAATAGATAATACTTGCAAGGCGTTGATAAAGTATATGTTGTATACCCACCCATGCCCGTCGAAATACTTGTTGTTTGATGGCCTCAGTTGAACGGGTGATGGAGTAACCTAGGGCTTCGCAAACGCCGGGGTTGTTGAGGTTTATTTTCCAAACTAATGGATTTTTGCTGTGAATATATTTTTGGTTGGCCCTATGGGGGCAGGTAAAAGCACTATCGGTCGTCAATTGGCCCGTGAATTAAAGCTGAAGTTTGTCGATACAGACCGTGAAATTGAAGAGCGTTCTGGTGCGGATATCCCCTGGATTTTTGATATGGAAGGCGAAGCAGGCTTTCGTAAGCGCGAGTCCAATATTATTGCCGAGTTAAGTCAGCAGCGCGATATTGTAATGGCAACCGGTGGTGGCGCCGTGGTTATCCCAGAAAATCGCCAACATTTATCCGCCCGTGGTACGGTCATTTATCTGTATGCAACGGTTGATCAGCAGGTAGAGCGAACAGTTAAGGATAAGAATCGTCCCTTGCTACAGAACGATGATCCCCGTCAGGTGCTAGAAGATTTGTTTGAAAGTCGCCATCCTTTATATGAGGAAGTGGCTGATATCACCGTGTCAACGGGCACCCAGAATCCACGCAACTTGGCGGCAGATATAATTCAGCAAATTGATGCCCTGCGTTCTTTATAAACCCACAACGAGAAGTCATTCATGAAAGATATTACCAAAACTTTGCATGTTGACTTGGGTGCACGCAGCTATCCTATTTATATCGGTGCTGGGCTTTTGTCTAATGCCAATTTATTGCGCCAACATATACAGGGCCAACAGGTATTAGTTGTCACCAATACCAGTATTGCTCCGCTATATCTTGCAAAGGTGATGGATTCCCTTGCCGGTTTACAAGCAGAAAGCCTCATTTTGCCCGATGGGGAAGCTCACAAAACATTGGACACGGTTAATCTGATCTTTGACAAACTCTTGGCTTGCCGTCATAACCGAACCACCACACTTATCGCTTTGGGTGGGGGTGTTATTGGCGATATGACTGGTTTTGCTGCGGCTTCCTATCAGCGTGGGGTCAATTTTATTCAGATTCCAACGACCCTTTTATCCCAAGTCGACTCTTCAGTTGGTGGTAAAACCGGAGTAAATCATCCCCAGGGGAAAAATATGATTGGGGCCTTTTATCAACCCCAATGTGTGTTAATTGATACCGATAGCCTATCTTCCTTGCCTCCTCGAGAACTCAGTGCTGGCCTAGCCGAAGTCATAAAATATGGTTTGTTAGGAGATGCTGAATTTTTTGCTTGGTTAGAGCATAATATTGACTCATTACTTAGTTTGCAGCAAGCACCATTAGTGGAGGCTATTTACCGTTCTTGTGAAATGAAAGCGGAGATTGTGGCTGCAGATGAACTTGAAAAAGGTTGTCGGGCATGGTTAAACCTAGGGCATACTTTTGGCCATGCCATTGAGACGCACCAAGGGTATGGCAATTGGTTACATGGCGAGGCTGTTGCCACTGGTATGGTGATGGCGGCAGATTTGTCCATGCGCATGGGTTGGTTGGAGCAAGAAAACTTAACCCGTATTGCTGATCTTGTGGAGCAAGCCAAGCTGCCCATAGGTGCCCCGGCTGATATGACTGAAGATGACTTTATTTCACATATGTCAGTAGATAAAAAAATCACTGATGGACGTATTCGTTTAGTGCTAATGAAACGTTTAGGCGAGGCGTTTGTTACTAGCGACTTTGATGCCAAGCTGTTACAACAAACTCTCCAAGTTCATTTGGAAGATTAATGGTGAAAGGTGCCCAGCGTAGCAACTTGGCTGGTGCCTACGCCGCCTTTCAGCAAGAACAACAAGCTTCTGGCTACTTACTGAGTGGGAACGTCGAATATCAATCGCCAGAACGTCAGCGCCAGTTAGACACACTATTACACTTAAGTCATTTTACGGATTATTTGCTTCTGCTAACGGCGCCTTTTGGCGCTGGAAAAAGCTATTTTGCCGAACAGTTTTTGCTAGCTCAGCCTACGGATACCTGTGTCGTTCATATTGACCTTGAGCAATCCACCAGCCCAGAAGATTTGCTGAAGATTATCCTATCCAGTCTGCCAGAGGCGTCTAGCAGTTATCAATCGATATCTGAGTCTGTTAGTTACTTGCGCCATTTTTCGGCTACTTTAGCTGCCCAAGATCAAGTGTTTTTGGTGGTGATTGATAATGCCCACTGTCTATCAGAGTCAGCCCTATTACTTTTGGCCACTATTGTCACAGAGAGTGCCCCAGCAGATGCTTGTCCACATATTGTTTTGTTGGCCGAACCTGAATTAGCTCAACGCATGTCCACGCCAGCTTTTGCTGCTCTGCGTCAGGAGCGTTATTACCAATTTAGCTTGGCGCCGTTTACCCAGTCCGATAGCCGTGCTTACTTACGTCAGCTACTCGATGGTCTTGGCTTGCCAGGTGATGCCGCTGTCCATGATGGTCAGTTAGATCAGCTGCATCAGGCTGCTCAGGGCGTACCTGGCTATGTTGATATGTTATTTCGCCAGGCCTTACGGCAGGGTAACTTAGAAGATAAAAAAACTGGCTGGCCATGGTGGCATATTGTGGCCATTAGCCTGATGGCTGCAGCCCTGGTGCCCCTTTGGTGGCTTACTCAACCATTTACCAACTTGACCGCTGACGAGGAGCTGCCAGCAGTCGTAGAACAACAATCCATTGCAGCCCTTGAGCAACCAGTTCCACAACCATTGCCTGCATTAGAGCCATTGCCTCTGTCTCCGGAGCCAAGCTATCAGTCCTTTCAACCACAGGAGGTAGCAGTCGATGATGCCGCCATTCCTCAGGTTGAGGGCTTAGTGGATTTACAGCATCAGCAGCAAATTGATCAGCTAATGGAGCAAAGTCAGGTCTTGCAGGCGCAGTTACATGAGGTTGAGCAGACTCTCGATAACTCGACTATACTTAAAACTCAAGTCAAAGTTGATCAGGATAAGTCTGAACAGTCAGATACTCGGACCCAAACACTGGCGCCTGGGTTACAAGAGTTTTTAAATGTGCCCGCAAATTTCTTTACATTACAGTTATTGGGTGCCCGTTATGAAACCACGGCTAAGCAATTTGTACAGCGCTTACCAGACTTAAACTTGCCCGTTTATTTATTGCAGTCACAGCGCGATGGCGAGCCTTGGTTTGTCGTATTAGTGGGTAGTTTTGCTACTCAAAAGGCAGCCAATAAAGCCCTATCTAGTTTGCCACGTAAGCTGCGCGATCAGGAGCCATGGCTTAGGCCTGTTAAGGCTTTACAACAGCGACTTGTAAATAAAATGAACGCTGGTGGTGAATAACTTTTACAAATGTTGTTATCTTCGTCTAAATAGCAGTTATTTCAGGGTAAAGAGTTGTAAAAAATGCCTATTTGGTTGAATGGTTTCAGCTCTTCATATACCATTAGCGTCCATTTGCTTGATTGAAAATTGTTATAAGCTCTGATTGAGAGTTTATATTGCAGTAAGTGTCTAGAAGTTAACCTCTCGCGTCATATAACAATACCAATGATGTTTAGTGAGAATGCGTCCATTCTTAGGTTGTAGACACTTGCTTCCCTGCGGCAGACAGCACAATGCTGTTTATGGCCCTAGTAAGAGAGAGATATCCATGAGCACCGGTTTGTTTAATCCCCAAGAATTTAAGGACAATTGTGGCTTTGGTCTGATAGCCCATATGCATGGCCAGCCCAGTCATGATTTGCTGCAAAAGGCCGTTGAGTCCCTTACTTGTATGACCCACCGTGGTGGTATTGCCGCGGATGGTAAAACAGGTGATGGTTGTGGGTTGTTGCTACAAATGCCTGAAGACTTTATGCGTCAGGTGGCCGTGGAAGAATTCGATAGTGAATTGAGTGAATTCTTCGGTGTCGGTATGGTGTTTTTGTCTCGAGATGAAGGCAAAGCCTCCCATTCCCGCAGCATACTTAATCGAGCCCTAGAAGATAATGGTTTAGAAATCGTTGGCTGGCGTGAAGTGCCAGTGGACGAGAGCTGTCTCGGCCCGATTGCTAAAGATGAGCTGCCCAAGATTGAGCAAGTTTTTGTCAATAGCCCAGGCTTGCGTGGTGATGTGTTAGAAGCGCGCTTATTAGTAGCGCGTAAAACCACCATGTACTCTTTGCTAGACGACAATGACTTCTACATTTGTAGTTTGTCCCACAGTGTCGTTTCATATAAAGGCTTAATGATGCCGGTTGATTTGCCTGTGTTCTACAAGGACTTGGGTAATCCCAACTTGGAAACTGCTATTTGTACATTCCACCAGCGTTTCTCTACTAACACTTTACCTCGTTGGCAGTTAGCCCAGCCGTTCCGCTTCTTAGCGCACAATGGCGAAATCAACACCATTGATGGAAACCGTAACTGGGCCCGAGCGCGCCAGAACGTATTGGCCTCCAACTTAATTCCAGAGTTGCAAGAACTGGAAGGTGTGGTGAATACAACAGGTTCAGACTCCTCCAGTATGGACAATATGATTGAGCTACTGGTACTAGGCGGTATGGATATTTTCCGTGCGGTACGTTTGGTTATGCCACCAGCTTGGCAGAATGATGAATTGATGGATCCTGATCTGCGTGCTTTCTATGAGTATAACTCCATGCATATGGAACCATGGGATGGCCCCGCGGGCATGGTAATGAATACCGGTCGTTATGCCGTATGTATGCTGGACCGCAATGGTTTGCGGCCATCACGTTGGGTGATGACTACCGATGGCTATCTAGTGACAGCCTCCGAAATCGGTACCTTTAAGTATGCTCCTGAAGATGTGGTTGCCAAAGGCCGTGTAGGGCCTGGTCAAATCTTGGCCGTGGATACGCACACTGGCGAAGTCATGCATACAGCCGATATTGATGAGCGTTTAAAGTCAGCACAGCCTTATAAGAAGTGGTTGCGTAAATCTGCTATCCGCTTGGAAGGCAAGTTAAACGAAGAACAATCTTTTGAAGACTTTAGTGATGCTGAACTAAAGCAACATATGAAAATGTATCAGGTCACCTTTGAGGAGCGTGATCAGGTACTGCGCCCACTTTCTGAATCAGGCCAAGAGGCCGTTGGTTCCATGGGTGACGATACGCCTATGGCCGTGCTCTCAAGTCGCGTGCGTTCTATTTATGACTACTTCCGTCAGCAATTTGCTCAGGTAACTAATCCGCCTATAGATCCTTTGCGTGAAGCGGTGGTCATGTCCTTGGAAACCTGTCTTGGTCGTGAGCGCAATATTTTCCAAGAAGGTCCAGAGCTAGCCAAGCGTATTGTCTTAGGTTCACCGGTGCTTTCATCCAGTAAGTACACTGATTTGCTGCATATGAACGTGCCCGGTATGCGCGTTTATAGTATTAATATTAACTATGATCCGGCTGTAGGTTTAGAGCAAGCGATTAAAGATATTTGTGCCGAAGCAGAAGCAGCGGTGCATAAACGCAATACTATTATTATCTTATCTGATCGTCAGATAGAAAAGGGTAAATTACCTATCCCGGCGGCTATGGCTACGGGTGCTGTTCATCACCATCTTACTAATGAAGGTCTGCGCTGTGATGCCAATATTGTTGTCGACACGGGTACAGCCCGTGACTCACATCACTTTGCCGTACTGATTGGTTTTGGTGCTACCGCCGTTTACCCCTATTTAAGCTATCGCGTTATCAACGATATGATTGCTAGTGGTGAAGTGGTTGGTAATCCCACTGATTGCCATAAGGCTTACCGCAAAGGTATTAATAAAGGCCTTCTAAAAATCCTTTCCAAAATGGGTATCTCCACTATTGCTTCTTACCGTGGCGCGCAATTATTTGAAGCCATTGGTATTGGTAGTGAAGTTGTTGCCACCTGTTTTAAAGGTGTGGCTAGCCGTATTGAAGGTGCACGGTTTGTAGACTTCCAAAATGAGCAAGCTGCACTGGCGGCTGAAGCTTGGATTGATCGTAAGCCTATTCAGCAAGGTGGCCTATTAAAGTATGTCCATGGTGGCGAATATCATGCGTACAATCCCGATGTCGTGAGCACCATTCAGAAAGCAGTGCAAATGGGTGATGCCAAAGCCTATAAAGATTATGCCAATTTGGTCAATGGCCGTGGTGTAGCTACCTTACGTGATTTGTTCGAACTCAAGCAGGTTGAGCCTATCGCTATTGAAGAAGTCGAGCCAGTCAGTGAAATCTTTAAGCGTTTTGATACCGCGGCAATGTCCTTGGGAGCCTTATCTCCTGAAGCCCACGAATCACTCGCTGTGGCCATGAATGAATTGGGTGGACGCTCAAACTCTGGTGAAGGTGGTGAAGACCCTGCGCGGCATGGCACAGTAAAACGTTCCAAGATTAAGCAAATCGCTTCTGGCCGTTTTGGTGTTACGCCTGAATATTTGGCTAATGCAGAAGTATTGCAAATTAAAGTTGCCCAAGGTGCGAAGCCTGGTGAAGGTGGTCAGTTGCCAGGTGGTAAAGTCAACGAGTTGATCGCGACCTTGCGTTATTCTGTGCCTGGGGTGACCTTGATCTCACCTCCACCCCATCACGATATCTACTCTATCGAAGATTTAGCTCAGCTTATCTTTGACCTTAAGCAAGTTAACCCAGAGGCTAAGGTATCGGTAAAACTGGTTTCGCGTCCCGGTGTAGGTACTATCGCTGCAGGTGTGGCCAAAGCCTATGCCGACTTGATTACCATTTCTGGTTACGATGGTGGTACAGCGGCTAGCCCTTTAACTTCTATCCGTTATGCTGGCTCCCCATGGGAATTAGGCTTGGCAGATACTCATCAAGCCCTGCGTGGTAATGGTCTGCGTGGTAAGGTGAGAGTGCAAACGGACGGCGGTATGAAAACCGGTTTGGATGTGGTGAAGGCGGCTATATTAGGTGCTGAAAGCTTTGGCTTTGGTACGCTGCCTATGGTGGCTTTAGGTTGTAAGTATTTGCGTATTTGTCACCTCAATAACTGTGCTACAGGTGTGGCTACGCAAAACCAAGCCCTACGTGATGATCACTTCCGTGGCACAGTAGAAATGGTGAAGCATCTATTTACCTTTATTGCTGAGGAGGCCCGTGAGGCCATGGCACAATTAGGCGTGCGCTCTATGGAAGAGTTGGTGGGTCGTACTGATCTACTGCAAGCCAGTGCTGGTCTGACGCCGAAACAGCAAAATCTAGATTTGTCACCGTTATTAAGCACCGCGGGTATAGCAGCGGATCAGCCCCAAACCTGTCAGCAAGAGCGCAATGAGCCTTATGATGAGGCAGTCATGAATCAGCGTATGATAGATGATATGCAAGAGGCTATTAAAAATGACAAGGGCGGTGAGTTTGCCTACGACATCACTAACTGTGATCGCTCCGTTGGTGCTCGTGTGTCAGGTGCTATTGCGAAACATCATGGTAACAAAGGCCTTACTAATCCGTTGGTGGTTAACCTTAAAGGTATTGCCGGCTTAAGCTTTGGCGTCTGGAATGCCGCTGGTTTACATATGCGCCTAGAGGGTGATGCCAATGACTATGTGGGCAAGGGCATGGCCGGTGGTAAGCTGGTGTTGTATCCACCTAAAGGGTCCAGCTTCCGCTCTAATGATACCTCTATTATGGGTAATACCTGCTTATATGGTGCGACAGGCGGTTCCGTTATGGCTGCTGGCCGTGCTGGTGAGCGTTTCGCCGTGCGTAACTCAGGTGCCCATGCTGTCATTGAAGGTGCCGGTGACCACTGTTGTGAATATATGACCGGTGGCGTGGTAACCGTCTTAGGTGCCACTGGCTATAACTTTGGTGCTGGTATGACGGGTGGTTTTGCCTATGTGCTGGATATGGATCGCACCTTTGTTGATAAATACAACAGTGAGCTAGTTGAGATTCGCCGCATTGGTGGTGAACAGATGGAAGAATACCGTAGTTATTTGCGTAGTATTCTGGCTGACTTTGCTACCGAGACGGGTAGTCGCTGGGGTAAGGAATTAAGCCAGCATTTTGAAGACTATATCAGTAAGTTCTGGTTAGTGAAGCCGAAGGCCACTAGTCTTGAACAGTTATTGGCAAATACGCGCTCTACGTCTGAGTAGAACAGACCTTAGGGTAAAGTAGTCGAGAATTTTATTACTAACACTGGTGCCATGCGCCAGTTCAGAATTAGAAAATGAGGCAGTTATGGCTCAACAAGAACGTTTACAAAATGACTTCCAATTTTTGGATGTTGGTCGACAAGACCCAGAAAAGGTTCCCGCTGACACGCGCAAACATCAGTTTGCTGAAATATATAAGTCATTCACGCCAGTGGATGTTAAACCGCAGGCGCACCGTTGCTTGTCTTGTGGTAATCCCTATTGTGAATGGAAGTGCCCAGTGCACAACTATATTCCTGACTGGCTAAAGCTAGTATCGGAAGGCAATATTATTGAAGCTGCAGAGCTAAGTCATCAGACTAATTCTCTGCCAGAAGTCTGCGGCCGTGTTTGCCCACAAGACCGACTTTGTGAAGGCGCTTGTACCTTAAATGATGGCTTTGGTGCGGTAACTATTGGCTCCGTGGAAAAGTATATTACTGATACCGCCCTGAGCATGGGTTGGCGCCCTGATATGAGCAAGGTTGTACCTACGGACAAGCGTGTTGCTGTCATTGGTGCAGGGCCTGCCGGTTTAGCTTGTGCTGATGTCTTAGTGCGCAATGGCGTCAAGCCAATTGTCTTTGATCGCTATCCAGAAATTGGTGGCTTGTTGACCTTTGGTATTCCTGAATTCAAGCTGGAAAAGCCTGTAGTTACCCGACGACGCGAAGTGTTAGAGGGTATGGGTGTTGAGTTCCGTTTAGGAATGGAAGTCGGTAAAGATATTACCCTAGACGAACTTCAGCAAGACTATGATGCCGTATTTATGGGTATGGGTACCTACAAATCCATGCGTGGTGGTTTCCCCGGTGAAGATTTAGCAGGTGTCCATGAAGCACTACCTTTCTTGGTATCGAATATTAATCGTCGTTTAGGCTTTGAAGCCAATGCCGCCGACTTTATTGATATGCAAGGCAAGCGTGTGGTTATTTTGGGTGGTGGTGATACCGCCATGGACTGTAACCGTACTTCTATTCGTCAAGGTGCTACCAGTGTGCAATGTGCCTATCGCCGTGACGAAGCTAATATGCCTGGTTCGATTAAAGAAGTAGCCAACTCCAAAGAGGAAGGCGTTGAGTTTCTATTTAACCGTTCGCCAGTGGAAATTATTGGTGAAGATGGCAAGGTAACGGGTATCAAACTAGTGACTACTGAGTTGGGTGAGCCAGATGAAAATGGTCGTCGCCGTCCAGTTGCAGTGGCTGGCAGTGAAGAAGTGATCCCTGCTGATGCTGTTATTGTCGCCTTTGGTTTTAGCCCTAATCCACAGCAATGGATGCTAGATGCTGGTATTGAAGTTGACCAGTGGGATCGCGTTAAGGTAACCCCCAAAACAGATTTGGTGCAGCAACAGTATGCTTACCAGACTACCAATGCCAAAATCTTTGCTGGTGGTGATATGGTGCGTGGTTCTGATTTGGTGGTAACCGCCATTGCTGAAGGCCGCGATGCAGCTGAAGGTATCCTAGACTACCTACAAGTCTAGTAGCACTCTAAACCCTTTGCCCACCATTAAACTCGGTGGGCAAAGCGCAATGTCATTACAAAATCTGACAAAAAGCTTAGCCTTTTGCTTTGAATTTTGTGGTCTGGGTCTATATGATACACCCCTGACTAGCCACCTATAAGCCAACATCTGTTGTTACCGTCTTTGATACTATGACTGCACTTAAAAATGATCGTTTTCTGCGTGCCCTGACGCGCCAACCAGTTGATGTCACCCCGGTGTGGATGATGCGTCAAGCAGGCCGTTATTTGCCTGAGTATCGAGCCACTCGAGCTGATGCCGGTGATTTTTTAAGTCTGTGCAAAAATGCTGACTTTGCTTGTGAAGTGACCTTGCAGCCCCTGCGCCGCTACGAACTTGATGCCGCTATCTTGTTCTCAGACATTCTCACCATTCCTGATGCCATGGGCTTAGGGTTGTATTTTGAGACTGGTGAAGGCCCTAAATTTAAACATCCTGTGCGCACTGAAGCCGATGTTGCTGCCTTGTCCGTACCCAATATGCAAGATGATTTGGGTTACGTGATGAATGCCGTCAGCACCATTCGCCATGCCCTTAATGGTGATGTGCCGTTGATTGGCTTTTCTGGTAGCCCATGGACTCTGGCGACCTATATGATTGAAGGTGCTTCTTCGAAAGATTTCCGTCATATCAAAGCCATGATGTACAAAACCCCAGAATTACTCCATCAAGTTCTATCCGTATTGGCTGACTCTGTTACCGAATACTTAAATGCGCAAATTGCTGCTGGTGCCCAAGCCGTGCAAATCTTTGATACTTGGGGTGGTGTCTTAAGTAGCCCCTGTTACCAAGCCTTTTCTTTGCAGTATATGGAGCGTATTGTGCAGGGCCTAACTAGGGAAGCTGAAGGCCGTGCGGTACCAGTGATTTTGTTTACCAAAAACGGTGGTCAGTGGCTAGAAAGTATGGCGGCAACGGGTGCGGATGCCCTAGGCTTAGATTGGACTACAGAAATTGGTGCTGCCCGCGCGCGGGTGGGTGAGCAAGTAGCCATTCAGGGCAATATGGACCCTAGTGTGCTTTATGCGGATGCTGCAGGTATTGAAGCTGAGGTAGGCCGCATACTGGCAGATTTTGGTGCGAATGATGGCCATGTATTTAATTTAGGTCATGGTATCCATCAATTTGTGGATCCTGAAAGTGCCAAGATCTTTGTTGACGCAGTGCACGAACAAAGCGCTCAATACCACGCTTAATTAATAACTTATATGCAACCCAAAGCGGAACTATAGTTCCGCTTTTTTGTGGGTAGAAAAAATCAAGCAAAGTTTTATTTTTGAGTGTTTGCGTCTATGGTTTGATAGATCAAATCCCATACCCCATGGCCTTTACCTTCGCCGCGTTTTTGGAATTTCGTTACTGGGCGAAAATCAGGTTGTGGGGAATATTCTCCGGGGCCAGCTTGGTTACGATACCCCGGCGCTACCTCCATTACTTCCAACATATGTTCTGCATAGGGTTGCCAATCTGTGGCCATATGAAAGATGCCGCCAGCAACCAACTTTTGGCGAATATCTTGGGCAAATTTGGCTTGTACAATACGACGCTTATTGTGCTTTTTTTTGTGCCATGGGTCAGGGAAGAACAGCTGCACCCCAGCAAGGCTATGATCAGGGATACATTGGGCCATCACCTCGATAGCATCATCAGCAAAAACTTTTAAGTTAGTGAGTTCACCTAAATGCGCATTATTTAACAAACGCCCTACACCCGGTTGGTGGACTTCGATGCCTAGATAATTGTTTTCTGGCATTGTCTGCGCCATGGTAATAAGAGAATCGCCCATACCAAAACCAATTTCCATAATCACCGAATTGTCATTACCAAAAAGGTCGGCAAAATCTAATTTGCCCTCACTTAATTCCAGACCATAGGTTGGCCATAAGTTGTCTAGAGCTTGCTGTTGACTCGGTGTCATGCGGCCGGCACGTTTTACAAAGCTGCGAATGCGGCGCGGAAATGGCGTCTTGTCTTGTGTTTCCTGCATATTAATATAGTTACCATTAGTATTCGGCCACTGGCCTCAATTTGCCAGGGCGATTAGGGCGCCTATTTTACCTTATATTTACCTTATATCGAAGCCAACAAAATAGTCGTTAACAGGGGTCTTTGTGGAATGAATTTGGTAAACTGTCCCCAAATAGCGGTATTTAATTTAACAGGAAATTTATGACCACCTTGCGCATAGCAACTCGTGAAAGCCAATTGGCTTTATGGCAGGCCGAGTTTATTAAGGCTGAACTAGAGCGTCATCACCCCGGTTTGCAAGTGGAACTGTTGGGTATGAAAACCAAAGGCGATATTATTCTTGATGTGCCTTTAGCTAAAGTTGGTGGTAAGGGTTTATTT
Organism: Pseudomonadales bacterium; assembly: GCA_049625185.1. Lineage (GTDB taxonomy): Bacteria > Pseudomonadota > Gammaproteobacteria > Pseudomonadales > Balneatricaceae > Njordibacter. The sequence continues at coordinate 37,533 of JBMZUZ010000010.1, read as the reverse complement.
GTAAAAGAATTAGAACAGGCTATGTTGGATGACCGCGCAGATATTGCGGTGCATTCAATGAAAGATGTACCTATGGAATTTCCCGATGGCCTCGGCTTAGCAATAATCTGTGATCGTGAAGACCCAACGGACGCCTTTGTATCTAACCAATATACCAGCCTTGATGACCTGCCTGAAGGTGCCAAGGTAGGTACCTCTAGTTTACGTAGACAATTACAAATCAAAGCCGCGCGGCCTGATTTAACGCTATTGGATTTACGCGGTAATGTTAATACTCGCTTAGCCAAACTCGACAATGGTGACTACGATGCCATTATTTTGGCCAGTGCTGGTTTATTGCGATTAAATTTTGCTGAGCGTATCCGCAGTCGGTTACCAATAGAGCTAAGTTTGCCAGCTGGTGGCCAAGGTGCTGTTGGGGTGGAGTGTCGTACTAACGACGCTCGCACTCGCGCTCTGTTGGCACCCCTGCATCATAAAGATACAGCTGACAGGGTGCTGGCTGAGCGAGCCTTAAATCGGCGTCTGGAAGGGGGATGTCAGGTGCCTATAGCTTGTTTTGCTGAACTGCAAGGCGATAACTTGTATTTACGTGGCTTGGTGGGCGACCCTAGTGGCAAAACGGTGTTACGTGCCGAGGTGACTGGGCCACGGGCAAAGGCTGAACAGTTAGGCGTGCAGGTGGCAGAAATGCTACTCGATCAGGGTGCAGGCGCTATTTTGGCTAAAGTCTACGCAACTGGTTAATATCGATGAGCTTAAGGGTATTAGTCACTAGGCCACAAGCGCAAGCTTCTTCCACCATGGCGGCTATTGCTGCTGCAGGACATCAAGTCTTGGCCATGCCATGCCTGGAGATAGTGCCAGTGCCAAGTGCATCACCCCAAGGTAAAGTTAACCAATCCATGGCGCTCAATTTAGACGCTTATACCCATGTTATTGTGGTCAGTACCAATGCCGCTGCAAATTTTCTGCCATTGGTAGAGAACTATTGGCCTCAGTGGCCAGTTAGACAAACCTGGTGGGGTATGGGAAGCACAACCTGTGCTTTATTAGAAGCGGCGCAATTACCCAGTGTGCAAACCTCCGCTTATGGCGATACCAGTGAAGCTTTATTACAAAGTCTGCTGCCTAATATAGAAGCCCATGACAAAGTTTTGATCGTGCGCGGTGTGGGTGGCCGCGAAACCCTCGCTGAGGCCCTGCGTGATAATGGCGCTTTGGTTGATTACGCACAATGTTATCAACGCCAAGCTCCTCAACCATCAGCCCAAGATAGAAGTAAGCTACAGGCTTTTAAGCCCCAGGTGGTAGTGTTACAGAGTGGTGAGACCTTGGTAAACTTTGACACAAGTTTTCGACAAGATATTGCTGCTTTCGATAAGCATATACATCTTATTGTGCCTAGTGAACGGGTGCTGGAGATGGCGCAAGAATTGGGGTATGGTCAATGTCTAGTGAGTGCAGGTGCCAGTGACCGAGCAATATGTGATACTCTCAATGCGCTTAACCAGAATATATAAACGTGAACCCATAAAAAGACCAGCCAACTCGCAATAATAGGATCTCGCAAGTATGACGGATAAACAGGATGCCCAGACCACTCCCCAAGCCACTAAGGGACAGCCAAAAGCTAACAAGGCTGCCGCACCAAAACTGGCTCAGAAATCTGCTACAGGTGGTCGTATGGCAGGTATTTTGGCTTTATTGGCACTGTTATTAGCGGCCTACACTAGTTATCAGGTTTGGCTTACCAATCAGCAGCTAGCGAATCTACAGCAGGCGAGTCAACAACAAGCATCTGTGCAAGAGTCACTTGCGGGTGAGGTCTCTCGCGCTGGTGCTGAGGTGGTTAGTCTTAAGTCCAGTTGGCAGCAACAAAAACAGACATTAGCAAAGCAACAACAAAATATGGACGTGGCCCTGCAGGAAGCTCTGCAACAAATGGCGCAAACGCAAAACCAAAGTCAGCAGCAGCTCCCCAAATGGGAGTTAGCGGAAGCAGAGTATCTATTACGCCTAGCCAATCAGCGCTTGGCCATGGAACAAAATCCAGCGGCAGTGATTACGTTATTGCAAGCAGCTGATGAAATTATGCGTAGCAGTGAACAAGTAGGTGGTTATCTAGTTCGGCAGGCTATTGCCACAGATATTGGTGCTTTATCTAGTGTGTCAGTAGTGGATGTCGAAGGCGTTTATGCACGCTTAGCTGGACTTTTAGAGCAGTCTTTAGGCTTAAACTATATTGCGGTTATACCCCTCAAGGCAGCAGAAGAGAATACGGCTGCAGATGCTATCAATGAAGAGAAGCCTGCCGAGACCTTAACTTGGGATCAAAAAGCGTGGCAAGTAGCTGGTGATTTAGCCGAGGGTACTTGGCAAGAGCTACAATCCTTGGTGCGTATTCAGGAGCGAACCAATGCTGATCAGTGGTTGTTAAGCCCTGATATGGAAGTCCTGTTAGCTATGCGTCTTCAGTTAGGCTTAACCCAAGCTCAAGCTGCCTTGTTGCGTGGGCAGCAAGATATTTATCAATCTTCATTGGCTCAAGTAGCTAGCTTATTACATGATTATTATCGGCATTCAGATCCTGTAGTGCAGGCTATGCAGGCACAAATTACTCAGCTCAGCCAAATACAACTGTTAACTGAAATGCCTGATATTAGCAGCTCCTTATATGCCTTACAGGATTTACAAGCAGCCATTTATGATCAGCAGGGAGAATAGTTAGATGCGTATTCCTGGGTGGGTGCTGTTATTTCTGTTGCTGGTAATAGCTGGTGCCTGGTTAGGCGCTATGATCCAGATGGATGCTGGTTATATACTTTTGGCTTGGCGCCAGACAACGGTTGAAATGAGCCTTTGGGTTGGCTTGGTGCTTATGCTGATTGCTTTTGCCGGCCTCTATACTCTGTTACGACTGGTATTTTCTGTGCGCGCCCCTTGGCAATTCCTATTGCGTTGGTCGGCAGAAGGCAAGCTGCGCCGCATGCAACGACAAACTCGCCATGGTTTGTTAGCCCTTGCTAACGGGCAGTATGAGCGGGCAGAAGAAAAGTTGGGTGGTTTAGTGGCACATACCACTCAGCCACTAGTGGTAATACCTGCTTTAGCTGAGGCGGAGGCGCGTTTAGGAAAATTTGCTCAAGCACAGGCACGTTTGCAACGACTCTTAACGTCTATGCCTGAGGCTTTTGCCTTAGTAGGCTTAGCTCAAGCCCGCATTTATATTCAACAAGGTGATGCCGAAGCCGCATTAACACCTCTGCAGCAAATTACGGCCAAGGATAAACGCCATGCTCAGGCCAATGAATTGCTGCTAGAGTTATTGCAGGGTTTGCAGCGTTGGACGGATGTGATTGCCTTGCTAAAGGTTATTGGTGCCGCCAAGCAAATGTCCAAAGATATGCTCGCTCAACAACAGCAAAAAGCCTATCAACTGGCTTTTGCACAAATAAAGGCGGATCAACAAGGTTTTGAGCAATTACTGCAGTTATGGCACAAAGCCCCATCATCTGTCCAAGAGTCTAGTCATTGCCGTTTGGCATTAGTGCAGGCCATGGGTCAAGCGGAGGGCAATCCTACCACCCGCACCGCTGAATTTATTGAAAGTAGCCTTAAGCAACAATGGGATGATGATTTGGTATTAGCCTATGCGCATCTGCCTATGGCCAATGTTGAGGCAGCATTAAAGTATGCTGAGAGTTGGCAGCAACAGGCTAAAAATAGTGCTGCGTTGCAATTAACTTTGGGGCGTTTATGTCGTCGTTTGGAACTCTGGGGTAAAGCGCGGGATTATCTGACTGCTAGTATTAATATACAGGCCAGCAAAGAAGCCCATGCCGAATTAGCGCGACTCGAACAGCACTTAGGTCGAGTCGATGTAGCCCTTGAGCATTATCGTTTGGCAAGTGTGTTCTGATGTTCTTGGAGATAAAAGCACACAAATTAGGTAAAGATGATAAAAAAATAACCCAGTGCTGGTTGCAAACGTTGACATTGCCTTATTAATCCGACAAACTCTAGAGCAATGGTGCTAAGCACCCCTTTATCTCCTGATGACACCCGTCATCGCGAAGTCAAATTACAATAGTTATTAAAATCAAATCTCTCTACTTCTTTGCCTGTCTGGCTCCAAATTTATTATGAATCTTACCGAACTAAAAAAGAAATCCGTGCCCGAATTGCTAGAGATAGCAAAAGAAATGGGCCTAGATAACCTTGCTCGCTCCCGCAAACAAGACGTTATCTTTAGCATCCTCAAACGCCACGCTAAAAGTGGTGAAGATATTTATGGCCAAGGTGTGCTGGAAATCCTGCAAGATGGTTTTGGCTTCTTACGCTCAGCTGACTCATCATATTTGGCTGGACCCGATGATATTTATGTATCGCCCTCGCAAATTCGTCGTTTTAATTTGCGTACGGGTGATAGCATTGACGGTAAAATTCGTCCCCCGAAAGATGGCGAACGTTATTTTGCTCTTTTAAAGGTAGCCAACATCAACTTTGGACCACCAGAGCAAGCAAAAAACAAAATTCTGTTTGAAAACCTGACCCCTTTATTTGCTCAGCAACGTCTGCATATGCAATTAGGTAATGGTTCCAGTGAAGATTTGACGGCGCGGGTAATTGACCTGACATCACCCATGGGTAAAGGCCAACGGGCATTGGTAGTATCACCGCCCAAGGCAGGTAAAACCTTAATGCTGCAAAATATTGCTCATTCCATTACCCGCAACAACCCAGATTGTTATCTGATAGTGCTATTGATTGATGAGCGTCCAGAAGAAGTAACGGATATGCGCCGTTCTGTGCGTGGCGAAGTGGTAGCGAGTACCTTTGATGAGCCGCCTTCGCGCCACGTGCAAGTAGCCGAAATGGTAGTAGAAAAGGCCAAGCGTTTGGTCGAGCATAAAAAAGATGTCGTTATCCTGCTTGACTCCATTACTCGTCTAGCGAGAGCTTACAATACTGTTGTACCTTCCTCTGGCAAAGTACTAACAGGTGGTGTGGATGCCCATGCCCTCGAGCGTCCCAAGCGTTTCTTTGGTGCGGCACGTAATATTGAAGAAGGTGGTAGCCTAACAATTATTGCTACTGCCCTAACCGAAACTGGTTCCAAAATGGACGAAGTTATCTTTGAAGAATTTAAAGGTACAGGTAACTCGGAAGTTCACTTGGATCGTCGCATTGCTGAGAAACGCGTGTTCCCAGCCATCAATATTCGCAAATCGTCTACTCGTCGTGAAGAGTTACTTACCAGAGAAGACGAACTACAACGTATGTGGATTCTGCGTAAACTACTCGACCCAATGGAAGATGTAGCAGCAACAGAATTCCTTATCGACAAGCTAAAAGACTTTAAGACTAATGAAGAGTTCTTTATGTCTATGAAGCGTAAATAAACCTTGCCGAGATATTACTATCAGTCATGACGTTAAAATATAAGGATCTGCGAGACTTTATTGATACCCTAGAACAACAGGGTGAATTAAAACGAATAAAAACGCCAGTAGACCCTTATCTGGAAATGACTGAAATCTGTGATCGCACTTTGCGGGCTGAAGGGCCCGCATTGCTGTTTGAAAACCCCAAAGGCCACTCCGTACCCGTATTAGCGAATCTCTTTGGCACGCCGAAGCGAGTGGCAATGGGTATGGGGGCTGATTCTGTTAGTAGTTTGCGTGATATCGGTAAACTGCTTGCTGCCTTAAAAGAGCCAGAGCCTCCCAAAGGCTTTAAAGACGCTCTGGACAAGTTGCCTCTATATAAACAAGTACTCAATATGGGGCCAAAAAAGGTCTCGCGTCCGGCCTGTCAGCAGGTGGTTTTGTCTGGTGACGAAGTAGACTTGTCAAAGCTACCCATTCAAACGTGTTGGCCAGGGGATGCTGGGCCGTTGATTACTTGGCCTTTAGTGATTACCCGCGGGCCCAATAAAACTCGCCAAAACTTAGGTATCTATCGTCAGCAAGTTATTGGTAAAAACCGTTTGATAATGCGTTGGCTATCCCATCGTGGTGGTGCCCTAGATCTTCGTGATTGGCAACTTGAACATCCCGGCGAGCCCTTTCCTATAGCTGTTGCTTTAGGGGCTGATCCGGCCACTATTTTGGGTGCCGTAACCCCAGTGCCTGATACTCTGAGCGAATATGCTTTTGCTGGTTTACTACGTGGTGGAAAAACGGAAGTGGCTCAATGCCTAACCAGTGATTTACAAGTGCCAGCCAGTGCTGAATATATTTTGGAAGGCCATATAGCTCCGGATGATATGGCTGACGAAGGACCCTTTGGTGACCATACGGGTTACTATAATGAAGTGGATAGCTTTCCGGTATTTACAGTAACCAAGATAACCCATCGTCAGGATCCAATTTATCATAGTACCTATACTGGCAGGCCACCCGATGAGCCAGCGGTACTTGGGGTGGCGTTAAATGAAGTCTTTGTGCCTATTCTACAAAAGCAATTTCCTGAAATTGTGGACTTTTATTTGCCCCCTGAGGGTTGTTCTTATCGGTTGGCCGTCGTCACTATTAAGAAACAGTATCCCGGCCATGCAAAGCGGGTGATGATGGGTGTGTGGTCTTTTCTGCGCCAATTTATGTATACCAAATTTGTTATTGTTACCGATGACGACGTTAATGCCCGTGATTGGAAGGATGTGATTTGGGCCATGACAACACGAATGGATCCAGAGCGGGATACCACTCTGATCAATAATACGCCTATTGACTATTTAGACTTTGCCTCACCGGTATCTGGTTTAGGCTCAAAAATGGGTATGGATGCCACCAATAAATGGCCTGGTGAAACCAACCGTGAATGGGGCGAACCTATCACCATGGATGCTGAGGTCAAAGCCAGAGTCGATGTTCTATGGGATGAGTTGGGCATATAGCCCAACTATATTTATCTAAGATTAGCTACCAGTTGATTCTCGTGGCTGCACAGTAATCTTAATATCCGAACCAGAAACAGTTCGCTTATTGATTTGAATGGTGGCGACACGGTTACCTTTTTCAAAGGTGAGAATGGCTACTTCAGATTGCACAGAAGTGATACTTATCCAGCCGAAGGTAGACATATTGCGGTGGAAATAATCAAAGGCTTTGGTAGTGTCTAGCTTAGAACGGAAAACGGCGCGGCCGATCCATTGTTCACCAGTATTCAAGAGTAGTGACTCACTCACCACCAGTACGTCATCTAATGGAATGGGAATATCAGCGTAGGAATTGGTTACTTGGGGGTCTTCTGCACTTATGGTGTTATTGTCAAGACCGCCAGGTATTTGGGTAATGGGCGCAGCGCAACCAACAACTAGGCCAAAACTAAGCCCAACTAAAACGATTCCCTTTAGAAACTGGTTCATAACGAATATTCCACTATTGCATTCATTACTATTGATTATAACCAAGGCTGGTGGGAAATGCAGTTTTTAACCAAAAAATAAATGACCCCATCTTTTAAGACCAGCTACACATAAAACAAAGCACTATATAAGAGATGATTTACAAGCTGATCCTATTCCTAAATCAATTAATTAAGGTGTTTGAGCGGGGGCACTAGGAGTAGAACTTTTGTCAGCTTCTTCCATTTCAATATTCTTCAAGAGCATTTGAGCCGGCAAGAAGTCCGGTTCTTGCTCCAGTGCTAGGGACAACCGATCTAAAGCTAATTCTCTATGACCATGTTGCCAATAGTGGTTCGCCAGCTGTGTATAGATGCGCGCTGCCAGTTCACTTTGTTCTGTGGGTTGAGTCAGAGAACTACAGGCCGTATTTAGGCTTAAGATAGCCACTAGACAAAGTGCTGTTGGGGTGAAAATCCTTTTCATACCCTAAAGTTTAGACTAAATTTTATAATTTGCTGGTGCTGATAACAAAGAGCTTATGCATCGAGTAATGAGGCTAGGCTATACACCACATCAAAATGGTTACGCTCGGCGATCTCAAATACTTCACAGGACACGCCATCAGCTTTTAAAAAGTGGGCAAACTGCTGGCTTTGGCGCTTAAACTCGGCCGTCTCATTGGCACCCCACACCAACTTACAGGGAGGTAATTGGCTATTATTAGCAAGTCCGGGGCTTAATTGAGTAGCGCGCTTTAAATCTAAACCTAAGGGTTGATTAATATAGGTTTCTATTAAAGGTCGCAAATCATAAATACCACTAAACAAGATGGCCTTGGTAAAGGTGTCAGGAGTTAGGTTATATTGGCTCTTGGCAGCTGCCTGCAAAACACAAGCGGCTAGATGGGCACCGGCGGAACTGCCAGTTAATACGATTTGCTGGGAATCTATGACCCATGTCTGATCTTTTATCCAGTGAATAGCCTGACAGCACTCCTTAATCATGGCCTCGATAGTTGCTTGGGGGGCTAAGGTATAGTCAAGAACAGCTAAATGATAACCTTGCGCAACCACACTAGGAGCCATAAAACAGGATTCATTTTTGCTAAGTTCTTGCCAATAGCCACCATGAATATAGACCACTAGTGGCGCTCCGGGCTGACCGGGGAAATAGTCAAGACCAAGCTGATGGTTAAACTGTAAATCAGCTTCATGGGGCAGAGCCTGTTTTGCCTGTATAGAGTCATCACTATATTGTTTTAAAAAGATCGTTATATCGTTGATACAGGAGCTAGGGGAATATTCTTGCTCTAGTTTAGCTAGGCTAAAGTATTTCCATGGCATAGGAAAATGGCGATCTTTGGTTATGACAGGTTTGCTTTCTTGAGGACTCTGGGCACGAATTAACTCACGGATTGGTCGATAACAGTTACCACACTCAGCAGCAATATTGAGTTGTTGTCGGAGCTGACGAAAATCCCGGTGACCAGCTTTTATAGACGCTTCAATTTCGCTTCGGGTAATCGTTTCGCAAGTACATATAATAGGATCATGATTCATTTTTTCATTGTAGCTGTTGCAGTTGATCGTTTTCCAGTTATAAATATTGTGATTTACGCTCTGGGGCTATCATTACTATTCCTTTAGAGCCTATTTATGCCTCAATAGCTCTACTACACAATGAGGCTATGATAAAATAACGTACTTTTGCTACTTATCTAAATGCATTAAGCATTGCAGGAGTCTGAACAGTGAACGCCAAAGTTGCCGTCATTATGGGATCCAAAAGTGATTGGCCCACCATGCAGGAAGCGACCGCTATTATGGATCGTCTAGGGGTAGAATACGAAGTGGAGGTAGTTTCAGCCCATCGTACCCCCGATAAGCTTATGTCGTTTTCGGCAGCGGCCGCTAACCGAGGCATTGAGGTCATTATTGCTGGTGCTGGTGGTGCTGCCCATTTACCAGGTATGGTGGCTTCCAAAACTCGACTCCCTGTCCTAGGTGTACCAGTCCAGAGTAAAGCACTTAGTGGCGTGGATAGTTTATATTCCATTGTACAAATGCCCCGTGGTGTTGCCGTTGGCAGTTTGGCTATTGGTGGTGCTGGCGCCTTTAATGCTGGTTTATTAGCTTGTCAGATGCTTGCTAATAATGACCCTGAGTTAGCCCAGCGGGTAGAAGAATTCCGTAGCGAACAGACCCAAACTATTTTAGATAATCCTGATCCGAGGCAGAGTTAATGAGTCGAGTATGGGTTTTGGGTGCCGGACAACTGGGCGCCATGTTAAAACATGCGGCGCAACCATTGGGTGTGGATCTGGTAGCCGTTGATATTGAAGATGATAGTCATCTGAACTTGGCTGCTGAGGATATGATCACAGCGGAACGGGAACAGTGGCCATCTACTGTGGCCACTGATCAGTTAGCTGCCCATCCTAATTTTGTTAATCGCGATGTGTTTGGCCTAGTGGCTGATCGTGTTACGCAAAAACAAATGCTTGACCGTTTACAGTTGCCAACCGCGCCATGGCAGTTGGTGGAGCTGGGTCAAAGTGCCAATGATCTGCATAAAGCCTATGGCGAACGAGTACTGTTAAAACAACGGAGTGGTGGTTTTGATGGTCGTGGTCAACTGTGGTTGCATCAAGACCGAGGCACAAGTATTCCAGATGGCTGGCACAATAAAGTGATTGCCGAACAAGCGATTGGTTTTGATGAGGAGCTATCTGTGGTCGGCGTCCGCAATCGTGCCGGCGAGTGTTACTTCTACCCCCTAGCCTTAAATCATCATCAGGAAGGTATTCTGGCGGTAACCATTGCGCCGCTGGATCGAGTTCAACACCTACAAGCCAAAGCGGAAGTCATGTTGGCTAGTATTATGGATGATTTGGATTATGTGGGCGTGATGGCCATGGAATGTTTCCGTGTTGGGGATGAGCTATTAATTAATGAATTAGCGCCAAGGGTCCATAATAGCGGTCACTGGACCCAAGCTGGGGCGAGTATTAGTCAGTTTGAATACCATGTGCGTGCCATTGCCGATTTGCCTTTAGGCCCAGCCCTAGTTAAGCAGCAAAGTGTTATGGTTAATCTGATTGGTGTGGATTACGACCAGCGTTGGTTAGCCATACCCGGTGCAGAGGTGTTTTGGTACGGCAAAGAAGTAAGACCAGCCCGTAAAGTAGGGCATATTAATTTTGCTATGGCTGATAGAAATCAACTAATCTCAAGCCTGCAGACTCTAAAACCTATGTTGGGTGAATGGTATGCCTCACCAATGGATTGGGCTCTGCAAGAATTGATTCCATAATTGGCAGCATTTATTTACCAAAATAAATTGGCTAAGCTGTAGGTTACAAGATTACCAATGATAGCCCATATTAATGGGCTCAAGCCATATGATTAATTATCCATTACCAGCTAAGCTACCCCATATGCACACCGATAGCGTCTTGCATATGGGTATGCAAACAGTACCACAAAGCCGCTGGTTGGAATCCTGTGTTGATCTTGAGGTATATCATAGCCACAAGCTTCGGGTGCGCAAAAACTATGGCCAGAAAGTATTTGCTAGTCTCGCTAATTCACAACAGCCACAACAGGAACTGGCTGCTTTATTACGTCAGCACTTATTACATGATCACGCTCAGGTTTATGGGCAAATGGGCGATCAATTAGTTCATTTGCCGAGTGGTATGCGCTTCGATATTCCCGTATCTGATGGTCTGGATAGTCTCTGGCCAGCTTCTTTATGGGTCGCTGATGACCTATTAATTATGCAGCCTGTAGATGGCCAGTATTGTTTAACGGCAGCTAGCCTTTGTAGTCCTAGTAGTTGGCATTTGCAGGACAAACTTGGCCAACCAATGGCGCGGATACATGACCCAGTACCTGGGATTCACCAACAATTAACCCCAAAGATCGATCAATTTTTAAATAATATGGCTACGGGTCAAGTAGTGGAAAGGCGTAATTGGTCTTTGCAGGAAACCCAAGACTTAGCCCAATTTCCTCAATCAACTTTATCACCTTTGGCACCATCAACACCTTTATTCTATCGCATGGAAAGGCAGAGTTTGTTGCGACTGCCAGAAACCCAAGCCATTGTTTTTGCTATTCGAATTTATATTTTTGCACTTGAGGATCTTGGTCAGATAGCGGGTGCTTTAACGCATTTAAGAGCAGCGGTTGATACCCTATCTCCAGCACTGTGGGATTATAAAAACATGGATTTTTATAACCCTGCCTTAATCAAATACTGCTAAATTACCCGCCTGTTTTTTCCTAAAAACCTAAAAATCACCCCATTAATCGGCAAATTTACGCTTTTTTACTGTTTAAACAGCCAGTATATGTGTTAAAAAAGTTGTTCTAATAATAAAAAAGGATTAATGTGTAAGTTCTAGATTCCATTTACATATATATCTAGAGTTGCTGTACTAGGAGTGTCGCTTGACTTTTCTTGGATATGCAAGCAGACACAAAGAATAATAAAGCTTGATTATATTAGGGGTTACAAATGGATAACAACTTACAGTCCGGCGATTATGTCGGTATGTCATTTTGGTTAATATCTATGGCACTGGTCGCTGCTACGGCCTTCTTCTTCGTAGAACGTGATCGTGTTGCAGGCAAATGGAAGACGTCTTTAACCGTCTCTGGTCTAGTTACATTGATCGCAGCAGTCCACTACTTTTACATGCGTGATGTTTGGGTTGACTCAGGTACATCACCAACAGAATTCCGCTATATAGATTGGTTGCTCACAGTGCCATTATTAATGGTTGAGTTCTACTTGATCATGTCAGCGGTAGGTAAGGTACCTGGGCGTGTGTTCTGGAATCTGTTAGTTGGTACAACAATCATGTTGTTGTTCGGCTACGCAGGTGAGATCGGCATGATGAATGTACTGATCGCCTTTATTCTATCAATGGCGGCATGGTTGTACGTTATCTGGTATATCATGAAAGGTGAAGCCAGTAAGGTCAACGCTAGTCTTGCTAATGAGCATGTACAAAAAGCCTACAGAACAATGACTTTCTTGGTTACTGTTGGTTGGGCTATCTATCCACTAGGCTATTTCTTAGGTTACCTAGGTGGCGGTGCTGATCCAGGTACCATGAACTTGGTCTATAACTTAGCTGACTTCTGGAACAAGATCGGCTTTGGTATTGTTATTTGGTCAGCTGCTGTTGCTGATTCAGAGCAAGCATAAGTTCTATTCATCTCTGGCTTGCTTTAGCAAGCAAAAAAGCCATTGCAGTTTTTCTGCAGTGGCTTTTTTTGTTTACGGGCATTAGCTTTATCATATTACCCATTCTATATCTCAACCTATCGTCTAGTATTTCCTTAGGCTAGGTATTAATCCTATTTAGCTAATTGCGAATTGACGAAAACAATCAAAAACTGTTCGCTTTATGCATGCTTTGTTAATGGCAAGTTTGTCATGATGCTGATCTACAGCTATAAATATATGACCAAATAAAAATAGATTATGGAGTTATGTCATGCCTCTGCAACCAAGCCAACGCGTTTTTATAACTTGTGCTGTAACGGGATCAGGCAGTACGCAAGACCGCTCACCCCATGTGCCACGAAGCCCTGAAGAAATAGCTAAGAGTGCTATTGATGCAGCCAAAGCGGGGGCAGCCGTCGTGCATTGCCATGTGCGTGAGCCAGAAACAGGCAAGCCAAGTCGTCGTATTAATTTATACCAAGAAGTTACCGAACGTATTCGAGCTGCCGAGGTGGACGTGGTGCTTAATCTCACCGCCGGTATGGGGGGTGATATTGTTTATGGTGGCCCAGAAACACCTTTACCCTATAATCCTGAGTTGACTGATATGGTGGGCGCATCGGAGCGCGTAGAGCATGTGCGCGTGTGTCAGCCAGAAATATGTACACTGGATTGCGGTACGATGAACTTTGCCGAAGCCGACTATGTTATGACCAATACGCCAGGCACCTTACGAGCTATGGCACAAATGATGACCACCATGGGCGCTCGTATTGAGATAGAAGCCTTTGATACTGGGCATCTTTGGTTAGCTAAACAGTTAGTATCCGAAGGTTTAATTGATGATCCAGTGATGGTGCAGTTATGTATGGGTATTCCCTGGGGTGCCCCTGATGACTTAAATACCTTTATGGCGATGGTCAATAATGTGCCCTCAGAGTGGATTAAATCGGCCTTTTCTATAGGCCGTAACCAAATGCATTATGTCGCTGCGGCGGTGCTTTCTGGAAGCAATATCCGGGTTGGTCTAGAGGATAATCTTTGGCTACAAAAAGGGGTGTTGGCTACCAATGCGCAATTAGTCGAAAAGGCGGCCACTATTGCTACCAATATGGGTGCAACACTTATGACACCAGCTGAAGTAAGACAGCTGATTAAAGTCGAAAAGCGGGCGCCTTTATCAGCCTAACCATCACCAAAAGGAATCGCATATGAGTAACAAGATTGCAGCTATTATTGGCGGTGGCGTAATAGGCGGCGGTTGGGCCGCGCGTTTTTTGTTACATGGCTGGCATGTCAAAGTCTATGATCCAGCAGCCGATGCACAACGTAAAATAGAGGAGGTTTTGGCTAATGCTCGGGCCTCCTTACCAAAGTTAAGTGATGTGTCCCTGCCCAAAGAAGGCCAATTAACCTTTTGTGATAATCTCGAAGCTGCTGTTGCTGAGGCCAGCTGGATTCAAGAGAGTGTGCCCGAGCGTTTAGATATCAAGCTATCAACCCTAGCTGCGATTCAGGCGGCTTGTTCCCATACAGCTATTATTGGTTCTTCTACTTCTGGCTTTAAGCCATCTGAATTGCAACAAGAAGCAGCACGTCCCGCACAAATTATGGTGGCCCATCCTTTTAATCCAGTTTATTTATTACCTCTTGTGGAGCTGGTGCCAAGTGAGCAGACTGATACAGCATTACTCAACCAAGCCAAAGACCTGCTAACCAGTATTGGCATGAAGCCCTTACATGTGCGTAAAGAGATTGACGCTCATATTGCCGACCGCTTGTTGGAGGCTGTTTGGCGTGAGGGGCTATGGCTAATTAATGATGGCGTGGCCACCACCGAGGAAATAGACGATGCCATTCGTTATGGCTTTGGCTTACGCTGGGCCCAGATGGGGTTATTTGAGACATATCGCATTGCTGGTGGTGAAGCCGGAATGGCTCACTTTATTGCTCAGTTTGGTCCTTGTTTGCAATGGCCTTGGAGTAAACTTACAGATGTGCCTGAGCTAACGGATCAGCTAGTACAGACTATTGCCGACCAATCTGACGCCCAGTCTGGGCAGCATTCTATTCGTGAATTAGAGCGCATTCGTGATAATAATTTGATTGGTATTATGCGTGCCCAAAAGCAAACCCAGTGGGGTGTGGGTGAACTACTTAATGCCCATGATAAGCGTTTAAAAGAGCTGGAATAATACGTTTTTTTGGCAAAAAAGTGCTGATTTAATAAATGGAAATCTAGCCATTAGCCGCCGCAAAAGTGTACTTATTTATCAGGCTTAGTCCACAGCCATTGACCAAAATCTGTTATTATAACGGCCAGTAGCCAACAGGTGTTTAGGTAATATTTGGAGACGGCCATTGCATAGAATCAATCCCAAGAAATTGCTCCACAGTAAATGGACAGCGGTGCGTCCACGCCATAAAGAGAAGCACTTTATGATCACAGAGCTAAAATTTGACGAGGAAGATAGGGTGGTTCATTGTCTACTCGAAGCCGTAATTTCTAAACGTTCAGAGCCTATTGATTGGCAACAGCTAAAAAACCCTGATAACTGGTTAACAGGTTGGAAGTAGCCCTTATTAATGACTGTTTAGAAACAGTCTAACTCACTCTTTCAGCATAATAAGCAGACCTAACAAGCTTATGTCAGTAACACTACAACCTATCTGTCACAATCAATTACCGATCCTATATATTGATCAGGATTTGATACTGGTCAATAAACCCAGTGGCCTGTTATCAGTTCCCGGGCGCGATCCGCAGCACTATGACAGTGTCTATAGCCGCTTATTGGCTCAATATGGTGAGATTCATGTGGTACATCGCTTGGACATGGATACATCTGGGGTGATGGTTATGGCTCGTCATAAGGAGGCATTGCGGCATTTAAGCCGGCAGTTTCAGCAGCGTCAGGTCAGTAAGCATTATATCGCTTGGGTCGATGGGCAATTGCAGCCATCTGCGGGCGAAGTGGACTTGCCCCTGCGCTGTGATTGGCCTAATCGGCCTCTGCAAATGGTGGATATGCTGTTGGGCAAGCCTAGTCTAACCCGATATGAGGCAGTTCATTATGATCAGCATCGTGATGCAACTTTAGTGCAACTATATCCACATACAGGACGTTCCCATCAACTAAGAGTCCATATGGCTGCCTTAGGTCATCCCATACTTGGGTGCCGATTCTATGCCCACGAACAGGCTTTGGCGAAGGCTTCTAGACTGCAATTACATGCAGAGTATTTAAGTATTTTGCAGCCAAGTACTAATCTGCCCCTAAGCCAGCAGGCAGGGGCAGACGACTTTCTGTAGTTACCTTATATTGTTTATGAACCCGCAAGGTCTAAGGCTTGTTGCCAAACGTTGCTTTCCAGTTCTACAGTAGACTTAGGTGTGCGCTGGGAGCCAGGCAGGCGCGCATTGGGTTGATCATTTATCACATCTTTGATGGCGTCTAGGCGTTGCCAAAAGCCCTGCCCAGAGACATTTTCAGGATCAATAATAATATAGGTTTGGCCAAGATTATGTGGCTCACCCTCGGGTTTTTTTAATGGTTCTAACTGACGGCTAGTATGCCCATTGGTAAAAGCCGCTGCCAGAATTTCGGCCATTAAGCCAAAACCATAGCCTTTATAGCCACCGGCTGAAACCATGGAGCCACCTTGTAAAACGGCATTTGGGTCAGTAGTAGGCTGGCCCTCAGCATCAACACCCCAGCCCAGAGGAATAGATTCACCAGCAGCGGCGGCCATAGTGATTTTACCCAGGGCAATAGCACTGGTTGATTGGTCAAAGTGCATAGCCATACCGCCTTGGCCATCGGGGACTGACATAGCAATAGGGTTGGTACCTAATACGGCTTTATTGCCACCGGGTGGAGAAACACAAGCACTGGCGTTCGTCATGCCAATAGCAATTAACCCTGCTGCTGCTATCTGTTCAGTAAAATAACCTAATGCTGTACAAGTATGGGCATGGCAAATAGCCAGACTAGCAATACCATTGGCTTTGGCAGCAGCAATCCCATCAGCTAGGCCACGAGCAAAAGCGGGTTGGGCAAAACCGAATTTGGCATCGACTTTTACACTGCCTGGTTTGGGTTGGCTAACTTCTGGCTCAACAGCGCCTTGTACCCGCCCGGTTTTTAATTGAGCGCAGTAGCTTTCCAAATAATACAAACCACAAATACGGTTGCCATGGGACTCAGCCACCCCGACGGCATGAGCTACACTGTCGGCAATCCACTTTTCAGCACCGTGGGCTTGCAGGGCTTGGCTAGTGGTTGTGGTGATGGTTTCCACATCAATATTTATGGTGCTCATGGGCTGTCTCAATTTAGTTAACTTAAAAAAAGATTGTAGGGCAAGGTAGATAGTTGGGTAAAGCGTATTTGTGGGCTTTGTCACTTACAGAACAATTAAGGGTAAAAAAGTTGGTAAAAACTTAATTGAATCTATATATTTTATTGTACCTAAGGACAACCAATAAGAAGCCATTATGTCACGCCGCCCCCGCTTACCCACTCTAAACTGGTTACGAACTTTTGAATCTGCTGCCCGCCATATGAGTTTTACCACGGCGGCAGCCGAACTCAATCTAACCCAAGCTGCAGTGAGTCAGCAGATTAAATTGCTAGAACATTATTTGTGCCAACCGTTATTCCAACGTATGCCTAGAGGTTTACAACTAACGGCCGCGGGCAATGCTTACTTACCAAAAGTAAAGGATGCACTTGATCGCTTAGGCTTAGCTACCCAAGAGGTGTTTGGTCACGTAAAAGAACAACGGGTTAGGGTAAGGGTGAGTGGCGCCTTTGGTTTATGGCTAATGCCGCGCTTAACAGATTTTAAACAACGCTTTCCTGATATTGAGCTGCGTATATCACGTGTGCAATGGGTGCCTGAAGTGCGTGTACAAGACTATGATCTAGAAATTCGTTGGGGCACAGGGGTATGGGCTGAGCCTGAGGTCATACAGCTAACCCATGGGCAACTACAACCAACCTGCGCGCCAGCTTTGTTGCAGGGAGATTACCCATTGGACTGCCTTGAGCATTTACAACATCATCGTCTAATGCATATATCTGGCAATTTATCCGGCTGGAGCGACTGGTTTCGAGCGGCAGGATTACCGGCAGAGCAATTAAGCTTAGGTGATCAAATTGACGCCTCTGATTTTTGCCAAATGGCCACTTTGTCGGGTATGGGCGTGATGCTAGGTTTGGACTTTTTGACCGAGGATGCTGTGCAAGTAGGGCAATTGGTAAGACCCTTTGATTTAGCGATTGCCAGTGCCGAGAATTATTATTTAATTAAGCCTGAGGCAGATAAAGTAAGTCCCGCAGCCGAGCAATTTGCTGGCTGGCTGCAGGAGAGTATAGCCAGCTAGGCTGGCTAAATAATTGGTTTTTCAGAATTTAGCTGCGGGGTTTGCCGCGACTAGAACGGCGTTCACCACCATTATCTCGACCGCCGCGGCCAGCGCCTCTGCCACCTGCTGAATTACGCTGGTGGCGGCCGTCTCTACCGCCTCTCCCATCTTTGCTACCTTTACCACCAGGGCGGCTAGAGCGACTGGGTCGCCGAGGCTTAGGTGCACCAGGAATAAAGTCTTCGGCTGGTCCTTCTGACTGTAATTGCAAAGGCTGATTGCGCACGCGCACACGCTTTAACATATCCTGAACTTCTTTTGGCATCCCCGCTGGCAGGTCAACGGTGCTGAATTCGTCGTGCAGCTTAATATGCCCAATATAGGCACTAGAAAGATCAGCCTCATTGGCAATGGCACCGACAATATCACCGGGCTTAACTTGATGGTCGCGGCCGACTGCAATACGGAAGCGTTCCATCGCAATAGGTTCGCCATCAAAATCAGGGCGTGGGTGACGTTCGCGTTTTTCCCGAGGTGGGCGGTCTTCAAAGCCAATACTTTCTTGCTGTCGACGACCCCGTTCTGGGCTGCTTTGCTCTGGCAAGATCACCGGCTTATCTTGCTGAATTAAATACAACAAGGCGGCAGCGACTTGCTCTGCACTGGCATCACGTTCTTCGCGGAATTGCTCCACAATACCAGTAAAGGCTGTTAGATCAGCAGCCATAGCTTTATCCAGCTCATCTTTAAATTGGTCAATGCGGCGTTCTTGCACCTGCTCACGGCTAGGCAATTCCATGGGTGCAATAGTCTGACGCGTTGCTTGTTCGATAGCCCGCAGCATCCGGCGCTCACGCGGTGCCACAAACAGGATAGCATTACCGTCACGCCCAGCTCGACCAGTACGACCAATACGGTGCACATAGGCTTCCGTGTCGTATGGAATATCGTAGTTAATAACGTGGCTTACACGGGCGACATCAATACCTCGGGCGGCCACATCAGTAGCTACTAGAATATCGACCTTGCCATTCTTTAATTGCACGATGGTACGTTCCCGCAACTGCTGTGACATATCACCATTAATGGCAGCGGCACTATAGCCCCGAGCTTCCAACTTGTCAGCTAGTTCTACCGTTAGGGTCTTGGTGCGGACAAAGATAATCACACCATCAAAATCTTCAACTTCTAGAATACGCGTGAGGGCATCCAACTTATGGGTGCCAACCGCCTTCCAATAGCGCTGAGTAATACGCTCAACGGTAGCTGTTTCTGATTCTATTTTGACTTCTTGTGGGTCTTTTAAATAAGTCTCGGCAACCTTACGAATAGGGCGCGGCATAGTGGCAGAAAATAAGGCTACCTGACAGGCATCGGGCTTATGTTCCAAAATCCAGTTGATATCATCAATAAATCCCATACGTAGCATTTCATCGGCTTCATCCAATACCACAGTTTGAAGATTATCTAGCTTTAAGGTGCCTCGACGCATATGGTCCATCACCCGGCCTGGCGTGCCCACAATGACATGTACACCACGTTTTAACATGCGCAGCTGATTAGACATACTGCTGCCACCATAGATAGGTAGCACATGGAAGCCCTTTAGGTCACTAGCATAGTTCTGAAACGCTTCCGCCACTTGGATAGCTAGCTCACGAGTAGGGGCTAACACTAATACCTGTGGGCTAGCATTTTTTAAATTAATATTTGATAAGGTTGGCAAAGCAAACGCGGCTGTCTTGCCAGTACCTGTTTGGGCTGTGCCAAGAATATCTTTGCCCGCCAAAATATGGGGAATACTGGCAGCTTGAATAGGTGAAGGTTGTTCGTAGCCGATACGAGAAAGTGCTTTCTGTACGGCAACAGAAAGGCCTAAATCGGCAAAGCCGGAGGCTGTGGTCATGGGTAATCCTGGATAGAGAGGAGTCAGAAAAGGCTGACAGACTTGATTCGGGAGCATTATACGGGTTTTTCACCGATAAAGATATGCAGGCACCAGAGGTTATTAAGGATAAAGCGCCCTAGTAGCTATGCTAGTAACTAATTTTCGTTGCCTAATAATTAACCGAAACAGCGCCTGGCAATAAGTTACTGGGTAACAGTAAACTGCCCCATCATGCCACTTTCTTCATGTTCAAAAATATGACAATGGTACATATAGGGAAATTCTTGGCTGGCCAGATGATCAAAGCGCATTAATATTTCCGTTGGCTCTTCCGTTACCACAAGGGTATCCTTCCAGCCTCTATCGGCCTCCGCTGGTGGTTGGCCGTTATGGGTGATAATTTGAAACGACACACCATGAACATGGAAGGGGTGAGGCATCATCTCACCTTTGACCATCCATAGCTCCATATCACCTTGCTTAACTTGTTCATTAATCACATCCATCTGCATGGCCACATTATTGATGCTTAATAGATTATGCCCATGTAACTCCTGATCCTCATCTTCCATATACATGGTAAATTCACGCCTAACCGCATTATCAATATCCGCCTGTTGATAGTAAGCAATATCGTTTAGTTTGCTAGGCAGTGTGCCATTGGTTGGTAGGGAAGCATCGACTCGCAGATCGATAACGCGCTGTACTGGGTTTTCAAAAAACCACGTTTGGTCTTCTGGGTCCATAGGTAAGAATTCAGCCATCAAGCTAAGTGACGTTAAATCAGCTAGATTAACCATAATTTCATTACGCTCACCCGGTGACATACTAAGTGACGTCATTGCCACAGGCTTATTTAAAAAACCTCCTTCCGTAGCAATCTTGTAAAAAGGCGCATCATCAGTGAAAAAGAAACGATAAAACCGCGCGTTGGAGGCATTAAGTAAGCGCAAACGTACCCAGCCAGCAGGCACTTGATGGTAGGGATTGACGGTGCCATTAATCACTAAAGTTTCCTCCACCAAACCATCCAATAGCTGACGATGGGTGACCTTATAAGGCTTCATTTTGCCATCGACAAATGTTCGATCCTGAATAATTAATGGAATATCATCGACGCCATAGGCTTTGGGCAAAGGCAGACTCTGCGAGTTTTCATCTTCGATAATATATAGCCCAGCCAAGCCAGCATGAACCTGTTCCCCGGTTTTGCCCATATAATGGGGATGGTACCAGCTGGTGCCTGCTTCCTGCACAATGGGTAGATCAACAGTACGGCTTTGGCCAGCCAAGATCTTGCCTTGGGGGCCACCATCAACACGGCCAGACACATGTAAACCATGACCATGCACTGTGGTGTTCTCAGTTAAATTATTACGATAAGTTAGGCGCGTGGTTTCACCTTTATATAAGCGAATAGTGGGCCCCAAATAAGACTGACCAAAACCTTTTGTGTCACTTTTAATGCCAGCAAAGAATTCATGGGCGCCATCTTGGATGGCTAGTTCAATATTATTGTCAGCCTCTAGACTATCAATCAAGGTAGGTATTTGCAGGGGGTTTTCCTGCGCATAGGTTTTACTAGAATCTTGTAAAAATAAAATAAGATAGGCGGCCACACCAGCCAGCATCAAAGTGCCGAGCAAAGAACCTTGTAGTAAAACCTTTTTCATCTCTTTACCACCCTTATCTGGTTTGCCTTGGGTTTTAAATAGCCAATTATTTAGCATAGCCCAGAATAAACCATGCTCTTAGTTGGGATTAATTTCAAATATATAAAATAATAGTATACATGTTTTTTGTAATTATGCTTTTTCTACTTTATTTTAAGCAGGCGTTATAGCGAGGCGGTTAGTTTGGCTATGAAAACTTAATAAAAACGAACTTTTGGTCTTGCTATGCTAACTTCTTGGTAACTTTAAAGATAAACTGCCAGCTATCAATAACATCAAACTAGATATCATTAAGCACCAAACAAGCCCACCCTGTAAAAACACCCAGCCAGATAATACCGTGCCTAATAAGCGGCCAGCAGCATTGGCCATATAGTAAAAGCCTACATCCAGTGAGGTGCCATCTCGATTGGCATAGCTAACAATAAGAAAACTATGAATGGATGAGTTAACGGCAAAGATTAAACCAAATAGGGCAAGACCAGCTAAGAGTAGCCAAACAGGTTGTGAACTATATTGCATACCCACAGCAATTAGGGCTGGGATAGCCGTTAGGGCCAATACCCAAAATAGGGCATCGGCGCCATTTGGATGACGACCATGCCGCCGGCCCGTAAGCCAAGGGGTTAAGGATTGCACTGCACCATAGCCAATAATCCATAGGGCTAGAGTGGCACCAATTTGCCAGTAGTTCCATTGAGCTTGCTGGCTCAGATAAACGGGTAGGGCGACCACAAACCAGATATCTCGAGCACCAAATAGCATCATGCGCGCGGCACTTAGCTGGTTTATCTCTGGGCTTTTGGATAATAGCTGTTGTAGTTTGGGTCGACTTTTACTTTTGCCTAGATCACGCTTAAGGAGTAATAGGCTACTTAGCCATACCCCTAGTAGGCCAACGAGCATAATGCCTATGGCACCTTGAAAGCTAGTGAGCATTAAGAGGCCGCCACCCAGAAAAAAGCCCACGCCTTTAAGGGCGTTTTTGGAGCCAGTAAGAATCGCTACCCAGCGAAATAGGGTGCCTTGGGCATTTTCTGGTAGTAAGGTTTTAATGGCGCTTTTGGCGCTCATTTTATTAAGGTCTTTGGCAATACCCGATAAAGCCTGTGCGCTCATAACCCAGAGTACTGTGAGTTGGCTATCCGGTACCAATAGCATGGCTAAAGCCAAAATTTGTAGCAGTAAGCCTAGATTCATGGTGCGATTTAGACCCAAGCGGGCACCCATATAGCCACCAACTAAATTGGTAATCACACCAAATAATTCATATAGCACAAACAGCATGGCGATTTGCAGGGCATCATAGCCTAGCTGGTGGAAATACAGCACCACTAGCATGCGCAAGGCGCCATCGGTCAGGGTAAAGGCCCAGTAGTTTCCAGTGACCACCAGATACTGCCGTACCGGAGCTGTTAAGCGGCTAAACATTGGCTTAGTCGGCCATAATATAGCGGGCAAGTTCAGCGGTGCGGTTTACATAACCCCACTCATTGTCATACCACAGATAAAGTTTTACTTGCGTGTTATTAACCACCATGGTCGATAAGGCATCGACAATACTGGAACGAGGGTCAGTGCGATAATCATTGGATACCAGAGGCCGTTCCTCGTAACCAAGAATACCTTTGAGTTCACCGGCAGCAGCAGTAGCTAGCAGCTGATTAATCTCTTCGACACTGGTTTCCCGCTGCATTTCAAATACACAGTCTGTAAGGGAGGCGTTAGCCAAGGGCACCCGCACGGCATGGCCATTTAGCTTGCCCTTTAGCTCAGGAAAGATATGGGTAATAGCAGTGGCAGAACCTGTGGTGGTAGGAATCAAATTTTGCCCACAGGCACGGGCTCGACGCAAATCTTTATGGTGCGCATCAAGGATGGTTTGGGTATTGGTAATATCATGGATAGTGGTCATGGAACCGTGTTTAATACCCAATGCTTTATGCAGCACTTGCACCACAGGGGCTAAACAGTTGGTTGTGCAGGAGGCCGCCGTTACTAAAGCATGTTCCTCGGCATTATAGAGGTGATGATTCACCCCCATAACTAAATCCAGCACCCCTTCTTGCTTAACTGGGGCAGTAACTAGTACCCGTTTAACACCTTGTTGCAGATACTTTTCTAACAGTGCTTTGCTTTTAAATTGGCCTGAGGCTTCAATTACCAGATCACACGCAGACCAATCACCGGCATCAATAGTGTCATATTGGCTATAGGCCAGGGCCTTACCATCAATAATTACCTGCTGATCGGTGGCCTCAAATTGACCCTGCCAAGTGCCATGCACCGAGTCAAATTGCAATAGATGTGCTGTTGCCGCGGCATCACCAGCGGGATCATTAAGCTGAATAAATTCAAATTCGGGCCAATCCCATGCAGCGCGTAATACCAAGCGCCCCATGCGACCCATACCATTAATACCTACTTTTACTGTCATCACAAATGGCTTGCATTAATTATCGGGATGAGTATTGTAACCTTAAAAGTATGACAGTTTAATGCCTTAAGTCAGGAATAAAGATATGTCCAGTAGCCTTGGTTTTATTGGTACCGGTCATCTGGCCAGTTATACCATTGCCGGCCTGCGTCAGGCAGGCGATCAACGACAGATTATCCTGTCGCCACGCAATGCTGAAATTGCCGCTCAATTAGCCGCCACCTATCAGTGTCAGGTGGCCTTATCCAATCAAGACCTAGTAGACGCAGCTGATATTATTATATTGGCAGTACGCCCCACTGCCGTTGCAGAGGCATTAAGCAGCATAACCTTAAGACCAGGTCAGCTATTATTATCCGTCGCTGCTGGTGTCACTTGTGCAGAACTTACAGCGGCCCTTGGCAGCCAGAACCCTATTTTCCGTACCTCACTTATCTCTGGCGCTGCTTATAATACTGGCCCTATTCCTTTATATCCGGTTAACACGGAGCTAGCCCAGCTACTTGGCCCCTTGGGCGAGGTGGTGATTTGTGATTCGGAACAAGAGTTTGATTTGGCTTTAGCGCCTATGTGTGCCAATGGCTGGATATATACATTGGTTGCCGCCCTTGAACAGCCTATGCTGGAGGCGGGTATGCCTGCCAGTAAAGCACGTAAACTGGTGGTGCAAGCCATTTTAGGCACTATGGCACATTTACAAAATCAAACTGAATTGGATTTACAGGCCGTGACTGAGTCCATTGCCACTCCCGGCACCTTTACCAAAATGGGTTTAGATATATTGCAGCAAGAGGATGCCTTTGCACCTTGGCAGAGTGCTATAAAAGCCTTATTAGCCAACTCTATTAATGCAACAGAGAAAGACAAAATAGAATGACAAATACACCACTTAAGCCCGGCATCTATCGACACTTTAAAGGCAATCGCTATGAGGTGATTGACCTAGTCAAACATTCGGAAACCGAGGAAACCTTAGTATTATATCGGGCTTTATATGGGGAACGGGGCCTCTGGGTAAGGCCCCTATCCATGTTTGTCGGTAACAAACAGCTAGACGATAAGATGGTGCCGCGCTTTAGCTATGAGGGGCCGGCATAAGCAGCCCCGATCTAGCAAATTTACCAAGGGATAGGACTACCATCATAGTTAATAAAGTGGCCATTTTGGTCAGCACTTACATGTGCAATAACATTGGTTAAACCGGTGACACTTTCCACTACATCAATGGAGCCATTAGGGCCGCCCATATCTGTGCGCACCCAACCTGGGTGGAGGCTAACCACGGTGATATCACGTGGGCCTAAGTCTATGGATAGACATTTAATGACCTGATTAACCGCCGTCTTAGAAGAGCGATACATATACGCATTACCACTAGTATTGTCATCAATACTGCCCACTTTGGAACTGATAATAGCTAAGATACCTTTATTTTGTGCCAGACTATCCGCTAGGCTCTGGGCTAGCATCATGGGTGAGATAGTATTCACTTCTAGAATCTCACGCCAAGCCTGACGTTCTACCTTGCCAAAGGTTTGGTCTCGAGGGCCATAAATGCCAGCATTATTAATTAATAAATCTAAGCCCTGCCCTTGAAAATAGCTAGCGATCTTATTTATACCTTCGTCATTATTGACGTCGGCTTGCAGTAAGGTTAATTGTGGGCTGGCGAGGGCTTGCAAAGCCTCATTACCCTCAGCATTTCGGTAGGTGGCAATTACTTCCCAGCCGGCTTCGATATAATGTTTGGTTAGTTGTAAACCAATACCACGATTGGCACCGGTAATGAGTACATTTGGCATTCTCTTTCCCTTTTCCTTGTCTTACTTGCTTAATTAATTAACTTTCACGATCTGGCCAGCGTGGATGGTGCTGGTCAATAATAAAGGTATGCTTATGGCGTATAGGTTTATGATGGTGTTGATGCATATGTTTATCAACCTCCCCATGCTGATGATGTCCATGCTCATGATGTTGATCATGCTGGTGAGGATGCACATGATCCATGGCAGCATGGGTATGCCATAAGGCTGCATCATCCTGCTTGGGGTATTGCTGCCAGGCTAAAATAAGGGCTATCCAAGCCATTCCCGCCAGCACCGCAAACGCCCAATTTAAGCCCATTAAGTTACCCAACCAACCAGCTAAGAGATAGCCAACAAACCAAGCTAAATGCGAAAGGGAAAAGTTGGCCGCAAATAAAGCAGCGCTATCACTGTCATGGCAAGAACGCCTAACTAGATTACCTGCTGGCGTTTGGATAAGTGAGCTACCCATGCCAATAAATAGCCATAACATATACACCCCTGCCAGAGGCAACATAAAAACACCCAGACTTAGGGCCAAGCCCAAGAATAAGCCACCTGCCAGCATAATACTGCGATCGGCAAAATAGTTGCGTAAATAGGGCACTCCGAGGGCGGCTAACATGGAACCAGCACCACTGGCCATCAGTAACAAAGCTAAGGTTTGTTGGTCAAGCTTAAAATAGCCTTGCACATAAATGACCGAGTTTACAATCACCATGCCACCAGCCGCCGCCACGGCAAAATATAGGGCCCATAAAGCTCTGAGGCGTGGCGTATGCAGATACGCATTAATTCCAAATTGTATATTGTGCCAAATCTGTGGTGGCCGATCATGGGCTTTGATTACTGGGAATAGGGCAAAACTAATTAATAGGGCAGAGACTATAAAGGTCAGGCTATTAGCATAGAACAGCTGATTAAAGCCAATCCAGATCAGTAAAATAGCAGCTAGGGTAGGGCTAAGTAGATTCTCCAAATCATAAGCTAAGCGGGCATAACTTAGGGCTTTGCTATATACATGATCATGGTTAAAAAGGGCGGGAATGGTGGCCTGAAACAAGGGAGTAAAACCTGCTGCACAAGCGTTAATGGCAAACATTAATATATAGATTTGCCAAATTTCGCTCACCCATGGCAGGCAACCTATCAGGGCAGCACGCACAATATCCAAACTAATAAGTACCCTTTTGCGTGGCATACGATGGGCTAGGCCACCAACCACTGGGGCAATAAATATATAAGCGACCATTTTTAATGCGAGGGCAATACTCACTACTATGCCGGCCTGCTCACCGGCCATTTGCCAAGCCAATAAAGCTAGAGCAATACTGCTTAGTCCCGTGCCTACTAAAGAGGTGATCTGGGCGCTAAACAATAGGCAAAACGCCTTGGATTGAAACGGTGATTTAGTCGATATAGGCGACATAAGGGTTAAACAACAAACTAGTGATACCTGCCAATGTAGGCTATGTGAGCTGATCAGGCAAGTGAGCATCAGCGTAATTATGATTAGAGTGGTGCAATAAGCTATTGGCATCCAACAACATAAGCAGATAAACTCGTACTTTATCGTTTCATTTTACAGCTTATGAGCCAAACGCCACGCCATTTTACTGCCATTTTTGCGCCCGCCATAAAATGTGGTAATTGCCTAAAAAGTGCAACGGAATTGTTGCACCAACAGGATCCACAGGCGCAGATTGAGGCGGATCTAGATAGCAAAAAGTTTGTTATCAATAGTACCTTGGATCAAGACCAAGTCTGTGCGGCGCTGGCTAAATATGAGCCAGAACCATGGCAAGGTCAGGAGTATATTAAGCCCGGCGCTAGTCAGCCAACAGAAACCTCAGTCAATCCTTCTCAGCCAGATCTGCAAATGACCTTACAGGGCATGTCCTGTGGTGCCTGTGTTAATGCAGTTGAGAAAGCGTTATCTGGAGTCGATGGTGTGCAAAAGGTACAGGTCAACTTTGCCAGTCATCAAGCTGATATTTATGGGCAAGTTGATGGTGCTAGATTACAGCAGGCTTTGCAGCAGGCTGGTTATGATGGTGCCGTGATTACTGATCCAGCTAAGGCGTTGGCGGAGCAACAACAGCAACTCCAAACTGAATATCAAAGACGGTGCTGGTATGCGGCTATTGGCGTGCTAATGGGTGCCGGTTTGATGTTGTTTGGCATGGATTTGCAAGGCAGTCCATGGCAGGTACCCATCGGTTGGGCAACCCTAGGGCTGATGGTTGTTACTGGAAGTCATTTTTACCGTAATGGTTTAAAAGCCTTAATCGGTGGTAGAGCCAATATGGATACCTTGATTGCCATTGGTACCCTCAGTGCTTGGCTGTATTCAATTGTGGTTACCTATTTGCCCGAACTATTTCCTTTGGCAGCAAGGGCGGTGTATTTTGAAGCCGCCGTGATGATTGTTGCTCTAGTAAATCTGGGGCAAGCCCTCGAATTGCGCGCGCGCAGTAAAACCCAGGCCAGTCTGAATAGTTTATTAGATTTGCGCGTAAGCACAGCACGTTTGGTGCAAGAGAAGATTGAAACTGATGTGCCTGTCGCCCAGTTGCAGGTGGGTGATTTACTGCGTTTACGCCCCGGTGAGCGGGTTGCTGTAGATGGTGAGGTCGTGTCTGGCGCTAGTTATCTTGATGAATCCATGTTGACAGGTGAACCCATGCCAGTGGGTAAACAAGTTGGTGAGAGCCTAGCAGCAGGCACCATTAATCAACAAGGCAGTCTGCTTTATCGCGCTACTCGTGTGGGTCAAGCAACGGCTTTGGCACGTATTATTGAACTGGTACGACAGGCACAAAATAGCAAGCCTGCTATTGGTCGTTTAGCTGATCAAGTGGCAGCCGTATTTGTGCCTGTGGTGATGGTGATTGCCCTTATTACTGCTGTAGTTTGGTTTTATTTTGGTCCTGAACCGGCGATTACTCATGCCTTGGTAAGTGCTGTTTCCGTATTAATTATTGCTTGCCCCTGTGCCCTAGGTTTAGCGACACCAATTTCCGTAATGTTGGGTGTGGGTAAAGCCGCCCAAATGGGTATATTAGTGCGCAATGCTGATGCTTTACAGGTAGCGAGTAAAGTCGATTGGGTGCTGCTAGATAAGACTGGTACGTTAACCGAGGGCAAACCCACTGTAGTGGACTTTGCTTGCTTTAATAATGCTGATAAGGATGCGGTTAAAGGTCAGGCTAAAGCGATGGAGCAGGCTTCAGAGCATCCATTAGCTAAGGCGATTTTGCATTATTGTGAGGCTGTAGAGGGTGCTCAGATAAGTGACTTTAAGGCTCACCAAGGGTTAGGCTTAACAGCAGGTCAATGGGCGTTGGGTAACGAGCGCCTGATGCAACAGCAAGGTGTTGATATGACAGTAGCTAAAGACTGGTTAGCTAGTCAATCTGGTCATACGCTGGTGCTCTTGGCTCAAGGCGAGGTATTGCAAGCCGGCTTTGCTATTGCCGATCCTGTGCGCGCCGATAGTGCAGCGGCTATAGCGCGTTTACATAAGGCTGGTGCCCAAGTGATGATGCTCACTGGCGATAATCCTAATACAGCAAGCAAGGTAGCCGCAGATCTCAATATCGACCAGTATCGAGCGGGCCTAATGCCAGCTGATAAGTTACAGCTATTAACCGATCTGCAAGCTCAGGGTTATACGGTAGCAATGGTTGGGGATGGCATTAATGATGCACCGGCCCTAAGCCAAGCAAATATAGGTTTTGCTATTGGTGGCGGTACGGATGTAGCCCTCGAAAGTGCCGATATGTGTTTGCTAAGGGACTCATTGCACGGCGTTGCCGATGCTATAGAGTTAAGCTATGCGACCTTAAAAAATATTCGTCAGAACCTATGGGGTGCTTTTGGCTACAATACCTTAGGTATACCCATAGCGGCGGGTGTTTTTTATCCCTTAACTGGAATGCTACTAAGCCCCATGGTGGCAGGCTTGGCCATGTCTCTATCGTCCTTTACGGTGGTGACCAATGCCAATCGATTGCGTTTTTTTAAGGCGCAGTCCCGCCCTCACAAGACTTAAGCAATTAAATCCATAGGGATGCATACCAATACCAGATAAAGTCCCCATGCCATAGCACCACTAATCCCCCTATGGCTAGATAGGGGCCAAATGGTAAAACCCTATTGGTTTTACCACGCACTAACTTCTGCACTAGGGCAACCAATAAGCCACTTAGGGCTGCCAACAGTAGCACCATAGGTAAGGCCTGCCAGCCTAACCACGCCCCTAAGGCGGCTAATAATTTAAAGTCGCCATAGCCCATACCCTCACGCCCAGTAAGTAGCAAAAAGGCCCAATAGAGGCCCCATAGGCATAAGTACCCAGCCACTGCACCCCATAGGGCATCGGGCAAGCTGACTACTAGCCCCCAGCTATTACAGATTAAACCTAACCACAGCAAAGGCAGGGTTAACTGATCGGGTAACAAGTGGTGATCAAAATCAATAAAGGTTAGAGCTACAAGCGCGTACATTAGTAATAGGCTCACCATTGCCATAGGTGTAACACCTAACTGCCATACCATATAGGCACCCAATAATCCGGTTAGGGCTTCCACTATGGGATAGCGTTTGGCAATGGGGGCGTTGCAATGTGCGCAACGTCCACGTAACAGCAAATAACTGATTAGGGGAATATTGTGCCAAGGTTTGATGGCAGTACCACAGTGTGGGCAATGGGAAGCTGGCCAAGCTAAAGCGGCAATGGCGGGTTTGGCTGTGGCATTATCGGGACTATCGTTATCAGAGTCTAAAAGAGCCTGTGCTTCAGCTTGCCATTGTGTCTGCATAGCACGGGGTAGGCGGTAAATAACCACATTGAGAAAGCTACCCACAATCAAACTCAAGATGCCTACAATAAGAATTGTGAAGTTAGGCTCTTGCTGTAAGAACATCCATAGGGATGACAATGACATAGAGTGTTCCATTTATCCGAGATGGGCAAAAGTATAGCCGACTTTCCAATATCTGCCGAGGGTTAAGCTATAATTACAAGGCAATATAGCCAGAGTGCGACTTAGTTTTTACATTTCAGCCTAATCATATGGCCTATGGGTTGCCTCAATCCCTAGGGCACAGTAGGGTATACCAATATTGGCTTTAAGCCCCTTTTAATAGCAGAGGTTCCTTATGCAGGTTGATCAATTTTATATTAATGGTGAATGGGTTAAACCCTTAAGCAAGGACACCTTTCCGTTGGTAAACCCAGCCACCGAAGCTGTAATCCATCATATTCCATTAGCTAATAAAGCCGATGTGGATCGTGCGGTAAGTGCAGCTAAACAAGCTTTTGCTAGCTATTCGGAAACGACAGTACAAGAGCGCATCGGTTGGTTAACTAATCTGCTACATATCTATCGTGAGCGGGCGGCTGATATGACGGATGCCATGATTAATGAAATGGGTACGCCGCGCAGCTTTACGGAAGCAGTACAAACGCCATGTGGTGATGGTCATATTGAAGCTATGCTGGAAGTATTGGCAGACTTTGAGTTTACTCATCCAAGCCCCCGTGGAGGTAGCACGCTAATCCATGAGCCGGTGGGTGTGAGTGCTTTGATTACGCCTTGGAATTGGCCTATTAATCAAGTAGTCGTCAAGGTCTTACCAAGTTTAGCTGCGGGTTGTCCGTGTGTCCTAAAACCCAGTGAAGAGTCACCTCTGTCTGCCTTATTATTTGCCCAAATGGTTCATGACGCAGGTTTTCCTGCGGGTGCGTTTAACTTAATTAATGGTAATGGTGCTGTAGCTGGCCACCATTTAACAAGTCACCTTGATGTTGATTTAGTATCCTTCACAGGCTCTACTCGTGCTGGCAAGTTAGTACAAACTAATGCCATTGATACAGTTAAGCGAGTTGTGCTGGAGTTAGGAGGCAAGGCGCCTAATATTATTTTTGCTGATGCTGATTTGCCAGCCGCCATAGAGTTTAGTGCAGAGGGGTGTTTTAGTAACTCTGGTCAAACCTGTGATGCGCCGACTCGCGTGTTAGTTGAACGTAGTATCTATGAGCAGGTAAAAGCGGGTCTAATTGAAGCCACCAATAACACGCAGGTTGATGATCCCCAAAAAACTGGTGACCATATTGGCCCCGTGGTTAATGAGCGTCAGTTTGTACAGATACAAAGTATGATTCAGCAAGGCATTGACGAGGGAGCTGAATTATTGGCTGGAGGTGTCGGTCGCCCTGAAGGGCTAGAACAAGGTTATTATGTGCAACCAACCTTATTTGCTGTTGATCACACCATGACCATCAATACCGAGGAGATCTTCGGTCCAGTATTATGTATTAGTGTCTTTGATACGGAAGAAGAAGCCATTCGCATGGCTAATGATACGGTTTATGGCTTGGGTGCTTATATACAAACTACGGATTTAGCCAAGGCCCAGCTGGTGGCAAAACGTATTCGCGCTGGTAATATATCTATTAATGGTGCGGCCTATGACTATGACGTACCCTTTGGTGGTATGAAACAATCCGGTAATGGGCGTGAAAATGGTCTTTATGGCTTACATGATTTTCTGGATATTAAAGCCATTACCATATAATCAAGAACACACAAAAAGCCCTTTGAAGCTGAGCCAATAAATCGAAAGCTAGCCAATTTGGTTTATAGCAGGTCTTCTATGGCGCGGGTAATGTTCCAAGAATTAGGGTCAACCCAATGGGAGAATTTACTCACTACTTCGCCCTGTTGATTAATAAGGTATTTATTAAAGTTCCAACCCGGTGCTTTTGTCTGTGCGGCTAGATATTGAAAGATAGGATGGGCCTCATCCCCTGTGACCTGAATTTGCTCGGTCATCAGAAAACTAACCCCAAAGTTGTAATAGCAAACACGGGCCGCGGCTTCCGCACTTTTGGCAGCCTGATTAAAACTATTCGAAGGGAAACCTATAATCACTAAGCCCTTATCTTTGTAGTTTTGATACAGCTCTTCTAAGCCACCGAATTGATGGGTAAATCCACAATGGCTGGCCGTATTGACCATTAAAACCGGTTTGCCTTTGGTGGCCTCACACAGACTAATGATATCTGGGTCGTGAAGTTTCTTTAGGTTATGGTCTAACCAAGGAGCGCAATTTTCTTCAGCGTAGCTAACGCTGGCCATGAACAAAGTGCCGAGAAATAAAATAATTTTATACAAAGCATTTACCCAGATTTGAAGCCCAGTTATCTGAAAAATTAGGCGAGATTAGATAACGGAAAGTTATCACAGGCGTATATTTACATAATTCTGAGCGAATTCGCAAATCCTTGCTTAATTTTACATTCCTTGGGAGCTTAAAAGGCCATTTAAGATGCTTGTAAAGATTATGTTTGGGTAATTAAAAAGCTTTAAATATTAAGACAATACCCGATACTAATAAGAGATAGCGACACCAATTTAAAAATTGAGATTGGCTTATATAGCCTTGTATCTTTTTTCCAGCCCAGGTACCAAATAGTGCAATGGGAAATAACATTATGGAATAGTAGACAGTGGTCAATTGCCATTCTCCACTGGCAATATAAGGCACTAACTTAGTCAGATTGACTACACCAAAGAACACCCCCGAGGTAGCTAGCCAGACCATTTTAGGTAAGTTGATAGCAATCAAGTACATGCTAATTGGTGGGCCGCCAGCATGAATCACCGTAGAGGTAAAGCCAGATATAGTGCCCCAAATATAAGCCCCACCGGGGATACTGCCTAATACCGGCGCTAAGTTTTGCCACAGGGCAAAAACTATACAAAGTATACCTAACACCAATCTCAAGATTTGGTCATCAAGGCGATTAAGAAATATACCCCCAATAATAATCCCTACTAAAGCGGCAGGGAGTAGATTTCTTAAGATTGCCCAATTGGTATGATGACGATAATACTGAATAGTTTTCACATCCATCATGAGCAGAATCGGCAACATTAGAAACACTGATTGAGAAACAGGCAGCCACAAAGCCAACAATGGCACCGCAAGAGCCCCACCGCCAGCGGCAAAACCTGATTTGGAAATGCCCGTAAGGGTAATGGCAATAAATGCACTAAGCCAAAATAAGGGATTGCCAAGATCGAGAAGCATGGCCTTATGCTCTATGGTGGAAAACAGCCACTATAGCATGTACATGTCGCTATACAAGCATGACAAACTAAAGTCTTCAGCGTATGCTAGGCTGCAAATTAAGCTGCTGCCCTTTTTAATTATGAACAAAAAACTAGCCATTTACCTGACTAATACAGACCGCAGTGGTTGGGACAAACCCTATGCTCACTATGGGGTAATGCTAGCTGAGCTCCTAGGACCGCAGTTACCAGACTATACCATTGAATTTTTTGATCCAGTATTAGGCAACTTACCGCAAGTGCCTGAAGACTATGCTGGGGTCGTATTGACGGGTTCGGCGGCTAATGTCACTGACCAAGAGCCGTGGATGGAAGCCTTATATGAGCATATTCGGCGCTTGGATAAAGCCAAGGTGAAATTGGTCGGGATTTGTTTTGGTCATCAGGTTATCGCCCATGCCCTTGGCGGTGAGGTAGGTCCCAAACAGCCGCAAGTAGGCATGGAAAAAATAACTGTGCAGCAATCTTTAGACTGGATGCAACCGTGGCAACCAGATGTGTCTTTATTGTGTGGTAATTTTCAGCAGGTGCAGTCACTGCCTGATGGATTTCAGATATTAGGTTCACAAAACCAATGCAAAATTGCCCTGTATGCCAAAGATAATCATATTTTAGGCTGTCAGTACCATCCAGAGTTTGAGCCTGAATATATCGGAGTATATGCTGATTATGTATCTGACAAGCTTGGTCCTGAGCTAACGCAATATGCTCATAGGCAGCTCCAAGGGCAGCATGATGGGCTTTTGATGGGTCAGTGGATAGCCAACTTTTTGCAACACTAAAGCAGTTGTAAATGTTGCTTTAGTTTACCGTTAAACAGTCGTTAGCCAGCCATGTGGATCATCTGCTAAGCCCCACTGAATATCATTAAGGGCTTTGCGTAGGTCGCGAGTGGTCGTGCCCGGTTGGCCACTGCCCACTTGGTATTCTTGGCCTCGATAGATCAAGGTACCGACCGAGGTTAGCACGGCCGCTGTGCCAGAGAGCGCGGCTTCACAGCCAGGCTTGGCTGCACGTTCCAATAACTCTTCAACACTTAATTCACGTTCTTGTACGTCCATACCCCGATCACGGGCTAGGGTTAAAATAGAATTACGCGTAATACCATGTAAGAAAGACTCATCAAGGGCTTTAGTGATTACCTCATTGCCATCGAATAAGATAAAGTTAGCAGCACCTGTTTCTTGCACATCACCATTTGGGCAAAACAAAACTTGATCAGCATTAAGATCCTGTTTGGCTTTCATTATGGGGCCTAGGGCACTGGCGTAATTACCACCACTTTTGATCATGCCCATATGGGGTGCACAGCGCATGCCTTCCTCGTTTAGCAATACTCGCAAGGCAACTTCACCACCGCCAGAGAAATAATCACCCACCGGTGACAATAAAACATATTGTACCGATGTGGCTGAGGGTGCAGCGGCTTTGCCTACAGCAGGGTCAGTGCCCATATGGGTAGGACGAATATAAAGCGAGCCCGGGGCATCGGGCACCTGATCAACAAACTTAGCTACAGCATCGATAATCATTTGTTGGGTTAAATCAGTATCAAGGGCCGGTAGATGCAGCATATCGCTACTTTGGGCAAAGCGTTTGATATTTTGGTCTAAGCGGAAAATTTTGACACTGCCATCAGGATGGCGAAAGGCTTTCAGACCTTCGAAACAAGTGCTTGAGTAATGCAGTACATGGGCGCCCGGATGTAATGTGAGGCTATTGCTGGGCACAAACTCTGGATTACTCCAACCGTCGCCGTTATTCCAGCTAATTGTCATTTCATCAGTAAAAACCGTACCAAAGGCCGTCATAAGGGCAAACCTCAATTTATTTTGTTCTGCTAGGCGATATTATTTTTTGGCCATTTAGCCATCAACCACGCATTGTATAGCAGAAGTGGTTAATAAGTTAAGGTTAGGAGGGGATGTAGGCAAAAAAAACGTTAGATAAGGCTAAAAAACGTCACTTTTTCGTTTAACTTACCTGATAAACCACAAACTGCCTTTCCCAGCTACCCATGCGGGTTTGTTCCAGAGCTAATAATTTATCTTGGTAATCTAACTGAGCTAGGACATAGCCATCAAGTTCATTAAATTGGACGCCTTTACTTTTTAAGCGTTGGGCAAACTCAGCCTCGATAAAAGTAAATTCAGCCTCTTCCTGATTGTAAACGCATACCAGATGTTCGCAGGGTTGAATCTCTTGCAGGTTATTCTCTAGCGCATGCTTGCAAATAGGGCAATGTATGGTTTGGTTGGCATTATGTAAATGGACTTGGGCGATAGGCGCAAGCTTGTTAAACAACATGGTAAAAACCTCTTTAATGAATCAAGTTCATTATAAAAGGTGTTTTGCTTGCATAAGCTGATGATTGTTCAAGTCAGGTGAATATGCTTCAGCTTGTTGACGTTAAGTTATGCCTGCTTACCCTGATTCCAGTTAATGCATTCATCTAAGGTAACCCCAGAACCACCAAAAATGTCTAAGGCACTGCCTATGGTCAGGTCGACCTTGCCAACAGATAAGTCTTTAACCAATTGTAAATCGTCCAAACAGCGTGCTCCACCTGCATAGGTAACAGGTATAGTGCAGGCTTGGCCTAGCAACTTAACTAGGTCTTGATCAATGCCGCCTTGCAAACCTTCTACATCGGCACTGTGGATCAAAAATTCGTTGCAATAGTCAGCCAAGCGCTGCAAGTTTTCAGCATTGACTTCGGTACTAGTAACAGTTTGCCAGCGATCCGTGGCAATGTACCAACTGTTATCTTTTTGTCGACAGCTTAGATCCAAAATAAGCTGTTCCTTACCGACAAGTTTATTCAGCTCGTAGAGTCTTTCCCAACTAAACTCACCTTGCTCAAATAGCCAAGAGGTGACGATGACATGAGAAGCGCCGGCTTGGATATAATCTAGGGCATTAGCCGCATTCACCCCACCACCATATTGCAGGCCACCAGGCCAAGCTGCTAGGGCAGCTTTTACTTGCTCTTGATTGCCACCACCCAGGGAAATGACATGGCCACCAGTCAGTTGGTGTTGGCGATATAGATTGGCGTAATAGGTTGCATCTCTATCACTAACAAAGTTGGTTTGTGCGCCTTGATTATTGAGGCTACCACCGACTATTTGTTTTACTTGGCCATCATGTAGGTCAATACAGGGTCGAAACTGGGTCAAGGAAAGCTACCTTTGCCTGAGTTAGAAACAGCGCAAGTATACCATAACAGGGCTTCTTACCGCGCATTGGTGATCATAAAAAGCCGCTAATTAAGAACTGAAAACTGGGCTGGGGTAGAGGAATTATGGTATCTTGAAAGCTGCCCAATTAACCAATCATAGTTACTAAACTAAGGTGATAAATGAATGTATTGATTACCGGAGGCACAGGCCTAATTGGCACAGCCTTTATCAAGCAGTTCAATAATCTTAATTTTACCGTGCTGGTTCGATCTATTGCGAAAGCCAAGGCCATCTTACCCGCACAGGTAGCATTAATTTCGAGTTTAGATGAGTTAACTAATTTAGATGATTTTGACGCGGTCATTAATTTGGCAGGCGAACCTATTATTGATAAGCGTTGGCGTGATAAACAAAAGGATATTATCTGCCAAAGCCGCTGGCACA
>JBMZUZ010000009.1:0-99180 GCA_049625185.1 Pseudomonadales bacterium | reverse complement strand
TTCTAGATAAGGCCGTTGATGGGGGTGTGCTGTCTGCATTACTGGTACAGGAAGGCGATAAGGTCGTTATGGGGGAACGTTTGGCCGTTCTGGAAAAAACCCGTGTCAATGCATCCTATGAAGAAAGCCGTGCGCAAGTGGCTTCACTTAATGCTGCATTAATTCGTGCTAAGGCAGAGGCAGCGGGGGAAGCCCCTATATTTGGTCAAGAATTCGCAGATTATCCTGACTATGTGTTAATGCAGCAAAGTTTATATCAACAAAAGGTTCAAAAGCTGCGTGATGAAATAAGTATTCTTAACGCCAATCTGACATTAGCAAAAGAAGAACAGGTGATCTATGAACGGCTATATGCAGATGGTGACGCCAGCCGTATGGAGCTGATGCAAGTACAACAGCGAGTAATTGAGTTTCAGGGCAAGCTATCCGGTCTTAATAATCAATATTTACAGGAAGTGCGACAAGAAATTGCCCAATTGAGTACCGAGCTGGCAAGTAACCGTTTTCAATTACAGGAACGCAAAAACAGGCTTATACATACAGACATTATCGCACCCGTGGCTGGGGTAGTGAAATATATGCGCTTAAACACTGTGGGTGGGGTTTTACGGCCAGGCGACGAGTTGATGCAGTTATCGCCTACCGATGGTGATCTTATTATTGAGGCCAAGGTAAATCCTGTTGATATTGGCCAATTAACAGAGGGCCTGCCTGTCAGTGTCAAATTAGATGCTTTTGATTATTCCATCTATGGTGGCCTAGAAGGCGTGCTGAGCTATATCAGTGCGGATACATTAAATGAAAAGAGCGAAGGTGAGCAATCAGCAAGCTATTACCGTGTGCAAGTAAAGTTAGATAAAGGCGCACAAGCAAACAACCCCAAGCTAGCGAATGTGGTTATCAAACAGGGTATGACGGCTTCTATAGATATAAAAACCAATCGCCGCACAGTGTTGCAGTATTTAGCCAAGCCAGTTTTACGAGCATTTAGTGGTGCTCTAAATGAGCGCTGATATTTAGAATTAATGATGGGAATCAACATTATGGATAAGCTAGAATTGATACCAGGTAAGCCAGTTATCATTAAAACCCAAGTTGGCGAAGAATACAGTGTCGTCACAAGCTCTGGAGATGCCTCAGACCTCCTAAATAATGTTATTGTTAAGCGCGTGGGTGATGATATTGTTTTACTCTATCCTAATAATATCGAAATCATTTTTGAAGACTTCTATCTAGTCTGTTTGGAACCTCAGGGGTGTTCCATAAACCTACCTGCTGCCGAAGGGGGAGTATTTACCTTAACTGGTACAGAATCAGCTACTGATTTAGGTGATGGTTCTAGCTTGATCTATGTCTATGGCAATACTACTAACTTGTTGGCTATGGCAAAAGATAATGATGCCTTGCAAAGCCTATTCAATTCCTATGACGATCAACAGATCAGTTATATGGCTTCAGCTGAGCCAGCTGAGGCTTCTTCCTCTATAGGTCTTTTATCTAGCGGTATATTAGGAATAGGGGCCTTAAGTGGTATGTCGCGTGAAGCTTCTAGTGCACCAGAAGTTGGCAGTGTAACTTATAATATTTCAGCTATGTTAGGCCCATTAACTGATAATGGCGTTGGTTCTGTGGTCAGTCTTTTTAAGGCAGATGGTACCAAGCTAGGTGAGGCCAAATTCGATATAGAAACTCAGAGGTTTATCTTTGAAGATACTAGCTCCTATACCGGTGTGGTTATTGCCTGTTTGCAAGATAAGGACGATACCGCTGACTATATGGATGAGGCAACACTTCAGACCAAGGATATCATTACCGATCTATTTCTTATTGCCACTGTAACGCCAGCAGATCAAGGCCAAGCCGTTAGTTTTACTATCACACCTTTATCATCTATTGCGGCTATGCAAGCCGGTCTGGTTGTTACCGATAACAACCTCTCCATTGAGGCAAATACCGAAACAGTCTCAAGTGCAAATATTGCTGTGGCCAATGCCTTTGGACTAGGCGACATTATTCTGGAGCGAGCAGAAGTACAGCCCATTATTGATAGTTCTGGGGCTAATACAACCAACAGCAATAGCTATGGTCAGGTTTTAGCATTAGTGTCAGCATGGGAAGATGCAACTAATGCTAATGGGGATAGTTATGACGCCATTAACTATTTTAATAATCATCTTTCAGCAACAGATTTATCAACAGTAGCTAAAGCTGAACTGGTTTCTGCGGCTGATAAAATTGAATTACCTAGAAACGATGTGATTAATTTATTGGGCTATTCTCCCAGTGTTGCAGATGTACTTCAGTTAATTGGCCAATATGCTAATGAAGATGATAACGCAGGGAAAAATGCGCCTGGATTATGTGCTGAATTACTTAATGGGATAGAAGGTGTTGATGGTGCTGTAATCGGTAATGAAGCAGCTTATGAAGCTTATATTGTAAGTAATCCATCCAAGTTTTCAGAGACGGCAACATTGTCTGAAGTCCAAGCAATGTTAGATATTGTGAATGCCATTACCTATATTAATAAGGCATTGGATAACAATGAAATGCCTAACCCAATATTAGAAGATTATGAAAATGCTGGTGTTAATGGTGTCAAAGAAGGTAATTTGAGCGTTATAAATGACATTTTGACTAGCAAAAATATAGATGAAAGAGATACCTCAGCTGAGATTCAAAGTGTAGTTAACAGCTATAACACAATCTTTAATATTGCTGATGGTATTGATAATAATGACACCAAACCTGAGGCAAATGATTACAGCAACATTGGGGTGAATAGTTTAAATAGTACAGAAAAAATAAACCTGATGGGCGATATATTAGATATAAAAACCAGATCAGATGTGGATTCGATACTCAAACTGCAAACCTTGGCCAATATTGTCCATAAAATTATGCAGTACTCAGATAACTCTCCCGAATCAATTACACAAGATGAATTGGAAAGTATCGGCATCACCAATCTGACACCAGGTCGTACGCAAGATTTGCTTAATAAAATTGCGAGTACATCAAATGACAATAATAGTATCGATTCAATACTTGAAATTCAGGCTTTGGTTGATACCACAGCGCCAACAGCCAGTATAAATCTTGATAAGGTGACCACTGACGACATCATTAATATCAACGAGGCTGATATGCCAAATATAACCATTACGGGTGAAGTTGGTGATGATGTTAAAGAAGGTGATATGGTCACCTTACTGGTAAATGGTAAAACGTATACAGGTAATGTCCTAACAGATAATACTTTTAGCATAGAAGTTGCCAGTAGTGATCTTGCTAGTGATACCAGCATATCTGCCAGCGTCACCATAACCGATACAGGAGGTAATATTACAACTGTCACTGATTCTAAAACTTACAGCGTGGATACAACACCACCTAGTGCCAGTATTACCCTTGATACGATAGCCACGGATAATATTATTAATGCCAGTGAAGCCAATCAGGATATTACTGTCACGGGTACTGTTGGTGATGATGTACAAGCGGGTGATACGGTGACCCTGACGGTTAATAGTCAATCCATAGAAGGGCAAGTAAATGAAAATGGTGCCTTTAGCATAGCTTTAGCTGGCAGCGATCTTGCTGCTGATACCAGTATAGAAGCCAGTGTTACCATAACTGATACAGCAGGGAATAGTACCACGGCCACGGACACTAAAACCTACAACGTTGACACGACACCACCTAGTGCCAGCATTACCCTTGATACGGTAGCCACCGATAATATTATTAATGCTAGTGAAGCCAATCAAGATATTACTATTACCGGTACAGTTGGTGATGATGTAAAAGCGGGTGATACGGTGACCTTAACCGTTAATGGTCAATCCACAGAAGGGCAAGTAAATGAAAATGGTGCCTTTAGCATAGCTTTAGCTGGCAGCGATCTTGCTGCTGATACCAGTATAGAAGCCAGTGTTACCATAACTGATACAGCAGGGAATAGTACCACGGCCACGGACACTAAAACCTACAACGTTGACACGACACCACCTAGTGCCAGCATTACCCTTGATACGGTAGCCACCGATAATATTATTAATGCTAGTGAAGCCAATCAAGATATTACTATTACCGGTACAGTTGGTGATGATGTAAAAGCGGGTGATACGGTGACCTTAACCGTTAATGGTCAATCCACAGAAGGGCAAGTAAATGAAAATGGTGCCTTTAGCATAGCCCTTGCTGGCAGCGATCTTGCTGCTGATACCAGCATATCTGCCAGTGTTATCACAACAGATACAGCCGGCAATAGTACCACTGTTACGGACGATAAAAGCTACAGCGTGGACACGACACCACCTAGTGCCAGTATTACCCTTGATACGGTAGCCACCGATAATATTATTAATGCTAGTGAAGCCAATCAAGATATTACTATTACCGGTACAGTTGGTGATGATGTAAAAGCGGGTGATACGGTGACCTTAACCGTTAATGGTCAATCCACAGAAGGGCAAGTAAATGAAAATGGTGCCTTTAGCATAGCCCTTGCTGGCAGCGATCTTGCTGCTGATACCAGCATATCTGCCAGTGTTATCACAACAGATACAGCCGGCAATAGTACCACTGTTACGGACGATAAAAGCTACAGCGTGGACACGACACCACCTAGTGCCAGTATTACCCTTGATACGGTAGCCACCGATAATATTATTAATGCTAGTGAAGCCAATCAAGATATTACTATTACCGGTACAGTTGGTGATGATGTAAAAGCGGGTGATACGGTGACCTTAACCGTTAATGGTCAATCCACAGAAGGGCAAGTAAATGAAAATGGTGCCTTTAGCATAGCTTTAGCTGGCAGCGATCTTGCTGCTGATACCAGTATAGAAGCCAGTGTTACCATAACTGATACAGCAGGGAATAGTACCACGGCCACGGACACTAAAACCTACAACGTTGACACGACACCACCTAGTGCCAGCATTACCCTTGATACGGTAGCCACCGATAATATTATTAATGCTAGTGAAGCCAATCAAGATATTACTATTACCGGTACAGTTGGTGATGATGTAAAAGCGGGTGATACGGTGACCTTAACCGTTAATGGTCAATCCACAGAAGGGCAAGTAAATGAAAATGGTGCCTTTAGCATAGCCCTTGCTGGCAGCGATCTTGCTGCTGATACCAGCATATCTGCCAGTGTTATCACAACAGATACAGCCGGCAATAGTACCACTGTTACGGACGATAACAGCTATAGTGTGGATACCACGGCCCCAACCTTAACCTCTTTAAATCCTGCAGACGATGCCACTGCAGTGGCGGTGGGCAGTGATATTGTGCTGACCTTCTCTGAAGATGTGAATGTGGGTAATGGCGATATTGTGATCTATAGTTCTGATGGCACAGAGTTTGAAACTATTGCTGTTACAGATTCTGATAAGGTCACAGTCAATGATGCACAGGTTACCATTAGTCCCAGCAGTAATCTTGCTTCATCAACGGAGTACTATGTTCAAATCGCTGCGACGGCGATTGAGGATTCCTCGGGTAATCCATATGCTGGGATCACTGACACGACAACATTAAACTTTACTAGCGGTCAGCCTCAACTTGGTATTGATAACTATATATTAACTGACACCACAAATAGCGGCATTAATCTTAATCTAATTGATCCGATAACATATGATGGTAAGTATTATTACTTCTTAGATCAGAATAATAATAATACTCCTAATGGTGGTATGTTTCCCGCGGATGGTGTTTCCCATGATGCCTTAGATATTCTGTTAAATAATGGCAATGATACTATTGAGACTCAGCTGGGTTTTGAGGGTCATGATGGTACAGATGATGAGCGCTCAGTCGTAATAGATGGTTTTACATTAATACTGCCTACTACAGCAGAATTA
This sequence comes from Pseudomonadales bacterium, assembly GCA_049625185.1. GTDB lineage: Bacteria > Pseudomonadota > Gammaproteobacteria > Pseudomonadales > Balneatricaceae > Njordibacter. The sequence goes on along the minus strand of JBMZUZ010000009.1, from coordinate 93,295 downwards.
CAGGATTTATTTAATAATGAAGATGTGGACTCTAATGAGTATGGATATCCATATAACCCTTATTGGTCTGCGGATACAAATGCAAATTTAGCGAGTCATGATGTTTTGACGGCCGATGGAGGTGTCTCAAGTTCTGGAGACAATGGAAATAAAGTTGTTATCTTCCAAATTATGCAATCACCAGTAAGCCAAGTAGGTGTTGCGGATCTCAGTTTAAACGACACCATTACTGGCGAAATAAATCTTGACCTAATATTCCTATCAGAATTTGCAGATAAAAATTATTATTATCTTGATCATGATGGTGATGGCAGTATGACAACTGGTGATCGTATAACGTTCCAAAACCTAGAAGGATTATTAAACGATGGCAACGATATAATAGAAAAGGTGGAGCAGGAAGATAATGACGATTATCGCTCCATTATTATAGGTGGCGTTAAATTAGTCTTACCAGGTGCAATGGAATTAGTAGACTATTTTCAAAGTGGAGAATATCCAAACTCTGAAGGTGAATCTTGGTCAGCTAACCCGTCGGATAAAGCCGAAAATCATCACTTTGTAATAAATTGGCAAGATAATGCGTTTGGTTATTCTGAGCCATCAGATTCAAGTTCTTACCCGGTTATTTTTCAGGTTGTTTAAAGACAATAAATAATTGCCTAAATTACCTAACTACAAACAAAAAGTGCGTTTTAACTCAGCTTTGGGTAGACTGTTATCCTCACACACTGTGGAGAGAATATGCACCCAAAGCGGCTTATTGTGTTGGTTAACTTACTCCTTCTGCTATTTATCGTATGGCTTATGCTTTCGGCTACTCAGACAGCTGATATAGTCAGTGAGCTGCGTGATAGAAGTGGCCGTTGGGCAAGTTATTTACTACTAGCCACTTTATTATTTACTCCCATAACCCATTATCGGCCAAGCCTGCGCCGTTATTTACCGCTACGACGTCATCTAGGACTTTGGGCTTTTGCCTTATTGATGATACATTTGCTGGTATGGATTGTCCTAGAATTTGCTTTTGATTGGTTGTTGATGTGGCAGGAAATAGATAGCAATCTGTTTATTTGGTTAGGTTTATTATCCAGCTTATTGCTTTTACCTTTAGCTTTCACTTCTAGTCATTGGGCTATGCGTAAGTTAGGCTATCGAAAATGGCAAGGTTGGCATAGTCTCACTTATTTAGCGGTGCCACTGGCCTTAGGGCATTATTTTATGGCGCAAAAAGTTATCGAGATAGAGCCCTTAATATTACTTATCGTGGTCGTTTTGGTTTTAGTCTGGAGGTTTAAATATGCGCGTTAAAAGCTCTGATATCACCCCTGAAAAGCTTTATCGCCAGCGGCGTCGAATGATTGGTTTGGGATTAGCTAGTTTGGCTTTACCCCTGACGAGTAAACTAATTGCCAGCTCCGATAATGGCCTAGATTCTAATTTGGACGCTATGAGCGCCATGCCTCAAATCGAACTAACGCCAACTAAATTGGATATTATCAACACCTATAATAATTATTATGAATTTGGTTTTGGTAAGAGTGACCCTTCTGAGGCTAAAAAGACCCTAATCACCTCCCCATGGAGTGTGGAGATAGGCGGGGCGGGGGCAGATAAGCCGGGTATTTATGATATTGCTGATTTGCATTCTGATCACGACATAGAAAACCGCCTTTACCGTTTCCGTTGTGTGGAGGCTTGGTCAATGGTAGTGCCATGGAATGGGATTCCCCTTGCGAAAATAATTAAAGCGGCACAACCTAATAGTAAAGCGCGTTATGTGCGCTTTCAGACTTTAAATGACCCGCAACAAATGCCTAATGCCAATTGGGCTGGCGGCCCTTATATTGAAGGCTTAACTATATCTGAAGCAGTGCATCCACTAACTTTGCTGGCGACAGGTATTTATGACAAGCCCCTAGAACAGCAAACGGGTGCGCCTATCCGCTTGGTTGTACCATGGAAATATGGTTTTAAGTATGCCAAGTCTATTGTGCGTATCGATTTGGTGGAAACCATGCCACAAAATACTTGGTGGCGGCAGAACGATAGAGAATATGGTTTTTATGCCAATGTGAATCCACAATTTGATCATCCACGCTGGTCTCAGGCTACGGAAAGGGTCATCGGCAGTTTTGGACGTCAAAAAACCTTATTATTTAATGGTTATGCTGATGAAGTTGCTTATCTGTATCCAGACTTAAGTGACCGTCGATATTTTTATTGATAAGCAAAAATGGCGTTATGGTTTGGATGGTATATACAAAAAGAACCTATCTCTGTTGATATTGTTTTAATACCAAAGAGATAGATTCTACGATAAGTTTCTATGGATAAGGTTCTGTGGATAAGCGGCTTACTTAAGCTGTAATAAGCGCGTCAATATCAGCGACTGGATTTACCTCAGCCTCGTAATCAACACCATCGATACCAAAACCAAATAAGCGCAAGAACTCGTCCATATAGCCCTGCATATCGCTAATTTCATTTAGGTTATCGTCATTAATTTGGGCCCATAACTGTTCCACTTCTTGCTGAACAGCGGGCTCAATTTCCTTATAGTCGGCCCTTAATCGGCCAACGTCATCGATTTGTGGCTGATTGCCGTATAAGCTTTCACGGAATAGTAAATCGATTTGCTCAATACAGCCCTCGTGGGTGCCTTTTTGCTTCATTACTTTAAATAAAAGGCCTAAATACAATGGCATAACGGGTATAGCGGCACTAGCTTGGGTCACTACAGCTTTCAGCACAGATACACGAGCATCACCATCAATGGACTGTAACGCTTGGCGAATATCAATAACTTTTTTATCCAGATCCTTTTTGGCCGCACCAATGGTGCCATCCCAATAAATATCACGGGTAACAGCTTCACCAACATAGGTATAGGCGGTTGTCTTACAGCCAGGAGCTAACACATCGGCAGCTTGTAGGGCATCAATCCACATTTGCCAATCTTCACCACCCATAACTGCGACAGTATTATCGATTTCGTCTTGATTAGCCGCTTCAATAGTAAATTCTTTAATTACATTTTTATTGGTGTCCACACCTTGCTGGACAACATTTTTACCAATGGGCTTGAGGGTGGAATTAAACACCTCACCAGTTTTAGGGTGCTGGCGACGAGGGGAAGCAAGGCTATATACCACCATATCAACTTGTCCAAGATCAGCCTTGATGGTGTCAATGGTAGTTTGTTTAACGGCATCGGAAAAGGCATCACCGTTGATGCTTTTGGCATACAAGCCTTCCGCTTCAGCTAGTTGATGAAAAGCAGCGGAGTTATACCAACCTGCGGTACCCGGTTTCTTTTCATTACCGGGCTTTTCAAAGAATAATCCCAAAGTAGCCGCGCCACTACCAAAAGCAGCGGTAATCCGAGAGGCTAAGCCATAACCAGTGGAAGCGCCAATAACCAACACTTTTTTAGGGCCATCAGCAATAGTGCCATTGGCTTTTACATATTCAACTTGATCTTTGACATTTGCTGCACAACCAGTTGGATGCGTAGTTGTACACAAAAAACCGCGTACACGGGGCTTAATAACCATAGTTATCCCTTGTTGTTAATTTGCAGACGCTATTATAGCGGTATAACATAATTTTTACAGTCTCGTTGTGCAGGCAAAAAAGTGGAATTTGATAGGCTCTGACATTGACCAGAGGGGAATAATCTATATAATACCCAGCTCACTTGGCCATGCCTTGGTCAAGTCCCTTAAAGTGGGTGATTAGCTCAGCTGGGAGAGCATCTGCCTTACAAGCAGAGGGTCGGCGGTTCGATCCCGTCATCACCCACCACTTTTCTTTCTATTGTCTTATTTTTCACCTAAGCTTGTTATTTTAGCTCCTTGTCTGCTATTAATTATCTAGTCATTTTTTGATATAAAATAAATAGTAGTAATCACGATAGTTATTGTCGGTTTTGGCTTAGTTATCGGGTGAGACTTTAAGTACCTTTAGAGACTTTCAAGTACTGTTTAATACTTTTACATTACTATTAATCCGTCATATTACTTGCGGCTTCTCGCCACAGTCTGACTGGAGGCTAAATGGGTAAATACAATTCCCTCAATATCGTTTGGCAAGCCCTTAGGGGTAACCAACACTGGCAACGTGCTTGGCGTGATCCTCAGCCACAATCTCATTACGATGTAATTATTGTGGGCGGCGGTGGTCATGGCTTGGCTACTGCTTACTATTTAGCCAAGATCCATGGTATCAAGCGTGTTGCTGTATTGGAAAAAGGCTGGCTAGGTGGAGGCAATGTTGGGCGTAATACCACCATAGTTCGTTCCAACTATTTGCTAGATGGTAATGCCCCATTCTATGAACATGGTATGGACCTGTGGCGTACCATGGCCCAAGACCTTAATTATAACGTTATGTTCTCGCCACGTGGGGTGCTAAATCTAGCCCATAGTAAAGCCCAATATGATGCTTATGCACGACGTGGTAACGCCATGCTGATAAATGGTATTAAGGCGGAAATCTTATCCCGTGAAGAAGTTTTACAGCGTGAACCCATATTGCAGACGGCAGCAGCAGAGCGTTTTCCGATTTTTGGTGGTCTATTACAACCAGATGCGGGCAATGCTCGCCACGATGCTGTGGCATGGGGGTATGCTCGAGCAGCAGATCAACTCGGTGTAGATCTTATTCAAAATTGTGAAGTCTTGGACTTTATTCAACAAGGAGAGAAGGTTGTTGGTGTTAAAACCAGTCGCGGTGATATCTATAGCGATAAACTGGGTTTGGCTGTGGCTGGCAATACCTCCCGCCTAACCAGCAAATTGGGTTTGCAACTCCCTATTGAAAGTCATGTGTTACAAGCTTTTGTTACTGAACCATATAAGCCGATTATTAATGGTGTGGTTACCTATGGTGGTAGCGGTCATTTTTATATCTCGCAATCAAATAAAGGTGGCCTTGTCTTCGGTGGTGATATTGATGGTTACAATAGCTATGCACAACGGGGTAACTTGCCTATTTTTGAGGATGTAATTGCCGCGGGCTTATCCATTATGCCTAGTCTTTCTAGGGTTAAATTATTGCGTAATTGGGGCGGTATTATGGATATGTCTATGGATGGTTCGCCCATTATTGATAAAGGGCCAATAGACGGTTTGTACTTAAATACGGGCTGGTGTTATGGCGGTTTTAAAGCCACCCCAGCATCAGGTTGGTGTTTTGCTCATACCATTGCCAATGATCAAGCTCATACCCTTAATAAAGCCTATACTTTAGACCGCTTTAATCAGGGCTATACCATTGACGAGAAGGGCGCTGGCCCTTATCCAAAAGCACATTAACGGGGTAAATATGTTACGCATTAAATGTCCTTATTGTGGTGTTCGTGAACATACAGAGTTTACCTATGGAGAAGATGCTAACCGATCTTTACCAGACCCTGATGCGAGCTTAGATAACTGGAATAATTATGTGTTTGCCAGACAAAATGTGGCTGGTGAGCACCTTGAGTACTGGCAGCATACCCTAGGTTGTCGTGCTTGGTTAAAAGTACAGCGAGATACAGTCACCCACGAAATAACTTGGACTGGCTTACCCCATGAAACGCCACCTCAGCAGAAGGGGGCATCGACATGAGTGGATTTCGTTCTCATTTAGGCCGTCTTAATGATGAGCAAATAAGTTTTTATTTTAATGGTAAAACTTTATTCGCACGAGCAGGGGATACCGTTGCTTCGGCCTTGCTGGCCAGTGGTATTGAGGTGGTAGGCAGAAGTTTTAAATACCATCGTCCACGAGGCGTCAATTCCTGTGGTGCGGAAGAATCAGGGGCTTTGGTATCTATTGGTATAGGTGCAGAGCAAGAACCTAATGTCCGCGCTACCATGCAATTAGTCACCGAGGGTATGCAGGTTAGCTCACAAAATTGCTGGCCATCTCCGCAGTTTGACTTATTGGCTATTAATAATTTCGTTGGTTCGCTATTTCCCAGTTCGCCATTAGCGGCTGGCTTTTATTATAAAACCTTTATGTGGCCGGCCAAGTTTTGGTACAAATTGTATGAGCCAGCCATTCGTCGTGCGGCGGGCATGGGCAAGGTACCTGATCAAGCCGATAAAGCTGCTTATGATCGTATTAACAGTTTCTATGATATAGCCATTATTGGTGGCGGGGCCGCTGGTTTAAGTGCTGCATTAAGTGCGGCGCAAAGTGGTTTGCGCATCGTGCTTATGGATGAACATGCTATTTTGGGTGGGCAACTACTACATTTGCCTAAACAGCAACAAGACCTAGAGCAGTGGCGTCAAAATACCATAGCTTCCCTAATAGCAGCAGATAACGTCACTATACTAACCAATACAGTTTGTTGGGGACGCTTTGATGGCAATACCTTGGCTGCTCATGAGGTGGTTGATGGCAAAGTGCGGCATAACTTTCATAAGATTCACGCCGAAAAAATCATTATTGCAACGGGTGCTATTGAACGGCCTTTGGTATTTACAAACAACGACAAACCAGGAGTGATGCTAGCGTCTGGAGCACGTAAATTTCTCAATCACTATGGCGTTGCTGCGGGTCGGCAAATGGTGCTCTTTACCAATAATGATAGCGCCTATAAGACAGCCTTTGATTATCATGATCAGGGTTTGCCAGTTACAGCCATAATTGATAGCCGAGAATCACGATCAGAGCATTTATTTGAGGCTTGCCAACAACGTGGTATCCCTGTTCACCAAAACAGTGTAGTCACCAAAGCCAAAGGATGGCATGGTGTAAGAAGTGTGCAAGTAGCTGAGTTTAAAGACGATGGCACATTAGGGGCTAGTCACGATATAACTTGTGATCTTGTAGCCCATTCTGGAGGTTGGTCACCACAGGTGCAGATGGCATCCCATGGTGGCACACCGCCTATTTATGATGAACAAATTACTGCCTTTGTAGTGGATCAACAGGCAGCAGATACTTGGTCCGTTGGTGCAGCTCAAGGTGAATTTGGCTTACAAGCTGGTATTAAGCAAGCAATGGTAGCAGCTCAGGCAGCATGCCAAGCCCTTGCTTGCCAAGGTGGAGCAGTACTTATACCTACCGAGGATATTAATGGGGAACTAAATATTGAGCCCCTATGGTCCGCCCCAGCTCCAAGCAAACAGAAAAATAAACAATTTGTTGATATACAACATGATGTGACCACAGCCGATATTGGCCTAGCTCATAAAGAAGGTTTTATATCAGTTGAGCATATGAAACGTTATACCACCCTTGGTATGGCCAATGATCAGGGCCGCACTGCAAATGTTAATGCCTTGGCCATGATGGCAGGTCATTTAGAGCAGGGTATTGCCGTTACGGGTACCACTCGTTTTCGTCCACCCATTGCCCCGGTCTCTCTAGGCAGTATTGCGGGGCGTGAAGTAGGTGAACATGTACGTCCTTTAAGGCGCACACCTATGCAAGAATGGCATGAACGACAGGGTGCTGTGTTTGTTGAAGCTGGTTTGTTTAGGCGCCCGCAGTATTATCCCATCGGTAATGCGGGCAATGAAACTCTTGATCAAGCTTATGTGCGTGAGGCAGCTCATGTGCGAGCAAAAGTGGGCCTATGTGATGTTAGTAGTTTAGGGAAAATCGAAATTGTTGGCCCCGATAGTGCCATCTTTTTAGATCGTATCTACGTTAATTTATTTAGCAGTTTGCCGGTAAATAAAGCCCGCTATGGCATTATGTTGCGCGAAGATGGGCATATTTATGATGATGGTACGACGTCACGCTTGGCAGATGATCGCTACTTTATGACCACCACCACAGCCAAAGCTGGGGCAGTTTTATCCCACTTGGAGCGCTGTTTAGAAATTGACTGGCCGGAATTACAGGTGCGTGTAAGTTCAGTCAGTGAACGCTGGGCGGCCATGGCCGTAGCTGGGCCCCAATCGCGAGCAACCTTGCAATTAGCCTTTCCAGAAATGGATTTTAGTCAAGCAGCATTGCCATTTATGGGGCTGGCTCATGGTGAGTATCAGGGCATTCCACTAAGAATACTTCGGGTAAGTTTTTCTGGTGAGCTGGCTTATGAGGTGTATGTGCAAGCTGATCATGGTGAACAGGTATGGCAACATATTATGGCCATGGGGCAGTCATATGACATTATTCCTTATGGGTTAGAGGCCTTGGGGACGCTGCGTATTGAGAAAGGCCATGTCACAGGTGCTGAGCTGGATGGTCGAGTAACTTTGGCCGATGTTAATATGCAGAGGATGGCGAGTAAGAAGAAATGGTTTGTGGGCCAAAACCTCATGCAGCGTGAGGGTTTACAAGATCCAAAGCGGCCATGTTTAGTTGGGTTAAAAGCAGTGGACCCACAGCAAGCAATTCCTACAGGTGCTATTCTGGTTAATGAAAACAAGCTCGTTACAGGCTGTGATAAGCAAGGTTGGGTTAGTTCAATGACCTATAGCCCTGCTCTTGATAGCTTTATAGCTCTGGGTTTTTTAACTGCTGGGCAAGAGCGAATAGGTGAAACTATCTATGCGGCTTATCCTTTGCAAGGTCAGCATATACCGGTAGAGGTAGTTAGTTCGCATTTTTATGATCCTGACAATACACGGGTAAAAGACCAATGACTAGCGCACTAGCACAACATTTTAATTTACCGCAAAGCTTTGCTGATTTAACCATTGCTGAGGTGACAGGGCACAAAATGTGGCAACTAGAAGGTATCACTGAGATTGGCGCACACATAACTGCGCTAACAGGTATGCCTGTACCTGAGATTGGGCATTTTGCTCAAGACGGTGACCAGATCTTGGTTTGGCAGGGGCGTGATCGTTACTTCTGGCTAACGCCTAAGGCCTCGTTACCCGAAGTTAATGATATCTATATAACTGATCAGACGGCGAGCAAGACCCAGATACGTATTAGTGGTGACCAAGCACGGACTCTGTTAGCGCGCGGTTTACCAGTTGATCTTGATAGTGAGATGCTTGCTGTAGGTGAAGTAAGAATGACCCATATCAATCATCTAAATGTGATGTTGCTGCGTTTGCCTGATAAGGAGGGCAAGCCTACATTTGAGCTTTGGGTTATGCGTGGCTTTGCTGTTTCCCTTATGTCATTTCTAACCACTGTTGCTGCAAGCTTAGCCTAAAAGCCACTAACTTAGAGGTTGCCACAATGACCCTAAGTCCCCTAAAATTAATGGAGGAATAAACTTACCATCTAAACCTGTGGAGAAATTTGATGTCTTTTTTGGCCAAAAATATGGCGTCCATACCCGAATCTCAGACTATGATGGTAACCAATCTTGCACGTGAGCTGGCCGCTGCTGGCGAAGATATAATCAGTATGAGTACTGGCGAGCCTGATTTTGATACTGTTCCTATTGCAGCAGAAGCCGGTATTGAAGCTATTCGCACTGGGCGCACGCGATATACCGCTGGTGATGGTACTCCTGAACTGAAACAGGCCATTCAAGCCAAGTTTCGCCGCGATAATGATTTGATCTATGACTTAAATCAAATATCTGTTGCTACAGGGGGAAAGCAGGTTATATACAACGCTTTAGCGGCCACCTTAAACCCTGGTGATGAGGTTATAATTCCAGCACCTTACTGGGTGTCTTATCCAGCCATGGTCGCCATGTGTGGTGGGACGCCGAAATTGATTCAATGTCATGCCAACAGCAATTTTGCTTTGGATGCGGATGCATTAGAAAGAGCCATAACCAGTCAGACCAAGTGGGTGTTACTCAATTCTCCAAATAACCCTTCTGGGGCTGTCATGAGCGCAGACAATCTCTTGGCCATTGCCGAGGTGTTAAGGCGTCATCCCCATGTACATATTCTCACTGATGATATCTACGAGCATTTGCTGTATGGCTCAGAGCCCTTTGTTACCATTGCACAAGTAGCAAGAGACTTATATGACCGTACTTTAACGGTTAATGGCATGTCAAAGGGCTATGCTATGACTGGCTGGCGTATTGGTTATGCTGGTGGCCGTCCTGATTTGATTGCCGCTATGGCTAAAATTCAAAGCCAGACCACGGGAAACCCTTGTACCATCTCTCAATATGCAGCCCAGCAGGCATTGCTAAGTAATCCTGAGCATATAGCTTATTGGCGGCAGGTATTTATAGAGCGTCGCAATATACTCGTTAATGCCTTAGATAAAATCAATGGTATTGAAGTCAATATACCTCAGGGAGCGTTTTATGCGTTTCCTAATGTAGAAGGTTTATATGGCCGCCAAGCTGAAGATGGCAGCACTATTCAATCAGCCTCTGATGTGGCCACATATTGGCTTAAAGCGGCAAGTGTAGCCGTGGTGCCCGGTGAAGCCTTTGGATGTCCTGGTTATGTGCGAATGGCCTATGCTATTGAGACTGACCGTGTGGCTGAAGCTATGCAACGCATAACAACAGCTTGTGGGCAACTAACTTAATATAGCTAAGCAAAAGACCACAGCTAGATAATACCCAAAGCTAGGCTGGCGGCCATTAATTGGCCTAGATCATAACAATCTTGCTTAAAGTGATCTTGCCAATCCCCCTGACATAAGCGTCTCTCTTGGGCTCTGCGCCAGCCTAAGCCGCTGCAGATAGACTCTATGGCGCGTGTACATCCGGTACCATCTATGCCGGCTCGAACCACTAGGGCATAGGGTAGCCCTTGTTTAGCCTCTAAAACATCATAATAGATACGATCAAACAGATCCTTGGTTGCCCCTGCCATATAACCCAAGTTTTCTGTGGTCAAAAGAATCAATGCATCAGCCTGCAGAATATCTGCGGTATGGCAGTCCATAGGGCTGAGGTGGCGGATAGTTACTTGGATTTCTTGGGCGTCTTTAGCACCAGCAAACAGCTGTGCAGCCATGGCATTGGTATTGGTAGAGGGGGTATGGCTAATAATTAATAACTGTTTGTTGCTCGCCATATTGTTTATTCCCATTGCCTTGAGCTTGAGTAATATATTCTGTCACTCTCAATGATGGGCCGTAAACGAGAAAAATAGTTAAGGGGAAACTTGAGGTTGTGTGTGTATAGGCACACAACCTCAATATGTTTATTTAGCTTATTATCGGATAATGCTAAATTAAAGCTCGCTTTCCAGTTCTGGCACAGCATCAAACAGGTCGGCTACCAAGCCATAGTCAGCTACCTGAAAGATGGGTGCTTCACTGTCTTTATTTATGGCCACAATTACCTTAGAGTCCTTCATCCCCGCGAGGTGTTGAATAGCGCCAGATATACCGACGGCAATATACAGATCCGGAGCGATGACTTTACCAGTTTGACCCACTTGATAGTCGTTAGGGACAAAGCCAGCGTCAACAGCCGCTCGTGAAGCGCCCACTGCCGCACCTAATTTATCAGCAACGCGTTCAAGCATGGGGAAATTATCGCCACTTTGCATACCGCGACCACCAGAGACCACAACAGCAGCCGAGGTTAATTCAACACGCTCCGACTCTGATGCAGCTAGCCCCAAGTAACGTGACTTGTTTGTATCAGCTGCAGCCGTGACAGGTTCGATGGTAGCCGATCCGCCTGTAGCAGGTGCAGCATCAAACTTGGTTATGCGTACGGTAATTAATTTTATATTATCAGCCGATTGCACTTTAGCTAAGGCGTTACCTGCATATATTGGCCTTTCAAAAGTATCAGCAGAGATAACGGCACTGATATCAGAGATTTGACTAACATCCAGTAATGCAGAAGCACGTGGCATAAAGTTTTTACCAAAAGTAGTCGCTGGCGCCAAAATATGGCTATAGTCGCTAGCAAGACTTACCACAAGGTCAGCCATATTTTCGGCTAATTGACCTGCCAAAGTACTATCGTCAGCAACCCGTACTCGACTTACGCCAACTACTTGTGCAGCTGCTTGGGCAGCGCTTTGGCAATCATTACCGGCAACCATTAAATCGACATCACCACCAATGGCTAGGGCAGCGCTAATAGTGTTTAAGGTGGAACCAACTAAGGTGCCATTTTCGTGTTCAGCAATTACTAATACAGACATATTATGCTCCCTTAAATGACTTTGGCTTCATTTTTTAGTTTGCCAACTAGCTCAGCAACAGTCTCAACCACAATACCTGCATCACGAGCAGGTGGCTCGGACACTTCTAAGGTGGTTAGACGATTGGCAGTATCCAGTTCTAGATCAGCTAACTCTTTTTTCTCTAGAGGCTTGCGCTTCGCCTTCATCACATTCGGTAGGGAAGCATAGCGTGGTTCATTTAATCGCAGATCCACGGTGACCACTGCAGGCATATTAACGTCGATAGACTCTAAACCACCATCCACTTCACGGGTAACTTTGGCTGTATCACCATTAATTTCCAATTTAGAAGCAAAAGTAGCTTGGGGCCAATCAAGCAAGGCAGAAACCATTTGTCCAGTTTGATTACAATCATCATCAATGGCTTGCTTACCAACCAAAATAAGCTGTGGTTGTTCATCAGCCACAATCGCTTTAAACACTTTGGCTAGTGCCAGAGGCTCTAAAGTATCTTCTGTATGCACAAGTATGGCCCGATCAGCACCGAGGGCGAGAGCATTACGCAATGTTTCTTCGGCCTTGGCAGGACCAATTGAAAGCACCACAACTTCTTCAGCTGTGCCGGCTTCTTTTAACCGAATAGCTTCTTCTACTGCATTTTCACAAAAGGGGTTCATGGTCATTTTGGCATTGGTCAAATCAATACCGGTTCGTTCCCCATTGACCCGAGCTTTTACTTGCGGGTCTAGCACACGTTTAATGCCAACTAGTACTTTCATAAACGTAATCTCATTTATATATTTAAGAAATTGATTAATCCTATGGAGAGATTAAATCAATCCTATTTTAGGCGCTTATTTTGCCGCCATCACAATATTCATACAAATCAAATTTTCTTATATATAACTTAAGAAAACCTAATCTGCCATTAATGTTCATTTAGCAATTATTATGACCACAATTATTTAGGCACGCAATTTGGCATTGCTTGGGTCGTAAGGTGACTCATCAACCACAGTGGCTTGGTACAACTTACCTAGAATTTCTATTTCTAGCTCAGTACCAACCGCTGCCAGGGCAGGGGTTACCATACCTAAGGCTAAAGATTTATTTACCCGCCAGCCAAAGCCGCCCGAGGTAGCGCGTCCAACTAGCTCGCCTCCATGATAAATAGCTTCTGAGCCACGAGCATCAGCATCAGTAATTCCGTGCACTTCCATGGTTACAAAAGCATTATTGGCCGTTTCTTGCTGACTATCGATTAGTGCCTGTTTGCCAATAAAGTCATCTTCTTTATCCAAACTAACAAATCGATCAAGGCCTGATTCAAGGGCAGAGTATTCAATGGACATTTCCCGCGGGATCAAGCGATAGGATTTTTCTAAACGCATTGAATCCATGGCACGAATACCAAAGGGCTTAATATTAAACTCTGCCCCAGCTTTCATAATCTCATCAAAGATATAGTTTTGCATTTCAATTGGATGGTGTAATTCCCAGCCAAGTTCACCCACAAAGTTGACACGCAGTGCTTCTGCAGTGGCATAGCCAACATTGATCTTCTTACCCGTTAGCCACTTAAAGCTATCATTAGATAGATCCGTGTCAGTTAATTTTTGTAGCAGTTGTCGAGATTTAGGGCCAGCAATAACCAATACCCCTGTTTGCGTGGTAACACGCTGGATATCCACACTGCCATCTTTTGGCTTTAGTTTAAATAAATAATCATGGTCATGGGTTTCAAAGGCACCGGCAGATACTAGATAAAAGCTTTGCGGCCCAGTTTTATAAACAGTAAATTCAGCTCTGACACCGCCTACTTTAGTGAGCATATGAACCAAAGAGATGCGGCCAATGGTTTTGGGCATTTTATTGGCAAAGATTGATTCTAACCAAGCTTCTGCACCAGGTCCTTTAACAATGGCTTTGGCGAAAGCAGACATGTCCAATAGGCCCACATGCTCAGCCACATGCTTGCACTCATCACCGACAAAAGGATGATAATTGGAACGGCGGAAAGAGTTTTTTTCGACAATACGTCCATCGGGTAATGCGTCGGAGTGGTTTTTATTCCATAAAACCTTGTCTTCGTCCTCCATTTGTAGATCTTCAGGAGTCAGGGCATAGTCCGCACTAGGCATAAACCAGTTAGGGCGTTCCCAACCATAAACGGAACCAAATACAGCTCCCAGAGCTTGCATACGTTCATAACAGGGTGATGTTTTTAGTGGTCGACAAGCCTCACGTTCTTCGTCTGGGTAGTGAGTAGTAAATACATTAGCGTAAGCTTCTTCATTTTTGTTTTTTAGGTAACCGCGTGTGGCATAGGGGCCAAAACGACGTGGATCTACGCCCATCATATCCACAGTTGGTTCCCCATCGACAATCCATTCCGCTAATTGCCAGCCAGCACCGCCCGCAGCAGTTATACCAAAGGAATGGCCTTCATTAAGCCAGAAGTTTTTCAGACCAGGAGCTGGGCCGACAATGGGATTACCATCAGGGGTGTAGGCAATAGCACCATTATAAACTTCCTTAACGCCAACTTCGCCAAAGGCGGGTACACGGTTCATACAAAATTCAATATGAGGCATTAAGCGATCTAATTCTTCATTAAAAAGCTCATACTCACAATCGTCCGTAGGACCATCTACATAACAAACAGGAGCGCCTTTTTCATAAGGACCTAGCAACAGTCCACCGGCTTCTTCACGTAAATAGTAACCACCATCAGATTCACGTAAAACGCCCATTTCTGGCAGACCTTGTTGTTTACGCTCCAGAATTTCAGGGTGTGGTTCAGTGACAATAAATTGATGTTCAACAGGAATTACTGGAATATCGAGACCCACCATCTCGCCAGTCTTGCGAGCAAAGGAACCGGTACAAGAAACAACATGTTCACAAGCTATATCGCCTTTATCAGTTTTGACAATCCAAGAACCATCCATTTGTTGTTCTATGGCGGTTACCGTTGTGTAGCGGTAAATTTCAGCGCCACGATTACGAGCTCCGGTACATAAAGCTTGGGTTAGATCAGCGGGCTGGATATAGCCATCATCTGGATGTTGAATCGCACCAACAAGACCTTCAGTATTACATAGAGGCCAAGCTTCTTTGACTTCCTCAGGGGTTAAAAATTTAACATCAACACCCACTGTTTTGGCGACGCCTGAATAATATTTATACTCGTCCATACGATATTCGCAGTTTGCTAAACGAATATTGGAGACCACAGAGAAACCCACATTTTTGCCAGTTTCTTCCTGTAACTCATGGTAAAAATTAACCGAATACTGGTGCAATTTACCAACTGAGTAACTCATATTAAACAGCGGTAATAAACCTGCAGCGTGCCAAGTAGAACCAGAAGTAAGTTCTTTACGTTCGATCATGACCACATCAGTCCAGCCTTTTTTTGCTAGATGATATAGGGTGCCGGCGCCGACAACACCGCCACCAATGACGACAACTTTTGCTGATGTTTTCATGGACTAATTGCTCCAGGATTATATAAGTTTATTGTTTGCTATAGGTGTTATAACTACCATATAGAAAGGCTGAATCCTACAGGGCAGGAGGCCAAGTCACTTATCCCAATACGACGTTTAACAATAGTTGATGTGACGCAGGATAATTTGCTAAATATCTTGCCCTTAAAATCATTTTTTGAAGGCAGTATACAATGCCTACCAGTTAAGGTTTTGCTTTCGTTTATCCAAATATTGTTGATGATATTCTTCCGCCAAATAATATTCTTGAGCGGACTCAATTGCGGTTACGATTGGCGCACCAAATTCACCACTTTGTTGTAATTGCGTCAACAATGATTCAGCGTCTTCTTGTTGTTCTGCCGAATGATAAAACACGACTGAACGATACTGGGTACCAATATCAGGCCCTTGGCGATTAGGTGTTGTCGGGTCATGATTCTGCCAAAACAGGGTTAACAAAGCTGTATAATCTATTAGGTGTTCATCAAACTCTATATGTACGACTTCAACATGCTCGGTTTCACCTGAACAAACATCTCTATAGGTCGGATTTTCTAGCGTGCCACCCATATAACCAACACTGGTGTTGGTTACTCCTGTCTGTTTGGCGAACAAAGCTTCAACTCCCCAAAAACATCCTGCACCAAAAGTAGCGATCTGTGCCATTGTGGCCTCCATAAATATTGCTAATGATGATCATATTAACGCGGACGCATAGCATACGCCACCATTCCAGTTTAGTCATAAAAATAAGCCAAAAAAAAGAGCGACTCAAGTCGCTCTTTTTAAAATCTCCAAACTAATTTGTCTTAGCTTAATTCAACAGCTGGAATCACATTCTCAGCCGCTGCGACATAATTTGGCAGTTGATCAAAGTTGAGGTAACGATAAACATCGCTGGCCATAGTATCCAACTTAGAAGCGTATTCTAGATACTCAGCTGGAGTAGGCAGTTTGCCTTCCACGGCAGCAATTGCAGCTAGCTCAGCCGAAGCAAGATAGACATTGGCGCCAGTACCCAAGCGGTTGGGGAAGTTACGCGTGGAGGTCGATACCACAGTAGTGTTATCGGCAACACGAGCTTGGTTACCCATACATAAAGAACAACCTGGCATTTCGATACGCGCACCAGATTTACCGAAAATATTGTAATAACCTTCATCGGACAGCTGCGCAGCATCCATTTTTGTTGGTGGGGCTACCCATAAGCGAGTAGGGATGTCGGCATCATTAGCTTCCAAAAGCTTACCAGCTGCACGGAAGTGGCCAATATTGGTCATACAAGAACCGATAAACACTTCGTCAATTTTCTCGTCCTGAACTTCCGATAATAAACGTGCATCATCTGGATCGTTAGGCGCACAAAGGATAGGTTCTTTGATATCAGCTAAATCGATTTCGATAATATGAGCATATTCAGCATCATTGTCAGCCCGCATCAGTTCCGGTTTAGCTAGCCATTCTTCCATACCCTGAATACGACGGGCAATGGTTCGCTTATCACCATAGCCTTCAGCAATCATCCACTTTAGCATCACCACATTAGAACGTAGGTATTCAGCAACAGAGTCTTCGCTAAGGGTAATGGTACAACCAGCAGCAGAACGCTCAGCAGAGGCATCAGACAGTTCAAAAGCTTGCTCGACAGTCAAATCTTCCAAGCCTTCAATTTCCAATACACGGCCAGAAAATTCATTAATTTTGCCGGCTTTTTCAACCGTCAATAATCCTTGCTGGATACCATAGTAAGGAATAGCGTGGACCAAATCACGTAATGTGATACCAGGATTACGTTTACCCTTAAAGCGAACCAATACGGACTCAGGCATATCTAGGGGCATCACGCCAGTGGCAGCAGCAAAAGCTACCAAACCAGATCCGGCTGGGAAAGAAATACCTAATGGGAAGCGTGTATGAGAATCACCACCAGTACCAACGGTATCAGGCAGCAACATACGGTTTAACCAAGAGTGAATAACACCATCACCTGGGCGCAGTGATACACCACCACGGTTCATTATAAAGTCAGGTAGGGTATGGTGGGTATTAACATCAACAGGCTTTGGATAGGCGGCCGTATGACAAAAAGATTGCATGGTAAGGTCAGCAGAGAAGCCTAAACAAGCCAAATCTTTTAGCTCGTCACGGGTCATAGGGCCAGTAGTATCCTGAGAACCTACAGTGGTCATCTTGGGCTCACAATAGGTACCAGGGCGCACACCTTCGACACCACAAGCTTTACCCACCATTTTTTGTGCTAGGGTAAAACCATTGCCGCTATCAGTGGGCTGTTCTGGCTTTTGGAATAGTTCGGAAGCACCTAGACCTAATGAAGTACGAGCTTTATCAGTCAGACCACGACCAATAATTAAGGGGATACGGCCACCGGCACGTACTTCATCCATAATGACATTAGTTTTTAATTCAAAAGTCGAAATTTGTTCACCTGTGGCGTGGTTTTTCACCACACCTTCATATGGGTATAGGTCAATTACATCGCCCATATTCATTTGTGAAACATCGAGTTCGATAGGCAGGGCACCAGCATCTTCCATGGTGTTAAAGAAGATAGGAGCAATTTTGCCACCAAAACAAAAACCACCGGCACGTTTGTTAGGTACAGCAGGAATATCATCACCAAAGAACCATAATACTGAGTTGGTAGCTGACTTACGCGAAGAACCCGTACCCACAACATCACCAACATAAGCTACAGGGAAGCCTTTAGCTTTAACTTCTTCGATTTGCTTTAGAGGGCCTACAGAACCTTGCTCGTCGGGATTAATACCATCACGAGCCATCTTTAACATGGCATTAGCGTGTAATGGAATATCAGGACGGGTAAAGGCATCAGGAGCAGGTGATAAATCGTCGGTATTGGTTTCGCCAGTCACCTTAAATACCGTTAGAGTAATCTTTTCTTCCAGTTTTGGCTTGGAGGTATACCATTCACCATCGGCCCATGATTGCATTACCTGCTGAGCATAGCTATTGCCAGCTTTGGCTTTTTCTTCCACATCATGGAAGGCATCAAACATTAATAGGGTATGGGATAAGGCTGTCACAGCTGTGCTGGCAAGAGCGTCATCATCTAGAGCGGCAATTAGTGGCTCTATATTATAACCACCTAACATGGTGCCTAGAATTTCAACGGCAGTAACGGCATCAACTAATGGTGACTCGGCTTCACCACGGCTGATAGCAGCCAGAAAACCAGCTTTTACATAAGCCGCCTGATCCACACCTGCTGGCACACGATTACGTAATAAATCGACTAAAGTTTCTTCTTCACCAGCGGGTGGGTTCTTTAGTAGCTCAACCAAAGCAGCAGTTTGCTCTGCATCCAGAGGAAGTGGGGGAACGCCTAGTTCAGCGCGTTCGGCAATATGATTACGATATGCTTCTAACACGGGTAATGCCTCATGGTTATTTCAGTGCCAAACTAGGATTTGGCCTGAGCGTTATTTTAAAACGGCGCGATAATACCACAAAACCCCCTATATCTCCATGATTTAGACCTTGTTCAAGGGTAGTATGGCTGCATTAAATTATTGATATAATTACGAAATAAGCTCAGGTTATAACAAATATCATAACCATAAACTTTATAATGTTATTAAAGGCTTAAGTTGCTGCTTGGAGCAGTATATCAGCGGCCTTAAGGGCCACCATCATGGTTGGGGCGTTAATATTGCCTGAAGTAATATTAGGAAAAATAGACGCATCGGCAATGCGTAGTCCCTGCAGGCCATGCACTCGAAGTTGTTGGTCAACAACACTAGTTTGTCTATCTGGACCCATTTTGCAGGTGCCACTTAAATGATAAATTGAACTGGCATGTTGTTGGACATAAGCCAACATTTGGGCGTCATTCTGTACACTCTGAGCTGGTTTTTCCTCACAAATAGTAATGTCCTTAAGCGCCTTGGCTTGGGTTATTTTGCGCACTAGATTACCTGCCTGAATAACCTCTTGGCGATCATGTTCAGTGCTTAGATAATTAAACTTTATTTGTGGTGCTTGGAGCGGATTTTGGCTTCTAATATGACAACTACCCAGGCTTGAAGGTCGGCAAGGATTTACTGCAACTAAGTAACCTGAGTATGGCAAAGGCGCTAATTTGGCATTAGGGGATTGAGGGATTTCATAAGAAAGGGGATTAAAGTACATTTGAATATTGGCATGCTCTTCCTCCTCACTGCCATGAAAAAAACCACCAGCTTGGTTAACACTTATAGATAATGGCCCTTTGCGGCCAAGAGCGTATTGTAAGCCAGCTTTTAGTTTGCCTTGCCAACTACCAAATTCATCATTTAATGTTTTACGCTTACTACGATAGTAAAAACTGGCACATAGATGATCTTGTAAGTTTTCCCCTACAGCCGGTAACTCTTGTTGACAGGTGATGCCCATTTGCTCAATTATTTTGCGTTGGCCAATACCTGATAACTCAAGCAGTTGTGGTGTGCCTACAGCACCAGCACAGAGAATAACTTCTTTTGCTGTTAATCTACGTTGCACGTCTTTATATGTAACTTCGAGGCCTGTCACTTGGCTATCAATAAGGGTTAATTTATTGACCTTGGCCTGTTTCCACAAACTTAAGTTACTGCGTTTTAGGGCAGGTTTTAAATATGCATTGTAGCTGGAATCCCTGCGCCCATGGCGAATATTGGCTTCATAGATACCAGCACCAGTGATGGTTTTGCTATTAAAGTCGGCATTAAGGTTATAGCCTGATTGCTGGCATGCTTGTAAATAATTCTGACAAATGGGATGGGCGTCCTGGTGCATGGGGGTTATGCTTATAGGACCATGGTTGCCACGCAGCTCAGATGCGCCTTGGGGGTGGGTTTCTAGCTGTTTAAAATAGGGAAGGACTTCAGAGAACCCCCAGTCTGGGTTGCCAGCCTTAGCCCAATCATCAAAATCGCGAGCAGCACCTCGAACATAGACCATGGCATTGATAGAGCCTGAACCGCCTAGACCTTTTCCCCTCGGTACATATATTTGACGATTATCCAAATAAGGTTCTGGATCACTGTAATACATATAGTTATATTTGGGATGATAATAAGTCGACCCAAAGCCGGCTGGTATATTGATCCAAGGGTTATGTAATCCGCCGCCCGCCTCAAGTAATAATACGCTGTAGCGCCCGCATCGGGTCAGTTGTTCCGCCATAATACAGCCAGCGGAGCCAGCACCAACAATAATATAATCAACCTGCATGGTGCCTAACCTAATCGAGTTCTTTCCAGTCTTCGGAACCGGTTTGGTGAATATCATAGGGACGACTATCCATAATTAAATGCAGACGCTGGTCAGTGTAGGGCGAATGGGCTTTGACCACCTCCATATTTAAAGTAATACCCAGTCCCGGCTTGTCGTTGGGAATAATATAGCCATTTTGCCAAGTGATTTTTTCTTCCAATATTTCGGCATGGAAGCCATCCCACGTGCCGATACTCTCTTGTATAAGAAAGTTAGG
This sequence comes from Pseudomonadales bacterium, assembly GCA_049625185.1. GTDB lineage: Bacteria > Pseudomonadota > Gammaproteobacteria > Pseudomonadales > Balneatricaceae > Njordibacter. The sequence continues at coordinate 72,332 of JBMZUZ010000009.1, read as the reverse complement.
TGTGGCGGTAGCTAATTGGATGCTAGCAGCAGCACCAACGGGGCCATTATAAAGATGGGGGGCAATTTGACAGTAATGTACTTCCGCTAAGCTGGCTATTTTTTTGGCCTCTAAGATGCCGCCCACACGGCCAAGATTCATCTGTAAGATTGAGGCTGCCTTATGTTGAAGGACATCATGAAATTCGTATTTAGTGGTTAATCGTTCACCTGTGGCGATGGGAATACTGGTTTTCGCCGCGACTTCAGCCATAGCTGCATTTTGACCTGGGGGTACCGGTTCTTCAAACCATAGAGGATCATAAGGCTCAATGCGGCGCGCTAACCTAATGGCTGAGGCTGGAGTCATTTGCCCATGAGTGCCAAACAGTAAATCACAATCGTTACCTACAGCTTGGCGAATTTTCTCACAGAAGGTGGCACTTCTCTCTAGACTAGAAAGGGCTATTTGATGACCCGAATAGGCACTATACGGCCCCGCAGGATCAAACTTTACAGCGGTAAAGCCAAGCTCTTTATTAGCTATAGCGCACTCTGCTGCCAGCTCTGGGCTGTCATAGTTATACTTGCCGTTTTTATCAACTGGATATAAGTAGGTATAACTTCGCAACTTATTAAAGACCTTACCACCGATTAGTTCGTAAACGGGTTTATCGCAAGCTTTACCAATAATATCCCAGCAGGCCATTTCTAAACCACTAAAGGCACCCATCATAGTTAAATCTGGACGCTGGGTAAAACCACTGGAATAACACTCACGATAAAAGCGTTCTATATGGTGAGGATCATGTCCCTGCAGATAACGTTCAAACACATCTTGAAGAGCTTTCTCCATCACTTTGGGGTGAAATGTGGAGGCATAGACTTCACCAATACCAGTGATACCACAACGTGTTGTAAGGGTTACAAAGATCCAGTACATACCACCAATATAAGGTGGAGGAACGGCCACAATATGGGTTTGGAGGCGGTCTATTTGCATAGTTGACTACTCTTTTTTTATTGTCAGTTTACCCTTTGATTAAATGAGCTACCATTCTTTTTGTTAGTTTTTCGGGTAAAATAAACTCTGGCTTAATGCATTCACTTGGAGATCACCCATGCCAAAAAATCTGGCTTTAACGTTACTACTGCTGAGTGGGGGTTTGATGCTTATTGAGCGCGCGACTAATTTGGTTTCCCAAATGGCAGGCAAGCTCTACTGTGGTGCCGAATATATGCAGCCCGTCGACGGTTATATTGGAACTATGTCCTGTGGCTTTAATAGTGATGTGTATGTCACCATAGCGCTATTTACTACTATGTTTATTGGTATGTTTGGCTTTATCTTTGGTGCTATGCGCGCACAACCTGAGGATGAGCAGGAATAAATTGTTAGACTTTAGTTTTGCTTAATAAAGCTGGGTAACTTTATCTTAGGCAAGGCGTTTTTCAAGTATAGCAACACTATGATACTGGCCAAACTTAAAGCCTGACTCATCAAGCATACCAACCTCTGCAAAACCAAACTTCTTATGCAAGGCGATAGATTTATCATTGGGCAAGGTGATCACTGCATATAACCGATGAAAATTATCTTCTGCCTTAGTTAGTAAGTTTGCATACAGGGCGCTACCCGTTCCTCTAAGGGCTTTTTGATTAGTATAAATCGTGACTTCTGCTGAGCGTTGGTAAGCTGTTTTGGGTCGAAAAGGGGCGGTATAGGCAAAGCCAACAACCGTATCTTCAAGGGTCGCCACCAATATCCTATGGTTGCTTTTACTCAACCCATTAAACCATTGCTCACGTTGTGAAATAGGCCATTGTTCCTCATCAAAGGTAATTACCGTATTTTCAATATAGAAATTGTAGATATCATTTATGGCTGCTAAGTCAGTGACCATGGCCTGACGAACAATAGTGCGAGAGTTAGACATTTATACTGATTCCACTTTGTTAACCAAGCGTTTAGCGCTTTGTTGATGGCGACTGATTAAAGCCTCAATATCCAAATCCATAATGCTGCCATCGCGAACTCGCCACTGGCCCTGAACCATAACCGCATCGGCTTGGTGAGCGCCACATAGCAATAAGGCAGCCAAGGGATCATGACTACCACTAAAGCGCATAGCATCCAGTTTAAAACAAGCAATGTCGGCTTGTTTGCCTACTGCTAAACTGCCTATATCATTACGGCCTAGCATTTTAGCACTGCCTTTTGTAGCCCAACGGAAAGCATCGAAATGACTTACGTCGGCACCATATTTTAAGCGTTGTAAATAAAGTGCTTGTCTGACTTCTTGCATCATATTGGAGCCATCATTAGAGGCCGAACCATCAACACCGAGACCAACAGGGCTGCCAGCTGCTTCAAGGTCTCTTACCGGAGCCATACCTGAGGCTAACATCATATTTGAAGTAGGGCAGTGACAAATGCCAGTGCCTGCAGCGCCAAGACGGGCGATTTCATCTTCATTAAAATGAATGCCATGAGCTAACCATGTACCATCATTTAGCCAATTGACACTGTCTAGATAATCAATGGTACGCATGCCAAACCGTTGCAGACAAAAATTTTCTTCATCAATTGTTTCAGCTAGGTGAGTATGCAGCATCACGTTCTTTTTTGCCGCCAACTTGGCTGTTTCTCGCATTAATTCTGGGGTCACAGAAAACGGTGAACAAGGTGCTAACGCTACTTGCAACATACTGCCTGGGCTAGCATCATGATAGCGTTGAATAACGCGTTCACTATCAGCCATGATGGCAGATTCTGTTTGTACAGTGGAAGCAGGTGGGAGCCCGCCATCATCCTGACTTAAACTCATAGAGCCACGAGTCATGGTCATACGTAGCCCCATTTCACTGGCCGCTTGAGCTTGAATGTCCATGGCATCAGTAATGCCTTGTGGAAATAAATAATGATGATCAGCCGCTGTCGTACAACCTGACAAAAGTAACTCGGCAAGGGCAAGGCGAGTTGACTCGTAAACCATTTCTGGCTCTAGGCCTGCCCATACCGGATAAAGACTCTTGAGCCAGTTAAACAATGGTTTATTAAGTGCTTGGGGAAGGGCACGGGTTAAGGTTTGGTAGAAGTGATGATGACCATTGATAAGTCCGGGTATAACCACCCATTGGCTAGCATCAATAATGGTTTCGCAAGGCTGACTCGGCTCTTTTCCTTGGCCAACAAGCTCGGCAATGATGCCATCTTCAATAACCAAACCATTTTCTGCCTGATTGGCCAAAATGGACAACGGATTTTTAAGCCATATGCGCTTTGCTTTAGTCATGTATATTTGTCTATATGATCAACTATTAAAGATTTGAGCCTAGTGTAACAAACCAGTCACCTAGCAACCATATGATATTTGCAGCTAAAGTTACAATGGAGCTGTTATTCTTGTTAGCTCAATGGCTGCCGTCTAGCCCATAAGATGGTCATTATAAGCATCATAGCTAGGGGTATGCACATTAGGTTAATAGCTTGCCAACTAGTTAAACTTAATAGCCATCCAGCAGATAGGGATGCAGTGGCTTGCAAACCAAATACCAAAAATTCATTTAATGCCTGTGCACGATATTTTTCGCTATCACGATAACAGGTGATTAGAAGTGCCGTGCCAGCAACAAATAGAAAATTCCAACCTACACCCAATAGTACTAGGCCAATCCAGTAACCAATAACAGATTGGTCATACTGACTGACCAAAATACAGGTACATAGAGCGGTGACGCCATAAAGCATAATATTGTGATGGCCAAAGCGGTTAATAAGTTTGCCAGTAACTAGAGAGGGTAAGAACATCCCCACAATATGCCATTGAATTACAATACCTGTGTGGTGCAGACTATGGCCGTCCATTATATGCATACTTATGGGTGTAGCAGTCATGAGAAAACTCATTACTGCATAACTGACCCCAGAAGCCATAATTGCTAATATAAAGTTAGGTTGTCTGGCAAGGGTCTTTAAAGTCCGGCCAGGAGTTGACTGAGAAGGTTTTTTCGGTTGGTAATCTTTTAACCAAAAAAGAATCAATGCAGGCATTAAAACCATAACGGCAAGAGCTAAATAGGAACCAACAAAGGTGGTTTCGGGTAATAGATTTTTGGTGAGATTGGCCATGTTTGGCCCTAAAAAAGCACCCGCTATACCGGCTAATAGTATCGCTGAAATAGCTTGAGGTGCGTACTTTGTTGCCACACTTTCTGCTGCCGCAAAACGATACTGGTGTACAAAAGCGACGCTGATACCCATACCAAAGCAGGCTAAACAATATACCCAAAAGCTACTAAGAATAATTGACCAAGCACCGACTAAGCACATTCCACAAGCAAAGAAAGCGGCACCAATAAAGCCCAGGCGTCTGCCATAAATACTTGCAAATAGAGTGGCTGGAATAGTCCCGCAGGTAACGCCTATGATCATAAATGCTACAGGTAGAGTTGAGAGAATCGAAACCGGAGCGAGTTGCGCACCTATGATGCCACCTAAAAAGATTGTTACATTGGTGCCAGTAAAAGCAAATATTTGAGCTAGGCAAAGTAACCATACATTGCGGGTTAAATGGGGCAAGAGCATTATTTTGACCAGCTTTAGATTAAACACTAATGCTAACTGATTAGATTGGCCAATGCACTAGCATGCTGGCTAATTAGAAACCCCTTTGGCATCCCGACAGTATTGTACCCAAGATCTATTCATGTTAGTTTGAAACAAACGTTTTAAACAAAAAAGTAAACAGGAATTACTCGTGAAAAAAACCACAGTAGAGCGTATTCTTGATGTTGCTGAAGTTGAGTTTGGTGCCCATGGGTTTGTAGAAACCTCACTACGCACGATCACCAGCAAAGCTGGTGTCAATTTGGCGGCAGTAAATTACCATTTCGGATCTAAAAAAGGCCTTATTCAAGCAGTAACAGACCGGTTTTTTGACCCCCTTTCTGTTGGCTTGAAGACCCAATTACAAGCTGCTTCTACTACCCAAGTTAGTCAGCATGAAGCCCTGACCAAATTATATGAAGGTTTATTACGCGAAGCATTACGCATTGCCCGCGGTAATCCTACTCGCTTAATTCTCTTGGCACGTTTAATTAATTCGGCCTATAGCCAATCACAAGGTCATTTGCGGAAGCATTTAACGCACCAATATGGGCCTGTATTTATGCTCTTTATGCAAGCCATTCGCAGCCATATGCCAACTATGGACCATGAACAGTTTTTTTGGCGCTTTCATCAATTGTTAGGCATGATGGTATTTACGCTCTCAAATAGTGATGCATTGATGGCCATTTGTGAAGCCGAATACCATCAACAGCGGGCTTTACCTGAAATTTTGCAACAACTGATCACAACTCTAGTTTCGGCTTCGGAAGCACCTGTCGTTGCCATAGAGAACTTAGCTTAAGGAGAATGGACCCCATGTTTGAAGAATTCAATTCGCTATTCAACGGTCTTGAGGGCTACCAATTACTGTTAAAAATAGTGCTTCTGTTGCTGCTAGTGATGCTGGCTCAATGGTTAACAGGGCGGTGGATGCATCGTTTTGCTGCCAGCGAAGAAAAGCTTGATTTGGCTTTATTGCAGTCAGCACGTAGACCTTTGTTAGCTGGTTTATGGTTTTTGGGCATTAGCTGGATAGGTGAAGTCCTTACTGGTACTTATACCGTTTGGGTAGCCAGCTTATTAAGTACCCTTAGGGAACCTGTATTAGTTATCTTAATCACTTGGTTTTTATTGCGCCTAATTAATGTATTACAAGCTATTTTGCTATGTCCATCAGCTAACCGCATTGCCTGGGATGCCGTGACTGCCGAAGCCGTAGGTAAGTTATTAAAAATCATTTTAGTGGTTAGTTCCATACTTATTCTGATGCAACTATTTGGCTTGTCTGTTTCGGGTGTTTTGGCCTTTGGTGGTGTCGGTGGTATTGCCTTTGCGTTTGCTGCAAAGGATATGTTGGCCAACTTCTTTGGTGGTTTAATGATCTATATGGATCGACAATTTGGGGTTGGAGACTGGATACGCTCACCTGATAAAGATATTGAAGGTACCGTTGAGCATATTGGCTGGCGGGTAACCCGCATACGGACTTTTGATAACCGGCCTTTGTATGTGCCTAATTCCACCTTTGCCAATATTGCCGTAGAAAATCCATCACGCATGCGTAATCGCCGTTTTTATGAAACCTTTGGCTTGCGCTATGCTGATCGTGCTCAGGCTGATGCCATAGTTGCTGATATCAAAGCCATGCTATTGGCTCACTCTGAAATCGATACTGAACAAACCTTAATGGTAAATGTAAACCAATTTAACCAACATAGTGTTGATTTCTTTGTTTACTGTTTTACTAAAACCACGGTATGGACAGAGTTCCATATTATTAAGCAAGAATTATTACAGACTATTGCCGGTATTGTAGAACAACATGGTGCAGAGTTCGCGTTCCCAACCCAAACATTGTTTGTCAACCCAGCAGCAACTGATAGTAGTGATGATAGCTAAGCATTTTATCTTTGCTTATGGCAGCTTGATAAATAGTTCCAGCCGCCGCGTTACCGGAACTGCAGGTAACTCGATACCAGTGAGAGTGCAGGGTCTTAAAAGGTATTGGGTAAGTTTTGCTGGCACCAATATGCGCGCTGTTGGTGTAAGGCCTGATGCAGATAGTGATTGTAATGGTGTGTTGTTTGAAGTGCCTCAGGAAGAATTAGAAAAGTTTGATATTCGTGAGCGCGGCTATGTACGTCATGCCTTATCACATGAACAAGTTAGTTATCTATTACCTGAGCAGAATAGGTTGTCTGATGACCATACAATCTGGGTGTATATCTACCCTGAAGACCCCCATAAAGCCCAGTTTAATCCCATTTCCCAAGCCTATTTAGATGTTATTTTATTAGGTTGTCTGGAAGTGGATGAAAGCTATGCTAGGGAGTTTCTAGAGACTACTCATTTATGGCAAGATTGGCATAATGATCGTCTGCAACCAAGGTACCCAAGAGCCATAAAGCATCATCAAGAACTAAGTTTAGATGCTTTGTTGGCGTCTTGCCGTGACGAATTTACAGTGCGTTATGACTAGGGTGCTATTGGCCTTCAATTGTCACATTTGTGGCTGTCTCTAAAGGACTTATGATCACCCCAGACTGAGAGGGTTGCTGTGAGGCACGGGGCTGATTTTCTGGCCTAGGTAAGGGGCCTATTTTAGGTGTGTAAGGATCAAAGCGGACCAGCAATACCAAATTTGGATGATCCAGATAATGTAGTTCCTTACTGCGCATTTTTCGCTTCTGTTGCATGCTATAGCGCTGACTGATTTGCGCTTGTTTATAAGGGATATCCAAAAATAAATTGAGTTGATTATCAGCTGGCAAAGCCTCAGAAATAAATTTATTGAGGTGCAGTTGCGTATGCAAATGCAGAAAACGCCCCATACTGACGCCAACTTTACCCTCAAGCTCATAGTGACCATGCTGTTCCATGCCAGACTTTACGTCAATCCAAATTGTGGGCTCATTTTTGGCAATGGCAATGGGCCAAGCCTCGTGAAATAAAACCCGATATGCGTCGGCACGCTCGAGACGCCGTTTTACGCTGGTAAGCTGGTGTTGGTTGCTAGGCAGTTGCGTCAAAGCCTGATTGCCAATGCTTGGGTATTCTTTTAAAACCTTGCCACTCGGTACAGGAGACACTAAAGCCGTTGGATGTTGTTCTTCATCCATTAAATTGTCTAAGCGTTCAGCGATAATAATTTCTGCTTGATACCAGCGTTTATCTTCTGCCCAGGCGGGATTGGCTAGACAAACAACTAAACTAGCCAGAAGCGTAACAATACAGCCACAATGACTGCTCGTGTTGGTTTTTCTGAGTGGTATTAATAACCTTAATAGCATTACTTAACCAATAGCTTTAATAAGTCTTCAACACGTTGAAAGCGTGTTTCGTAATGTTCCATAGGAACGCTAAATCGTAATCGATTGCTGCCCTCAAGTTTAAATTGCCGTGGCTGATTTTGCACTAGTTTCACTAAAGCAATTGGTTCCACTTGAGTATGCTTATCAAATTGAATAAGTCCATTACTAGCGGACGCTTCAATTTTATTAATGCCAAGGGTTTGCGCCTTTAACTTTAACCGTGTTTGACGAAATAAATACTTAATCGCCTCGGGTAACAAACCAAAACGGTCAATCATTTCTACCTGTAATTCTTTTAAAGCGGCATTATCCTCTGCGTTAGCAATGCGCTGATACATAATCAAGCGATTATGCACATCAGGCAGATAACTGGCCGGAATTACTGCTGGTAAATTAAGATTGACCTCGGTGCCGCGTTGCAGTGGTTGGTCCAAATTAGGTTCTTCACCTTTTTGCATAGCCTCCACGGTGGCATTAAGCATCTCCATATAGAGACTAAAACCAATACCCTGCATCTGACCACTTTGCTCTTCGCCTAATAATTCACCAGCCCCTCGAATTTCAAGATCGTGACTAGCAAGGGTAAAACCGGCACCTAAATCGGCGGTGGTAGAAATAGCTTCTAAGCGGTGGTTTGCATCTTTGGTTAACACTTTAGGGTGTGGTGTTAGTAAATAGGCATATGCTTGATGGTGGGAGCGTCCAACGCGGCCACGTAATTGGTGTAGTTGAGCAAGACCAAATTTATCAGCCCGATCAATAATAATTGTATTGGCGCTAGGTATATCAATGCCTGTTTCAATTATCGTTGAACAAACCAAAACATTGGCTCGGCGGTGGTAGAAGTCCCCCATAACCTGTTCTAGTTGACGTTCCCGCATCTGACCATGGGCTACCGCCACTCGCGCCTCGGGCACTAATTGCCGAATACGCTCGGCCGATGTCTCAATGGTGCTAACATCATTATGCAAATAATAGACTTGGCCACCACGCAATAGCTCACGCAACATGGCTTCTTTAATTAACTTGCTATCATGTTGGCGCACAAAGGTTTTAATAGAGATACGTTTAGCCGGTGGGGTGGCAATAATCGATAAATCCCGCATGCCTGACATAGACATATTTAAAGTTCGGGGTATGGGCGTCGCCGTCAGGGTTAGAATATCCACTTCTGCACGCAGTTTCTTAAAGGACTCTTTTTGTTGTACACCAAAGCGGTGTTCTTCATCAATTATTAATAACCCTAAGCGTTTAAAATTTAATTTTCCCTGAATGATTTTATGGGTACCTACAAGAATATCCATACTGCCATCAGCAAGCTGCTCAGCAATTTTGGTTTGTTCCTTGGCCGTTTGAAAGCGCGACATAACCGCGACATTAACGGGCCAATCGGCAAAACGATCCCGCAGTGTTTCATAGTGTTGCTGTGCTAATAGGGTAGTGGGTACCAGGATGGCCACTTGCTTGCCCCCGGTGGCAGCAATAAAGGCCGCCCGCATGGCTACTTCTGTTTTACCAAAACCAACATCACCACAGACTAATCGATCCATCGGCTGATCGGCCAGCATATCTTTTATAACAGCAGCAATGGCTTGTTCTTGATCTGGCGTTTCTTCAAAGGGAAAAGCGTCTGCAAAAGCTTTATAGCTATCGTCAGGACGTGGATAAGCAAAGCCATCACGGGCTGCTCGAAGGGCGTAAATATGGAGTAATTCTGCTGCCGTGTCTTTTATTTTTTCCGCTGCTTTGCGACGTGCTTTTTGCCACTGCTCGGAGCCCAGTCGATGCAATGGGGGATGTTCACCACCACCAGTATAACGACTAAGTAGCTGTAAGCTAGCTACAGGCACATATAAGGTGGCGTTCTCGGCATACTCTAATACAAGAAATTCGTTTTCCTGCCCATCGACAGATAAAGCTTTCAATCCCTGATAACGTCCTACGCCATGATCATGATGGACTACGGGGTTGCCAATGGAGAGTTCGGCTAGATCTCGAATAGCGATATCGGCATTTGCTGTAGACTTTTCCCGTCGTCGGCGTTGCAATACCTTTTGCCCAAAAATTTGCCCTTCACTTAATAAACATAATCGTTCTTGGGGTAAATTTAAGCCTCTTTCTAAGGGTGCAATACAAATAGCAAATTCGCTATCGCTGGTACAAAAGTCATGCCAAGAAACAAGCTCATCAGGTTGATTTGGTAGTTGCTTAAAGAGCTCTAATAAAGCTTCCCTGCGACCAGCAGTTTCTGCACAAATCAAAACCCTAGTTTGGGTTTTTAGCAGACTTTCCAAGGCTAGCAAAGGGTTAGCTAGTTTGCTATTAATGGCGACTTCAGGTAATTCAGCAAATCCTAAGTTATTCTCACCTTGGCTTGGTTTAGGGTCTATTAATGTGACTTCCTGAAGGTGTATGTTGGCATGCAATTTAAGCATGCTAAATAACTGCTCGGCACTTAAAAAAAGATGTTCAGGTGGTAATAGGGGGCGTTCAACATCATGACTGTAATCGGTATAACGTTGGTTTATATCCTGCCAAAAGTGCTCAATAGCCTGATTTAGATTACCTACCCGAACAATGTTAATTTGGGCTGGCAAATAATCGAGCAGGGTTGCCATCTTCAGGTCATAAAATAGAGGTATATAATATTCAATACCAGCTGGTACAAGACCTTGGCTGACATCCTGATAAATTGGGCAATGACTTGAATTTACCTCAAACTGGGCATTAAAAGCTTGGCGGAACTGGCTTATTGCTGGCTCCGTAAGGGGAAATTCCCGGGCTGGCAATAAATGAAATTGTTCAATAATTTCCGTTGTGCGCTGACTATCAGGATCAAAGTGTCGTAAACTTTCGATTTGCTCGTCAAACAACTCTATACGCAAAGGGGCATGGCTGCCCATGGCATAAAGATCAATAAGGCTACCGCGTACTGCATATTCACCAGCTTGAAAAACCGTTTCTGTAAACTGATAACCAGCTTGATCAAGACGCTGACGAAAAGCTTCTAGGCTGAGTGCTTGACCAGTAGTTAAGGCAAAGCTGGTGGCAGCTAAATAGTGTGTTGGTGCTAAACGGTGCAGCATGGTTGCAATAGGTACTAAAATAATGCCTTGCTCGATGCCACCAATAGCATTTAGGGTTTTTATGCGCTCAGAAATAATATCTGGATGAGCGGAAAAATTATCATAAGGTAAAATTTCCCAATCAGGCAGCATATGTACTTGTATATTACTGCCTGCTAGAAAAAATTGTAGTTCAGCTTTTAGGCTTAACGCGTTATCTGTGTTGTTTACTAGAACCAGTAAAGGGGTATCAGCTAGTTGTGCAGCCTCAGCTATAGCTAAAGCACTGCCAGCATCAGGACATTGTCCCCAATAGCTTTGCTGGGCAATATTGGCAGGAAGGTAAGAGTTTTTAATTAACACGTTGTTGGCTTGATCTAAGTCGGTAATATTGGCTTCGGCTATTGTAGTTATTTCAACTTAGCATTGCACCATTACTCAGCATAATTTCTAGCATATATTACCTGTTAAAAATGACATTATCAGTGTTATTTAAAACTATCTGATAAAAGTATCAACAGGTCCGGTTTTTTTATAAAAAATAGTTCTAAATTACCTCAATGAACAGGGGGTTTTATTGCAGCCGTTACTGCAATTTAGCATAATTAAAGTCCCACAACATAAGGTAATAACCCCTTCTAAAAAATTTAGAAGTGGGCTTACCTACCACAACAAAAGGTAATTATTTTGAGCCAAGAACAAGTTTTTGCTGATTGGAAAGACCGTGAAGCGTTAGCTGAAGCCATGATTCCATTGATTGGTAAGATCTATCGCGAGGCTAATGTTGAAGTGTCGGTTTATGGCCATAGTGTCGTTAATCGATCTGTCATTAGCATTCTTAAATCCCACCGCGCTGCCCGCCACTTAGAAAAGCAGCAAGTGTCTGTTGTAGACACTTATCCCGTCATCGTTGCCATGCAAAACCTCAATCTTGCCAATGTCCATGTTGATATTGGTAAATTAGCTATGGGTTATCAGGCCCATGGTGGCGAGCTGTCATTGGCAGATTATGTGGCTCAGGAACTTAAAGAAGCAGTTAACGCGGATAGCAACAAAACCCAAACCGACGTTGTCCTGTATGGTTTTGGGCGCATTGGCCGCTTGCTGGCACGTTTATTAATCGATAAAACAGGTGGTGGTCAAAGTCTGCGTTTACGGGCCATTGTGGTGCGCAAAGGCAGCGATAATGATTTGCAAAAGCGCGCTAATTTACTGCGCCGTGACTCAGTACACAGTAATTTCCAAGGCACTATAACGGTAGATGAGACTAATAACACTATTATCGCTAATGGTAATGTTATTCAGATTATTTACGCTTCAGCACCAGAGGCGATTGATTATACTGATTATAATATTAGCAATGCAGTGGTTATTGATAATACAGGTTTATGGCGTGACCAAGAGGGTTTATCCTTACATTTGCAAGCTAAAGGGGTCAGCAAAGTACTCTTAACTGCGCCAGGTAAGGGTATTAAAAATATCGTTATGGGTGTCAATGAAGGTGATATAGAAGATACAGATACTATTTTATCTGCGGCTTCCTGTACCACCAATGCGATTACACCGGTACTAAAAGCCTTGCATGATAAGTATGGCGTAGCTAATGGTCATGTTGAAACTGTTCACGCCTATACCAATGACCAAAATTTAATTGATAATTATCATAAAGGTGATCGCCGTGGTCGCGCTGCTGGGTTAAATATGGTCTTGACCGAAACTGGCGCTGCCAAAGCCGTTGCTAAAGCCTTGCCCGCAATGGAAGGTAAGTTAACCGGTAATGCTATCCGAGTACCCACGCCCAATGTCTCTATGGCAATACTTAACCTCAATTTAGAGCATGAAGTGCAGCGTGATGAATTAAATGACTACTTACGCAATACGGCCATTTATTCTGATTTGCAAAAACAGATCGATTTCACTACATCTAGAGAAGCCGTTTCGAGTGATTTTGTTGGTTCCCGTGCTGCTGGTGTTGTAGATGGGCTAGCAACCATTGCTGGTGGCAGTAAGAGTTGTGTGGTTTATGTCTGGTATGACAACGAATTTGGTTATTCTTGTCAGGTTGTACGTATGCTGCAGCATATTACTAAAACAGCACTACCAGCATTCCCGCTTACTAAATAATACTTAGCTTATATTGTAACTAATTGAAAATATAGTAAAATAAAAGCCCTCACATTTCTGTGAGGGCTTTTTAATTTGTGTCTTAAGGTATTTTAAAACTTAAGCGTCACATATTTGGATAGTTAGGCCCGCCAGCGCCTTCTGGAACTACCCAAGTAATATTTTGACTTGGATCCTTAATATCACAGGTCTTACAGTGCACACAGTTCTGGCTATTAATTTGAAACTTCTGCGCGCCTGATTCATCAGCAATAATCTCATAAACGCCAGCCGGACAGTAGCGTTGAGCTGGTTCGTCCCACGTTTCCAAGTTAATGCTAAGGGGTAAACTTGTATTTTGTAACTGCAAATGACAGGGCTGATCTTCTTCGTGATTAGTGCCAGATAAGAATACCGATGATAATTTATCGAAACTGATCACGCCATCCGGTTTAGGGTAGTCAATCTTAGGCATGCTATTGGCGGGCTTAAGCTGGGCATAATCAGGATTATCATCTTTGAGATTAATTGGCAGCTTGCCAGCAAAGATATTTTGTTCAATCCAGTTGTACATGCCGCCAAACCAAGTGCCAAATTTATGCATAGCGGCGCCAAAGTTACGTGCCTTGTAGAGCTCATCATATAACCAAGAAGCCTTAAAATTAGCATCCATCGGTAGTGTTTTACCTGCTTCACCAGCAGCGTTTAATTCAGCAAAGATGGTTTCGCCAGCAAGCAACCCTGACTTCATAGCGGTATGACTACCTTTAATTTTAGAAAAGTTCATGGTACCCGCATCACAACCAATCAATAAGGCTCCAGGCATACTCATGCTGGGTAAAGAAAATAGACCGCCTTTCTCTACCGCTCTAGCACCATAGGAAACTCGGCTACCACCTTGCAAGTGCTGTTTTAGGGTAGGGTGATGCTTCAGTCTTTGGAACTCATCAAATGGGCTGAGGTGAGGGTTATCGTAATTGAGGTCAATAATTAGCCCCACAACGACTTGCTGATTATCACCATGGTATAGGAACCAGCCACCCGTGGTACCACCACTTAATGGCCATCCAGAACCATGAAGAACTAGACCTGGTTGGTGTTGATCAATGGGTACATCCCATAGCTCTTTTATACCGATACCATAATGTTGGCTAACAGTATCTTTATCCAAATTGAATTTATCAATTAGCTGTTTGCCTAAATGGCCACGGCATCCTTCAGAGAAAATAGTATATTTTGCATGTAATTCCATGCCCGGCATATAACCATCTTTAGGTTGGCCATTGGCATCCACGCCCATATCACCGGTGGCGATACCTTTGACACTACCATCGGCGTGGTACAAGACTTCTGCCGCAGCAAAACCAGGAAACACCTCAGCACCCAGATTTTCTGCCTGTTCTGCCAGCCAACGACAGACATTACCAAGGCTAACGACATAGTTGCCTTCATTATGCATGGGTTTTGGAATAAAAAAACTTGGCAGGGCTATGCCAGCATGATCATTACGTAGTATATGCATTTCATCTTTGCTGACAGGCGTATTAAGGGGCGCACCCATAGCTTGCCAGTCGGGAAACAACTCATTTAAAGCTGTCGGTTCGAATATGGCACCTGATAAAATATGTGCGCCCACTTCTGAACCTTTTTCCACCACACAGACGCTTATTTCTTGGTTATGTTCTTGGGCCAGTTGGAGAAGCTTGCAGGCACTTGATAAACCTGCCGGGCCGGCACCAACAATAACGACATCGAACTCCATTGATTCACGTTCCATGATAGAACCTCTCAATCTCTCAGTAACAATTATGATAACTAACTTTGTACCGCTTTATAGGCGTAGTTTAGGAAATATAATCCCTAAAAACTTGTTTTTAGCCGACTTATTTTGGCCTTTTACTGCCAGCCATGCAATGAAAACTAGCCAGTCGTTTTCAGCATAATTAATGCTGGTGTATAGAAGCCTTTGTTAGCTAGCTCTGGTAAACTGATGTTTATGTTTGGTTTTGTTGGTTGTGTTTATGCATATTCAGCTCGCGCCTGATCTTAGTCAGGCTCAGGTAACAGATAAACTTCGGCAACTTAATGCTGGTGATCGAGTACATTGTTTTGATGTGAGGCAATTTAATGTCGCCGTCAATATTATTCGCGACTGGCGTTGGGCGAATATATTGGTGCTGTTGTTAGGTCAAGATAATCAGGTAATTGAGCAATTTAAATACCAACCCAAGGCTCAGTCTTCGCAACAATCTGAACAGCCAGGCCGTGGCCGTCATTTACAGGATCAAGAACAAGTTGTGCAGGCTTTGGAAAAGGTCTTTGCCCATTGTAAGCAAGTTGGTCTGCAGGTGGTTTCTTTTAGTGATGGTTTGGTTGTGGTGCCGGAGCATCTTGCGGCTGATCCAATGGCTTTAAGTTCACCAGAAGCTCTTGGGGTCAATGACTATGAGGCTTATACTACTATCACTGAGCAGTTAGAAACGTAATTTGTTGCTTGTTTGTGCTGTTGTTAGCTTTAACAAACAGCGGAATCGATTTATACGACTCCGCTGAGTTTATCGATTAAGCGACTTCTTCAGAATCTTGAATAGGGGAACGTTTCCCTCGGAAAGCGCCTTTTCGGTTTTGCCATTTAGATTTGGCTTTTTGAAGTTGGGTCTCGATTTTGGAACTAAGAGCATCAATCGCACTGTACATGTTTTCACCGCCTGCTTTGGCAAAGATTTCATGGCCTGTATCGAGATGCAGCGTAGCTTCAGCAATATCTTGCTTGCCGTCCTTGTCGATAGTTACTTGGATATTGGTGATATGATCAAAATGACTTTCATTTTTGTGAAGCTTGGCCATAATGCGTTCTCTAATACCAGATGAAGCTTTGGCGTCGTGACGTGCAGTAATGTTCATTTGCATAATTCATTCCTTTTGATCGAAGTTTGAGGGGAAATTAAATAAGAGATGTCTCCTTTGTGACTGGGGGAAATTCATTGGTTTTAAGTACCGATGATGTACTAACTAAACCACAAGTTAAGTGTAAAAAAAAGTCAAATCGTAAATTAATTTTTCTAACAACTTGCCTGTTGCCGTGTGCGCTATTACTCTTGTAGAGCAATTGTTGTTTACTATCAAGGAATTAAAAAAGTGCCAGAGACAAATTTTGATGTTTTGATTTGTGGCGGCGGTATGACCGGTGCTGGATTGGCTTCCGTGTTGGCACAACAAGGGTTAAAAATTGCTGTTTTCGAAGCTCAGCAACCTGATGTTTTTGATTTGTCTCAAGCCTTTGATTTACGCATTTCTGCTTTAGGACCCCAAACTCGCTCAGTTCTTGAACGTACCCAAGCCTGGCAAAATATTCTCTCTATGCGGGTATGTCCATATAGACAAATGAGAGTATGGGAAATGCAAGGGTTTGGAGATATTACTTTTGATGCCAATCAAGTAAACGCACCTGAGTTAGGTCATATAGTTGAGAATCGCGTTACCCAACTTGCTCTCTGGCAGGTATTGGATGCAATGCCTGAAGTTACTTTGTTGTGCCCTAAAAAACCCGTTAAAACCTACCGTAAAAATACCACTATGTATGTTGAAACGGATACGGGTGAAACTTTCACTGGTAAGCTGCTTGTGGCAGCAGATGGTGGCCAGTCTATGGTTAGGCAAGCTTTTGGTATTGGCGTTAATCGTAGCCAATATCAGCAAGCTTGTTTAGTAGTAGGGGTTAATACTGAATTGGGGCAACAGGATATCACTTGGCAGCGTTTTACCAGCACTGGCCCACAAGCCTTTTTACCGCTCCCTGGTCAGCATGGCTCGGTAGTTTGGTATCATCAAGCTGATGAGGTAAGGCGCTTATATCAATTATCCAATGCGCAACTGCAAGCAGAAATAATGGCGCATTTTCCACATGAACTTGGCAATATTGAAGTGTTAAGTAAAAGTTATTTTAATTTACAAAAACAACACGCACAGAGTTATGTCCAAGATGGCTTGGCTTTAATTGGCGATGCTGCCCATATCATTAACCCTTTAGCAGGCCAAGGGGTCAATTTGGGTTACCAAGATATAGCCAGCTTAGATGCCGTCATTGCCAACTCAAGAGCCGCTGGTGAAGAGTGGTGGCAGGCTGAATCGTTAACTGAATATCAACGACAGCGTATGTGGTCTAATCGTCTTATGATGCAAACCATGGACGCCTTTTATCATGGCTTTAGTAATGAAAATACGGGGCTAAAGTGGTTACGCAATGGCACCTTAGCCCTAGCTAAACTGGCGCCAATAAAACGCAACGTTATTCGTTATGCTATGGGTATGCCAGCTTCCCCAATGCCATGGGCGAAGTTTTTAAATAAGTCGCTATAGTGTTGGTTGAGCAGGCCGTTTAGCAGGCCTTTTCGCAGGGCTATTTTTTTCCTATACTGGTGGTTAATTGCCAGCAGTATTACCTACAGTTATTCCGTGGCCAAGCTTGTAATTGTATGTGCTTTGGCTTTAAACAAGATATTGTTTTGCCGTACATGCTCCAACTGAGCATACACGCATCTATTTTCCAAGGAGAGGGCATGTCCAGCATCCCTGATACACACCAAGATTTTACATTTTTACGTCAAGAAACCATCCAATCTTTACAGTTAAACGCCCAGTTGTTTCAACATCGTGAGACAGGTGCTCAACATATTCACCTAGATACTGGTCAGGATGAAAATGTGTTCTTGGTAGCTTTCCGTACTATGCCCATGGACTCAACGGGGGTTGCGCATATACTCGAGCACACCTCTTTATGTGGTAGTCAAAAGTTTCCCGTACGGGATCCCTTCTTTATGATGATTCGGCGTTCACTTAATACCTTTATGAATGCATTTACGAGTAGTGACTGGACTGCTTATCCCTTTGCGAGCCAAAACAAGAAAGACTTTCATAATTTGTTAGAAGTGTATTTAGATGCGACTTTTTTTGCCCGCCTCGATGCCTTAGATTTTGCACAAGAGGGTCATAGAGTTGAGCTTGAGAAGCAAGCTGATGGCACTGAAAAGCTGGTTTTTAAAGGGGTGGTGTTTAATGAGATGAAAGGTGCCATGAGTTCTCCTGTAAGTCAGCTTTGGCAAAATGTGAGTAAATATCTTTTTCCAACTACTACATATCATCATAATAGTGGCGGTGAACCCGTTGATATCCCGGATTTAACCCACCAGCAATTATTGGCCTTTTATCAGCGGCACTATCATCCCTCTAATGCCGTATTTATGACCAGCGGTAATATTCCAGCGGCGGAACTCCAAGAACGTTTTCAGTCCCTAGCATTAAATAAGTTTTCAGCCCAGTCCATGGATCACTTACAAATGCAAAATGAAAAACGCTATTACAGCCCACTACGTGTTCAAGAAGGCTATGCAGTGGATGCCAATGATGACAATGTCAAAAGTCATCATGTAATGGCTTGGTTATTGGGTAATAGTACGGATTTGTATCAGCAAATGCAGGCAAATCTGTTATCTCAAGTGTTACTTGATAATAGCGCCTCACCACTACGTAAGGTGTTAGAAACAACCAATCTTGGCAGTGCACCATCGCCAATGTGTGGCTTAGAAGACTCTAATCGTGAAATGACTTTTTTATGTGGTCTAGAAGGTGCTGAGCGTGAAGCGAGCGCAGACTTTGAACAATTAGTCTTAGAATGCCTTGAAAATATAGTTCAACAAGGTGTAGACCAAGAAGCCGTAAATTCGGCTTTGCATCAATTAGAGCTTAGTCAAAGAGAGATTGGCGGTGATGGCTATCCATTTGGTTTGCAACTCATCTTAAGCGCCATGCCTGCTGCTATCCATCATGGTGACCCATTGGCAGCCCTTAATCTTGACCCTGTAATTGCGCGTCTGCGGGAAGACATTCAAGATAGTAACTATATTCCGTCTTTGGTACGTGAACTATTACTCAACAATCCTCACCGCTTAACATATACCATGAATCCAGATAAACAACTGAGTGAACATCGTCAGGTTGCTGAGCAAAGCCGTTTGGAAACTATGTATAAGTCTATGGACGACAAGCAAAAACAACAAGTGAAAGACCTTGCTGTAGCTTTGCAACAACGTCAAAATGAAGTCGATGATGTGAGTATATTGCCAACGGTTACACGGCAAGATATTCCTGATGATATAGCTATAGCTGAACCCTCCAGTGAGTACCACCAGCAACAGATCAGTTTTGATGCTGGTACCAATGGCTTGGTTTATCACCAACTAGTTTTACCTTGGCCAAAGTTAACACCTGAGGATTTACCGTATTTGGGATTGTTAGCCCAGTTTTATACCGAAATGGGTGTTGGCGATGCTGATTATTTGCAGTTACAAGCTCGCCAAGCCAATGTCTGCGGTAGCTTTTCTGCCTTTTTGTCTACTCGGGGTGCTGCTGATAATGCTGATTCATTAAAAGCATACTTTGTGCTGTCTATGAAAGGCTTGGTTGATAAGCAACCTGAAATGGTGGCTTTGCTAAAGGAAACCTTGCAAGGATGTCGGTTTGATGAGGCACAACGTGTGCGTGACCTAGTAGCGCAATTAAGAATAAGGCGCCAACAGGGAGTGGTCAGTGCCGGTCATAGCCAGGCTATGAGGTGTGCAAGTCAAAATATAAGTGCGGCGGCAAATTTAAGCTACGCTATGTCTGGCCTAGCCACGATTAATTGGTTACAAAAACTGGATGACAGTTTAGCTGATGCAGCTAATTTAACCGCTTTATGTGACAAGTTGGCTAGTATCCAAAGCCAACTTGCTAATCAGCCCATGCAAGTGGTGTCAGTAGCTGAGAGTCAGCATCAACTGAATATCGCTGATACCCTACAAATTAGTTTTGCTGAGCAATTGGGCAGCGCAGATAGTCAATTGGATTGGGCTTATGCTGGTGGTGCAGTGAAACAATTATGGACCACCAATACTCAGGTCAATTATTGTGCTAGAGCCTACAGTACAGTGCCATCAAATCACAAGGATGCTCCAGCGCTGGTGATTCTAGGTGATATCTTACGTAATGGTTATTTGCACCGTGCGATACGCGAGCAGGGCGGTGCTTATGGTGGTGGTGCTAGTCAGGATAATAACAGTGGCTGCTTCCGTTTTTATTCCTATCGTGATCCGCGAAGTGTTGATACCTTTGCTGATTATGATGGCGCTATTGCTTGGGCCGCAGAGGGTAATATTAATGCCCAACACCTAGAAGAAGCCGTGCTAGGTGTGATTGGTAGTCTCGACAAACCGGGCTCACCAGCGGGTGAGGCTTTAGCAACCTTTCAAAACAATCTACATAATCGCACACCTAGTGTACGCAAGGCATTTCGCCAACGTCTATTGAAAGTCACCTTAGATGATATCAGCAAAGTGGTTAGGGTTTATTTGCAAAATAAGCCAGCTTCAGAGGTGGTGGTTGGGCCAAACGAACTTAAGAAAAACGATTATTTTAAGGGGTTTCAGATTTTTCAAGTTTAATAGTTGATTATATGGTCAACTATTATTGACCTTTAAGTTTGTATTGGTTAGATTTGCTGCCATACATAAATTTTGAGAGCGATATGTCTAATTCATCAGTGGCTGATAAGCCAAATTTTGAGTCTGCTTCGAAACCATTACTCGAAGTCAAATCCTTGACCAAAAAGTTTGGTGATTTTGTTGCCAATGCCTCTATAGACCTTGTTCTTGAAGCCGGAAATATCCATGCCCTGTTGGGTGAAAATGGTGCGGGTAAGTCCACCTTAGTAAAAATGATCTATGGTGCCTTGCAACCCACCGCTGGACAGATTGTTTGGCAAGGTCAAACGGTTACTATCGAAAACCCTGCTGCTGCTCGAGACTTGGGTATTGGCATGGTATTTCAACATTTCTCTCTGTTTGAAGCTCTCACCGTTACGGAAAATATCAGTCTAGCTTTACCTCCCCATTTGCGTACCCAAGATTTAGAAGAACGTATAGCCAACCTTTCTGAAGATTATGGCTTGCCACTCAACCCAAGGGCTTTAGTTGTTGACTTGTCTGTAGGGGAGAGACAACGCATAGAAATCGTCCGTTGTCTTCTGCAAGAACCGCGGTTATTGATAATGGACGAACCCACTGCGGTATTAACTCCCCAAGAAGCTCAGGCTCTGTTTACAACATTGCGGCGTTTGGCTGATGAGGGCTGTGCTGTGCTTTATATTTCGCATCGCTTAGAGGAAGTAAAGCAGCTTTGCCATGATGCGACTATATTACGCCTTGGTAAAGTAGTTGCTCAACTTGACCCCCAACAAGAAACAGCAGGCACCTTGGCACAACATATGGTTGGCTCAAGTGTCCATGCAGTAAGTCGACAAGAAAATAATCAGGCAGGTGACACTTTATTACACTTGACCAATCTTTATCAGCGGGCTGATACGCCTTTTGGGGTTGATTTAGTTGATCTTAATCTTGAAGTACGTAGTGGTGAAATTTTGGCTATTGCCGGGGTTGCTGGTAACGGCCAAGGCGAGCTTTTTTCTGCCTTGTCAGGGGAAGTGACTAATCAAGATGCTGCCGCGATCAGTATACAGGGACGAACCTGCGGGCATACTGGTATCAATGGCCGTCGTCAATTACAAGCAGCATTTGTTCCAGAGGAACGTAATGGCCATAGTGCCATAGGTGATTTTAGTCTGACGGAAAATATCCTCCTATCTCGGCACGCTGTGGCTGATGACCAACCGCCTTTGCATCAGGGTTGGGCGGGTATTAAGCGTGCCGAGTTAGTTAAAGTAAATACCAAGGTCGCCAGCCAATATGATGTGCGTAGTGCCAGTATTGATGCTGAGGCGGGGTCATTATCTGGTGGTAACTTACAAAAGTTTGTGGTTGGTCGAGAGCTCGATCGTCAACCCAAAGTGTTAATAATTAACCAGCCTACTTGGGGTGTTGATGCTGGCGCTGCTGCCTTGATAAGACAAGCATTAATTGATTTATCGAGACAGGGTAGTGCCATCTTAGTTATCAGTCAGGACTTAGATGAAATTTTTGAATTAGCCGACCGCGTTGCTGTTATTTCCCGTGGCCAGTTATCGTCATCATATGAAGCTAGTGCAATTAGCCGTGAAGAGATAGGTTTACTTATGTCCCAGGAAAAATCTGCGCCTGCCAATGAAACCACAGCACAAGGGAGTAGTTAATGTGCAGTTAATTTTGGAAAAACGTCCTCAAGCTTCTCGCTTGATGTATTTCTCTTCACCGTTATTAGCTATTGCCTTAACAGTAATTGTAGGTGGTTTGATTTTTGCCGCTATGGGTCAACCGCCCTTACGAGCTCTCTATCTTTACTTTATTGATCCCATAACCAATCTCTGGTCTATCGAAGAGGTACTGGTAAAAGCCACACCACTGATTTTGATTGGTGTCGGTTTAGCCGTTACTTTTCGGGCTAATGTTTGGAATATTGGCGCCGAAGGTCAGCTTACCGCTGGTGCCTTAATGGGATCTATTATTCCTATCCTCTTTACTTCTTGGCAGTCACCCTTGGCATTATTCTGTATGTTGGTCATGGGGATGATTGGTGGTGCTCTATTAGCGGCTATACCGGCGCTGTTAAAAGTGCGATTCGGCGTTAATGAGATACTAACTAGCTTAATGTTAGTGTATATAGTGCACTTATTATTGGATTGGTTGGTAAGGGGGCCTTGGAAAGACCCCTTTGGTTATAACTTTCCCAAATCCATTGGTTTTGACGATTGGCATTTATTACCTACTTTTGGAGATGGGCGCGTACATCTTGGTTTAGTGATTGCCATAATTATCGCTCTTATTCTTTATTGGGTGATGACCCGAACCATTAAAGGCTTCGAAGTAAGAGTCATTGGCGCTGCCCCCAGAGCAGGTGCCTTTGCTGGCTTCTCTCAGGCAAAAATGGTTTGGTTCTGTTTCCTATTATCAGGTGGTTTAGCTGGCTTAGCAGGGATTATTGAAGTTGCAGGTACCATCGGTCAACTACAACCTAATATTTCACCTAGTTATGGCTTTACTGCCATTATTGTGGCTTTTTTGGGTCGCTTAAATCCTATCGGGGTGATTTTTGCCGGGTTGCTTTTGGCGGTCAGTTATATTGGTGGTGAGGGCGTGCAAATAGAACTGGGTATGTCAGATAAAACCACTCAAGTGTTTCAAGGCATGTTGCTATTTTTTATTTTAATGTGCGATACCCTTATTCACTATCGTTTACGTTTTCTTAAAGGCAATGGAGGTCAGTTATGATTGACTATGAAGCGATCATGTTAACCATTATAACGGCCTCAACACCTCTACTTTTGGCAGCTATTGGTGAACTAGTTGTTGAACGTTCAGGAGTACTAAATTTAGGCCTTGAAGGTATGATGGTGATGGGTGCAGTGGCAGGTTTTGCTATGGCTCAGGTAACTGGCTCAGCTTGGCTTGGTGTATTGATGGCCATGTTTGCCGGTGTGGCTATGTCATTGTTGTTTGCCTTCTTGACTCAGACCTTAGTGACCAATCAGGTGGCAACGGGTTTATCGATAACTCTCTTGGGTCTGGGCTTGTCTGGTCTAATTGGTAGTGGTTTTGTGGGTGTGCCAGGGGTAAAACTTGAATCTGTATCAATTCCTGTATTATCCGACTTGTCATATGTCGGTACCTTAGTCTTCGGCCAAGATCCTTTGGTATATATTTCGATTATTTTGGTCATTGGTGTTAGTTATACGCTAAAACGCACGCGTACCGGTTTAATTATTCGTGCTGTGGGTCAAAACCATAACTCTGCCCATGCCTTAGGCTACTCGGTAATCAAGGTACGCTATGCTTGTATTGCTTTTGGGGGCATGACATCTGGTTTGGCTGGCGCTTATTTATCTCTGGTATACACCCCGCAGTGGATTGAAAATATGACCGCAGGCCGCGGCTGGATTGCCTTGGCGCTGGTTGTATTCTCTACTTGGTTGCCTGGTCGTTTGGCCGCAGGGGCTTATCTATTTGGTGGTGTTTGGATACTCGGCCTTTATGCACAGGGTATGGGTGTTCCTATCCCATCACAGCTACTTTCTTCTTTACCTTATGTTGCAACCATTATTGCTTTGATATTAATTTCAACTAATCGGCGATTATCTGTAATTAATACACCTGCCTCTTTGGGTCAGGGGTTTGTGCCTGATCGCTAATCTTGGTATAAAGAAGAGCACGTCTTTTACCTAATATGGCTTCTGCCATCAATAACTAAGGAGTATTTTTTATGAGAAAGTTTTTTGGTGTCGCAGCTGCGGTACTAATGGCCTCGGCTGTGTCTGTATCCGCAATGGCTGATGACAAATTAAAAGTTGGCTTTATTTATATTGGCCCTCCAGGGGATCATGGTTGGACTTACCAGCATGACCAAGGCCGTATTGCACTTGATAAGGCAATGGGTGATAAGGTTCATACTGTTTTTGTTGAAAACGTCCCTGAAAGTCAGGACGCTGAGCGAACTATTACCCGTTTGGCTCGCCAAGGCGCTGGTCTAATCTTTACTACTTCCTTCGGTTATATGGAACCCACTATTAAAGTTGCTGAAAAATTCCCTGAAGTGAAGTTTGAGCATGCAACTGGTTATATGCAAGCTGACAACGTATCCACATATTCTGCTCGTTTTTACGAAGGCCGCTACGTAATTGGCCAGATTGCAGCGAAGATGTCTAAGACTGGTACTGCCGGTTATATTGGCTCTTTCCCAATCCCAGAAGTAGTACGTGGTATTAACTCCTTCCTACTAGGCGCACAATCAGTTAACCCTGATTTCAAATTAAAAGTTGTTTGGGTTAACTCATGGTTCGATCCAGGTAAAGAAGCGGATGCTGCGAAAGTATTAATCAGCCAAGGTGCTGATGTAATTACGCAACATACTGACTCAACTGGTCCTGTACAAGTTGCTGAAGAGCAGGGTGTTTACGCCTTTGGTCAGGCTTCTGATATGTCCGCTTTCGCACCTAATGCACTGTTAACTTCCATTGTTAACAACTGGGGTGATTACTATATCGAGCGTACCCAAGCGGTATTGGATGGTACTTGGGAAAGTGGTGATACTTTTGGTGGTATGGGAGCCAATATGGTTAATATGGCTGACTTTATCAATATGCCAGCTGATGTTGCAGCTATGGCTGAAGAAACCACAGCCGCCATTACCAGCGGTGACCTACATCCCTTTACAGGACCTATCTATAAGCAAGATGGCAGTTTAGCTGTTGGTGCTGGTGAAGTCCTAGATATTGGTACCATGCTAGGTATGAATTGGTATGTTAAAGGTGTAGATGATCAGCTATAAGCTGGTTTTCTAGCTACACAAAAAGCCCGTCCATATTGACGGGCTTTTTTATGGAAGCACAAAACTAGTGAGTATGTGATAGCTAATGGTTAACGCTAAGTAATAAGTTAACCACGGGTTTTGGTAACATCGACATACAAGGTCAATTGCTGACCAGGTTGTAGATATTTTTTAAGATCACTATTCCAACGTTGGATATCTTTAACACTTATATTAAAGCGCCAAGCAATCATCGAAAGGTTATCGCCATTACGTACTTTATAGGTAAGTTTTTTCACTACTTGGCGGCTACCGGAGTTAAGTTTGCTACTGGGTACACGTGGCCAAATATTTAGTTTTTGATCAATCTGCAACAGTGACTTGGTGCCAATTTTATTCCAGTTAGCAATTTGTTTTACTGTCACTTTGTACTTTTTGGCAATGGTCCATAGGCTTTCACCGCTAACGACCTTGTGTTCAATACGGTTGCTGGCATGGGTAGCAGAAAGTTGTTGTTGGCGTTTTAATACGCGTTGGGCGGCACTTAAGGTGTATGCTTCCGCGTTTTTACTGGCCACAGGTATCATTAGTGGCTTACCAGCGATAATTGTATTGCCCTGTAGATTATTGAGGGAGCGAATTAGGTCAACACTGACATGGTAACGCTTGCTTAATTTCAGCAAACTATCACCGGGCTGAATAATATAACGTTGCCAAGCAACTCTTTGCTGAGGATCAAGATTAGCCAAGCCTTGCTTAAATTGATTGGCATTTGCGATTGGTATTAATAAGCGATGTGGACCTTCAGGGTCCGTGGCCCATTGATTAAAGCCTGAATTTAAGCGATATATTTCATCGACAGATATATCAGCTAACTCCGCTGCCTGAGCTAAATCGATTTGTGACCCAGTCTCAACAATTGCAAAATAGGGTTCATTTGCCACAGTGGTTAATTTATCCGTGCCTGCATGATCAGCTACCACTTTACTTAGACCCAATAACTTAGGTACATAATGCATGGTTTCAGTAGGTAAACTAAGAGACCAGAAGTCGGTTGGCTTGCCTTGTTTTTTATTAGCTCGGATAGCCTTAGAAACAGTGCCTGGGCCACCATTATAGGCTGCTATAGCTAATAACCAGTCTCCATCAAACATGCCATGTAACTGCTTTAAATATTTAATCGCGGCTGCCGTAGAAGCCACAACATCACGGCGTCCGTCATACCACCATGTTTGTTGTAAACCAAATAAACGTCCAGTTGAAGGGATAAACTGCCAAGCACCAGCGGCACGACCATGGGAATAAGCAAAGGTATCAAAACCACTTTCGACAATGGGCAATAGAGCTATTTCGGCGGGCATATCAGCAGCAAGTACCTCATGCAGAACATAATGGTAGTAACGACTGGAGCGGTTGGTTACCCGTTGCATATACTCAGTATGTTTACGATACCAAGCATCGTGTGGTTGAACTCTAGGACTTGTATGTTGGGTCAGAGCGTAATTAGCAACGGTTAATTGCCATAGATCTAAGACTGGTGCAGGTATTTCTGGTTCTGGCTGGGTAAGAACGGGGGCTGCTATTGGTAATTCTTCGGTTACAGTAACTACTGAAGCCTGTTGCACAGGTTCAGTAATAATAACGGCAGGTTCAATTAGGGCTTCGTTGGTTAATTCGACAGCAGGTTTGTTACTTGGTTCGGCTTTAGCTGCTTCTAATACAGTGGTGACTTTAGCTTGTTTATTTGGTTCAACTACTGGCTGAACAGGGGTAGCTATAACTGTCAGTTTAGGTGATTCATCTACTGATGAAGAAGTCGATTGTGAAACAGGTTCTTGCCATGACTCTACAATATCGGCTGGTGAACTATTGGTAATTTCTACTGCAACGCTGGTTTCTGCAGTACTTACTTTTTCTATCGTCTTATTAGCCGGTAATTTATTTGTCTCTATAGATGACTCTGTATTAGTCTCAAAAGCCAGTTTTTCAGTTGCTGGTTGAACGCCAACTTGTTGACAGGCACTAAGAATAAGCGCACCTAAAGAGGTTAATGCTATTCTTGTAAACCCTTTAGAAAGTTGGGTTTTAGGTGAGGATTTATACCAGAACATAGATGATAAAATGGAGCTAATCAAAAGCAGGCCATTGTAGGCTGGACATGCTTAATTTGCAAGGTAAAGCCTTATTTCTGGTTGCTTTGTTAAAAAAAAATCAGATCTAAAAATGTAAATTTGGACTATATTTAATAGCTATTGTGAGTGCTCACAATGCTTACTTAGAAAAAATTTTAGATTAATACTGAATTAAGTTTTTTAAAATTGATTTTTCCACTCTCTTAAAGTACCAAATACATGCGCTGGATGAGTCATCGACTCCTGAGCTTTTTGCTCTGCTGCCTCAATTACAGACGGTACATGACAGCGTAAAAAAGGATTAATTAATGCTTCCTGCTGTAAAGATGTAGGCAAGCTAGGCAACTCTTGCTGGCGTTTAACGCGAATGTGATCGATAGCCTGTTTAATATCTTCGTTATTAGGCTCAACAGCACTAGCAAAAGCCAGGTTGGCAAGACTATATTCATGGGCCGGATAGGCTTTTACATGTTTAGGTAAAGCCATAATTTTTTGCAAAGACTGATGCATTTGTTCATGAGTACCCTCAAATACGCGCCCGCAGCCTCCTAAAAAGAGTGTATCACCACAAAAAAGTTGTTGGTTGTGCTGATCATAAAATGCGACATGGTCTAAAGTATGTCCTGGAATAGCAAGCATTTGAAACTTTTGTCCCAAAACCTCTATAAAATCACCCTCAATAAGCTCGTGAGTAATCCCTTTATACTGGCTTTGATGATTTCCATATATGGGTATATTAGGGTACTTTTGTATTAATTTACTGATGCCATTAGTATGATCATAATGATGATGGGTGACCAAAATGGCAACTAGCTCAAAATCATGGTCTGCTAAATAGTCAAGTACCACCTGCGCGTCACCGGGGTCGACAACCACAGCCTGTTGTTGCTGTGTATCGCTAATACACCAGATATAATTGTCGTCAAATGCGTTAAGTGGTGTAATAGTATTGGTCATAAGAGATCCTTAGATCTTTTTTAGTTAGACTATAGTTGTCATTGCCTGGAGCCAACTGGAACATATATAAGTATGCAGATTCACGGTCTAAAAAGCTACGATCAAGCCCAATTAAACATGGAGGACTGGCTGCTTACGCCACTTGGAAATGCCTTACTAAACGCTGAGAATGCTGTTATAGAAGAACATCTCAAGCAATGTTTTGGTGTCTATAGGGTGCATGTGGGCCCCGGTGCACACACTAGCGTTAAGACCGAGACAAATATGCCTCGCAGCATTTTATTAAGTGCTAATGCTATGGCTGATAGCCACGTTATTATGGATCCTCATAATTTGCCTTTAGCAACCAATTCTGTTCATGCCCTTGTTATTCAGCATGCCTTTGATATTGCCAAGGACCCACGTGATTTATTACGCGAAGCGGCGCGTGTCGTTATGCCTGGTGGGCGTGTAATTATTTGTGGATTTAATCCCTATAGTTGGTGGGGATTATGGCGTTTATTGCGTTTGAAAAAGGGCAGCCCTTGGCAATTTCGCTTTTTAGCAGCCCGTCGATTGTTAGATTGGCTAAGTCTATTGAATTTTAAAATGGTGCAATTTGACACACGATTTTATCGTTTACCCATAAATCACGACAAATGGCTCCAGTCAGCTGATAGAATAAGCGCCTCTAGCAAAGGTTTAGCAAAACATTTAGGCGCGGTTTATGTGATGAGTGCAGTAAAGCAAGAAACCCGGCTACGTAATCATAAACCCTCATGGCGGGCCAAGATTCGCCGCCCACAGGTGGGTTTGGCAGCCGTCGAAGGGCAGCCACAATCGAGACAAAAAAATGGATGAAGTAGAAATGTTTACCGATGGAGCCTGTAAAGGTAATCCAGGCCCTGGTGGCTGGGGTGTCTTGTTGCGCTACAAGGAGCAAGAGAAACGCTTGCATGGTGGTGAAGCTGTTACCACTAATAACCGCATGGAATTAATGGCAGCAATTAAAGGCCTCATGGCCCTTAAACGTCCTTGTATAGTGCAGTTAACAACGGATTCGCAATATGTGCGTCAAGGTATCACCGAATGGATTCATAATTGGAAAGCCAAGGGCTGGATGAATGCTGCTCGCAAACCAGTTAAAAATGCTGACCTATGGCAACAATTAGACCGTCAAGTACAAGAGCACGAGGTACATTGGCACTGGGTTAAAGGCCATAGTGGCCATGAGGAAAACGAAATTGCAGACCAACTGGCTAATTTGGGCGCTGCTGAACAAATGTAATCTAGATTACTCTATTGGAGAATATAAATCGTGGCAAGAATAGTAGTGCTCGATACAGAAACAACAGGCTTAGACCCCAAACGCGGCGATAAACTCGTCGAGATCGGCGCGGTCGAGATGGTTAACCGCCGCTTAACAGGCAATAATTATCATCAATATATCCAGCCTGAGCGTGATGTACCTATGGAAGCCCAAGCTGTGCATGGTATCACCGATGAATTCTTGGCGGATAAGCCGATGTTTGCCGCCATTGCTGATGATTTTCTGTCCTTTATTGATGGTGCCGAACTAATTATTCATAACGCCCCATTTGATGTGGGCTTTTTAAATAATGAATTGCAAATGCTAGCCAAGTCGCGGGGCATCAAATTACCCATGATTGGTGATATTTGTGATATTAACGACTCCTTAGTCTTAGCCAGACAAAAACACCCTGGACAGAAGAATAATCTGGATGCTTTATGTCGCCGTTACTTTATAGATAATGGTCATCGCGAGCTGCATGGCGCATTATTGGACGCAGAGATATTGGCAGATGTCTATTTAGCCATGACCGGTGGGCAAACCAACTTACTATTATCTGATGATGACGATGATAGTAATATTGGCCAGCAGACAACAGAGATTAAAAACACCGTCGATGGCCAAGGTCTGCAAACTCTGTATGCCAATGCTAATGAATTAACAGCCCATGCTGATAAACTTGCTGTGGTAGCAGAGGCTGCTGGCGCTGAAAGTCTATGGCAGCAAATGGACAAGACAGAAGTTATTTAACTGATAACTTTATCAGTAGAGTAAGTTATAAAAAAGCCACTCAAAAGAGTGGCTTTTTTGTACATATCGTTAAATACAACGATGGCTATAAGCTTTACAGCATATAAAGTACAGCAAAGTAGCCTACAATACTCATGGTAATAGTGTAAGGCAGTGCCATATAAACCATGGTGCCATAGGAGAGGCGAATTAACGGTGCCAAGGCTGATGTGAGCAAGAATAAGAAGGCAGCTTGCCCATTCGGTGTTGCCACACTGGGTATATTGGTGCCCGTAT
The DNA here is from genome assembly GCA_049625185.1 of Pseudomonadales bacterium. Classification (GTDB taxonomy): domain Bacteria; phylum Pseudomonadota; class Gammaproteobacteria; order Pseudomonadales; family Balneatricaceae; genus Njordibacter. The sequence continues at coordinate 41,590 of JBMZUZ010000009.1, read as the reverse complement.
TAATGGCAATGGCTAGGGTCTCAAAGTGAGCCCGATCAATGATGCCAGCATCAAAAGCCGCTTTTACTTCATTAATATAAATAGTAGCGACAAACACATTGTCACTAATTGCTGAAAGAATACCATTTGCTACAAAGAAGACACTGGGTTGGATAGCTCTTTCTAGGGTCAACACATAGTCAATAACGGGATTAAATAAGTGCTGTTCATGAATAACAGTCACGATAGCAAAAAATACCACCAACAAAGCAGTAAAGGGCAGCGCTTCCTCAAAAGCGTGGCCAATTTGATGCTCTTCAATAATGCCATTAAAGGCAGTCAGTAAAATAATGATCATTAAACCGATAAGGCCGACTTCGGCAACATGAAAAGCTAGTGCAAAAACCAGCATTAGAGCGACAATACCTTGCACAACCATAGCTGCTTTATCGCGATATGTACGCTTGCCTTTTTCGCCTTTGGCAAAGTCTTCTAGGATCTCACGCACTGACGCTGGTAACTTGGAACCATAGCCAAAGATTTTTAATTTTTCAGTGAAGAAGCAAGTGATAATACCCATAACTAGAACGGGCATGGTGACTGGAGCCATAATGGTAAAGAATTCAATAAAGTTCCAACCCGCTTTTTCAGCTATCAAAAGGTTCTGGGGTTCACCCACTAAGGTAGTTACACCACCCAAGGCTGTACCAACGGCACCATGCATAATTAAACTACGTAAGAAAGCACGAAATTCAGCCAGGTCAGCACGTTGATCTTCACGCACTTGATCGTCATTGGATTGGTCATGACCGTGAGCGCCAGCCATAGAAACGGCCTTATGGTAAACACTATAAAAGCCAACAGACACCGTAATAAGTACAGCGGTTACGGTTAAGGCATCAAGAAAAGCCGATAGCACAGCCGCTGACAAACTAAATAATAAGGATAATAAGGTTTTCGAACGTACACCGATTAACAAGCGCGTAAATACCGCTAGCAACATGTTCTTCATAAAGTAGATGCCAGCCACCATAAACATCAGCAAGAGAATAACCTGTAAATTAGCCGATACTTCATGATAAACCCCATCTGGTGAGGCCAAGCCAATAGCAATTGCCTCTATGGCTAGTAAGCCACCAGGCTGCAAAGGGTAGCACTTAAGAGCCAGTGCAAGGGTAAATATAAACTCAAATATTAAAGCCCAGCCTGCTACGGTGGGGCCGGCAATAAAGAGTAAAATTGGATTGACGATTAGAAAGCCTAAAATTACCTGCTTGTACCAGGTAGGTGAATTGCCCAAGAAGTTCTGCCGTAAGGCATGAAACAGGTTAGTGGCTTGTTGCATATGTGCTAATCCTATAAGATTTAAATGTTTGCGCTGGGGGTGAAGCCAAGGTTCAATTTTTGGCTAACCAATAAGCTTTGTAAGCAAATTTCGGCGCGCATATTTTAAACTTTCATGCCACTTTTTTCAATCTGAGTTAGTCTTAAGGTCGCAATTATGCTAATAAAAAATCGCTCAGAAACTCAAGCTATAAATAAGCGTTACATTTATGCTCAAGCTGGACAGCTGTTATTATCCAAACAGGGTGATTGGTTACATACTGATGCTAGTCAAATGGCTTATGCTGATTGGTTTCCAGAGGCTTTACTAGTTGCTGAATGGGCTGGAGAAGATATTTACTTAGAAGTTCTTGCAGAACATTTAGAAACGACATTTACGCCTTATCATGGGCGTGAAATGATGTCTCAACTGACAGGTACAGAGACTGATCTTTTAGGGCGTGCTTTACAGTTGAGCCATTGGCTAAAAGATCATCAATATTGTGGTCGCTGTGGCCATAGTAATAAGTTGCTTCAAGGAGAGTATGGTATGGGCTGCCCAGCCTGTGGGCATAAGCAATATCCGCGTTTATCACCTTGTATCATTGTCGCAGTAAATGGACCCAATGGCGTCTTATTAGGCCATAACAAGCGTTTTCCTGCAGGTCGCTATAGCGTCCTTGCTGGATTTGTTGAAGCTGGTGAAACAGTAGAGGCAGCTGTGCATCGTGAAGTCTTAGAAGAAGTTGGCATAAGCATAACCAATCTACGCTATATTGATAGCCAGTCATGGTCTTTCCCTCACTCATTGATGCTTGGCTTTTTAGCGGATTATAAAGCAGGGGATATCAAGGTTGATAAAACGGAAATTGATCACGCTGATTGGTTTCAGGAAGATAACCTACCTGATTTGCCTCCTAGCTTTTCTATCGCCAGACAATTAATAGAATTAGCTTTGAAGAAACAGACCAAAGCCTAATCAGACTAGGCTTTGGTTTAGATTAATTAGTCTAAATCAAATAACTGGCCAATCTGAGTGCCTAACATAACATCACCCTCAGCTTGCAAGCGGCCAGTCATAAAGGCTTGCATACCATCTAGTTCACCACTAACGATGGCTTTAAGTGTCTCCACATCCATTATCATAGTGATATCTGGATCGTCATGCTCACCAACAGCAGCTGCACAATTTTCATCAGCAATAGAAATATAAAAATTATCGTCACCATCAATCTTGAATTGAAAAGTGGCTTCTAAATCATCGGCAGCATCGGCGTTAAATGCACCTGCTAAACGAGACATTATTTCTGCTACAGCCATGTTATTTTCCTTGTATTGGTTTAAGTGAGATGATTTTAAATTGAAAATTTTTATAAATCAAACATGTGTTTGAAATTTTCTCCTTACTATTGCTACTATTGCTTGTTTAATAACCTTAAGCACCTTATAAAGTAATGCATAAGATGTTTTAAGCCATTAAGGCTGCAATTGACGTGTATTTACTACGTCCATAAAGGAGTAAAGTTTGGAACTATTACAGGAATATGGTTTGTTTCTGGCGAAGGCTGTAACCGTAGTTATAGCTATTGGTGTGATTGTTGGTTTAGTTGCTATGGCTGGGCAAGCCAAGCGTGCTAGTAAACAAGGTTTTATTCAAGTGCGCAAATATAATGATGATATTACCAATATGGGCGAAACCATTGAAAGTTTGACTATGGACAAGTTTCAGCTTAAACAACGGCGCAAGGCACAGCAAAAAAAGCAGAAACAAGAACTTAAACAAGCCAAACAAGAAGCTAAAAAAAGTAAAGTGACGAAAGAGGAAAATACTGTTGAAGTTAAAGCTCAGCATTATGTATTAGATTTTGATGGTGATATCCGCGCATCCGAGGTGGATAAATTACGCATGGAAATTAGTGCTATTTTGGCCGTTGCTAACAAGCAGGATGAAATTATAGTCCGTTTGGAATCGGCTGGTGGAATGGTCCATTCCTATGGCCTTGCTGCTTCCCAGTTGGCTCGTATTCGTGAGGCCGACTTAAAGCTTACCATCTGTATTGATAAAGTGGCTGCCAGTGGTGGTTATATGATGGCTTGTTTAGCGAATAAAATCATTGCCGCCCCTTTTGCCATTGTGGGTTCCATTGGTGTGGTAGCGCAAGTACCTAATATTCATAAGTTACTAAAAAAGCATGATATTGATGTTGAGGTATTAACTGCGGGAGAACACAAACGCACTTTGACAATGTTGGGGGAGAATACCCGTAAAGGCAAAGATAAGTTTATGGAAGACCTGCAAATAACCCATGACTTGTTTAAAGACTGGGTTTCTGAGCAGCGCCCACAGGTTAATATCAAGGAAGTCGCCAATGGTGATGTATGGTATGGGCAACAGGCCCTCAACAATCATCTGGTGGACGAGTTAGGTACTTCCGATGACTACTTACAACAACTCACTAAAGATAAAGCGGCAGTCATTTTAGTTTCCTACGAAGAGAAAAAATCCGTAGGAGAAAAACTAGGTTTGGCAGCGGCTAGTGCATTTGAAACTTTATCCGCGCGTTTTTGGACGCGATCTAACCACAATGATGTGCAGCATTAGTGATTATGCACATAGATAGGACGAATAGCCTTATTAATTTTACCTATCAAGTCAAACTTGGTCGTGGTTATAGGGTATCTGTGCAGGGTATAAAAATTTTGCCACTCTAGCGATTTCATTACTATGCCTCAATTTCAACAATGGTCTGCGTTTTTAACTACTTGGCAACAGCTACAGTCTCGCCAACAGCGAAGTCTTATTGTTTTAAAGGCATGTGAGTCGACTTATAACCAAGCAATACCGGCCTTGATTGGTCATTCTCAAGTCTCTGGTATTAGCGTTAATATGCCAGAACTAGGCTTAGATGGTATAGCTGATATTCAACCTCAGCAGGCTAAGCAATACTTAGGTCGTAATCATAATATATTTATTTATCAAGCTATTGATGAATTTAACATCAATAGCTTTTGTGCCCTTTGTGGCACACTAGTGGCAGGTGGCTTAGCCATTATTATTGTGCCTGATCAGCAAGCTTGGGAACAATGTTTAGATAAGCAGGCTAAAGGTTATGGCTATACGCAAGAACAAATTGCTTCGCCGTTTCGTTCTTGGTGGCAGGGTATATGGGATAATCACCATGGTGTTATGATACTTTCTGCACAAGCTCAAGGTGAAGCTGAACCAATAAATAGTCACTCTTTACCAGCCATTGCCCAGTTTAAAGTCGATCAAAACCTAGCCCTAAAGCCAGATCAATATGCGGTGGTAAAAGCGGTAACGAATTTAGTTAGCACAGAGCAAATCGTCTTTTGCTTAAGTGGCGCCAGAGGCAGAGGCAAAACAGTTGCTTTAGCGGCAGCTTTAAGTCAACTAGCCAAGCAGGGCGTACCGACCATAATTACTAGTGCCGCAAGTCAATCGGCCAGTAGCGTATTGCAACAACATAGTCTTGAATACAGTCTAGATAGTCCCTTTATAGCCATAGACCAATTACTTGAATTAGTGCCAAATCCATCTCAGCATGCCCAGTTAGTCGTAGTGGAGGAAGCTGCAAGTCTGCCCATGGCCTTATTACAAGCCTTAATGACACGTTACTCGCGTTTAGTACTGGTAAGTACTCAGGACGGTTATGAAGGTACTGGGCAGGGTCTGGCTATAAAACTGCCACTTATAGCAGCGCGTGAGGGTTTTACTTTAGAGTATTTGGAGCTTACTAAACCAATGCGCTGGCTGGCTGCAGACCCATTAGAGGACTTGCTACAGCAAAGCTTTTTGGTCAAACAATTGCCAGCAGTTGCCAAGCAAAGTGATCTTTCTGAGCTTTCCCATAGTGTTGTTGCTGGACAAAACCTAATTGATCAACCTAGCTTACTTGAGCAAATTTATAGTTTACTAACGTTGGCTCATTATCAAACATCACCCCAAGATCTGCGCCTTTTGCTTGATCATCCTGATTTGTCTATACATATCTGGCTTAATCAACAATACCAGCTTGTTGGTGTGGCTTGTGTTATGGCCGAAGGTGGTTTGGTATCTTCCTTAACCAAAGCTATTGCTAGGGGTGAGAGGCGTATACAAGGGCATCTATTACCTCAAATACTCGCTCAACAAGCTGGTCTGGCGGCAGCGGCTGAGTTAAATATGCGACGCATACAGCGCATAGCGGTGCATCCTGATATTCAACAGCGTGGCGTCGGCAAGCAGATGCTTAACCAGCTTTATGCTTATTACTCTCAGGTCGAGCAAATCGATTGCTTGGGAGCGAGCTTTGCCGCAGAGCCTGAAGTAGTCAAATTTTGGTTAGCATCAGGCTATTCTCCAGTGTGGGCTGGGCAGCGTTTAGATAGTGCGACAGCGCTGCCAAGTGTGCAGGTGGTTTTGCCTATTTCCCGTCCCGCCCAAGCACATACCAAATTATTACAGTCCCATTTATTTTATTATTGTTTAGCCCTAGAGCCCACTTGGCAATCACCTTTGGCAAAAGAGATAAGTGACTTAATTAGACCCAGTTTTAAGCCGGTAAACACTGCCTTGATAGCTGATTTAATTGCGCAAGTAGGCGCAGCAAAAGGTAATGTATATGCTATTAAGCCCTATTTGTATCAGCGCTTATTAAGGGCTCAAGAGTTGCCCAATAGTGCTTTAGTTTGGTTAGATAATTATTGGCAACCTAAACTCACCCAAAAGCAATTTGTGGCCCTTACCAGAGATTTGGTAGTTGAATGGCATGACAATGATGGTGGTGATTTATCTGCTTGGCTATAAAGCTAATAAACCCCTAGATAAATTGGATTTATCAATGCCTAGGAAAGGGTTGTACAAGCCATGGTCAGAGCTGATAATGGCATGACAGCAAGACTTAATAATAAGGAAACAGTGTGACTGTTAGATTAACGCAATATAGCCACGGTGCAGGTTGTGGTTGCAAGATTGCTCCCCAAGTGCTGGATACGATTTTGCAGAGTCAATTACCTGCCAGTGGCATAACAAAGGACCCCCGGCTTTTAGTTGGTAATGATAGTCGTGATGATGCCGCGGTATTTGACCTTGGCGATGGCACTGGCATTGTTAGCACCACTGACTTCTTTATGCCCATTGTTGATGATCCATTTGATTTTGGGCGGGTAGCTGCCACCAATGCCATTAGTGATATTTATGCCATGGGTGGCACACCCCTTATGGCTATCGCCATACTTGGTTGGCCAGTTAATATTCTCCCTCCCGAAGTGGCAGGCCTGGTTATTGATGGCGCCCGTGCTATTTGCAGTGAAGCAGGAATTAGTCTAGCTGGCGGCCATAGTATTGATGCCCCCGAGCCGATTTTTGGTTTGGCAGTGACCGGTAGAGTTGCGTTAAATAATTTACAACGTAATGACCAAGCCCAAGCAGGAGATAGCTTATTACTGACCAAGCCCTTGGGGGTTGGTATCCTTACAACTGCTGAAAAAAAGGGCATTTTGCGCTCCCAAGATACCTATTTAGCCCGTGATAATATGGTGAAGCTAAATACTATTGGAGAGCATCTAGCTAAAATTTCAGGTGTACATGCTATGACTGATGTAACAGGCTTTGGTTTACTTGGCCATCTGTTAGAAGTATGTCGAGGTAGTCAATTACTGGCTAGCATAGAAGAAAATAATATCCCTTTGCTAACGGACTTAGACTATTATCTTGAGCAAGAGGCTATACCTGGGGGTAGTGGCCGTAATTTTGCGAGTTATGGTCAAGATCTTCCCTCATTAATAGCTCGGCAAAAACATATTCTTTGTGATCCTCAAACTAGTGGCGGTTTGCTAGTATCAGTTGCGCCAGAGGCCAAGCATGAAGTAGAGCAGTTACTCTCACAAAAGCAGTTGCCAGTACACTGGATTGGTTCCTTAGGGGACAAAGCCGATAGGCTTGCTCCATGGGTGCAAGTAAATTGATTCCGGCGGACATTACACCTGAGCAGTTCGACCAACTCTTATTATCCGGTCGTTCTTTAATTGATTTGCGGGCACCCGTAGAATTTACTCGGGGTGCTTTTCCAGCCAGTGTTAGTTTGCCCCTAATGTCAGATTCAGAAAGGGAATTGGTGGGTACCTGTTATAAGCAACAAGGCCAAGAAGCAGCCATTGCCTTAGGTCATCAGCTGGTTCAAGGTGAGATCAAACAGTCTCGTATTGATGCTTGGGCAAGCCAACTAGACCAGCATCCAACAAGCGTTATTTACTGCTTTCGTGGTGGTCTAAGGTCACGTATCACCCAACAATGGTTAGCTGAGTCAGGTTACCCTGTGGCTTTGGTTGCAGGTGGTTATAAAGCTTTACGTCAACATTGTCTAATGCGCACTGAATCCTTAGTTAAGCAATTACCAGCCATAGTTTTAAGTGGGCGCACGGGCACAGGGAAGACAGGAGTGCTTGCTGGTTTTCCACGCTTTGTTGATTTAGAAAAATTGGCCCATCATCGGGGCTCAAGTTTTGGTAAACATTTTGATCCACAACCTAGTCAAATAGATTTCGAAAGTGCCTTAACCCTCGCTTTGTTAAAATTAGCCCAAGCTGGTAATGCAGCCGTAGCATTTGAAGATGAAAGTCGTTTGATAGGGCGGTGCATGATGCCAGAGTGTCTGCAACTAAAATTAAAACAATCCCCCATATTAGTACTTGAGGATCGTCTTGAGTCGCGCGTTGAACGTATATTAAATGAATATGTGATTGCTGCTCTGGCTGAACGTGAAAAGCGCTTAAATGACCATCAGCTGGCCTTTGATCACTTGGCCCAAGGTCTCTATAAAAGCCTCAATAAAATTAGAAAGCGCTTAGGGGGAGTCAATCATACCCAAGCGCAGAAACTACTGGCTGATGCTTTGGTAATACAAGCAAGCACTGGTGACTTTGAGGCTCACCGTGCTTGGATTCAGTTTTTGCTAGAGCATTATTATGATCCTATGTATGACTATCAACTGTCACTTAAAAGTGAGCGGGTCAAAATTCGCGGCACTAGTGCGCAATTAAGCACTTGGTTGGCTGATAATATAACCGCCGCCGCTTCTTAATAGACTCCCTGTGCAGTCAAAATACTGGTAAAATTTAACTTACTAAAAGCGTTGTTAAGCAAACGTAGATTTTTATGAAAAACTCTTCAAGACAGACTCGTCATGGCCATATGGCCCGTGTTTCAAAGTTAGCCTTAGGTGATGAAGCCTTGCCCGTGCGTTTTATGTATAAGACAGTGCCAGAACATGCCAATGATACTGGATGGCGCTTATTTACTGGCTATGAATCAGCAGAGTTTTTAGCTGATTTTGACAATTTAGAGCCTTTCCCAATTGCGCCTCTGGTAGAAAAAGATTCCAGCCTTGAGGCTTTGTTAGATAGTAATGCGGGGAGCGTCTGGGAGCGATTGCCAGGACAGGAATGGCAAACAGTGGATGACTTTGAAATACCTTATGAAGAAGTTGACGTCGAAATTAGTAATGATTTAGATGACCTTATTGAACCCATCTGGAAGTAGTTTCTGTGCTGTTAAATTATCAACAATTTAATGTTGGCAAAGGTATTCCTTTAGTTGTTATTCATGGTCTATTTGGCGCTTCGGATAACTGGCGTAGCCATATTTTACGCTGGAGCGAAGAGCGCCATATAATTAGTTTAGACCTACGTAACCATGGCCGCTCTTTCCATGCCGAGACAATGTCATATCAGATGATGGCTGATGATGTCGTGGCTTTACTAAAACACTTAAATATACCCCAAGCCCACTTTTTAGGTCATTCTATGGGAGGCAAGGTAGTTATGCAGCTAGGCCTGCATTACGCTGATATGGTTAGCAGTTTGGTTATTGCTGATATTGCCCCAATTCAATACGCCCCTCGACATGATGATATTTTTGCGGGTTTAAAAGCTGTGAATATGGATAGCCTGCAAAGTCGGAAGCAAGGCTTAGAAATATTGGCATCCTATATTGATGATGCCAGAATTTGTCAGTTTTTAATTAAAAGCCTTTATCGCAACGAAGCGGGGGACTTTGCTTGGCGGTTCAATTTATACGCAGTGATAAATGAATACCTTGTAATCAGCTCAGCTATCCAAGGTGGTACGCCATATTTAGGGCCTGTGTTGGTTTTAAAGGGTGGTGCTTCTTCTTATATCTTACCAGAGCATCGTCAAGCCTTTGGGCAAATAGTGCCAAATGCAGAGTTAAAAGTGATGTCCGATTGTGGGCATTGGTTACACGCTGAAAAACCAGATTTATTTGTGCGTTTGGTATCACGTTTTATCAATAGCTTGCCCTTAGGTGACTAGCAAATAGTAAAAACAATCTCTGCTGCTGTATGGGGTTATGTTAGAATACGCTTTAATATTGATAAGCTACCCTTTAAACTGAAAATATGACTCGAGCCAAGAAAAAGCTACCCTCTGTAGCTGGACGGACCTTTACGCCGATCAAGAAGAAAAAGCCGCAAAAAGAAGCCTTTCACCCAGATAGCTATCGCTCGCGTAAACAAAAGGGGCTAGCTTCAAAAAAGAAGCAAAAATCAGTTTATCAAAAATTCGTTGATAACGACGCTGACTGATTAACATTTCCCCTTGTTACTAATATCAAGGCTTCTTCTGCCTTGAAATCTTTTCTCCTAACCCCATATTTGCTTGCATGGTTTGCTGCTAGCAATAACCACTGTGAGTATTAATCATTTTTGGAGTTTACTAATTCATGAGTACCGCCACACAAAAGGAAACTTTAGGCTTTCAAACGGAAGTAAAGCAATTATTGCACTTGATGATCCATTCCTTGTACAGCAATAAAGAAATCTTCTTACGTGAGTTGATTTCTAATGCCTCAGACGCAGCCGATAAAATGCGCTTTGCTGCCCTAGCCGATGGTGGTTTATATGCTGGTGATAGTGAATTAGCTATCCGTTTAAATTTTGATGCTGAAGCTAATACCCTAACTATCAGTGATAATGGTATTGGTATGAGTCGCGATGATGTTATTGAACATCTGGGCACCATTGCCAAGTCTGGCACTGCAGATTTTCTGCAAAACCTAACCGGTGACCAACAAAAAGATTCCCAGTTAATTGGCCAATTTGGGGTTGGTTTTTATTCTTCCTTTATTGTTGCCAAAGAAGTTGAAGTATTAACCCGTAAAGCCGGTTTAGACGCAGCAGAGGGTGTACATTGGCGCTCGGCTGGTGAAGGTGAGTTTACCATTGAAACCGTTGACCTAGCCCAACGTGGTACAAGTATCATTCTGCACCTAAAAGATGATGAAAAAGAGTTTGCTGATGCCTTCCGTTTACGGAACTTGGTACGCAAATATTCTGACCATATTTCCATCCCAGTTATTATGCCTAAGCAGTCAATGGGTGAAGATGAGCCAGCAGAAATTGAAGATGAAACAGTCAATGCGGCCACATCATTATGGACACGCTCACGCAGCGAGGTAAAAGATGATGAATATCAGGAGTTTTATAAGCATATCTCCCATGATTTTCAGGATGCACTGGGTTGGTCTCACAATAAGGTAGAGGGTAAGTTGGATTACACTAGCTTGCTGTATGTGCCTAGTAAAGCGCCATTTGATTTATGGCAGCGTGAAGCTAATCGTGGCTTAAAGTTGTATGTACAGCGGGTATTTATTATGGATGAAACGGAACAGTTTCTACCTAATTACCTGCGCTTTATAAAAGGCATTGTTGACTCCAACGATTTGTCCCTCAATGTATCAAGGGAAATTCTACAAAAGGATCCTGTGATTGATTCTATGCGTTCAGCCCTCACTAAACGGGTTCTGGATATGCTAGAAAAAATGGCTAAAAAGGATGCTGATAAGTATGCAAGTTTCTGGCAGGAGTTTGGGCAGGTATTAAAAGAAGGCCCCGCTGAAGATTTTTCCAACAAGGAAAAAATTGCCAAGCTACTGCGTTTTGCGACTAGTGTTGATGACAAAGCCGAGCAAAGCCATAGCCTAACTGACTATGTGTCGCGCATGCAGGAAGGTCAGGAAAAAATCTATTATGTTGTGGGTGAGAACCATAATACGGCTAAAAATAGCCCCCATTTAGAAATATTCCGTAAAAAGGGTATCGAAGTGCTGTTGCTATCAGACCGTGTTGACGAATGGCTGATGTCCCATATGGCAGACTTTGATGGTAAAGTATTACAAGATGTAGCTAAAGGTAGTTTAGATCTGGGTGATATTGAAGATGAAGCTGATAAGGCTGCGCAAGCAGAACAGGAAGAGCAGTTTAAAGACCTAGTAGAACGGGTCCAAGGTTTATTAGCCAATGATGTGGAAAGCGTTCGTATTACCCAACGTTTAACTGACTCACCAGCCTGTTTGGTGGTAGCTGAGCATGATATGGGTGCTCAAATGCGTCGCCTAATGGAAGCGGCTGGTCAGGCTCTCCCTGAAACCAAGCCAACCTTGGAATTAAATCCTGATCATCCTCTAGTGACCAAGTTAGATCAGGAAGCCGATGAAGATCGCTTTGCCGACTTAACCAGACTCATGTTTGATCAATCTGTATTGGCAGAAGGTGGCCAATTACAGGACCCTGCAGCTTATGTAAGTCGCTTAAACAAGTTGTTGTTAGAGTTATCTGCGTAATAGCCAGTAAATAGAAAAGGGCAGCTTAGGCTGCCCTTTTTTTGTCTTTAAACACCAAATTTAAATAGCTAGTTTGGCCCAAATAGGGCAGTGATCAGAGGGTTTTTCCATACCTCTAATTTGATAATCAATGCCTGCTGCTTGGCATTGTTGCATCAGCGATTGGGTAAATAAAATCTGGTCGATTCGTAAACCACGCCGTGGCTCTCTTTCAAAACCTCTACTGCGATAATCAAACCAGCTATAGTCGTTAGCGTCTGGATATAGCTCACGATAGCTATCATACAATCCATAACCAAATAGACGTTGCAGCCATTCCCGCTCAACAGGTTGGAAGCTACTTTTGCCTGTGCGTAACCAGCGTTTACGGTTATCTTCACCAATGCCAATATCGGTATCAGTAGCAGCAATATTCATATCGCCCATAATTACTAATTGTTCATCAGTACTATGACGACTTTCCAAAACCTCCTGAAGGCCTTGATAAAAGTCTCTTTTCGCAGGGAACTTAGTCGGATGATCAACACTTTCCCCTTGAGGAAAATAGCCATTATAGACAGTCATTTCTGAACCATTGGGCAGGCTAAGTTTAGCGCCGACTAAACGCCTTTGACTATCATCAGTATCGTCGGGTAGGCCTTTATAGGCTGTAACTATGGGCAGGTTAGTCATTAGCGCCACACCGTAGTGTCCTTTTTGGCCATGGGCAATAATCTCATAGCCTAGCTCTGCCAGATCTTCATGGGGGAATTCACTATCTTGAACTTTGGTCTCTTGTAGACCAATAACAGCAGGTTGATAACTATCAACAATGGCTTTCACTTGATGAATACGGGCACGCACGCTATTGATGTTAAATGAGACTAAATGCACAACAAGCTCCTAAGAGAACATTTTCAATTTGTGTCTGTTGATAAAAACACAGCTTGAATAAGTGGATAATTCATTCTGCTATGATACTCTGTTTATATGGGTAAGGCGCTAAAATATTAGTCTCCAATTTAAACTATTTGGGTTTTTCTTATCGCTACAACTTAACTTAATAAGCAAGTTGCTGTGAGATTGAAATATCCCGTCATTACCATTATTAATGTTCCAACTATAGATTTTACAAACGCTTTGCTAGATTTATAACAACGTTTGTATAAGAGGTATTTATGGATTTTGAATTTGACTTATTTGTTATTGGGGCCGGCTCTGGCGGTGTAAGAGCTGCACGTATGGCCGCCGGTAAGGGCATGCGCGTTGCCGTAGCTGATAACAAGGCCTTAGGTGGCACCTGCGTTAATGTTGGTTGTGTACCCAAAAAACTTTACACCTACGCTAGTCATTTTGGTCATGATTTCCATGCAGCTAAGGGTTTTGGTTGGCAGGTCAATAATCCAGACTTCCACTGGCCAGATCTAGTGCATGCCAAGAAACAGGAAATCCTACGTCTTAATGGTATCTATGGCAATTTACTAGCCAATTCTGGGGTAACCATTATTGATGGGTTTGCGCATTTAGTTGATGCCAACCATGTAAGTGTTAATGGCCAATCTTATAGTGCCAAGCATATTTTACTGGCTACGGGCAGTAAGCCCTCAATACCCTCTGAGAGTTGGGCTGAGCACACTATTACCTCTGATCAAATCTTTGACTTAGCCGAGTTTCCGCAACGTTTACTAGTTGTGGGGGCGGGTTATATCGCCTTGGAGTTTGCGTGTATTTTTAATGGTCTTGGGTCTCAAGTGCATGTGTCCTATCGCGGAGACTCAGTATTACGTGGTTTTGATCATGATGTGCGCCAATTTATGGATAGTGAGTTAGCCAAACAAGGTGTTAACGTTCATTATCAAACCAATATAAAGGCCATTGAAAAAACCTCACAAGGCTTATTAGTTAGTCTGGATAATGGTGACAGTCTAGAAGTAGATCAGGTATTAGTGGCTATGGGCAGGACGCCTAATTTAGCCAATATAGGTCTGGAACAATTGGGTATTGCCCAGCAACAAAATCATACGATTAAAGTTAACGAAACCTTCAATACCAATATCCCCAGTATTTATGCACTAGGAGACGTGACTGGTGGGCCCCAATTAACACCTGTGGCTTTGGCAGAAGCCATGACTTTAGTAGATCATCTTTACGGTGATAATCAAAAAACCATGGATTATAGTAATATCGCCACTGCGGTTTTCACCCATCCGAATATTGGTTGTGTGGGCCTCACAGAAGCTGAAGCGAGAGCGAAATATACCGATATAGATATTTATCGATCTGATTTCCGGCCTATGAAACATACACTCAGTGGCAGCGATGAGCGTAGCTTAATGAAACTTATCGTTGATAAGGTCACAGATCGGGTTCTAGGTGTGCATGTGGTCGGTGAGGGTGCAGGAGAGATCCTGCAAGGTTTTGCTGTTGCTCTTAAGTGTGGCGCTACTAAGGCCCAATTTGATCAGACCATAGGCATTCACCCTACAGCTGCGGAAGAACTAGTAACTATGCGTGAGTCAGTTTCAGCCTAGATATAACTAATCATGTCTTAAGTGATCCTTAATCGCGATAGGCGATTTAAAGAACCACACAACAAGGTAGGATGAAGTAATAAAGGTCACAATGGCAGTAGCTTGGATTAGCATTGCCGCGGCCTCACTAATTAGACCTGTTGACCATGCTAAAGCTGCTAATAAGATCGAAAACTCACTAGTTTGCCCTAAACGAAAACCCACCTCCCAGCGGGTATCTGATTTCCGGCACATAGGTTTTACTAACCAACCAAAGGTTGCTGGCTTCACCAACATAACTAACACGCTCATAAGTAGAGTAGGTAGCCATATAGACCCAATAATATTTATATTAAAGCCCGCGCCAACGGAGAAAAAGAATAGCACCAAAAAGAAGTCCCTGATGGGCTTTAGGTTAATTGCAATATATTGACTGATTGGGCTAGATGCCAAGCTAACACCACCAATAAACGCACCTATTTCTGCCGATAATCCAACCGTACTTGCCGCCGCTGCACAAGCCAAACACCAACCGATAGCCAGTAAAAAGATATATTCATGGAAGCGGTCAAAGCGGGTGATCAAGGGTAGTAACACCCATCTCACCTTTAATAAGCTCAAACCAACTAGCAAAGGTAAGGCTAACAGGCTGACGATAATGCCACTCGCATTACTTTCCAAATCGGCTGTGGCCGTTACCAAGATTAACAGCACAATGGCAATTAAATCCTGTAACAACAATAAACCCACAACCAGTTCGCCAGTCTGTTTATGATGCAATACTGTTGTAGGTAAGAGTTTAATACCGATAATGGTGCTCGAAAACATAGTCGCAGCGCCAATAAGCAAACAATCAATATGACTAAAGCCAAATAACCAAGCCCCAGCATAACCAGTTGACGCAAAAATAAAGGAACTAATGATGGCTACCCATGAGCCTTTTTTGAGCATACTCAAAAGGTGCGTAGGCTGCATATCTAAGCCAATCAAAAACAACAAAAACATGATGCCAACATGGGAGACATCTTCTAATAGAGCCGTATCAGAGACCCAGCTCAAGCCATAAGGGCCAAGTAATCCACCTAATAAAATATACGCAATAAGAATGGGTTGGCGAAAATACAGTGACAATGTTGCCAGCAGGCTAGCACCCGTGAAGATCAAAAAAAACGAGAAGACGACTGAGTCTCCATACATAATAAATATCCCTGTCTATAACGAATTTAAAATACTGGTCTGACGTGCATGTTTGGCCCAATATAGCCACAAACCAACACCTAATAATAATCTATAAATTACCTGAATAATCCATATGGCGATAAAACCATATACTGGTACCAGCCATGCACTGATGGGTAACAGCAAACCCCATTGGCTCACAATATTCACTGCAGCAGCGCGTTTGGTGGCCTGTGTGGCGACTAAGCTACGCGTCGCTATTTGAACTAAACTATCAAATATAAGGGCAAAGGCATAAATAGGTATAGCTATTGATGCTAATAAAATAATTTCTCGATTAACCAGAATTAAGGGTAAGAATAATGGCTGTGTAATGCTTACTAAAAGCCAACATAGCAAACCACAAGCCAGACCGGTAAACACAGCTAATTTGCTCCATTGCCAAGCTTGATTATCTGCTGCAGTAAAGGTTTTTGCGATTAAACTTGAAGATGCTTGGGCGATACCCTGTAAGGGTAAGAGGATAATAAGTCCCAGATTTAGTACAGCAAAGCTGGCCGCTAATGCCGTTGCACCTTGACTGCTAATAATCCCGAGTAAAATCGCCAAATGCAGGGCAAAAGCCAATTGTTGCAAGGCACTTGGTAAGGCCACGCGGAACATTTTTGGCCATAAACGCAAGGCTGATAACATATGCCTGCCACCTTGCCAAATTTGGCTTTTTGGAAACATAGTTAGTTGTAACAGCAGGCCCAGATAAATACTGATACAAGTGCCTAAGCCCGCGCCCGCTGCTCCCATGGCTTGAATAGGTCCAAAACCATAAATTAGACAGTAGCTAATGGGTATATTGCTAATATGACTAATAATAAGCAGGCGAGAATATTGCCATGGTTGATATTGGCTGGCCCAATAACTACGGGCAGCCAAACTAAGTGCTACTCCCGGAATGGCAATTAAACGCCAGTCAAAATAGGCTTGGGCTACACCAGAAATACGGTCATCTGCGACATATAAGCTAATCGCATAATGGGAAAATTGCCCTCCCATTAGGGTTAAAATAATACTGATACTTAGCCCAAGGGTGATGCCAGCCCATAACCATTGGTTATAGTCTGCATGATCTCTGTATTGGGATATCAAACTTTGCATACCAATAGCAAAGCCAATAGGTATAGCCACCAGTAAAAATACAAGGTAACTACCAATACTAACACTAGCTAGAGCTAAACCACCCAAATTACCTACCAAGGCGGTATCGACCATATTAATAATGGCCTGTGAGGCCATGGCACCACTTAATGGCAATGCCATACGTAATAGCCCAGACAAATTTGGTGTGTTAATACTCGGCATATTTTCTATTGGGTAATTGAATTGTCTACAACAGACCGCATTATACCTGCATGGAAGCTTTTATGCGGCTTAATAAATAGCATGAATAATCATACCCAAGTAAAAAGCTGGGGTATATAATAGCTGGTAAATGATGGGTATTTCTTGTTTTCGCCCATAAAAAATTTCAAGACCATAGTTTGAGGTGTGTATGCAGTATGTGAATATTACTCCCAGTGCTGAGGAGTATTTAGCTGGTTTGTTGGCCAAACAAAATGCAGAGGGCATAGCCGTGCGCATTTTTGTTGCTGACCCAGGAACACCCAATGCAGAAACCTGTCTGGCCTATTGTCGTCCTGATGAGGTCAAAATCACCGATGAATTTACAGATCTTGCCTCTTTTCGTCTGTATGTTGAGCCAAATAGCGTTCCTTATTTGGAAGAGTCCATGATCGATTACAGCGCTGATCGTATGGGTGGTCAGCTTACGATTAAAGCGCCCAATGCTAAAATGCCTAAAGTAGATGATGATAGTCCTATTGAAGCGAAAATTAACTATTATCTTTATACCGAAATAAACCCAGGCTTAGCATCACACGGCGGCACCGTTAATCTAGTGGGTATGGTGGAAGAAGAAGGCAAAAATATTGCTATTCTCCAGTTTGGTGGCGGCTGTCAGGGCTGTAGCTCAGTTGATTTAACCCTTAAAGATGGCGTAGAAAAAACATTGGTAGAAAAAGTCCCTGGGCTTGATAGCGTGCGGGATGAGACTGATCACACTATGCGTGATAATGCCTATATGTAATAGGTTGTACTAACACTAAAAAGGAGGCTCAAAGCCTCCTTTTTTATAAATAATTTAAACGACAAAGCTTATCTTACGCGCTGCGGCAAGACAGTTTGTAACTTAGTTGCCATAGCCCGCAAACTATTCTCTGTGGTTTCCCAATCAATACAAGCATCTGTGACCGATACGCCGTATTCAAGGTCGTCTAAATTAGCAGGAATCTTCTGATTACCCCACTTAAGATTACTTTCAATCATTAGTGACACAATGGAAGTATTACCTTCAGCAATTTGCTGGGTAATATTGTCTAGCACCAAGGGTTGTAAAGCAGGGTCTTTGTTGGAGTTGGCATGACTACAATCAACCATAATATTGGTTTTTAGATTTTGCTTAGTTAATTCCTGTTCACAAATCGCCACATTGACTGAATCATAGTTAGGCTTGCCATCACCACCACGCAACACAACATGGCCATATTGATTGCCAGTAGTGCGGGTTATGGATACTTGGCCTAGCGGATTGATACCCAAAAATGAATGGGAAGCAGCAACGGACTCAAGGGCATTAATCGCCACAGTTAAACCGCCATCAGTACCATTTTTGAAGCCCACAGGGCAGGAAAGACCACTAGACATCTCACGGTGAGTTTGTGATTCTGTGGTGCGGGCGCCAATTGCTGCCCATGTCCAAAGATCAGAGTGATACTGAGGGGAGATGGGGTCTAGTGCCTCTGTAGCCAAAGGCAGGCCAAGTTCTGCCAGCTCAAGCATTAGTTCACGACCTATGGTCAGGCCTGTCTCCATATCAAAGGTATCATTCATATGAGGATCATTGATTAACCCTTTCCAACCAACGGTTGTGCGTGGCTTCTCAAAATAAACACGCATCACGATATACAAAGAATCTTTTAGCTCTTCAGCTAATTTAACTAAGCGCTTGCCATACTCAATTGCCGCTTTAGGGTCATGGATAGAGCAGGGGCCAACTACAACAAATAATCGATGGTCAGTACCATCCAGTATGTTTTGTATTACTCGGCGCGATTCCAATACTGCTGCAGTGATTTTATCGTTTGCAGGTAGTTGCGCTTTTAAATCTTCGGGTGTGGTGAGAACCTTTTGGCTCTCAATATTGAGGTCTTCGACGCGTTGGTTAATCATAATCGTTTTCTAACTTGCTAATGGCGTTATAATAGAACTTTATAGGTTATTTAAATCTCTACACACTGGTTAAAATAATAGGGTGCAAAAGATGTTCTATAGTAACATTATGTATTCAATTTTTAATGGGTTAAATCAAGAGTTTTTTGCATGAATAGCTATTTTCGATCTTTTTTACCCATATTATGCTGCTGTTTGAGCTTTTTTATTACTTCGGCGGTAAATGCTAACCAATTATTTGCCACCGAGCAGCATCCTCTGGCTGCCGACAAGGCCTTTGCTTTAGATAAGCAAATCACCGGCAATAAAATGGTATTGGTATGGACTATAGCCAATGAGTACTACCTATATCAGGATAAATTACGTCTGGTAATTGATGACCGAGATATTACCTCAGCTCTGATTTTACCTGCAGCCACCCCTAAATTAGATCCCTTATTCGGCGATACGAAAGTTTACTATAACCAGCTATCACTCCAAATCGCATTACCCAACGTGCCTAATAAAGTTTTGAACTTAACCTATCAAGGCTGTTGGGAAGGGGGTGTATGTTATCCCCCACAACAAACGCAAATTAATTTGCCCGTTGCTACCGTTGATGGTCAGCCGCTTTCCAGTTATGGGGCGACAGGTATTAATACCTCTAATCAAGGTATTTATGGAACTGATGCAAATTGGTTTACCCAACAGCTAGCGCAAGCTAATTTAATGGCATTAGTGGTGGTATTCTTTTTAGCCGGGTTAGGTCTAGCACTAACGCCATGTGTGCTGCCAATGGTACCGATTTTATCTAATCTTATCGTGGGTATTACACCTAAACCTAGTGCCGGCAAAAGCTTTCTGCTGTCGTTGACTTATGTTTTAGCTATGGCCATTACTTATAGTTTAGTTGGTGTTATGGCAGGGCTAAGTGGAGCGAATCTGCAAATAGCGTTACAACATCCCATTGTTATAACCATTATGGTGTTGCTATTTTTGGTGTTTGCCGCTGCTATGTTTGATTGGATTACTATCCAAATGCCTGTGGGTCTGCAAAATCGTCTTAATCAACTGAGTCAGCAACAAGCTAGTGGCCACTATTTTGGGGTCGGTATTATTGGTGTTATTTCCGCTCTAGTGGTTGGCCCTTGTGTCGCAGCACCGCTCGCTGGAGCACTGTTATATATAGGTCAGACAGGTGACCCCTATACGGGTGGTTTAGGGCTATTTGCCCTCGGCATGGGCATGGGTGTGCCTTTGTTACTCGTGGGTACCTCAGCTGGGCAATTTTTACCCAAAGCGGGTGCTTGGATGAACCGTGTAAAATACGTTTTTGGCTTCCTAATGTTGTATTTGGCAATTTGGATGTTAGATCGTATTTTGCCAATAGCAACGGTGCCTTTAGTTGCCACGCTTACCTTAATTGCCAGCCTTTTACTATGGCAAGTAGCTCGCTGGCAGCCTCCCATTCAACATATACTGGGTCGGGTTATTGTTTATGGCCTAGGGCTATTGATGACTGGCTATAGTATTGCTCTGTTCGTTTCTATATTGCTTGGCCAAGCAAGTCTATTACAGCCATTAAAACCGTTATCTACTCAAACTACACAAGTTTCGCCTAGTACTAATATGGTTAAAGTAAAAGCGGCAGATATACCTAATCTGTTAGCTCTGGCTACGGTTGATAAAAAACCAGTAATGCTAGATTTCTATGCAGATTGGTGTGTTTCTTGTAAAGAGTTGGATAGCTTTGTGTTTACTGATAATAGCGTCAGACAAGCGCTACAAGACTTTAGCGTGATAAAAGTTGATGTTACCGATAATTCAGAATTAGATCAGGCCCTAATGCAGAAGTACAATATTGTTGGCCCGCCAGGACTAGTCTTCTTCGATAAAAAAGGCGCATGGCTGTCTTCTAGTACTGTAGTTGGCGTCCCAAATACCTCAGATTTTGCTCAATTGTTGACGACAATAGCTGCTCAATAACGCAGCAGGCTATCTATTTTCTATATACTTTTTTGGAATATATGTTAGTATTTATATAACTAATATAATTATCTGCAGGTGTTCCATGAAGTTACAGCAACTAAGATATATTTGTGAAGTAGCCAAACATGATCTCAATGTATCCGCTACAGCCCAGAGTTTATTTACCTCTCAACCAGGTATTAGTAAACAAGTCCGCTTGTTAGAGGACGAGTTGGGTGTGCAAATTTTTTCTCGTAGTGGCAAGCATCTAACCCATATTACCCCTGCAGGTAAGAAAATCTTAGCGGAAGCTGAAGCTATTATGCTGAAAGTGGATGGTATCAAGCGCACTGCACAAGAGTTTCGTGATGAGCGCAAGGGTAGTCTATCCCTAGCCACAACCCATACCCAAGCGCGCTACGCTTTACCTAAAGTTATTAATACCTTTATTGGCCAATACCCTGATGTTGCCTTACAAATGCAGCAGGGCACCCCTAAACAGATAGCTGAGCAGGCCGCAAATGGTGATGTTGATTTTGCCATTGCCACGGAAGCTATTGAGCATTTTAGTGATCTGGTTATGATGCCTTGTTTTCATTGGAACCGTAGTATTGTAGTTCCCAAAGATCACCCCCTAGCTTCGATTTCTGAATTGACCTTAGAGGCTGTAGCTAGTTACCCTATTGTTACCTATACCTTTGGCTTTACCGGCCGTTCAAAACTTGACGATGCCTTTAATAATGCCGGTTTAGAACCACATGTAGTATTTACGGCAGTTGATTCAGATGTGATCAAAGCCTATGTCAGATTGGGCCTTGGTATTGGTATTATTGCTTCCATGGCGTTTGAAGAAGAGTTGGATCAAGACCTAGTGCGCCTAGACGCGAGTCATTTGTTTAAACACAGTACCACGAATATTGGCTTTCGCCGAGGTACTTTGTTACGTGGCTTTATGTATGATTTTATTGAGAGCTTCTCACCAAATCTGACACGTGAACGCGTTGATGCAGCGATGGCGACTAATAATGCCCAAGAATTAGCGGAATTATTTGCCAACGAAGATTTACCACTCCGTTAAATATAAACTACAGCCAATATACCAAAGGCAGATTAATGGCTTTTGCTTGGCAAGCCCTGTAATAGATTATTAACCTTATCGAAGGTTTCTTGATATTCAGCTGCGCAGTTAGAATCAGCAACAATGCCGCCGCCAGCCCAACAATAAATGGTGCCTTCAGCATCACCACTAGCACTGGTAACTAAGGTCCGAATTAGAATATTAGTGTCCATAGCACCATGACAACTGATATAACCAATAGAGCCAGTATAAGCATTGCGGCGATGTGGCTCCAATTCTTCAATAATTTCCATGGCACGAATCTTTGGCGCACCAGTGATAGAACCGCCTGGGAAAGCTCCCTTTAGTAATGCAATTATTTTGTCTTTGCTTGCTAAGCGACCTTTTACAGTTGTCACCATATGATGCACATTACTGTAGCTTTCAATGGCAAATATATCTGGCACCTGCACACTGCCTGGTAGGCAATGTTTATTAATATCATTACGCAGTAAGTCAACAATCATCAAATTTTCAGCCCGGTCTTTTGGGCTAGCTATAAGCTCATCGCGCAGGGCACTATCTTTATCAGCGGTAGCGCCTCTGGGGCGAGTGCCCTTTATAGGCCGGGTTTCTACAACTAGATCTTGAACCTGTAAAAAGCGTTCTGGCGAAAGGCTTAGTACACTGCCGGAATCCGTTTCTAGGTAGGCACTAAAGGGCGTTGGGGCGCATTTACGTAGGGCTTTAAAAGCTTGCCATGGATGGCCTTTATAACGGCTCTCAAAACGTTGCGCTAAACATACCTGATAACAATCGCCAGCATAAATATAATCAATGACTTGCTGAAATTTTTGCCCATATTCTTGTTCTGTCATATTGCTGCTAAAGCCGTTTAACAATGAAAATGGTGCGTCATTCGTTTCAGCACCAGTTTGTAATTGTTCAAGAACTTTTTTGGTGTCTACATCATCAAGTTGGCTAACTAGCCAGCAGGCTTGCTGTTTATGGTCACAAATAACGGCCCATGGATATATGCCTACCCATAGATCAGGCAAGTCGATATCTTGGGTGGCTATATTTGGCATAGTTTCAAGTGTACGGCCGAAGTCATAACCAAATAAACCAGCAACACCACCATAAAAAGGTAATTCTGGTGTATTAATATCGGGGCCATTAAAACCTTGCAGCTGTTCAGCTATAAGGCTAAAAGCATCTTGAACACAATCTTTAAACCCATCTCCGGTATCTAAATAACAAGTACCGTCGGTGACTTTTATCAGCGCATTAGGATTAGCCATCATCAAATCATAACGGCCAAAATCACCAGCTCGTTGATTTGAGTCTAATAATAGTGGCCATTGCAGATGACGAATACGCTCAAAATAATGGCTGGCATCACGGATATAAGGCAGGGAGATTATTTGCACAAGATTTTAATCTAAGGGCTGGTAGTAAGATTATTTTACTCTTTAGCTATTGAGGTGAATAGAGTCAGCATATTTATTTTTTATACCTTTTGAAATCTTTACAAATTGCTTACTGCAATGACTGAAGTTATGAAAAGCATACACGGGTTTTATCAAGGTAATAAATAGTGGCACTAAAACTGTATTTGCAAGCTGACACTGCCGCTAAGTGTTCTGTCAGCGTATAATAGAGTTATGAAAGATACAGAAACTTTTTCAATCGTTATACAAGGGCCACAAACGGCCGTGGATGCTTTATTGAGCATTACCGAACTGTCCCGCAATACTATTAAAGATGCCATGCAAAAAGGCGCCGTATGGGTGCAACGTGGCAAACAAACAAAGCGTATAAGACGTCAGGATCGGTTATTACAAAGCCAAGATACCTTATTTTTGTATTATAACCCTCAAGTGCTTGGGCAAACTTGTCCAGCCGCTATTTTGCTGGCCGATGAAGGTGAGTTTAGTGTTTGGTATAAACCCAGCGGTATGCTTAGTCAAGGGTCACGCTGGAGTGATCACTGTACGATAAATCGCTGGGTAGAAGGGCATATTAGCCCAGCCAGAACAGCCTTTATAGTCAACCGTCTAGATCGTGCTGCGCAAGGTTTAATGTTGATAGCCCACAGTAAAGCGATGGCTCGTTATTTAAGTAGTTTGTTTGCTGAACATAAAATATATAAGGCTTACGTAGCAAAAGTGACTGGTCATATGAAGTCACCTCTTTCTTGTAACCTTGATGTTGATAACAAGCCAGCCCTAAGTCATATTCAGCCCTTAGCTAATAATGCTAGTCATAGCTTAGTTAGTGTGGAAATCGAAACCGGCCGTAAGCACCAGATCCGTTATCATCTTGCAAGTTTAGGTTATCCTATTGTCGGTGACCGTTTATATCACCCAGGTCCTTATGAGGAAGATCTAGCTTTAGCTTGCAATGAATTGGCTTGGACAGATGACAAGGGCTTAGAAAGACGCTATATCTTGCCAGAGCACCTTTCTATTAGCCTTGATTGAGTTTGATTAACCTTATTAGAGTTAGGTGAGGATATAAGCTGTTCTGCTATTTGCTCATCATCTTACTCATCATCAAAATAAATCCAACCTTGATTATGTAATACCAAAAATAAAGCTTCACTGGCGTCATGAGCAATTAATGGCGCCAAATCCTCAACGGCTATAACCAAACCATTTGCTAAGGCCATTGCCAATTCTGTCGCTTGCGGTGGACAAGGTATAGCCTCTCCTTGAACAAAGAGTGTTAAACCACCTTCTCCTTGCCAAGTGTAAGCTATGCGCACGCCTTCGGATACTCTAATAACACCGTATTGATCCGCCAGAATATTGGCTAGTTCTGAGGTGTCCATGGCTTCTTCTGACATATCAAGAGCGGGATTTTTTGGTTCAGTAGTCATACTCCCAAACCACTGTGCTAGATTTTCATCGGTTAATTGTTGCTCGATAATATGGCGTAGATTAGCAATATCATTAGCCGAAATTTCCCCTGGTAGCTGGGCTTCGAGGCTATTACATAAACGTTGGTCTGGACTTAATTGTTGCCCAATATAATCAGCAAAACCACCCATAACATCACTTAATGAAGGTGCCCGACAGCCTACGGAATAGGTCATACAGTTGTCTGAGAGAGCGACACCCCTATGGGCAACTAAAGGGGGTAAATAAAGCATATCACCGGGTTCAAGATCAAAGGCTTCAATGATCTCGAAGTCTTGTAATAGGCTAAGGTCGTTATGCTCAGCGAGTGGACTTGAACTACTACAAGCTTGACCTATTTCCCAGCGTCTGCGGCCTTCGCCTTGGATTAAAAACACATCATAGCGATCAAAATGGGCGCCAACACCAGCGCCTGCAGTCGCATAACTAATCATAATGTCGTCATAGCGCCAGGCAGGAATAAATCGGAACTTACTAGCAAAATCAAATGCCGCAGGAACATATTGGTCAACACCTTGTACTAGCAGTGTCCATGGATAATCCCTTTGCTTAGCAAAGTCTGCTTCTTGCATAGGGCCATGCTGCAACCGCCAATCAATAATTTCACCTAGATTTTCAATAAGGCGCGATTCAACTTCCTTTTCTAAACTTAGCCCAGCCAATTCATCGGCGGCAATAAGTGGCGCTAAATCAGGAAACGCATTGCGAATACATATGGGCTTTTGCTGCCAATATTCCTTAACAAAGGTATCTATAGATAATTGCCCAAAGTGTGTTAAAGGTTGCAACATGAACGAAACTCTCCTGCAAAGAATAACGCACGTATGATCACGTTAATGGTAACAGGATCGATACGTGCGTTAATTTCTAACTAACCATTAATTGGTTAGGCTTAGATAGACTTGGCTTGCTCCACCGCATTACCAATATAACTAGCTGGTGACAAAGCTTTTAGGCTATCTTTAGCTTCCTGAGGCATATCCAAGCCATCAATAAACGCAGCAATAGTAGCGGCATCAATATCTTTACCACGAGTTAGCTCTTTGAGCTTCTCGTATGGCTTTTCAATACCATAACGACGCATCACCGTTTGAATAGGTTCGGCTAGTACTTCCCAAGCATTATCAAGATCTTCAGCCAAACGCTGACTATTGATTTCTAGTTTGCTAATGCCTTTTAAGGTGGCTTGATAAGCAATCATACTGTGGGCTAAACCAACGCCTAAATTACGCAATACCGTGGAATCAGTTAAATCACGTTGCCAGCGTGAAATAGGCAGTTTGGCTGCCAAATGTTGCATTATTGCATTGGCAATACCTAAGTTACCCTCAGAGTTTTCAAAATCAATTGGGTTAACTTTATGGGGCATAGTGGAAGAACCAATTTCACCAGCCACCGTTTTTTGTTTAAAGAAGCCCATGGAAATATAACCCCAGACATCACGATCAAAGTCGATCAATATTGTGTTATAACGGGCTATGGCATCATACAGCTCAGCTATATAATCATGGGGCTCGATTTGCGTGGTATAGGGGTTCCAAGTTAAGCCCAAACTTTCCACAAACTGCTTCGCAAATGCTTGCCAGTCAATCTCTGGGTAGGCGCTAATATGGGCATTATAATTTCCCACAGCACCATTAATCTTGCCGAGTAATTCAACTGCTTCAATCTGTTTAATTTGACGTTCCAGTCGTGCAGCAACATTAGCCATTTCTTTACCCATAGTAGAAGGCGAGGCCGTTTGACCATGGGTACGGGACAGCATGGGTTGGTCTTGATAGGTGTGGGCCAATTGCTTGATTTGCGCTAATACTTCCTGCATCTCTGGGAGCATTACAAATTCCAGACCTTGCTTGAGCATAAGGGCGTGGGACAGGTTGTTTATATCTTCTGAGGTGCAGGCAAAATGAACATATTCACTGATAGCTTCTAGTTCATTGTTACCAGCAAATTGTTGCTTAATATAATATTCAACGGCTTTAACGTCATGGTTTGTAGTGGCTTCAATGTTTTTAACCAAAGTTGCCTGCGATTCATCAAAGTTATTGATAATATCATCTAATACCTTATTGGCAGCATCACTTAGGGTAGCCACTTCTTTGATATAAGGATTAGCTGCCAACTGTTGTAACCAACGGATTTCAACAATGACCCGTGAGTTAATCAGTCCATATTCACTAAAATATGGGCGCAGGGCGTGAGTTTTAGTGCCATAGCGACCATCGACGGGAGATAGGGCAGATAGAGCAGACAATTCCATAATAATGGGTCCTAATTGATCATTGATGTGAAAGATTTAAAAGGGTTTTTAACTGTTGTTCAAGTTTTTGTTTACCGAACAAAAACTGCCAGCGCCGGCCACCCACTTGGCGCCAAAGTATGGCGCTTCGGATGCCCGCTAATAACAAACTGCGAACACGATTAGCATTGGCCGCCTGTTGTAAGTAAATTGGGTTGCCTGTGACCTGAATGCGAAAGCGATACTGGCTTAAGTTACTGGTATATATTTCAGCTAAACTGGCTGTAACATTAGCATGTTCAATCCCATAGAGTTCTATTTGCTGTGCTGAACGGTCTAATTGCTGGGCCACAGTGCTTAATTGGCCAGGCGACTTGCTCAATTTGGTTTGCAGATGCAGAATGCCAATTATATAACGAGTAAGTTCAGCTACCGGCGCTGTTTGATCTTGCTGGGTGATAGCCAATAGAGTTTCCAGCCCCATACGTAGGTTTTGCAAACATTCATTACCACCATAAATATCACTAATATGTTCTGGGTCAGTGACAAATAACGATTGCCAGCAGACAATACTTTTCGCTTCGTCTAGCTGTCCTTTATTGGCTACCTCATGCACCAGTCGAGCGGCCTGAGCCATCCCAGACAGAGCTAATACACGTTGCTGTATTGGGTCTCTAAAAGCCACTGATTGCAAACTAGTCAATGATACCCCCTCCCAGACAGATATCGTCTGTATAGAAGACAATGGATTGACCTGGTGTTACGGCGCGTTGCGGTTCAGCAAATTCAACTTTAAAGGTGTCGGCAGTAATAGCTGTTAAAGTACAGACTTGGTCAGCCTGGCGATAACGAATTTTGGCTGTTAACTGGGTTGGTAATGTAGGGCCTTGACCATCAATCCAATGCACTTGCTGACAAGTTAAAACAGACTTAAATAACAATGGGTGCTGCTTACCTTGGACAACCAGTAAGCGGTTATTATCGAGGTCTTTGTGGGCAACGTACCATGGTGATTCATTATAGTCAGCCAAACCGCCAATGCCGAGACCCTGACGTTGGCCAATTGTGTGGTACATAAGGCCTTGATGCTGGCCAATAATATCGCCATCTTCGGTAACAATTTCACCTGGTTGAGCGGGTAAATATTGCTGGAGAAAATCTTTAAAACGACGTTCGCCAATAAAACATATGCCGGTGCTGTCTTTTTTACTATGGGTAACTAAACCATGAGCTTCCGCCAAAGCCCTTACTTGTGGCTTTTCTATAGCTCCAACAGGGAATAAAGTCATACCCAGTTCCTTCGCACCAACGGCATGGAGAAAATAACTTTGATCTTTGTTGCCATCCAAGCCTTTAACTAATTGGGCTTGCTCTTGATTGCCTTGTCGCTGCACATAATGGCCAGTGGCTATATAGTCAGCGCCCAGAGTAATGGCATAATCTAGAAAGGCTTTAAATTTAATCTCGCGGTTACAAAGAATATCAGGATTAGGTGTGCGGCCAGCTTGATATTCAGCTAAGAAATGTTCAAATACATTGTCCCAATATTCGGCAGCAAAATTAGCCGCATGGAGTTTAATACCTAATTTGTCACATACCGCTTGGGCATCAGCAAGATCTTCTTTAGCCGTGCAATATTCTGTGCCATCATCTTCGTCCCAGTTCTTCATGAATAGGCCCTCAACGTGGTATCCTTGCTGTAATAACAGCAAGGCCGAGACCGAAGAGTCAACGCCGCCGGACATGCCGACAATTACCCGAGTAGAAGCATTTTGGTTCATGATAAGGGGTCGTATTAGGTTTTATTAAAGGCACGAAAAGCAAGTGAATTCAGACCCACTATTTTACCAAAAACGGGTATTTTTAGCCAGCCCAGAGAGCCCTTAGAAGCCAACACAAACAGGAATAGTTGATAAAAGAATGTTAATCAACAATGATTTTATAAGCGTACAAGAAGCGGACTTTGATGTTGCCCAGCATTATGCCCATTTAACTGCTATTCAGCCAGGGGATACCGGTGCCGTCGTTTTGTTTAGTGGACTGGTAAGAGATCTTCAAGATGCAAAGATTGCGGCCATGGAGCTCGAATACTACCCAGGTATGACAGAATCGAGTTTACAGCAAATCGTGCTTCAAGCCCGGGACAAGTGGCCTTTAATTAGTGTGCGTTTAGTGCACCGTTATGGTCAGTTGCAACGTCATGATCAAATTGTACTTGTTGGTGTTGCAGCGGGGCACAGAAAAGATGCTTTTGCGGCTTGTGAATTTATTATGGATTACCTAAAACAGGATGCTCCCTTTTGGAAGGCAGAAATAACCGCCGATGGAGAAAAGCGTTGGGTTGATGCTAAACAATCTGATCAACAGGCAGATAAACATTGGCGTTGAGTGTTATCTGGTCTTACTATTGGCTTACTTTGATTTAGCAGATGTCGAACGTCTCGATCTTTGGCCTTTAGTTACCGGTTTAACTTGTTTCGGTAAGTGTAATTGGTCATAACGTCGTTCACCCGGTTGCAAATTATCTAGCCGCCAATGACCAATGGCGACTCTGACTAAGCGTAAGGTAGGCAGGTCAACGGCGGCTGTCATACGTCTAACTTGACGGTTACGTCCTTCACTGATCGTCAAACTTAACCAACTAGTGGCAATATTTTGCCTTTCCCGAATAGGTGGATTCCGAGGCCAAAGTGAGGTTTGCACTTGTTCCTCAGCAAGTAGATGAACTTTAGCGGGTTTGGTCCAGCCATCTTTTAATTCTATCCCTGATTGCAGCGCCTTAAGCTGCCTTTGGCTTGGTGTGCCTTCAACTTGCACCCAATAGGTCTTTGGCATTTTATAGCGCGGATTGGCAATATGTTGTTGTACCTTGCCATCATTAGTAAGTAGTAATAAGCCCTCGGAATCATAATCTAAACGACCAGCAGCATAATAACCTTGGTCGTCGATAAAATCCGCTAAAGTGGCTCGTGCTTGCTCATCGGTAAATTGCGATAGCACACGAAAAGGTTTATTAAAGATAATAATATTGGACACTGGCCGTCTCAGATATAACAGAGGAAAATCAATTATGCCTAACTTTAGGCATTGAATCACCATCGAGATTGGTTTCTTGTAATATTCTTGCTGTGACTTAAATCTTCAAGTCTAAATGCCAAGAAAATACTTATCCAAGTCGATTTTGGCACATATGTAACCTCTGTTTATTAAAGTTTGGTAAAGATTAAAGAATTTCTTAAAGACGCTAGAAAATTTCACTCATCACCCCAATAAACTGTGTTATAAATTATTTATAGTGTTATCTACATGAGCGACAAAATGCGCAACAGTCAGGATGTACCCGAGGACAATCATGGTATCGAGGTGTTGGAACGCAGTGAACAGCAGCTGCAACCGCCATCCATGTATAAAGTGATTTTATTAAACGATGATTACACGCCAA
This sequence comes from Pseudomonadales bacterium, assembly GCA_049625185.1. Lineage (GTDB taxonomy): Bacteria > Pseudomonadota > Gammaproteobacteria > Pseudomonadales > Balneatricaceae > Njordibacter. The sequence continues at coordinate 11,093 of JBMZUZ010000009.1, read as the reverse complement.
TGGAGTTTGTTATTGATGTGTTAATTCGTTTCTTTCGCCATAATGAAGAGCAAGCAACACAAATAATGCTTGCTGTGCACACCCAAGGCAAAGGGGTTTGTGGCATTTATAGTAAAGATGTAGCAGAAACAAAATCAGCGCAGGTCAATCAGTACTCACGCCAACACAAGCACCCTTTACTTTGTGAAGTAGAACCGCTGGAGGATTAACAATGTTAGACCGTGAACTAGAAAAAACTTTGTCAGAAGCATTTAATCAAGCCAGCCATAATCGCCATGAGTTTATTACTGTTGAGCATTTACTACTGGCGCTATTGGATAATACTGCTGCCCTTGAAGTATTGACATCTTGCGAAGCAGATGTGGCTAATTTGCGCCTTAAATTAGAAATGTTTATTACTGAAACAACACCACTGTTGCCGGCTGATGTCACTGAGGTTGATGTGCAGCCCACGCTGGGTTTTCAGCGAGTTCTTCAGCGTGCTGTATTTCACGTACAATCCTCTGGACGCATGGAAGTAAGTGGTGCCAATGTCTTAGTTGCTATATTTAGTGAAACAGAAAGTCAGGCCGTATATGCTCTGCACAATGCTAATATAGAACGTGTGGATGCAGTAAACTTTATTTCTCATGGGGTTACTAAAGAAGAAAATCTGGCCATTGAAAATGATAGTGATGAAAGCGAAGCTAAAGCTGGTGGCTTGCTGAAATATACTGTTCACCTTAATGCTGAGGTGCAGGCTAATCGCATAGATCCTCTGATTGGCCGGCAACAAGAAATTGAGCGTTTGGTACAAGTATTGTGCCGGCGACGGAAAAACAACCCCTTGCTTGTGGGTGATGCCGGGGTGGGTAAAACAGCCATTGCAGAAGGCCTTGCTTATCGTATTGAACAAGGCAACGTGCCAGCAGTGATGGCTAATGCCCAAGTCTATTCTTTAGATATGGGCACCCTGTTAGCCGGTACTAAATATCGAGGTGACTTTGAAAAGCGTTTAAAAGAGTTACTTAGTGATATTGAAAAACAGCCCCATGCCATCTTATTTATCGATGAAATCCACACTATTATTGGTGCAGGCTCAACCTCTGGTGGCTCTATGGATGCCTCTAACTTACTTAAGCCTATGCTAAGCTCAGGAAAGTTACATTGTATTGGGTCAACAACCTTTACGGAATTCCGTGGAATTTTTGAAAAAGACCATGCCTTGGCGCGTCGTTTCCAAAAAATTGATGTGGAAGAGCCTAGTGTCAGTGATACACAAGCCATCTTACGTGGACTAATTTCGCGTTTTGAAAGCCATCACCAAGTGAGCTATGAAACTGAGGCCGTGGATGCTGCTGCTGAATTAGCTGAACGTTATATTACGGATAAAAAATTACCTGATAAGGCCATTGATGTCATAGACGAAGCGGGTGCTTATCAGCAACTACTTCCAGAAGATAAGCGTGTCACTAGTATCGGTGTTAAGGAAGTAGAGACCGTAGTGGCTAAGATTGCACGTATTCCCGCTAAGAGTGTGTCGGCAACGGATAAAGAGCAATTGTCGAATTTAGAAACTAATCTAAAACGTGTGGTATTTGGCCAAGATACGGCTATTTCTACCCTGGCTAATGCGATTAAATTATCCCGTGCTGGCCTCGGCGCAGAAAATAAGCCGGTTGGTAGCTTCTTGTTTTCTGGTCCAACTGGCGTGGGTAAGACCGAAGTCACTATTCAATTAGCCCGTATTATGGGTATGGAGCTAGTGCGCTTTGATATGTCTGAATATATGGAGCGACATACTGTTTCTCGTTTAATTGGTGCGCCTCCAGGTTATGTTGGCTTTGATCAAGGTGGTCTGCTAACAGAAGCGGTTACTCAAAATCCCCATTGCGTATTGCTGTTAGATGAAATCGAAAAGGCCCATCCTGAAGTATTTAATATCCTCTTGCAGGTTATGGATAATGGCACTTTAACGGATAACAATGGCCGTGCTACAGACTTCCGCAATGTTGTCTTGGTGATGACCACCAACGCTGGGGCAGAGGCCATGAGCCGTAGCTCTATTGGCTTTACCAAGCAAGATCACACTACGGACGGCATGGAAGCCCTGAAAAAACTATTTAGCCCTGAGTTCCGCAACCGCCTAGATGATATTATTCAATTTGGTAAGTTACCTGAATCCGTTATTCTAGGCGTTGTCGATAAGTTCTTGGAACAGCTACAAGTGCAATTGGATGATAAACAAATTCATATGCAGGTTAGTCAATCTGCCCGTGAATGGTTTGCTAAGCGTGGTTATGATGCTGATATGGGTGCGCGGCCTATGGCGCGTTTAATCCAACAGGAATTGAAAAAACCGATGGCGGAAATACTGCTATTTGGTGAATTATCTGATGTGGGTGGGGTATTAAAAGTGGATGTTGACCCTGAGACAGATACTATTTCACTGCAGGCTGAGCCAGCCAAGCCACAAGTTAAGTTGTTAGATCCTGCTTAATTGTCTTAATTCAAGCACACAAAAACCGGGGTTAAGAAATACTTAGCCCCGGAAGCATTTAAAATCAAAGGCTTAGCGAGCGCGGAAAGTGATACGACCCTTGGTTAGGTCATAGGGTGTCATTTCTACCTTAACTTTGTCGCCAGTTAAAATACGAATATAGTGTTTGCGCATTTTGCCGGAAATATGAGCTGTTACGATATGCCCGTTTTCCAACTCTACACGAAACATAGTATTGGGAAGGGTTTCTACAATAGTGCCTTCCATTTCAATTTGGTCTTCTTTAGCCATTAAAGCCTCAAAAAAGTGAATATTAGATCAATTAAAGCGCGCTAGTTTGCCCGAAATTGGGACAGATTGCAAAACTCAGTGAACTATGCGGATAAATCTTTCTCCATAGGCTGCCACTCTAGTCCGGTAAAGCGTTCAAGGGGTTGATAATGCGCTTTATAGCTCATTTTTTGGCAGTCACGGATCCAATAACCAAGATACACATAGGGCAGATTTTGTTTCTGCGCCCAATTAATTAGCCATAAAATAGATAACTTACCCAGACTTCGTGCTTCTTCAGCGGGGTCATAAAATGTATAAATGGCTGAGATGGCATCAGGTAGTAAGTCGACAACAGCGACCCCAACCAGACGTTGGTCTTTTTTAAAGCACAGAAAATAACTATTCACCTTATCCGGTGGTCGACATAAAAAGCCATCAAATTGCTGTTCTGAGGGAGGATACATATCACCATCTGCATGGCGACAATTAATATATTGCTCATATAGAGCGTAATACTCTGGGGTGTTTTCAACGGCACACCATGTAACTGTTAAATCTTGGTTTCGATTAAACACTCTGCGCTGATTTTTTGAGGCTTTAAAACCAGCAACATCAACCCTTACCGCTTGGCAAGCCTGACAATTATCACACCATGGCCGATAAAGGTGAGCACCACTACGGCGAAAACCAAGTAGATTTAATTGCGTGTATAAATCCGTATCAATAGTTTGTTCTGGATGTAAAAAGATGGACCTAGATTCTCGCTCTGGCAAATAACTACAAGGCGAGGTAGGGGTATTAAGGAATACCAATTGATTAAGGGACTTAGCATCCATCATTGAAGCCTATTTTTTATTCCAATAACTGTCTAAACCATAAAGGGCATTGTTACTTAAATAGTTTTCAAACGCTGTCTTTGATATTGCTTCAGCACCTAGGCTGGCCAAATGATCAGTAGGTAACTGACAATCAATTAAGTTAAATTGCCATGTTTGCAACCATTGTGCAAGGGCTATAAAGGCGAGTTTGGAGGTATTGCTGCGATGACTAAACATCGATTCACCACAAAATATCTTGCCAATGGCTACACCATAAAGGCCGCCAACAAGATTGGCTTGATCCCACACTTCAATACTATGGGCATAACCCGCCTCAAAGAGTCTTTTATAGGCTATTTGCATAGCCGGCACTATCCAAGTGGCCTGTTGATCTAATTGAGTGCTTCTGGGCGTATCGGCACAGTGTTTAACAACTCGTTCAAAGGCTTGATCAAAGGTAATTTGATATCGTTTCTGGCGCATTAATTTGGCCATACTTTTTGATATTTGTACCTTGTCTGGTTGTAAAACCATTCGTGGTGTTGGTGCCCACCACAATATTGGATCACCTTCACCAAACCAAGGAAATATGCCACTTTGGTATGCATTTAGTAAGCGTGGTACGGATAAATCACCGCCCACAGCCAGTAAACCTGCTGGATCGCTTAGTGCCTCACTAAGCGGTGGGAAGTGAATATTATCCGTTGCTAATTGATGGAGCATGATAAATTTAAGGATATTTACGGGACACAACATAGTATATCGTCATTTCCCTGTTGTTAACTATGATGGACTTAAATTAACCGACCTTTGCAAGGCAAAAAAATTGGTTTTTTTTGGAATTTTTCCATTAAATTAGGTATCTATCTCTATGGATGTGTATAATTTCAATGGTTACTTTATAACTTAAGTAGGGCTAGTATTTACTAGAACGGCGATTGTTAAGCCTATCTATGCAAAGACAAAATAAATAAAGGGATACATTTGTGGCAAAGGTGAAAACCGCGTTTACTATTGAGGCACTTTATCAACGTTATAGCTGGTATGGCTTTCGGCTTTTAGGTTTAGCTATCGGTGCCTATTTATTACTTGTCCTTAGCAGCTATGATCCCTTGGATCCAAGTTTTTCCAAAGCCAGTGATACGCCGGATGTAAATAATCTGGGTGGTTACATTGGTTCCGGACTTGCCAGCGTTTTATTACTTTTATTTGGTCTGGTTGCGTTTATCATTCCACTGGTTTTAATTGCTCGTAATCTTTTACAAATACTCGATATAGGTAATAGTCAAAATCATGACACCCTGTATAAATTAATTGCTCTAATTGTTACTTTGCTAGGGGCAAGCACCCTAGTTGCCATTCATCTAGACAATAGCGGCTTACTTTACCCTGAGGGTAGTGGTGGGGTCGTTGGTGCTAATTTTGCGCAACCACTGGTGCAAGCCCTTGGGCTTATTGGGGCTAACCTATTATTACTCACAGTTACTTTTCTCGCCCTAACTCATTTATTAAATATTAATTGGGGGCAAATCACCGAGGGCACAGGGCGTTATTTAGAAAATGCTGTTGTAGCAGGCTGGCAAGGCCTATTTAAAGATCAGGATAAACTGCCAGCAACAACGAGAAAAATTACTACAGCCACACCAAAACAATCTGCCAAACCAGGTTTGTTTTCTCGTTGGGGCAATACAATAAGCCAAGCTTGGCAAAAAATGTGGCAACCTAAATCCAGCAACGAAGACGCCATGAAAAATGTGAAGGTGGGTCGCACTGCTGAATTATTTGGCCAAGCAGATGAGCAGCAAATTAGTGATAATGATGTGGCATCTGCTTTAGCGAAAAAGCCCAAGCCAGTGGCTAAAAAACCAAAACCTGCAGCGACCAATAAGCCAGCCAAAGCCACACCGAGTGTGGCAGATGGACCAGTCGCCTCTGTGGCCTCTGTAAATTCTGACAATGCCAAGCGTGATGTAAAAATTGTTCCCTTAGAAAAGACCCATAAACAGGATACAGGTGATTCTTCAGTTACTCAGGATGGCAAAGTTGTAAAGCCTACCCAATGCCCATCTGTCAGTCTGTTAGATCCACCTGAAGCCAATTTAAGCCCTGGCGTTAGTAAAGAAGAACTGGCTCAGTTAAGTGAACTTTTAGAAGCCAAGTTAATGGACTTTGGGGTGATTGCGGAAGTAGTTGAAGTCAACCCAGGCCCAGTAATAACACGTTTTGAAATACAACCAGCACCCGGCACAAAAGTCAGTAAGATTAGTAATCTTGCTAAAGATTTAGCCCGTTCTATGGCGGTTATGAGTGTGCGTGTGGTTGAAGTGATTGCCGGTAAGTCGGTAATTGGTATTGAGATACCCAATCAAAATCGTGAAATGGTGCGCATTAGTGAAGTTATTGGTAGTAAAACCTATCAGACCTCAAGTAGCCCATTAACCATGGGGTTAGGTAATGATATTGCCGGTAAGCCTGTGGTTGTCGACTTGGCTAAGATGCCCCATTTGCTGGTTGCTGGTACCACAGGTTCTGGTAAGTCCGTGGGTGTAAACGCCATGTTGATAAGCCTATTGCTTAAATCAACACCGGATCAGGTACGTTTATTATTAGTTGATCCAAAGATGCTGGAATTATCTATTTACGATGGTATTCCTCATCTATTAGCGCCAGTGATTACCGATATGAAAGAAGCCGCCGGTGGCTTGCGCTGGTGTGTGGCCGAGATGGAACGCCGTTATCAAATAATGGCTTCCCAAGGGGTACGAAATATAGCGGGCTATAACACTAAGGTTACTAATGCCCGTCAAAAAGGCGAGTATATTCCTGACCCAACTTGGAAGCCTGATGAGCTGGCTGGTGAGAGTTTAGAAGATCGCCCTTGTTTAGAGGCTTTCCCCTATATTGTTGTGGTGGTTGATGAATTTGCCGATATGATGATGATTGTCGGAAAAAAAGTGGAGGAGCTTATTGCCCGTATTGCGCAAAAAGCCCGAGCGGCAGGTATCCATCTTATCTTAGCTACCCAGAGACCTTCCGTTGATGTTATTACGGGCTTAATTAAAGCGAATGTACCAACCCGTATTGCTTTCCAAGTAAGCTCGAAAATTGATTCCCGTACTATACTGGATCAGGGTGGGGCAGAGAGTCTATTAGGCCATGGTGATATGTTGTATTTACCAGCCGGTAAAAGTGTCCCGGAACGTGTTCATGGTGCCTTTGTTAGTGATGACGAAGTCCATCGGGTAGTAGAAGATTGGAAACAGCTTGGCACCCCTGATTTTGTCGAAGCTATTATTGAAGGTGCCTACGATCAAGAGGGTGGTAGTAGCACAGCGGCGGGTGGTGATTACGAAGAAGAAATGGATCAGTTATATGATGAAGCTGTGGCCTTTGTGACTGAAACTCGACGGGCTTCTATTTCTTCAGTGCAACGCAAGTTTAAGATTGGCTATAACCGCGCAGCGCGCATGATTGAAGCAATGGAAGCGGCAGGGGTGATCACTAGTCAGGCACATAATGGTAGTCGTGAAGTATTAGCACCTCCGCCAGTAAGGGATTAATATGGTTTATTTATTTAAGCGGCTACAAGGTGTCACTATTGGCATTATTGGCATGGCCTCACTGCTTTTTTCTATGTCGTTATGGGCAGCCACACCAGCGCAACAGTTGACGCAACATTTAGGCAATTATTCTAGTTTACAAGCTGATTTTGTGCAGTATTTACTGGATGCCAGTGGCAGTCGTTTGCAAGAAACCCGTGGCCAAATGCAGTTGCTACAACCGAACAAGTTTTACTGGCAAACGGAAGATCCTTTTGCCCAAACTATTGTCAGTAATGGCCAAGAAGTCTGGATTTATGATCCCGATTTGGAACAAGTGACAGTGCAAATTCTGGATACTCGGGTAACCGCTACACCTGCATTACTATTAAGCGGTGATCAGCAAATGATAGCCGAGCACTTTGAAGTGCAGGTAAATATTGGTAGTGATGGTATGCAGCAATTTGTGTTAGTGCCCAAAGACACTGAGAGCCTTTACGAGAGCATTAAATTGTATATCCTCGATGGCCAACTAAAGCAGATGCAATTAGTGGATACCTTGCAACAAAAAACCGCGATGAACTTTTTTAATCTAGTACAAGGTGCAGCTATTCCTGATCAGGTTTTTCAATTTCAGATACCTGCTGATACTGATCTGATTGATATGCGTTAGGCCATGGCCATGCCAGATTTATTTGATACGCAACAAAACACCGGTTACCAGCCCCTTGCAGCTCGGATGCGCCCCCAAAATATTACTGAATATGTTGGTCAAGGGCATTTATTAGGGCCAGGTAAAAGCTTATCCCAAGTGGTAGCTGGTGGGCCATTGCACTCCATGATTCTATGGGGGCCTCCAGGTGTAGGTAAAACCACTTTAGCGCGATTATTAAGTCAGGCCACTAATGCCCATTTTATTAATCTTTCTGCCGTAATGTCTGGGGTGAAAGATATTCGTGCCGCCGTTGAAGAGGCTCAGCAAATAAAGATACAGTCGGGTCGAAGTAGTCTGTTATTTGTTGATGAGGTGCATCGCTTTAATAAGTCACAACAAGATGCCTTTTTGCCCTATGTAGAGGACGGAACTTTTATCTTTATTGGCGCTACTACCGAGAATCCTGCCTTTGAATTAAATAATGCTTTAATGTCACGTGCTCGAGTATATATTCTAAAAAGTCTGCAAGAAGAAGATTTACTAGCATTATTAAACCGGACACTAGCTGATAAAGATCGTGGCCTTGGCCATTTATCCCTGCAAATAGATGACAAAGTTGCTGGGTTAATTACCCGAGCAGCTGATGGTGATGCCCGACGACTTCTTAATATATTGGAAATTGCCAGTGATTTAGCCAATGATCAAGATGGTCAGTTATCTATCGAACTGTTAGCCGAAGTATTACAAACTAGTCCCAAACGTTACGATAAAGGTGGCGATATCTTTTACGATCAGATATCCGCCTTTCATAAATCAGTACGAGGCTCCGACCCTAATGCTAGTCTGTATTGGTTAGCACGTATGTTAGATGCCGGTTGTGACCCCTTGTATATTGCCCGTCGTCTACTGGCTATTGCCTCAGAGGATATTGGTAATGCTGACCCTAGAGCTCTTGAAGTCACCACTAATGCTTGGCTAGCTTTTGAGCGCCTAGGCCCCGCTGAGGGCAATAGAGCCATTGCCCATGCTGCCGTATATTGTGCCTGCGCGCCCAAAAGTAATGCTGTGCATATGGCTTTTAAAGCGGCTATGCAATTGGTACAAGATGAGCCTGGCTATGATGTACCAGAACACCTACGCAACGCACCAACCAAGCTAGCAAAAAGCATGGGACATGGTGCTGAGTATCGTTATGCCCATAACGAAGAGCAGGCGTTTGCTGCTGGCGAATGTTATTTGCCTCCAGAATTAGCAGATTTGGAGCTCTATCAGCCCTCTAATAGAGGCTTGGAAAGTAAAATCGCCGATAAGCTCGCTAGTTTGCAGCAATTAAACCAAGATAGCCCTACAAAGCGTTATAAATAGTGATCAACTAGGCTATAATCCTCGACGTATCACCAATAGAAATAAATAATGGTTGTTGTGTTGTGAATACCCTTATATTTATCGCTTGTGGTGGCGCTGTAGGAGCCTTATTACGCTACTCTTTACAAGTTGCCATTCCTGCTACTACAGGTAAATTGCCTGTAGCCATGTTACTAGCTAATGTACTTGGTTCATTAGCAATGGGTATTTTGTTTGTATTAATCCAAGAGAAAACCTTATTAGCAGAGTGGCTAAGACCCTTGCTAATGGTCGGTTTATTAGGCGCCTTTACAACCTTTTCTACATTTTCTTTGGATACCATTCGCTTATTGGAAGCAGGGCAGTTTGCTGTTGCAATAACCAATATATTATTAAGTGTGGTGTTATCCGTGGGTGCTGCCTATATCGGTATTACTATTACACGGTTACTAAGCCAATAAAGAATTTTAACTACAGTTACCAGGAATCACTAATGCTGGACCCCAAACTTATTCGCAATAACGCCGCCCAAATTGCTGAGCAATTACGTATTAAAGGCTATGAGATGGACGTTGACCAATTGTCTGCCTTAGAAGCACAGCGTAAACAATTGCAGATAGATACTGAAAATCTGCAAAGTGAGCGCAATAGCAAATCAAAGCAAATTGGTCAGCTAAAAGCTCAGGGGTTATCGGCTGATGAAGTATTGGCAGAAGTGGGTTCCTTAGGCGACAAATTAGACGCTAGTAAGCAACAACTTAAAGCATTGCAGTCTGAACTAAATAGCGTTTTAGCAGGTATCCCCAATATTCCACACTCCAGTGTGCCAGCAGGCGCTGATGAAGATGATAATGTGGAAGTATTAACTTGGGGTACAAAGCCGGAGTTTGATTTTCCCATTAAAGACCATGTTGATCTGGGTGAGGGTATAGGTGGGCTTAATTTTGCAGCTGCCACCAAACTTGCTGGGGCGCGCTTTATGGTCTTGGAGGGGCAGTTGGCTCGCCTGCACCGTGCCCTGATTCAATTTATGCTTAATACCCATACGGGTGATCATGGTTATGAGGAAATCTATGTGCCTTATTTAACCAATGCGGACTCACTGCGTGGCACTGGCCAACTACCAAAATTTGAAGAAGATCTGTTTAAAGTACCTAGTGAGCAGCGTGATTTTTATTTAATTCCCACAGCGGAAGTGCCTGTAACTAATATGGTGCGCGATGAGATTCTTGATGCAGCTAGTTTGCCAGTGCGCTATACCTGCCACAGCCCTTGTTTTCGGAGTGAAGCTGGAAGTCATGGCCGAGATACCAGAGGCTTAATTCGTCAGCATCAATTTGAAAAAGTTGAACTGGTGCAGATAGTAGAGCCGGAACAATCAGAAGCCGCTTTAGAAGAACTTACCGGCCATGCCGAAGCTATTTTACAAGCCCTTAACCTTCCTTATCGAAAAGTTATACTCTGTGGCGGTGATCTTGGTTTTTCAGCCACCAAAACCTATGACCTAGAAGTCTGGTTACCTGGCCAAGATAAATATCGTGAAATATCATCTTGCTCAAATATGGGTGATTTTCAGGCACGCCGTATGCAAGCACGGTGGCGTAATCCAATTACAGGTAAGACAGAACTAGTGCATACCTTAAATGGTTCTGGTCTGGCTGTAGGCCGCACATTACTGGCTATATTAGAGAACTATCAGCAGGCTGACGGCAGCATTACCATTCCCCAAGCTTTATTGCCTTATATGGGTGGTATGACATCTTTGACATCTTAGTCTTTATATAGGTAATTATCGTTTTTTAACGATATATATTTATCTGCAATTAAGTCCCCAACTATGGGACTTTTTTTAAGTATTTTTCTATAACCCTACCTCAATAACTCTTTTCTCGCATACCAAAAATATTTTCACAATTTTTTAATAAATTTCTGAAAAAAATATCTTTGATTATTTTAATAATAAAAATGAAAACTTTATAAAATAT
>JBMZUZ010000008.1:0-103415 GCA_049625185.1 Pseudomonadales bacterium | reverse complement strand
ATTAAAGCCAAGGATATGGATGACGAGAAGCAAGCTATCCGTGATGTGAAGAACATGTCTGTGGAAGCTGATGGTCCTACCACTATTGGTGATTTGATCAAGCAGCAAATGGGTCAGTAATAACCCTTTGCTAGCAGTATAAAAGGAGTGCTTGGCACTCCTTTTTGTTTATAGAGGTGTAAGCAGAATAATTTTTGCTACACTTTATAAACGAGCTCCCAAGGTATCATGAACATCAATAATTCCCATATACAAGCTTTTTGGCAACTGGTCAGTGATAATGCACAAGAATTGTGTAGTCTAGTTAGTGACCGCGCAACATTAACTACCGAGCTGTTAGATGAGCTGCATGCTGGTTTACAGGCTATAGACCCCTGTCTGACGGTATTCTGCACTCCTGCAGATGAGGCCGCTACTGTGCATATGGTATTTGGCTGTGATGGTTATCAGCAAGGTATTGACCAAGTTTTGCAACTAGTTGCTGCGGCGCCAGTTTTAGAGGGTATTAAGCCCTTAGCCTTTAGTCAACGTGACAAGCATATTCCAGATGCCATTGATTTGAATGGCTTGCTGGTACATTTAGTAGAAGTCTACTTTAGTCTCCGTAGTGTACAAGGTAATTTGCATTTAGATCTGTATCTTGAGGATATCAATATTCATGCTGAGGACCTAAGGGTTGAGGCTGTACTAATGTTCTTGGAGGCGATCATTGGTGAATACGATATGATGACTTGTATTAGCAGTATCGATTGGCATGATATGCCTACAGATCCTGATGATCATGGTTTGAAACCTCTGTCTGAATTACGCCAAAATTATGATGCTCTTAGACCCATCAATGCTGATTATGGTAGCCAACTGCACTAACCAATAATCTGCCACCTTAGCGCCACTTATGCTATCATGTGGCCATCTTACAAGTTGACCTGAAAGGACTTTTTGCGTGGAACCTATTTACCTGTTTACCATTGCCGGTGGTTTATCTATGGCAGGTGCCTTAAGTGCTCGTCAGGTTATGCAAGATAATTTATCAGCCCCTAGTGATGATATATCAACAGAGCAAAGCAATACTGCCAAGCGCTTTATGCTGGCGGGTAATTTGGCTTTTGTGGCTCTGGTATTAGCCTTGATCTATGGTTGGCAACAATTTGCTTGGTGGATTCCAGTCGCCTTTTTGATTGTCACTTTTCCCGCCCTTTATTATGTTTTTCTGCAACGCTTGTTATCCGCCAAATTGGGTACACTTATATATTGTCTTGGTGGATGGCTAGTCTTAATTCCAGTGCTTATTGATTGGGTGGCATAATATGTTGCTTGAGTGGTTGCCCTGGCTAACAATTGCCCTGGTTGCACTAGTCGTGCTCTGGTCTGTTAGACGTATGGCAAATAGAAATGGCAATGGTGGCTATGAAAAAAGCCTTGCTGAGCAGCAGCATTTGCAGCTAGAAAATGCCAAATTAGCAAGCCAACTAGAGCAAACTCAAACACAGTTAGCTAACTTACAAGAGCTTCAAGAAAATCTGCAACAGCAATATACGGAACTGCAGCACAACTATAGCCAGTGTCGAGAGCAATTGGCGGCTAGTAAAGCCCAATTAGAGGCACAAATTCAGGCCAGTAATAAGCAAGCAGAGCAACTTAAGCAGTCCAAACAAGAGTTTGAAGGCTTCCTGAAACAATTTGCCGAAGCCTCACTTAATAAACAAAGTGAACAACTCAATACCACTAATAAGCAACAACTTGATTTGATTCTGACTCCACTGCGTGAGCAATTAGGTGAGTTCCGTAAGCGGGTTGATCATGTTTATACCCAAGAGGCGCAAGATAGGCGCAGTCTAGTGGAGCAGATTAGCCAACTTAAAGATTTAAATGTCCGCCTAAGTACCGATGCAATTAACCTCACCAAAGCGCTGAAAGGGGATAATAAAACTCAAGGCAATTGGGGTGAGATGGTACTTGAAAAAGTACTCGAGCAATCAGGTTTACGCAATGGTTATGAGTATCATACGCAGGTTAATCTTACCCAAACAAGTGGCAAACGTTTACAACCTGATGTGGTTGTCCATTTGCCGGATAATAAGGATGTTATTATCGATGCTAAAGTATCATTAGTAGCCTATGACCGCTATCACAGCACTGATGATGAAGTTCTGCGCGAGCAAGCTTTAGCAGAGCATCTGCAATCTATTCGTGGCCATATTACTAATCTTAGTGGCAAATCCTACGAGGATGCGGAAGGTGTTCGCAGTCTTGATTATGTGTTGTTATTTATACCCGTCGAATCCGCTTATATGCTGGCCTTGCAAAGTGACAAGGGTGAAGCATTATTCTTAGACGCTATGCAGCGCAATATTATGTTGGTCAGTCCAGCGACATTATTAATGGCATTGCGCACGATTCACAATATCTGGCGTTATGAGCATCAGAGCCAAAATGCCCAAGAAATTGCTCGCCAAACCGAAGAAATGCATAAAAAGCTTGTCGATTTTGTTGCCGCCATGATGGGTGTCGGAACCCAGTTGCAACGTGCTCAGGATAACTATGATACGGCCTTTAAACGCTTAAAAACTGGCCGTGGTAATCTTATTAATCGAGCCCAGAGTATCGTTAAATTAGGTGGCATAAAACCGAAAAAGCCTTTGCCTGAAGAATTACTGCAACAAGCCGCTGAAAATGCAGCAGATGAGAATTTATTAGATACTCCTGAAAAGACAACAGATAGGGAGACTAAAGAGTGAGTTTTGACGTTGATGTTGGGGCTCGTTTAAAAGAGGTGCGCACCAAGCGTGGCTTGTCCCAGCGTGAGTTGGCGAAGCGCGCGAGTGTTACTAACAGTACAATCTCCCTGATTGAACAAAATCGTGTTAGTCCTTCTGTAGCATCTCTAAAAAAAGTACTAGATGGTTTGCCTATGTCTATGGAGGCTTTTTTCAGCAATGATGAGCCCCAGCAACAGCAGGTTTTTTATAAAGCTAGTGAATTACCTGATATGGGGCAGGGTAGTATTATTAAACGCTTAGTGGGCTTTAACCACGAACATAGGGCGTTATCCCTACTGCATGAGATTTATCCCCCAGACAGTGATACAGGGCCTTCAATGCAGGTTTCTGAAGGCGAACAGGCGGGCATTGTGATTAGTGGCGAACTAATGGTGACTGTTGATGCTAATGAGCAGTTGCTTGTTGCTGGAGATGCCTACTATATAACCAGTAATCAGCCTTATCGTTTACGCAATATGAATAAACAAGATTGTATTGTCGTCACTAGCAACAATACATCCCGCTTGTAACCATGTTGCAATTACAACTGCTAGGAACCTTAGGCTGTCATCTATGTGATGAAGCTGAACAAGTATTGATATCTAGTTTGGACCTGAATTGTGTGCAAGTTGAGATCATCGATATAGCTGAATCCGATGCCTTATTTGAACGCTTTGGTGAGCGTATTCCTGTGTTAAGGCATGAAAGCTCAGACAGTTGCTTAGATTGGCCTTTTCAAAGCACAGAGGTGGCACATTTCGTCCAGGGGCTAAGAGCAGAATAAGCTTTGGCCTTACTTATTGGCTGGTAAGTTAAACAAACGCTGAGCATTATGTGTTGTATGTTGGGCGATATCGTTCACTTTCTGATGTCTAAGATTGGCTACAGTTTGCGCGATAGAAGGTAAGTAGGCCGGTTCATTGCGACTGGACTTAGGTTTGGGGCGCATATCTCTAGGCAGTAAATAGGGCGCATCTGTTTCTATCAATAGACGCTCATTAGGAATCAAAGGTACTGCATCTCGTAGATCTTGACCTCTTCTCTCATCCGCCACCCAGCCGGTGATGCCAAAATAAATATCTAAATCAAGCAAGCGCTTTAACCATGCTTGTGAACCAGTAAAACAATGTAATACAGCGCCTGCTAACAAACGTGGACGGTAATGGGCCAGAAGCTCAAAAAACGCATCTTCAGCATCCCGCTCATGTAAAAATAAAGGTAACTCATATCGACAGGCGGCTTGCAGGTGCTTCTCAAAGCTATCCAATTGTTGCTGAGGTGGAGAAAAGTTGCGATTAAAATCCAAACCAGTTTCACCTATAGCAACCACTTTTGGCTCTTGCCAAAGTGTTTCAAGAGCAGACCAGCTTAGGGCATCTACTTCACTAGCATGGTGAGGATGAAAACCAGCCGTGGCATACAAGCTCTGTGGATATTGGTGACATAATTGAACAGCTTCCTGACTAGAGGCCAAATTTGTACCAGTGACAATTTGTTTATATACACCTTGTGCTTGTGCGCGACTAATAACATCCGGTAGGTCTTTGGTAAACCGACTACTGGTCAGATTGACACCAATATCAATAAATGGTTTTGCATTTTTGCTAACTGAGTCTGTAGACATAAAGATGACTATTGCTAAAGTATATATGGGCAGAATTGTGTAAATCCTGAGCATATTAACGACTTGCCTTCCTAGTTGGCAAGTTAGACAGACTTTTTCGTAAATAAGTGCCCAGCTAGTCACTGTAACCCTGTTAGATTCGGTATAATTATTCTAGATATGATCGAGTCACAACTGACTGGTTGACTAATTAAGGTTTAAATATGAATTTAATGCGGCTGGAACAGGTTCATTTGGCCTATGGCTCGGCGCCTTTGCTTGATGGCGTGGAATTACAAATCGATATGGGCGATCGTATTTGTTTAATTGGCCGTAATGGGGCTGGCAAGTCTAGTCTAATGAAAGTCCTATCGGGAGAACAGTTAGCTGATGGGGGCACTGTCTGGCGCAGCCCTGCTTGTCGAATTGGTTATTTGCAACAAGACTTACCTGAACGAGAAGACCTTAAAGTGGCTGAGGTAGTAGCCATGGGCTTGGCTGACGTTTATTCTCTGCGCCAACAACATACCAGCCTCACTAGCCAGGAACTCGATCAAGCCGGTATGCAAAAGCTTGAACAAGTTAGCCAACAATTAGATGAGCTAGATGGTTGGCAAATGGAAAACAAAGTTGAGCGTATTTTATCCCGCTTACAACTTGATGGTGGCCGACCCTTAAGTGAGTTATCTGGTGGTTGGCGGCGGCGTGTCAGTTTGGCCCGCGCATTGGTGTCAGAACCAACCTTATTATTGCTTGATGAGCCTACCAACCATCTAGATTTATTGGCTATCGAGTGGTTGGAACAACAATTATTAGGTTTTAATGGTGCAATCGTCTTTATCACCCACGATAGACGTTTCCTGCAAGCCTTAGCTAACCGCATTATGGAACTAGATCGCGGTCAGTTGCATTACTTTCCAGGCAACTATGAGCGTTTTCTGGCTTATCGTGAACAACAACTAGTTGAGGAAGAGCGTCATAATGCTCTGTTTGATAAAAAGTTGGCCCAAGAAGAGGTTTGGATTCGTCAAGGAATTAAGGCTCGACGCACCCGCAATGAAGGGCGCGTGCGTGCCTTGGAAGATTTGCGCAAACAGCGTAGTCAAAGACGCGAGCGACAGGGTACTGCGAATATGCAGGTGGCTAGGGGGCAAGATTCTGGCAAGCTTATTTGCGAAATGCAGTCAGTTAATCATGGTTATGGTGAACAAACGCTGTTGCGCGGCTTTAACTTTACCTTAATCAAAGGTGATCGTATTGGTTTAGTGGGCGCCAATGGCGTTGGTAAATCCACTTTACTACGTATTCTGTTAGGGGAGTTAAAACCCCAGTCTGGCAAGGTGCAAACAGGCACGCGTATTCAAGTTGCCTATTTTGATCAATTACGTGATCAGCTAGAACTTGATAAAACCGTGATGGATAATCTAGCTGAAGGGCGTGAAAGCATTGAAATAAATGGCAAACAAAAACATGTAATGGGCTATTTAGGTGACTTCTTATTTTCCCCAGAACGAGTTCGGAGCCCCGTCAGTAGTCTTTCCGGTGGTGAGCGCAATCGTCTGTTACTAGCCAAGTTATTTAGTAAGCCAGCGAATGTACTTGTGTTGGATGAACCAACCAACGATCTTGATATTGAGACTTTAGAGTTGTTGGAGGAGTTATTAGCTGACTATAAAGGCACAGTGTTGTTGGTTAGTCACGACCGGATATTTTTGGATCGTGTGGTTACCTCATGTTTGGTGTTTGATGGCCAAGGAAATATTGAGGAATCAGTAGGTGGCTATAGTGACTGGTTTGACCGTGGTGGACGCCTACAAAGCGCCTTCGTGGATATAGATACCAATGACAAAGAAAAACCACAAGTTGCTAGTAAACCAGCGCCACCTGCCGTTGCTAAACAAACCAAAAAACTGAGTTATAAAGTGCAACGAGAGTTAGATCAATTACCAGAACTTATTGAAGCCTTGGAGGCGGAATTAGCCAAGCTACAAGATGAGGTTGGAGACCCTGATTTCTACGCTCAGGAGCATACCCTAGTGAGTGACAAGCTAGAGCAACTTAGTGCCAAAGAAGAAGCCTTAGAACAGGCTATGGAGCGCTGGATGGAAATTGAGGAAATGTTAGCCTAGTTAAATCCGCACGGCTAAGACATCGCAGCTAGCACCATGCAAAACACTATTTGAGGTGGAGCCTAACAATAAAGCTAATCCATGCCGACCATGGCTACCCACAACAATTAAATCAGCACCAATCTTTTCTGCAGCCCGATGAATTTCTGCTTCAATATGGCCATTGGCCAAAATCTTACTATGGGCTTGTAAATTGCCACTTTTTATAAAGGCTTCCATACGTTCTTTGGCATGTTCGTGCAATTGTTCTTGAACGGCACTGAGATCCATGGGTACATCACCACCATAGGCATAGCTAATAGGCTCAGTGACATGCATAAAGTGTAATTTAGCACCGGTAAGTTGGGCTAGTTCACAGGCCTTTTTGCTAACCGGTTCGGCTTCTTCATTAAGATCAACAGCAACAAGAATATGGCTATAGGTTTGCATACTTTATATTCTCCAGCAGTCCTGATGTAACTTAAAAAATAAGTATTAAATACTTATCATAATTAGTGGGTAGCAGAGTTAAATATTTGCTTAATTTTCAGTCTAACATAAGGCGCTAGGTATATAACAAGTGTTACACTGACAGACCGAAATGCGCAGTTTATTAGTTGGTGGATACTGGTTTATGGAATATAAATGGTTAATTGTTGCCCTAGTCGTCTTGTCTTTAGCAGGCTCCATATCATGGGTTTTGCCAACGCCAGTGCAAAGGGCGCAAGCCAAGATTCGTAAGTTGGCCATGCAGCAGGGAGTGCAAGTTCGTATTGGAAAAATACAAGGACCTCGGGAACAAGGAGAAATAGCTCCCGAAAGTCAATTGGCAACATCCTACAATGTGCCACGTCCCAGCGCAGCGAGCAAACAACTAAGTAAAAATCATCATTGGGAAATTTTTCGCGCCCGCGGCCTTAATACCAAAGGATTACCTGTAGGTTGGTGTTGGAATCGCGGGGAGGGTGCCCTATCAGCACAACAAACCCAAGCCTTAGGTCTGCTTATAGAGCGTTTACCAACGGATGTTTATGCCCTTGGTGCGTCTCCCGTTAATGTTGCTGCTTATTGGCACGAAAATGCGACACCTGCTGAGCTTGATGAGCTGGTGGGCGTATTAAAGGATCTTATAGATCAGTCTTTGTAAATTTTGGTACTTCTTTTAAAGCGCTTTAGCTTGTTCAATTATATTGTGTCTAGTCAGTCATGGTTGACATTAATAGGCACTAATTTTAACTTGAGAGGGAAAATAAAACGCTTGTATGAATTTTGCTCTAATACTTATCTGTTTTGGGCAATCTAACTAATAAGGAGTCCATGCATGATCTATGCGGGCAAAGGCGTGCAGGTTGCAATGCACGACCAGCAGATCGCTAAATTAACCTTTGATCTGACTGACGAATCTGTCAATAAGTTTAATGCTGCCACCCTTGAGGAATTGGCTGCTGCAATATCTGTCATCAAAGCTGATAGCAACATCAAAGGTCTAATGCTTACGAGTGCTAAGTCAGCGTTTATTGTTGGCGCTGATATTACTGAATTTCTATCCTTCTTTGCTTACCCTGAAGATGAATTAATGGCCATGAATATGCAGGTCAATAATACCTTCAATATGCTAGAAGACCTGCCAATTCCGAGTGTCGCTTTAATTAATGGTATGGCCTTTGGTGGTGGCTTTGAAGTGTGCTTGGCCGCTGATTACCGCATTATGTCTGAACAGGGCAGTGTGGCGTTACCCGAGGTCAAGCTAGGTATTATGCCCGGCTGGGGTGGCAGTGTCCGCTTGCCGCGTTTAATTGGTGTTGATAACGCCATTGAATGGATTTGTAGTGGCAGTACCAAAAAAGCCCCTGTGGCTATGGCTGACGGTGCAGCCGATGCGGTTGTTCATGCCGATGCTCTATTAGATGCAGGTGTAGATCTGTTACAGCGTTGTATAGCTGGCGAATTAGATTTCACTAAACGGAAGACACAAAAAAACACTAAGCTTGGCTTGACCCCAATCGAACAGATGATGGCATTTGAGACCGCCAAAGGTTTTGTTGCTGGCAAAGCCGGCCCACATTACCCAGCTCCAGTACAAGCCATCAAGACTATTCAAAAACATGCCAATATGAGTCGTGATAAGGCTTTGCTCGTTGAAGCTAAGAGCTTTGCTAAGTTATGTAAAACCTCCGTTGCGACTAACTTAGTAGGGCTGTTTTTAGCTGATCAGTACCTCAAACGGACCGTTAAAAAACATAGCAAAATAGCAGCCGAAGTTAATTTATCAGCAGTTTTGGGTGCCGGCATTATGGGCGGTGGTATTGCTTACCAATCGGCATATAAAGGTATCCCCATCGTGATGAAAGATATTGCCGATCAAGCTTTACAATTAGGCTTAGACGAAGCGGCAAAAATCTTAGATAAATTAGTCAGTCGTGGGCGCTTAAACAGCCAAAAAATGGCTAAAATTCTTAATCAAATTCGGCCCACATTAAATTATGCTGACTTGGCTAATGTCGATCTTGTGGTTGAGGCAGTGGTAGAAAACCCCAAAGTTAAGTCACAAGTCCTCGCTGAAGTAGAGCAACAGTTGCCAGAACATGCGGTGTTAACCTCTAATACGTCTACTATTTCCATTGACCTGTTAGCCCAAGCTTTACAAGATCCGAGCCGTTTTTGTGGCATGCACTTCTTTAATCCTGTGCATCGTATGCCCTTGGTAGAAATTATTCGGGGTGCCAAAACTAGCGATAAAACCATCGCCACTACGGTAGCTTATGCCAATGCTATGGGTAAAAAGCCTGTGGTAGTAAACGATTGCCCAGGTTTCTTTGTTAACCGCGTATTATTTCCCTATTTTGGTGGCTTTGGTATGTTGGTGGAAAAGGGTGTCGACTTCCGCCGCATTGACAAACTGATGGAGCGTTTCGGTTGGCCTATGGGTCCCGCTTATTTGCTAGATGTGGTGGGCATTGATACGGCTCATCATTGTCAAAATGTCATGGCCGAAGGCTTTCCTGAGCGGATGGCAGGTCAAGGTGAAGCCATTGTCAGCATCATGTATGACAAGCAACGTTTTGGGCAAAAGAATGGGCTAGGTTTTTACCAGTATGAACAAGATCGTAAAGGCCGCCCGCAAAAACTTGTTGATGAGACAATTGTGGCTACCTTGGCAGCCCTTAATGACGCCCCAGTAACTATGGAAGATCAAGAGATTATTGATTTCCTTATGTTGCCTCTATGTTTGGAAGTGGCGCGTTGTCTAGAGGAAAATATTGTTGCCTCGCCAGCGGAAGCTGATTTGGCACTAGTATATGGATTAGGCTTCCCTCCGTTTATTGGCGGCGCCTGTAAATATATGGACACCCTTGGCTTACAGACCATATGTGAGATGGCTGATAACTTAGCCGCACAAAGTCCACTATTTTCTGTGCCTGATTCAATACGCAGTATGGCCGCAGCCGGCGAAACTTTTTATGGCAATATGCAGGCCAAAGGCCAATAACGGGAGTAAGACATGAGTTTTCAAGCAAATGACGCAGTAATTGTTGACGGTGCCCGTTCTGCTATGGGGCGTTCCAAAGGGGGCGTATTTCGTCATGTGCGTGCAGAGAATCTATCGGCCGCTGTGATTGATGGTATTTTAGCCCGCAATCAGGCCTTAAAACCTGCTCATATTGAGGACGTTATTTGGGGCTGTGTTAACCAGACCTTAGAACAGGGCTTTAATGTTGCCCGCCAAGCGGCTTTGATGAGTGGTATACCTCACACCGTTGCGGCACAAACGGTTAATCGTCTATGTGGTTCGTCTATGGCAGCTCTGCATACAGCCACCCAAGCTATTGCCACGCAAAATGGTGATGTGTTTATGGTTGGTGGCGTTGAACATATGGGCCATGTGGCTATGGATCATGGCGTAGACATTAATCCTGCGGCAAGCAAATACGCTGCTAAAGCGGCCATGATGATGGGATTAACGGCTGAACTACTGGGTAAAATGCATGGCATTAGCCGAGAGATGCAGGATGAATTTGCCGTTCGTTCTCATAAATTAGCCCACCAAGCGAGTCAAAATGGTGATTTTGCCAGAGAGATTATTGCTATTCAAGGCCACAATGCGCAGGGCCATATACAGATGATTGATGTGGATGAAGTGATTCGCCCAGAAACCAATCTAGAATCTCTCAGTCAGTTAAAGCCAGTATTTGACCCAAAAAATGGCACAGTTACGGCAGCAACCTCTTCCGCAATTTCTGATGGTGCCTCGGCACTATTAATGATGTCGGGGGCCAAAGCTCAAGAACTTGGTTTACAGCCATTAGCAAAAGTTAAATCCATGGCCGTTGCCGGCTGTGATCCGTCTATAATGGGTTATGGGCCAGTCCCAGCTAGCAAAAAAGCCTTGCAAAGAGCGGGGCTGGCTATGGATGATATTGAAGTAGTCGAATTAAACGAAGCTTTTGCAGCTCAGGGCCTGACCGTATTAAAAGATCTTAAGTTGTTAGATAGTTTAGATGACAAAGTTAATTTGCATGGTGGCGCTATTGCCCTAGGCCATCCTCTCGGTTGCTCGGGTACGCGTATTTCCCTAAGTTGTTTAACCCGCATGCAAAAGCAAGATGCTGAATTTGGTCTGGCTACAATGTGTATCGGTATGGGGCAGGGTATTGCTACTGTATTTGAACGAGTATAGATACAGCTAGGTTATAAGCACCAATTAATTCTACATGGGTATATTGTTGTCATCTTTATCTGTTGGCTTGATCAAGTTCGAGTAGGTGGTTGAGTGTCACAATATACCCATAACGAAGAAATTTTTTGAATATATTTATCTTAAAGGTTGATTTTTACTCCAAATAATGAAATTTTAAAAATAGATAGTGAATATTAACCTGAAAAGGGCTTGACCTTAGTTTTTTGCAGTCTAAACTAAGTGCGCTTTGCACTATCACCTTTGAACTTACAACTTCGAGCTGTCTACAATAGCTTGGTATGACTAGTATAGTCATTATATTTGGAACCAATTAAATGGGTAAATCCCTCGTCATTGTCGAATCGCCAGCCAAGGCTAAAACCATCAACAAATACCTTGGCAATGACTTTATTGTAAAGTCTAGTGTTGGGCATATTCGTGATTTGCCTACCAAGGGTTCAGCTTCTAGTAGTGATCCTAAAGCACGTGCCGCAGAGGCAGCTAAAGTGCGTAAAATGGCTCCTGAAGATAAAGAAATATATAAAGCTGCTCGCGCAAGGCGTCAGCTTGTCCGGCGTATGGGTATTGACCCAGAAAATAACTGGCAAGCTGATTACCAAATACTACCCGGTAAAGAAAAAGTTGTTGATGAATTAAAACGCATAGCAAAAAATGCTGACGCCATCTACCTAGCAACGGACTTGGATCGTGAAGGTGAGGCTATCGCTTGGCATTTAAAAGAAGCTATTGGTGGCGATGAAAGTCGCTATCAACGGGTGGTATTTAATGAAATTACCAAAACCGCCATAGCCCAAGCTTTTGCCGCTCCTGGGCAGTTAAATATGGATCAAGTGGAAGCTCAACAGGCACGACGTTTCCTTGATCGTGTTGTTGGTTTTATGGTGTCCCCCCTATTATGGGCTAAAATTGCTCGTGGCTTATCTGCAGGGCGTGTCCAATCTGTTGCAGTTAAGCTAGTGGTTGAAAGAGAGCGGGAAATTCGTGCTTTTATTCCAGAAGAATATTGGGAAGTGAAAGCAGATGTAGAAAACACTGAACAACAGGCTTTTGTGGCGCAGGTGTTTAAATATCAGGGGAGTGATTTCCGCCCCAATAATGAAGCTCAGACACAAGCCGCTGTAGCTGAATTAGAGGCGCAAAACTTTGTTGTCCAGCGCCGTACTGACAAAGCAACGTCAAGTCGTCCATCAGCGCCATATATTACCTCAACATTGCAACAGGCAGCGAGTACGCGCCTAGGCTTTGGGGTTAAAAAGACCATGATGATGGCGCAGCGCTTATATGAAGCTGGACATATAACCTATATGCGTACTGATTCAACCAATTTGAGTCAGGAGGCCGTGGCTAACTGCCGTGACTTTATTGCTGATCAATATGGTGAGCAGTATTTACCTAAAACAGCCAATAAGTATTCTAGCAAGGATGGCGCACAAGAGGCTCATGAGGCTATTCGTCCTTCAGATGTAAATGTTAAATCTACCCAATTAGTGGGTATGGAGCGCGATGCTGAACGTTTATATGAATTAATTTGGCGTCAGTTTGTGGCTTGTCAGATGATGCCCGCACAGTTTACCAGTACCGGCATTACCATTGCCGCTGGTGACTTCCAGCTACGTACCCGTGGGCGTATTATGCGCTTTGATGGTTATACCAAAGTGCAACCCAGTGCCAGCAATAAAGAAGATGATCTGTTACTTCCTGATCTGCAAGAAGGCGATCAGATTAACTTAAAGCAATTGAAACCTAGTCAGCATTTTACCAAGCCTGCCCCAAGATACTCAGAGGCTAGCTTGGTTAAAGAGTTAGAGAAAAAAGGGATAGGTCGTCCATCTACCTATGCAGCGATTATTTCTACGATTCAAGAACGTGGTTACGTGAGTGCGCAAAACCGTCGTTTTTATGCGGAAAAAATGGGCGATATTGTTACTGATCGTTTGGAAGAAAGCTTTGCTGATCTGATGGACTACGACTTTACTGCCAATATGGAAAAACGCTTAGATAGTGTTGCTGGTGGTGAAACGGAATGGAAACGTCTATTAAACGTATTCTACCGGGCTTTTATGCGCAAGTTGAATGAAGCCGAGAGCACCAGTGGTATGCGCGCCAATGATCCCACTGTGACCGATATTGCTTGTAACGAATGTGGTCGCCCAATGACCATTCGCACAGCCTCCACAGGGGTATTCCTAGGCTGCTCAGGTTATGCTTTACCGCCTAAGGAACGTTGTAAGGCGACGGTTAATTTGACCTCTGGTGATGAGGTGGTTGCCGTGGATGCCGATGATGAAGCTGAATCTCGGCTGTTGATTCAAAAACATCGTTGCAAACTCTGTGGCACAGCAATGGATAGTTATCTGATTGATGCCAAGCGTAAGTTACATGTGTGTGGTAATAATCCTGACTGCTCGGGCTTTGAAGTGGAGCAGGGTGAGTTCCGCATTAAAGGCTATGATGGGCCAAAATTGGAATGTGACAAATGTGGTCATGATATGCATTTGAAAAATGGCCGTTTTGGTAAATACTTTGATTGTTCAAACAGTGAATGTAAAAACACGCGTAAACTATTACGCAGTGGCCAGCCTGCACCCCCTAAAATGGATCCTATTCCTATGCCGGAACTGGCTTGTGAAAAAGTCGATGACCACTACATATTGCGTGATGGTGCTGCTGGGCTCTTTTTGGCTGCCAGCAAGTTCCCAAAAAATCGTGAAACCCGTGCACCCTTAATTGCAGAATTACTATCAGTAAAAGATCGCTTAGATCCTAAATATAGTTTTTTACTAACTGCACCGGTGAAAGATCCCGATGGTAATCCAAGTATTGTTCGCTTCAGTCGTAAATCCCAAGCCCAATATGTGATGACTGAAGTTGATAAGAAAGCCAGTGGTTGGCGCGCAACCTATGAGAATGGTCGTTGGGTTGAGGCAGCCAAAGCTAGCAAAGCAAAAGCCAAGAAATCTTAATGCAAGAAGCGCTTCGTCTTAGCCGTCAGCAGTGCGTTTATGCCAATATATTATGGCAGGATATGTTGGCTGCCTATGGCGATACAGAAAGTTCAGATTACTGGCGTCAACGGGCACAAAGGCGCGCCTACCAGGGCGCCGTTGTTTATCATTTATTGCAAGCAGGCCACTGTCTGGCTGCTGCTGTGTTAAAACAGTTAGCAGATACGCGTATGTTAGCTACGGCTAATCTTTCCCTAACTGAGATCTTAACCCTATTACAAGAGCAAAGTTTCTTGTCCGCATCGGCCCAAGTACTTAAACAGGCACTGGAAGGTGGCCATCTGGCAGCTTTACAGCAAGCGCAAGTTATCTTTACTGAAGGTGCCACTGTGGCACCAGCTCATGCTTCAGCAAATGCTCAGATAATGACTATTGATATAGTTAAGAGTGATAGCCTAGATGATCCAGACCAATGGCCCATAGGAGAATGGATAAGAGCTCAGCAATCCATACTTGATACGGTGCAAGCTGAGTTAGAGGAATGTTAAGCATCCTTGCTTTAATCTCTAATATTTCCCACTCTAGATGATTTAGCTACTGCGTCTAATAACGCCAACGCTTAGGCCTTCGATGCTTAAACGTTGGCGGTTAAGATCCACCTCAATGGGCGCATAATCTTCATTTTCTGCAATTAACAGCACTTTATTGCCAACCCGTTGGAAGCGCTTTACGGTGACTTCATCATCAACTCGGGCGACAACGATTTGGCCATTGCGGGCTTGGTCTGTCTTATGTACAGCGAGTAAATCACCATCATAAATGCCAATATCCTTCATGGACATACCACTGACTTGCAGAAGATAGTCAGCCTTAGGGTAAAATAAACCATCTGGTAGTGCGCAATATTCACTAATATGCTCTGGCGCGAGCATTGGGCTACCTGCGGCTACCATACCAATAATGGGTAAACCTTGATCCTCCGGTTCATCCATATCTGGCACGCGAATACCTCGGGATGCACCAGCAATAATCTCAATGGCTCCTTTACGTGCCAACGCTTTTAGGTGGTCTTCCGCTGCATTGGGTGATTTAAAACCCAGCTCTTGGGCAATTTCGGCCCGCGTGGGCGGATAACCGGTATCATTAATATGGTCACGAATACAAGCCAGTACCTGATCCTGACGTGGGGTAAGTTTTAACATAACGGCCTCTCACGATAATGCCGACAAAAATTTATTCCTGTGATAAACTGTGTATTTATACAGTTACTGTATATATTAACAGTTAAATTCTTGCTGGCAAGCTTTTTTTTCGGTTGCTCAAATTTGCGTGGTGGTTAGACTAGTCAGCAAGTATGGTTGTAGCTGCAGTCAGTATTAACTGACTTTATTGGATTATTTTGTGATACAAGCTAAAGAAATCAAAACTTCGATACAAACTCTCTACCGCGAATTAATAACTGGTTTAGCACTTAAGCCTCGCTGGGGGCAAAAGCAAATGATTGCTGCTATAGCTAATCATTTGTTAGCAATTAAACAAGATAGTGATGGTTCTCGCTTGGGTGAAAACCCAGCTTGTATAGTTGAGGCAGGGACGGGCACAGGTAAAACCCTTGCCTATGTCGTCGCGGCTTTGCCTGTGGCGCAAGCACTAGGCAAGAAGCTGGTTATCAGTACTGCTACTATTGCCTTACAAGAGCAAATTATGGCTAAGGATTTGCCAGCCATTAAACACCATGGTCAGTTAGATTTTAATTATCTATTAGCCAAGGGGCGGCGTCGCTATGTGTGTTTATCCAGACTAGATGCCGTCCTCTCCAACCATAAATCTATTGATCCCAATCAGGCTCTGTTTGAGGATGAATTGGCCCTGCAATTGGATAATGATCAGCAGGTACTCTATCAAGATATGCTGAGTGCCATTGGCGATGGTAAATGGGATGGCGATCGTGATGCATGGGAAGATGCTTTACCTGAGGATCATTGGCGGCCGGTCACTACTGACCATCGAGGTTGTACAAACCGCCGCTGCAGTTTTTTTAATGAGTGCCCATTTTTTAAAGCCCGAGCAGGCCTCGAACAGGTTGATTGTATCGTTACTAATCATGATTTAGTACTTGCCGACTTACAGCTCGGTGGTGGGGCTATATTACCTGCTCCTGAAGATGCCATATATGTCTTTGATGAGGGCCATCATCTTGCCGACAAGACCTTACGCCAATTTACGCATCAACAGGGTGTTAGGCAATTATTGCGTTGGTATTCCCAAGTTCGCACTGGGGTAAAACGCTTTGCTAAAGATTGGCAGGGCGGTGGTCATGGCGCGCGTTTAAGCATTAATATTCAAGAACATCTCCAAGGTCTTGATACGGCAATGGTTGAGCTGGAACGCTTACTTGAACAGCCGGCTTTTGCCGCCCAAGATGATTATCAACAAGTTGCTAGTATGCGCTTTGCTAACGGTGTTGTGCCAGACGCCTTACGTACACAAGCGGCGCAATTATCCTTACTGACCAAACGCTTAATCCGCGATCTTGATTGCTTACATGAAGTGGTAGATGAGGTAGTTAAAGGTGAACAAAATGGTTTAGAAGCGAGTTTGGCCGAGACCTATTTTGCTGTCACTGGCGCTTGGGCTCAGAATAGCCTCTCCCAAGACTTACTATGGCAATCATATGCGACCCTTGAAGAAACTGGAGAAGTGCCAATGGCGCGTTGGTTGCAGCACTGGCAAACACCAGAACGGGTTGATATTGAACTTGCCTCGAGTCCCATTTTGGCCAACAAATTGTTACAACAGAATCTTTGGCAACGCTGCTTTGCTGCTGTGATTACCTCGGCTACACTTATGGCTGTGGGACGTTTTGATCAGTTATTGATGCACACAGGATTAAGTCAGGAGAGTACTATGCTGGCTCTGGCTAGCCCCTTTGATTTTTCAGCTTCCTCTATTACCGTGCCTGAAGACGCCGTTGAACCAGGCATGGAAGAGCATTTTGTACAAGCCCTGATTAGTGCTCTACCAAAACATTTAACAACCCATGAAGGGAGTTTGGTGCTGTTTACTTCGCGGCGGGTGATGCAGCAAGTGTTTAGTGGTCTATCTAGTCGCTGGCAAGATATGGTTCTGCAACAGGGTGATTCATCCAAACAACGGTTATTAGAACAACACCGACAACGTATTGATGATGGTGAAGGTAGCATCCTGTTTGGTTTAGCCAGCTTTGCTGAAGGTATCGATTTGCCCGGTGACTACTTAACCCATGTCGTCATAACACGCTTGCCTTTTACTGTTCCTGATCGCCCTGTGCCTGCCGCTTTAGCGGAGTGGATTGAGGTTAGTGGCGGTAATGCATTTACCCAGCTCTCTGTCCCAGAAGCCAGTGTGCGACTTATTCAGGCAACGGGCAGATTATTGCGTAATGAGAATGATAAGGGGCGTATAACTGTCTTAGATAAGCGTTTGATTAGCAAGCGTTATGGCAAGCAATTGCTTGATTCTTTACCGCCTTATAAGCAACACTTAAGCTAGGCTTTTGGGTTAGATTTGTATACCAGCTACAAAGGCTCTATACTCCGTGCCAAAGACTGGTAAATGCCCATCAATTTGGATCTCGATTTTGCAACCACAAAACCACCCACAAGGTAGTCCTCAGGCCAAAAAAACTAAGCCGAAGAGTTCTGCACGACAAGCCAAAAGTCAACTTGAAGACTGGACACTTGAGGATTTTCAAGTGCCGCAAGTGGAGGGCAAATTACGCTTTCACGACCTAGACTTACCTGATGAGGTGATGCAAGGTGTGCAAGCTCAAGGTTACCAATATTGTAGTCCTATACAAGCCTTAACCTTACCAGAGTCTTTGCAAGGTATGGATATCACGGGTAAAGCCCAAACTGGCTCTGGTAAAACGGCGGCATTCTTAATCTCGATAATTACTGATCTACTGGACTTTCCTATTCAAGGGCCACGCCGCTTAGGTACCCCGCGGGCTTTAATTGTAGCGCCCACTCGTGAATTGGTTATGCAAATAGCCAGTGATGCTGATCAACTTACTCAATTTACTGATGTGCGTGTGCGGCAGTTAGTTGGAGGAATGGATTTTGAGGTTCAGCAGCGACAATTACGAAAAGGGCATGTGGATATTATGGTCGCTACCCCTGGCCGTTTGTTGGATTTTTGTCGCCGCGGGCATGTTAATTTACGTGAAGTAGAAACCTTGGTGCTGGATGAAGCAGACCGTATGCTAAGCATGGGCTTTATTCCTGATGTAAGAGCAATTATTCGGCAGACACCAAAGAAACAGGATCGACAGACATTATTATTTAGCGCCACTTTCTCTGAGCAAATTTTACGTTTGGCTGAGCAATGGACTTTTGAGCCTGTGCATATTGAAATTGAGCCAGAAAACTTGGCCGCTGAGACTGTTGACCAACGTTTCCTATCTGTTTCTTCCTTTGATAAATACCGGGTTTTACTGAACAGTTTAAAGGATGGCGATATTGAACGTGCCATTGTATTTGCTAATCGTCGTCATGTGACCCGTGAACTGGCTGAACGATTGCAGAGAGATGGCATTGCTAGTGCTTTGCTTTCTGGCGAAGTAGCACAACAGAAACGGGTTAAGACTTTAGAGCGTTTTCGCACTGGTGAAACCCCAGTCATGGTGGCTACGGATGTGGCTGGGCGAGGCATTCATGTAGATGGTGTAAGTCATGTATTTAATTATGATTTACCCGAGGAATTGGAAGACTATGTACATCGCATAGGCCGCACAGGGCGTGCAGGGGCTTCAGGTATGGCAATTAGCTTTGCTTCGGAAGATGATGCATTCTTACTACCTGATCTAGAGGCTTTACTGGGTAAACCCATTAACTGTGAGCCTGTCCCCGAAAAACTACTGGAAGACTAATATGACAAGTCAACACCGTGTGTTGGTTATTGGCGGGGGTAGTTTTGGTACTGTGCTTGCTAATATTGTTGCTGAAAATGGCCACCCTAGTTGTTTGTGGGTTCGTGATGAACAGCAAGCTCATAATATGTTGCATAAGCGTGTAAATGAGCGCTACCTACCAAATTACGATCTACACTCAAACTTACAAATTAGCACTGATTTACCAGCGGCCATTGCTGCAGCAGATACCATTTTATTTTCTGTTCCTAGTAAAGTGTTTCGCAGTGTTCTAGATCAAGTAAAAGATTATATTAAGCCTGAGCAGTATCTAGTTACCACTACCAAAGGTATAGAACCAGAACACTTTCTGTTAATGAGCCAAGTGCTAGAGGTTTATTTCCCCAATAATCCATTGGGTGTGATATCTGGGCCTAATTTAGCTAAAGAAATTGCCGCCAGACATTTAGCAGGCACAGTGATTGCCAGTGAAAATCAAGACCTACGTCAACGTTTGCAAGATTTATTGCAGTGTACCTTCTTTCGGGTATATGCCAGTAATGACCGTTATGGTGTGGAATTGGGTGGGGCCCTGAAGAATATTTATGCTATTGCCGCCGGCCTGAGTGCGGCCATGAATATGGGTGAAAATACCCGTAGTATGTTAATGACACGAAGTCTGGCTGAAATGAGTCGTTTGGCGGTGCAAATGGGCGCCAACCCATTAACCTTTTTGGGTTTATCGGGTGTAGGTGATTTGATTGTGACTTGTAACTCACCCCTGAGTCGTAACTATCGGGTGGGTTATGCCCTTGGACAAGGCAAAAGCTTGGCTCAAGCCATAGAGGAATTGGGAGAAGTGGCTGAAGGTGTCAATACCCTGTCACTAGTTAAACAGCAAGCCGATAAATTGGCTTTAAATATGCCCTTAGTAGATGCCCTATATGCGTTAGTTTATGAGGGTGCCGAAGCCAAATCAATGGTAACTTCTTTAATGGGACGGGATCAAAATTCTGACGTTGAGTTTGTGTTGCAACGCAGTTAAGGTAGTCACTGCAACAGCGTGTTAAGGCTATTTTGTTTAACACAGGGTTACTGAAACAATCGTTTACGAGAATTAATCATATGCAGGCATTTATAAAAAATCTTACCTCTGAAGCTTTTTGGCTACGTTTGGTATTTATGCTGTTGTTTTTGGTTTTGGCTGAAATCGCAGTGTCTATATTGACTTTATTAATCCTAGTGCAGTTTGTTTATCGCTTGTTCAGTGGTAATTTACAGGCTGAAATCTATGCCTTTAGTAGTAGCTTGGCAACTTTTATTTTGCAAAGCTATCAATTCTTAATTTATCAAACAGAGCAGAAGCCTTTTCCCTTTAATGATTGGCCAACGGCTGCATCACAACCTATGGCCGAAGACAAGCATAGTGATCTAACACCTGATGATTGATCGCTTGTATGCAAGATTAATTCTCACTTACTAATATTGCATTGATAGTTAAGTAAGATGCCAGTTTTTATAGGTATTAAATCTGGTAAATAATATTTTTGAGCTCAATATATGCGTCTTTTACTTATGCGTCATGGCGAGGCGACTTGGCAAGCCGCTGCAGACAGCCAGCGGCCATTATCTGAATATGGTCAACAGCAGGTGATACAGCAAGCTAATAATAAGGCAATTGATTGGCAGGGCTTTGAGCAATTACTTGTTAGCCCTTATCTAAGAACCCAGCAAACAAGTGCCTTGCTACAAGAATATTTAGGTCATCTGGGAGCTATGACGCTAAATAATAACATCACACCTGATGGTCAATGTGAGACTGTACAAGAACTTTTACTTAGTCTGCCTCAAGTTGATACCATACTGGTAACCCATCAACCCTTAATAAGTAGTTTAATTGGCTATTTCTGTCATGGTGATATATTTGCCGGTGAACCCATGATGCCAGCTTCAATAGCCGTATTATCGGGCTCGGTATTTGCCCGCCAGTGTATGCAATTGGAGACCCTTGCTCATGTCTAAACCCCTGTGGCAGGTGTTTAATAAGCAGGCCGTAAGCCAAGGTGAATTAAGCTATCAGTATTGTGCTTTTGGCGAATCTGAGCATGAACTGAGTATTGTGGCTATGCATGGCTGGTTAGATAATAGTGCTAGCTTTACGCCTATGCTTAAGCATCTAATGCAGCAAGATATCCCAGCGACAGTCGACTTTTATGCTTTAGACTTTGCAGGTCATGGCCATAGTTTTCATCGCCCAGCTGGCTGTTTTTATACCATCTGGGACTATGCTATCGACGTTGTCCAATTTATTGAAGCTAAAGGCCTCCATAAAGTCATCTTGTTAGGCCACTCTATGGGCGCTTGTGTCGCACCTTTGGTAGCCAATATGTTACCTGATAAAGTAGTGTCCATTTTGGCCATTGAAGCCCTTGGCCCTTTATCTGGGCCAGTTGCAGAAACGCCTCTGCAACTACAACAAGCCGTTACCGCACAACTGCAACAACAAAAGCGCAAACCAAAGGCCATCGCATCTCTTGAAACGGCCATTAAAGCCCGTATGACTAGTAGATTTAGTGTGCAGGAGTCCGCTGCGCGCTTATTAGTTGAAAGGGCGATTAAATCCACTGCAGATGGTTTAGTTTGGCGCTCTGATCGACGCGCTACATTGCCTTCTCCGGTACGTTTTAGTGAGGAGCAGGTACTTGCCATTTTAGCCGCTTTATCATGTCCTGTTACCTTAGTGGTAGGTGATGACTTGCAAACCAATAAAGCTTTTCAAATAAGGGCTCAGGCGGTGTCTCAGTTAAACTGGGTTGCGTTACCGGGAGGCCATCATATGCATATGGAAAATCAGGCGGTAAAGTGTGCAGAAATATTAATTGAGTTGCTGCTGCAGAGGGCATAACAACCATGCTCAGCAGACTCTGTTAATAACACAGAGTCTGTTCACTAAGTGATCTTATGAAGTGATAAGGGTTAAAAACTCGGCACGAGTGCGGGCATCTTCACGCATTTTACCGAGTAAGACTGAGGTTTTCATATTCGCGTTTTGCTTTTGCACACCCCGCATCATCATACACATATGCTGTGCCTCAATCACCACACCAACGCCTTTAGCGTCGGTCACTTGCATAATAGTATCAGCAATTTGCTTGGTCATATTTTCTTGAATCTGTAAGCGTCGAGCAAACATATCCACAATTCGAGCAACTTTTGATAACCCTAATACCTTGCCAGAAGGTAGATAGGCCACATGACATTTACCAATAAAGGGTAAAAGATGGTGTTCGCATAGGGAATAGAGCTCAATATCCTTAACAATGACCATTTCTTCATTATCAGAGGGGAAGAGTGCTCCGTTGATCACTTCATCTAAACTTTTACTATAACCATTATTTAAAAATTCAAATGCTTTCGCTGCTCTTTTAGGTGTGTCTTGTAGACCTGGACGATCTAAATCTTCCCCAATAGCTGAAATGATTTTTGCAAATGCTTGTTCCATGATTAATCCCAAAAAAAATCCTCGAAATAAGGGCCGCACAATACTGTAACTGACATCAAAGGTAAAGGTTGGCTATGTTTTTTCCTAATATTAAATTAGTTTTATTTGATTTAACCTTTAGTTTTAGGCTGTTTTTTTAATAGTACATAAACGGCACCTGTGCCGCCATCTTTTGGTTGCGCTGAACAAAATGCCATCACCGTTTCTATTTGCTGCAGCCAATGACTAACATGGGATTTGATTAATGCTGTGCCCATATCCTGCAAATCACCTTTTTCATCGCGATAGCCAGTACCAGCTTTACCATGCACAATGCGAATACAACGATCATTATGTTTTAACGCTTCTTGAATGGCCCACCAAACTTGATCACGAGAATGCTCTACATTAAGTCCATGCAGATCCAATGTCGCTGCAGGACGAAAATGACCTTGTCGTAAGCGTTTTAGAGTGGCTCTATCTAAGCCCGGACGATAGTGCGTCAGGTTTTCTTCTGATGCTAATAACTCAAAGCCCTCATCACTGAGTGCAGCAGCTTCCTGAGTGGTAGCCGTTGCAGCTGCCCGGCGTGCAGATTTATTAGTGGCACTATCATTAGGAGCATAAGTATTGTATTTGCGACCCGAAGGTTTTAAACGGGTTACTTCGCCAACTAATTTACTAAAATCATTATCATTAGACATGGTGGATAAACTTCAATCTGACATTAGCATAATGGTAACCATAGATAGCATGGCTTACAATGGCGTTTTTTTAGACACACTAAATAAGCCTTAGTTTGTAAGTTGCTTAGGAGATAATATGACAGTTACGGTGGAACAAGCGATTAAGGATACCGAACAAGCACTACAAGATGCTGAGGTGTTTTTTGGTCATGGCACAGATAATGCTTGGGACGAGGCCGTTTTTCTTACCCTTGGTGCTTGTCAGCTTTCCCTTGATAGTGATATTGAGGTATTACAAAACACTCTTACACAAGACCAACAGCAGCAGCTTTATGTATGGCTAAAAAGACGTATTGATGAGCGTGTGCCTTTGCCTTATTTACTGGGTTATACCTGGTTTGCTGGGGTGCAATTTGGTGTGGCGGAGGAGGTGATTATCCCCCGTTCCCCCATAGCAGAATTAATTTTTACAGATTTCTCGCCAATGTTATCAATTACACCGGAGCGAGCTTTGGATATTTGTTGTGGCAGTGGCTGTATTGGTATAGCGATGGCTTTGCAAATGGACATTCCTATGGTTGATATGGTGGATATATCACCTGCCGCATTGGCCTTGGCACAGCAAAATATTGCCGCTTATGATCTGCAACAAAGGGTGCAGGTGTTTGACTCTAATGTGTATGCCAGTCTGCCAAAACAGGCGCGATATGATTTGATAGTTAGCAATCCTCCTTATGTCGATGCCAAAGATTTTGCTGCTATGCCGGCAGAATTTGCTCATGAACCAGAGTTGGCTTTGGTATCAGGCAGTGACGGTTTACTTTTAACAGCGACTATATTAGCTGAGGCGGCTAACTGGCTAACTGAACAAGGCTTATTAGTCATCGAAGTTGGCAATAGTGAGGTGGCCTTAAGAGCACAATTGCCTAAGGTGCCATTTGTATGGATAGAGTTAGAAAATGGCGGTAATGGTGTGTTTTGCTTAACTGCAGATCAATGCCGTGAGTGGCAACAAGATTTTATTGCTTGGCGGCAGTCTAAATTGATGGTGAAAGGCGCTAACGACGGCTGACAGACTGAGTCTGGATCAGTTATAATTCAGCTACTATTTGACGCTTATTTTAAAAATCAGTGTCAGTAAGCTTAATTGATAGGAAACACTATGGCTGGCAATACATTTGGTAAATTATTTACCCTGACAACCTTTGGTGAAAGCCATGGTCCGGCGATAGGTGCCATTGTTGATGGTTGCCCAGCTGGTTTGCCCATATCTGAAGACGA
The DNA here is from genome assembly GCA_049625185.1 of Pseudomonadales bacterium. Classification (GTDB taxonomy): domain Bacteria; phylum Pseudomonadota; class Gammaproteobacteria; order Pseudomonadales; family Balneatricaceae; genus Njordibacter. Next base: position 78,965 of record JBMZUZ010000008.1, on the reverse strand, counting down.
TATGCAGGTTGATTTGGATCGTCGTAAGCCAGGTACTTCAAGGCATACCACCCAACGTCGTGAAGCTGATAGGGTGAAAATTTTGTCAGGTGTGTTTGAAGGGGTTACCACTGGTACACCTATTGGTCTAATGATTGAAAATACTGACCAGCGTTCAAAAGACTACGGTAATATCAAAGACCAATTTCGTCCAGCCCATGCTGACTATACCTATATGCATAAATATGGTGTTAGAGATTATCGCGGCGGGGGTCGCTCCTCAGCAAGGGAGACAGCTATGCGAGTTGCTGCTGGGGCTATTGCGAAAAAATTTTTAGCTCAGCAGGGAATTCATATTTATGGTTATCTGTCGCAATTAGGGCCTATTCCCTTAACTTGCCCAAATCCAGAAACTGTTAATGACAACCCGTTCTTTTGTGGACAGCCAGAAATGGTTTCAGAACTTGCTGACTTTATGGATGCCCTGCGCAAATCGGGTGATTCTGCTGGTGCGGCGGTTACGGTTATTGCCACGGGTGTTGCACCTGGTTTAGGTGAGCCTGTATTTGACCGTTTAGATGCTGATTTGGCCCATGGTCTAATGAGTATTAATGCCGTGAAAGGTGTTGAAATTGGTGCTGGTTTTGCTTCTGTTGAACAACCGGGTACTGAGCACCGCGATGAAATGACCCCGGACGGATTTATGTCAAACAATGCCGGCGGTATCTTGGGTGGTATTAGTAGCGGCCAAGATATTGTTGCCCGCATCGCTCTAAAACCAACTTCAAGCTTGCATTTACCTGGTCAATCCATTGATATTCATGGTAATCCTGTTGAGGTGGTAACTAAAGGGCGACATGACCCTTGTGTGGGTATTCGTGCTACACCTATCGCAGAAGCTATGGTTGCCTTGACCCTTATGGATCATTTCCTACGACAGCGCGGTCAGCATGGTAGTCAGCCACATGATGTGCCACTAATTTAGTAACCTGAGACTATCATGAAAAATTGGTTTATAGGGCCTGCTCTTACCATTTTTCTTAGCTTGCCAGTACAAGCAGATAGTATTCGCCTTGCTACCACCACCAGTACCTATAATTCGGGTTTATTGGATCATTTATTAAGCCATTTTCGGCAGGTTAGCGAAACTGAAATTCAAGTACTTGCCGTAGGCACAGGCAAAGCCCTGCGCTTAGGTGAAAATGGCGACGTCGATCTGGTTATGACCCACGCCCCCGCAGCTGAAGCTGAATTTGTCGCAAATGGTTTTGGTATCGAGCCATTAGCCGTTATGCATAATGATTTTATTATTGTTGGGCCACTGCATGATCCTGCTAAGTTATATGGCTTACAGGATGTCGGGCAGGGTTTGCAGGCCGTGGCTAATGCACAACAACGCTTTTTGTCGCGCGGTGATGACTCTGGTACCCACAAAAAAGAATTGCAATTATGGCGTGGTCTGCCGGCAGAATTAGGTTTTCCTGGCTATATGGAATCTGGCAGGGGTATGGGACATACTTTGCAAATGGCCTCTGAACTGCAGGCATATACCTTAACTGATCGCGGTACTTGGTTGGCTTTAGGTAATAAACTTGATTTACAGATAGTAATTGAAGCAGATCCACTGCTTATAAACCCCTATCAGGTTATACTGGTCAATCCCCAACGCCATCCCCATGTGAAAGTTGATTTAAGTCGGCGTTTTCAACAATGGTTAGTCAGTCCTATGGGGCAGGCTGCTATTGCGGATTTCCGCATTAATGGCGAAGTACTTTTTGTACCTTCTGCTGGTAATTAAAGGCGACTCCATGGACGAACTTTGGCACACATTACTTCAAGCGCTTGCGCAACTAGCTAGTGGTGATGAGAGTTTATGGGGCATCGTGGGCGTGTCTTTTAGTGTGTCTTTGTCGGCGTTACTAATCGCCTTAATACCGGCCCTAGGTGTAGGTTTTGTATTGGCCTATTATCGTTTTCCTGGTCGCTGGTTAGCCATTAGCATCGTCAATAGTTTGTTGGCTGTACCCACTGTTGTTGTTGGCTTAGTACTCTATATGTTGTTATCACGGGCGGGGCCTTTGGGTGATTATCAATTGCTATTTACCCAGCCAGCTATGGTGATTGGCCAGATTATATTATGTTTTCCGATCCTCGTAGCCATGAGCTTAAGTGCCTTTCAAGCGGCTGATCAACGGGTATTAGAAACGGCGAGAACCCTAGGTGCTAATCGTTTACAGGCCTTTAGAACGCTATTATTTGAGGTGCGTTTTGCGCTAATGGCAGCCGTAGTAACGGCTTTTGGTCGCATTATTGCCGAGGTCGGCTGTGCCATGATGGTTGGTGGTAATATTTTGCACTATACCCGCAATATAACCACCGCCATTGCCTTGGAGACAGGCAAAGGCGAATTTGTACAGGGGGTTGCTTTAGGTATTGTATTGTTGGCCCTTTCACTATTTATCAATATGACTCTCGGCTGGATGCAAAGTAATAGTCGCGTGTTAAGGCAGATGTCCTAATGCGTTTAGTTTTATCCAATATTTATCAAAGTTTTGCTGGGCAAACTCTGTTCACTATCCCTGAACTAACTATAGAGAGTGGCTTAGCAGTTCACTTGCATGGTCCAAATGGTAGTGGCAAATCTACCTTGATGAAGATTATTGCGGGTTTAAATAAACCGACTAACGGCAAGGTGGAACGCATTTATGATCGGGCACAAGAACATCAACGTCCAGCCGTCATATATCTCCACCAACAAGCTTATTTATTTGATACCCATGTTAGAGCCAATGTAGAGTATGGATTGAAACTACGTGGAGAACAAAACCCACATAAAGTAGATGAGGCTTTAGCTTGGGCACATCTTGAGAATATTCAGCATCGCGCAGCGCATCATTTATCCGGTGGTGAACGGCAGCGCTTAGCCTTGGCAAGAGCTTTGGTTTTAGGTCCTCAAATTATTCTTTTAGACGAGCCCGGCAGTAACCTAGATATGATTTCCATGGAGCGTATTCGAGAAATGCTCAATGATCTTAATCAGCAAGGCACGGGCTATATTTTGGCAAGTCACCAAGAAAATATGTTAAGCCAAGACTGTGCTCATAATTGGTATTTACGTGATCAGCAACTGATAACCGATAAAGACTAGTAGTTATGGCTTAGTGACGGCGTTTTTTATTGCCATTGGCATGATTTTTTGTGGGGCCTTTAGGTTTATCTGCTGGCACGCGGAACAGCAAGAAAAGATCCTGTACTAACTCTGGAATTTGTTCACAAAGCTGTTGGCACAACTTAGGCTGGTTGCGTAATTCAGCCAGTTCTTGATCCTCATCAAGATTAGCAGCCAGCATAAAGGGTAATAGGCTTTCGGCAACGGCATCTTCGTGTTGACTAAACCAAGCCTCTTCTTGGCTAAAAACTAATTCCATAAAGCCTTGGGCCCAATACTCCAGTAAACAATCACCTTCTTCGTCGAGCTCTAAGGTTAAGTCGCAAGGTAACTCAATACCAGTATCTGATTCTAAACACCCGCGGATATAATTATTCTCTTGGCGCATTAAATCGAGCATTTGAGGATCGAGGTGATTGGCATTCGACTGCGGATTTTCCGCTAACACCTGCGTCAGCCAAGCATTTTCAGATAGTGATTCTGGACTAATATTTAAGGCGCACAAATAACCATGTAGAGCAATATAATCTAGAGCTTCTTCTTTGACATTATCAGACAATAGATAAGTATCTAGTTGTTCAAGTTGATCGTCACTTAGTGGATCGCAAGGGAAGGGCATAGCCATAAATTCCTGCATGGTTAATATTGGCAACTATTCTAACGCAATTTACATTATTTGGGCATTGCTTGATGACATCGGTGCTGGGCTTTAGGATAATAGTAAGCCATGGACGACAACCCTCAACATTTATTACACAGCATTTTTGGTTACGAAGCATTTCGTGATCAGCAAGCTGATATTATCGATCACTTACTTGCTGGTGGGGATGCTTTAGTCCTTATGCCAACGGGGGGCGGTAAGTCCTTATGCTATCAAATACCAGCCATAATGCGGCCTGGGGTGGGCGTAGTTATTTCCCCTTTGATTGCCCTTATGCAAGATCAGGTGATGGCCCTACAGCAGCTAGGTATAAAAGCCCAAGCCTTACATTCGGGTATGGATTGGCAAACCCAACAATTGGTAGAACAGCAAGTTGTTAATGGTGAGCTGCAGTTACTTTATGTATCACCTGAACGGTTTTTAATGCCGCGCAATTTGACCTTATTAAAGGCTGCTAAAATAAGCCTTCTTGCCATTGATGAAGCCCACTGCGTATCTCAATGGGGACATGACTTTCGTCCTGAATACCTGCAATTAGACTGCTTAAAACAACTCTTTCCTCATGTTCCAAGAGTGGCCTTAACCGCAACCGCAGATGGGCCTACCCAAACAGAAATGGTTAAACGCTTGCATTTGCAGCAAGCAGAGCAGTTTATTAGTAGTTTTGACCGGCCAAATATTCGCTATCGTATATTACAAAAGCAGCAAGGCAAGCAACAGTTATTACGTTTTATTCAGACCCAACATCAAGATAGTGCCGGCATTGTTTACTGTGGTTCACGCAAGAAAGTGGATGAGTTGGCTCAATGGCTTAGCCAAGAGGGTATCCCTGCCTTGCCGTATCATGCTGGCATGAGTGCTGAACATCGTAGCCAAAATCAAGCCCGTTTTTTGCAGCAGGATGGTTTGGTTATGGTTGCAACAATTGCTTTTGGTATGGGGATTGATAAGCCCAATGTGCGCTTTGTGGCCCATATGGATTTGCCCAAAAGTATTGAATCCTATTATCAAGAGACAGGGCGTGCCGGTCGTGATGGCTTACCTGCTGATGCGTGGATGGTCTATGGCCTGCAAGATGTGGTTTGGTTGCGCCAGCGCTTAATGGAATCAACCATGGATGAGGCTATTAAACGTTCTGAACAGACCAAGTTAGATGCCATGCTAGGTCTGTGTGAGGTAACAAGTTGTCGGCGGCGCAGTTTGCTAGCCTATTTCGATGAACAATTGGAGCAAGATTGTGGTAATTGTGACAATTGTTTGGAGCCGGTGGCGACCTTTGATGGTACCGAGGTGGCGCGCAAGGCCTTATCTTGTGTCTATCGCAGTGGCCAGCGCTTTGGTGTCAGTCATCTAGTGGATATATTGCTGGGTAAACCCACTGATAAAGTAAAACAGGTTGGCCATGACCGTTTAAGCACCTTTGCTATCGGTCAGGAGCTAGATCAAAAACAATGGCGCTCAGTCTTCCGGCAACTATTAGCCCAAGGCTTTATCGCTAGTGATCCAGCTAACTATGGTGGTATTAAATTAATGCCAAAATGTCGGGCTTTGTTAAAAGGTGAAGAACCTTTGCAACTCCGCTTAGACCGAAAAGTATCTAATAAATCGGGCAAAAAACAACGTACCCCAGTGGCGGTGGCGGACTTGGGTCTGTGGCAAGCTTTGCGGGAGCAGCGTATGGCCTTAGCCGAAGCACAAGCAGTGCCACCTTATGTTATTTTTAGTGATGCTACTTTATTAGCTATGATTGAAAACAAGCCACAAAACCTAATTCAAATGAGCCATATTCCCGGTGTCGGGGAGAAAAAACTGGATCGCTATGGGGAGACGTTCCTAGCGGTCATTGCCGCTAGTTAAAGACTTTTGGCCCCTGTTTAATTGCAAATTGTGCTAGAATTGCGCGCACATAAGTTTACCCGATTATTATCTATGGCAAGTCTTCAAGATCAATTACTAAAAGCCGGTTTGGCCAATCAGAAACAGGCCAAGCAAGCCGGAAAAGCAAAAAAGAAACAAGCACGTGATCAACGTAAAGGTGTCGATACTGGTGAGTCGGCAGCTGATAGAGCTATGCGTGAAAAGCAGGCGCAGGCACAACGCTCAAAACAGCTAAATGCTGAACGCGATGCCGCCCAGAATGAAAAGGCACTATTGGCCCAAGTAAAGCAAATGGTGGTGAGCTGCCGGCTAGATATTAGTATGGGTGAACAAAGTTATAACTTTGTTGATGGTAAAGCTATTAAAAAACTTTATGTCACTGACCAACAGCAAGAACAACTCAGCCGAGGACATTTGGTGATTATTGGTCTTAATGGTGAATATAGTGTGGTGCCTGCTGTGGTCGGCAAACGCATAGAGGAACGAACCGATCAGGTACTGGTAGTAAAAGCCACTGCTCAAGAGCAAATGGTTGAAGAAGATGATCCTTATGCTGACTATGTTATACCTGATGACCTAATGTGGTAGTCATGGATTTTGGTGAGGAAATTGGGCCTATGTTAGCTACTTCTGATGCACACCCACAACAGGTTAAGCCTGAGTTGGACAAGGCCTTGCAACAACGCTTTAAAAAATTACAAAAACGCTTACGACGGGATATGGGTCAGGCTATTGCAGACTATGCCATGATTGAAGCAGGCGATAAGGTAATGGTATGCCTATCCGGTGGTAAAGACTCTTATACCATGTTGGATATTCTGCTTGAGCTGCAAAAAAGTGCACCCATTGCTTTTCAGATTGTGGCAGTGAACTTGGACCAAAAGCAGCCTGGTTTTCCAGAGCATATACTGCCGCAATATCTAGCCGGTATTGGTGTCGATTATCATATTATCGAACGTGATACCTATAGTGTTGTGAAAGCGGTGGTGCCTGAGGGTAAAACTACTTGTGGCTTATGCTCACGCATGCGTCGTGGAACCCTTTATCGTTGGGCTGAGAAACAGGGTATTACTAAAATCGCCTTGGGGCATCATCGAGACGATATTCTCGAGACTCTGTTGTTAAATATGTTTCATGGTGGCAAATTAAAAGCTATGCCAGCCCGGTTATTAAGCGATGATGGCAAAAATACCGTGATTCGGCCCTTGGCCTATGCGCGAGAAGCCGATATAGCTGCCTATGCAGAATTAAAACAGTTTCCTATTATTCCCTGCAATCTTTGTGGTTCCCAAGATAATTTGCAACGCCAACATATTAAGCAAATGCTCCGCGGATGGGAGGCTAATTACCCTGGACGTATTGAGAATATGACTAAGGCTCTACAAAATGTCGTGCCATCCCATTTAATGGATACACAATTGCATGACTTTACGGGGGCGAGTGACGCCAGAGATGAGCAAGCCGGTATGGATTTGTTAAACCTTTAGACTCTGACTGAAAGATGACTTGCGTACTAGTAGGCACACAAACTAAAACAAGGTACGCCACTGGCTTCTACTTTATGACTGCCACCCAAAGCGGGTAAGTCAACTATTGCTGCGACATCGACGACTTCCGCCCCCAAGCGTCTGATTAAATTAATAGCGGCTAAAAGGGTACCGCCCGTAGCAATCAGGTCATCAAATAACAAGACCCTATCACCATCACCACAGGCATCAACCTGCATCTCAACACTAGTAGTTCCATATTCTAGAGTATAGTCTTGCTGAATACAGGTGCCAGGTAGCTTGCCTTGTTTGCGCACTAAGAGTAAAGGTAAACCCAGTTTATAGGCCATCACAGAAGCTACCAGAAAACCACGGGCATCAATACAGGCGATATGGGTTATTGCTGACGCCTGAAAGCGTTCGCATAGAGTATCAACCATATACTGCAATGCCTCGGGTTGCTTAAACAGCGGCGTGATATCACGAAAAGTGACACCCGCTTCAGGCCAATCCTCAACGGCACGAATAATCTTACGTAAGTCCATGCTGGCTCCTATTTATATTCAAGCTAATGCCAAAGAGGCAGCGTATATAGCCCAAGACAGACCATTACCAAGCCCATAAGGCGCTGATTTAAGCGTTTACGCAGTAATACTTTTAACTGTTCTGCCAATACGCCGGTGGCTAAATTAGCGGGTAGGGTGCCAATGCCAAAGGCAAACATCAATAAGCCACTTTGTTGCCAACTAGCACTACTGGAAGCCCAGATAAGGCTAGAATAAATCAGACCACAGGGCAACCAACCCCATAACAAGCCAAGGCATAAGGCTTGTTTAACATTTTCGATGGGCATTAACTGTTTAGTAAGGGGACGGATAAATTTCCATACGCCTTTACCAATTATTTCTATATGTCGGACACCATGCCATATTTGGGCAATAGATAGACCCATCAAAATCAATAGGGCGCCCGCTACATAAAGGCTTTCTTCTAAGAATTGGTTAAGTTGTATAAGGGCGGCTAAGCCACCAATTAAGGCGCCAATAATAGTGTAACTAAGAATTCGGCCTAAATTAAAAAGTAAGGTGAAGAATAAAGTCTGCTGACTGGTCTTATTAACGCCCAATGTCAGGGCGGCACTAATACCACCACACATACCAATGCAGTGGCCTGCGCCAGCAAAGCCAAGTACCAGAGCAGCTAATATTTCAGACGTCATGGTTTGTCGTTTGGTTTGGCATCATCCGGAATCAAATCGTCATCATCATCAAATAGGATGCTGCTAGCTGGAGAGTCCATGTCGTCAAATTGCCCACTCTTTAATGACCAATGCAAGGCATATACCGCTATAGCGACAAGAATTATGGCGACGGGAATAAGTAAAAATATGATGTCCATTGCAGGCCTTATAGTTAAGCAATAGCTCTATTGTACGTCATGCTTAATTCGACGCAAGCGGGTGGCATTAAGTACCACTAGCAGTGAGCTAAAGGACATACCTGTGGCAGCACCCCAAGGAGGTACCATCCCCGTTGCTGCTAAGGGCAGTGCTAGCAAATTATAAAACAATGCCCAAAATAGGTTTTGTTTCATGATGCGACGGGTATGCCGGGATTTTTTCAGTAGTGTCGTCACTAGACCCAGATGGTCACGTAAGAGCATAGCAGGAGCGCTAGATTTACTTAGGTCAGTACCCGAGGCCATAGCCAAAGAGGCATCAGCCGCCGCCATAACGGGAGCATCATTGATACCATCACCAATCATCAATACCCTTTTACCCTGTTGTTGTTTGGCCTGAATATAAGCTAGCTTTTGCGCTGGCGTCTGACTAGCCTGCCAATCGTCCATGCCTAGTTCAGTAGCCAGATCGGCAACATTATCTGGGTGGTCACCTGATAATATACACAACTCCATATTTAGGGCTTTGAGTTGTGCCATCACCGTTGGTAATTCTGGTCGTTTTGCATCAGTAATATGCAGCCAAGCAAGGGCCGCATCAGTACTACCTAGCAATAGCCAGACACCATCACCAGTTGGCCTTGGTGGTGCTTGCCATGTACCTAATTGGCAAACAAACTCAGGTTTACCCAGGCGTAATGCTTGCCCTTGCTCAGGCCAATCAGCACTCATTCCCTCCGAGGGGTGATTGACAATATTGTCTAGCTCAATGTTACTGGCGTCTAAATGCCGGAAGGCACGACTTATAGGATGTTCAGACTCCTGCTCCATTCGTGCTGCTAATAGGCGACAATCTAATTCACTTAGCTGACCTAAGGCATGGGTGGTTTGCAGAGACATGGCACCTGTGGTGAGGGTGCCAGTCTTATCAAAGACGATGGTGTCAGCTTTAGCGATTTGCTCTAAGGCATCTTCTCGCGTCATTAAGATACCTTGGCGTCTAAGGCTTGATGTGGCCACAGCCGTTGCTGTTGGAGTAGCAAGGGATAATGCACAAGGACAGGTGATAACTAACACAGATAGGGTGATCCAAAAGGCCTTGGCGGCATCTAAGAAATACCAGCTGGTATAGACAATAGCGGCGACAATTAAGGCGGCTAAGACAAAATAATGGGCGACCTTGTCAGCACTTTTTGATAATTGAGGGCGAAAACTATGGGCTTGCTGCACCATACTTAAGATCTGTTGTAAGCGACTATTATCTTGGCTTTTGGTAACTCGCATAAGTAGGCTGGTGGTGACATTGACGGTACCTGCCGTTAATTGGTCCCCAGTTAATTTACTAACAGGCATAAATTCACCCGTAAGTGCCGCCTCATTGACACTGGTACTGCCTTCAAGCAGGACACCATCAGCAGGTATAGTGGCGCCCGGTAAAACCCGCACAATATCCTCGGCAACCAGTTTATTTATAGCTATTTGCTGATATTCATCACCGACTAATCGCTCGCATACCGGGGGTAATAGTTGATTTAATTCATTGCCAGCATTACCAGCGTGATAACGTGCTGTGGTCTCAACAAATCGGCCTAACAACAGCAAAAAGGTAAACATGGTGACTGAATCAAAATAAACTTCACCCGTTTGCATCACCGTAGCCCATACACTTGCTATATAGGCAGCACCAATAGCTAAAGCGACGGGTACATCCATAACTAAGTGACGATTTTTTAAGGCGCGCCATGCTGCCTGAAAAAAGGGCGCGGCTGAATACAAAACCACGGGTGTTGATAAAACTAGGGCCGCCCAACGAATAAAGTGCATATAATTCACTTCCATACCCTGAGCCATACCGGCATACATACCAAAGGACAGCATCATTACTTGGGCAGCACTGAGTCCAGCTATACCAATACGTAAAATCGTTTGGCGCTTATCTTTGGCTTTGCGTTTGGCAGCAATGCTAGCTTGATAGGGACTTGGGCGATAACCAATACTGTCAATAGCGGCCATTATTTGGCTAAGTTTAATGGTATCTTGCTGCCAATGAACATAGGCGCGTTGGGTGGTCAGATTAACGTTGAAGTGAAGGATGCCCGGTTGTTTGCTGAGGTGTTGGTTTAACAACCAGACACAAGCGGCACAGGTCAGACCATCAATAACCAACTCTGTTTCCCTTTCCTGATCATTGGGGCTGCGGACAAAGGCATTTTGTACATCTTGGTCATCATAGGCTTGCCAAATAGTCATACCACTAACTTCGATATTGATGTTTGGAGGCAAACTGGGACTATTAGCACGACTTAACTCACGATGTCGGTAATAATCACTTAACTGCTGATCGATAATGGTATTAGCTACGGTCTGACATCCAATACAACAAACTGGCTGCTGCACGCCATCCAGCTGTATTTGATAATGGGCATCATGGGGAACAGGTTCGCCACAATGAAAGCAGTCAGACATAGACATAATAATAGGGTAGGTTAAGGCACGTTCGGTGTAAAGCCGATATTAGCTGGCCAAGGTGTCGTTACCTCAGTAGTCATACGCCAGTCTTTGGCTTCATCCATCAGGTGCAGATAGCGCTTACCAGTAATATTTTTGTTTAGGGAGCTATAAAAATGGCCATCAGGTCGGCGCGCCATAATAAGATCTTGATCAAGACTCGCCACGGTTGGATGAATAACTAGCAAAATCAGGTTAGTTAATGGCAGAGTGCTAGTATCAGCGGCATTTAATTCGAGCCTTAGATCACCGGTGATGTCGTCAAAAATCAGATTGGCCGTTAAACCAAGCTCGGCTGCCTTTTCTAAGCGTTTGTGGTCCATATTAAAGCTTTTGGCGTTTTTGGCATAATCACCTTTCACCATGCCATCAAAAGTTACTACTGATAAATAAGCGTAACTAGTAGCAAAGATCATAACCGCAAATAGTGGCGCTAAGATAAACCACAACCATGGCTGTTTATACCATGGTTTCAGTGCTTCAGAGGTTTCAGTCATAGTAACTCCACTTATAGTACTTGGTTTAAGGGTGCCAGAAAACGTGATTCTTGCACGACACTAATGGACTTATCATCAGGTGATTTTACAGCAAAGGTAATATCGGTATTAGAGCTGCTAAGTTCATCGGTGTGAATCTGAATCCGCAGTATCTCTTCAATGGTGGCATTGGGTGCGATAGCGAGCTCTTGTTTGCCTAACAACTGGTAGTTTTCAATATCATTTAAGTCAACACGAATACTGATAGGGCTCTGACTTTTGTTTGATACTTTAAGGCGATAAGTGTTTTCAATTACGCCATTGCCTAGATCACGAAAGAGACTTTGGCGGTCACGCATCAGGTCTACTTCGATGGGAATACGCGCCACTAACTGCAACACAATATAAGTAGTAATAGCTAACACGGCTAAACCATAGCCAAGAAAGCGGGGACGTAGTAATCGATAGCTTTTGCCATCGAGCACGTTTTCAGTGGCATAGCGTACTAAGCCCTTAGGTTTACCAAGACTTTCCATCACCTCATTACAACCGTCAATACAGGCGGCACAGGAAATACATTCATATTGCAGACCATCACGGATATCGATACCTACCGGACATACGGCAACACAGATATCACAGTCTACACAATCACCGAGTGCATCTTCACTAGGATCTTGGCGTGAGCCTTTACCACGGGGCTCACCACGGGCTTTGTCATAAGTGACAATTAGGGTGTCAGGATCAAACATAACACTCTGGAAGCGGGCATAGGGGCACATATACTTACATACCTGCTCACGCATATAGCCGGCGTTCATATAGGTGGCAACAGTGAAGAAGATTAACCACCAGGTTTCCCAGGGGCCAAATGCCAATCCAGAAAATTTACCAAAGAGTTCTTTGATGGGGGTGAAATAACCAATAAAGGTAATGGCTGTGGCCGCTGCGATTAGTACCCAAAGACTATGCTTAACCAATTTCTTGCGAAACTTGGTAACACTCATCGGTTGTTTATCTAGTTTGACTCGTGCGTTACGACTACCTTCGGCAAATTCTTCTGCCCACATAAAGAAGTAGGTCCACACGGTTTGAAAGCAGGTATAACCGCACCAAACGCGGCCAGCAAAAACGGTGACAAAAAATAGCCCAAAAGCAAAAAGAATTAATAGCCCACTTAATAAACCAAAATCTTGGGGCCAAAAGGTAAGAGAAAAAATGTGGAACTGACGAGCAGGTAAATCAAATAAAATGGCTTGGCGGTCATCCCAACTTAGCCATGGGGTGAGAAAATAAATAAGTAACAGTGCCCAGGCACTGATATTACGTAGGTTACGATAAAATCCCCGATAAGCTCGCACATAAATTCTCTCACTTTTGGCATAGAGATCTATGTATTGCTTTTCAGGCTCAGAGTCAATTTGCTTGGTAGGAATCTTTTCCATACTTGACCTGCAATTTTATCGAGCAATGCTCACAACATAAACAACGCAAACTCAGCCTATGTGCTTTATGCGCTATTTTTATTATTGTTATGACACAGTTGAGTTTGAGGCCTTGATGAGCAATATTTTCTCAATCGAGGCCTCAAGGCTTATCAATTAGACAAACTATATACGTAACCAGAAATCAGATTAATCTTATCTTCACTTAGAAGTTCACCATGGGAGGGCATAACCCCATTACGACCCTGACGAATAGTGTGAGCAATCTGTTCAAAACTGCCACCATATAACCAAATATTATCCGTTAGATTCGGGGCGCCTAAAGTCAGATTACCTTTACCTTCACTACCATGACAGGCTACACACATAGCTTGATAGGTGGTTTGACCTTGGGCAGCAGCTTGAGCATTAACTTCTTCGCCACTTAAACTTAGGACATAGGAGGTAACATTACGTACACCATCCTCACCTAAAATATCTAACCAAGGAGGCATGGCACCCTTGCGACCATAAAGAAGAGTGGCTTTGATAGTAGCGCCATCGCCACCATACAACCAATCATTGTCAGCTAAGTTTGGAAAACCATAGGCGCCAACACCACCCTGGCCATGACAAACAGCACAGTTATTGTTAAACATACGCTGCCCCATTAGACGAGCGGTATCGTTGTTAGCAATATCTTCGATGGCTAAATGAGAGTATTGGGCAAAGACGGGCTGGTAGTGTTCCTCAGCGTGAGCCATTTCCTCTTCCCACTGATTATAACTGGTCCAGTTCAGATAACCTTTGTAACTACCTAGTCCTGGATACAAGAATAGATATACCACCGAAAATACAACGGTAATGATAAACATATTGAACCACCAGCGCGGCAGGGGGTTATCTAGTTCCTCAATACCATCAAAAGAGTGATGCATGGTTTCGGTTGTGGTCTCTTTATATACTTCACTGCGGCGGGTACGAACCACAAGAATCAGGCAGCCAAAAATAACGGCTAAGGTAATAAAAGAAATCCATAGACTCCAAAAACTAGTCATGCTTTATGTCTCCATTTTGTTCCTTGGCCTTCTCTTCATCAGCGAAGGGTAGGTTGGCAGCTTCGTTAAAACCTTTGGTACGTTTGGGACTGAGTACCCATGCATAGAGGCCGATAAACGTAATCAGCATAATGACAACTATGTATGGGCCGTAGCTATCGTAGGACATAATTAACGCCTGTTTGACATTACTGTGCCGAGTTGCTGTAGATAGGCAACCAGAGCAGTAATCTCTGTTTTGCCCTTCACATCAGCTTCAGCATTAGCAATGGCTGTATCGGTGAAAGGAACACCCACAACACGCAGTGCTTCCATTTTAGCCGCGGTATTTTCGCCAGTTAGCTTATTGCTAAATAGCCAAGGGTAAGACGGCATAATGGACTCAGGTACCACGTCACGTGGATTATAAAGGTGGGCTCGGTGCCAATCATCGGAGTAGCGACCACCCACCCTGGCTAGGTCAGGTCCGGTGCGCTTGGAACCCCATAGGAAGGGGTGATCATAGACAAACTCACCGGCCACGGAGTAATGACCGTAGCGTTCAGTTTCCGCGCGGAAAGGACGAATCTGTTGGGTGTGACAAACGTGACAACCCTCACGAATATAGATATCACGTCCTTCTAGTTCTAATGGCGTTAATACGCGCAGACCAGCCACCGGCGTGGTGGTTTCTTTTTGGAAAAATAACGGCACGATCTCGGCCAAACCACCACCGCTGATAACGATAATGATCAAGAGCACCATCAGGCTGATATTCTTTTCAATGATTTCATGTTTAATCATAATGGCAATTCCTTATACAGCAGATGGAGCAAGGACCGGCTCAGTTTCTTCACTGCGCACGGTTTGCCAAATGTTGTATGCCATAACCAGCATACCGCTTAGGAAGAAAGCACCGCCAATGACACGCACAACATATCCGAAATGGCTAGCTTCCAGAGATTCAACAAAGCTATAGGTCAGGGTGCCGTCTTGGTTGACTGCACGCCACATCAGGCCTTGCAAAATACCGTTTACCCACATGGCAGCTATATAAAGCACGACACCAACTGTGGCTAGCCAGAAGTGGGTGTTAATAAGTTTGGTACTGTACATAGCAGATTTACCAAATACCTTGGGAATCATATGGTAGACGGCGCCAATAGAAATCATCGCAACCCAGCCCAGAGCACCAGAATGCACATGACCAATAGTCCAGTCCGTATTATGGGACAGGGCATTTACAGTTTTGATTGCCATCATTGGGCCTTCAAAGGTAGACATGCCATAGAAAGAAAGTGACACCACCAAGAAGCGCAGAATGGGATCGGTACGTAACTTATGCCAAGCGCCAGATAAGGTCATCATGCCGTTTATCATGCCACCCCAAGAAGGTGCCAAGAGAATAAGTGACATAACCATACCCACAGATTGAGTCCAGTCAGGCAGAGCAGAGTAGTGCAAGTGATGTCCACCAGCCCACATATAAGTCGCAATCAAAGCCCAGAAGTGAACAACTGATAAGCGATAAGAGAAAATGGGACGTTCAGCTTGTTTTGGTACAAAGTAATACATAATGCCCAAGAAGCCTGCAGTCAGGAAGAAACCTACGGCATTATGACCGTACCACCATTGCACCATGGCATCGACGGTACCTGCATAAGCCGAGTAAGACTTGGTAAGCGTAACGGGGATAGCGGCACTGTTAACGATATGCAGAATAGCAACCGTAATAATAAAGGCCATATAGAACCAGTTACCAACATATATATGTGAGGTTTTACGTTTCGCCACGGTGCCTAAGAAGACAATGGCATAGGATATCCAAACCAGACCCAAGAGAATATCGATAGGCCATTCTAATTCGGCATATTCCTTAGAGGTTGTAAAACCCATAGGTAAGGTAATGGCAGCTAAAACGATAACCGCTTGCCAGCCCCAGAAGGTAAACTTAACTAGGGGTTCGGCGAACAAACGCACCTGACAGGTACGTTGAACAACATAATAAGAAGTGGAGAATAGGGCACAACCGCCAAAAGCAAAAATAACTATATTGGTGTGCAACGGGCGCAAGCGGCCAAAACTAAACCAAGCAGTATCGAAATTCAAAGCCGGCCAAACTAGCTGAGCAGCAATTAAGACACCAACGGACATGCCGATGATACCCCAAACAACTGTCATGATAGCGAATTGGCGCACTACCTTGTAGTTATAAGTTTCGGGTGTGGTTTCACTCATAGTCTTTTCTCATTAAGTGCTAAAAGATAAATACTCCAAGACCATTTTGCTTTGGCCTGATGGATTATTGGTTGTAACTACTGCGGCCTATGGCCAGTGCTATAAAGCTAAACAATTACAAAAATCTAACAGTTAACATGGCGATTCATGCTACTGCTAACCTTGCTTCGTGTATCCTTACTTACTGTGTCCTTAATAGACCCACTATGTAATTCAAGCGCTAGAACGACCACACAAGCTTATAGATACTTGCTGTGGCAGTGGCTTTTATATTTATAGTTGGTTAGCTCTACAATGCGGGGGGTTTGCGCGGCACATTATCCTAGAATTTTAACCGCTAATCAATCTAACTTGCGATACATTTACAGTATAAATACCAAATTAAACTAATGGCTGGTGTTTTATAAAACTATCTATACTATTACTCCCATATATTGGGGCTTTGAGAATCGATTTCTAGCCTTTTAGAGACATGGCTTGAAAACTTTACAAATAAAGTTTGTTAGAGATTTTTTAAGCTTGTTTAGCAAACAAGTCTTTTATTATAAGGGTAACCTATGGTGGCAGCTTATATTTCAAGTTTATTAAATTGGTGCACGTCCCCCTTAGGTGATTATTTACAAGGAGGCAAGGGTAATGAACATATAATTTTGGCCCATGGTTCGGGGGTGGGGATGCGCCATGAATTTATGCAGCGTCAGGCGGACGCCCTGATTAATGAGGGTTTTAAGGTTAGCTTGTTTGACTATGCCTATATGCAAACTATACACGCCAGTGGCCGTCGGCGCCCACCGCCTCGCATACCAATACTTATTGACGAGCATCGGCAATGGATCGCTTTATTGGCTCAGGAGCAGCCAATATGGTTAATGGGAAAATCCATGGGAGGGCGTATTGCAAGTATGTTAGCGCAAGAATCGCTGGCCGTGGAAATAAAAGGCTGGTGTGCTCTTGGGTATCCTTTTCACCCACAAAAAAAACCAGACCAACTGCGCGTATCGCACTTATTAACTAATTGTAAGCCTGGGTTAATTATTCAGGGCACCCGAGATGCTTTAGGCACGCAAGCAACAGTAACCAACTTATCATTACCCAATTCAATTAGCTGCCAATGGCTGCCCCATATGGATCACGGCTTTAATCCTTATAAGGAGGCCGCAATGACACAACAGCAGGCGATTGAGCAAAGTGCCAAGTGGTTTAGACATTGGATTCAATAACCAAAACGCCCATTTAGCAGTCGTATACTTGTTTTTTTCAGGGTAGAATGCCTGCCATTAGCTAGAGAATAGTATTGAACTATGAATTCACCGATAAAACCTGATCAAGTGCTTGATACCAATGGGCTTTTTTGTCCTGAGCCAGTGATGTTAATGCATAATAAAATTAGAGATATTGAATCAGGTCAGGTACTACAAGTGCTCGCTACTGACCCATCTACCACAAGAGATATACCCAAGTTTTGTCTCTTTCTTGGCCACGAACTACTTAGTCAGACTGAAGTTGATGGGCATTATCAATATATGATCCGTAAAGGTTAATAATGGGCACCATACTTAGTAATGCCCAAATATTATTGAGTTAAGCTTATTTTGTTACAGGACTAGGTGGAGGTAAGCTGCTCTAGTAATGTTTTTAAATCCGTATCGTCCTGTTTTAATTTTACCGCCATTCGATATTGGAAGAAGCAACAGAAGTCGTCACTATCTTCGCAAGCCATAAGTGCTTTATCACCCAATAATACCGGCCACCGTTCAACATCATCCATATGAATAACCATAGCCTGAACTCTACCATTACTTAATAAACGCCAGCTAAATACTTCAGCCATATTAAAATTTTGCATTTGATCAGCAGAAAAAATGGCATGTGTGCCACATGTATCTGGTAGTTCTTGGATAATGACGTCCTCAGAACTAGGTTCAAAATGAAAATAACTAGCAGCAGACTCCAGTTCAATGCGTTTATGTTCAGGCGGGGCGGCAAAGAGCTCATCCACACCAGAGTCTAAGTAGCCCAAGAAAAAACCAGTATCTGGATGATTTAGGGTATTGCAGCTAATCAATTGATCAAACCAAGGGATCATACCAACCACAGAGCCGTCGCTCAGCAGTGCCCAAAATAGAATATTGACGCTGTAAACTTCTTGGCCTGGAGAAGGGGTGCCGTGGGTATCGGAGTAAAGTGCTTCGAAGCCGTCCAATTCTGCTGCTAAACGGACGATAAAAGGGCCATCATTACCGCTGTAAGGTTGACCGCTAAAGAGATCCACTACCTTAGTGTTAGTCTCGTCAGTTTGTCCTTTGGGAGGTTTCATAACCTTCTCCTCTAGTCAAATGGATGGGAGGGTAATGCGCTTTGATTTGACTACGGATAGACTCAGTATAGACAAGGTTGTTCATGAAACACAAGTATATTGTTATGTGGCCTTGTAAGATAAAACAAAATAGTAAGAAATTAGTGACTATTTACACTTCCGAGTATGGATAGGCACTGCGTTAATGGGTACAATTCGTCAATACACAGAGAAGCGTTATGGCAACGGATATTTGATGAGTGCAGAACAATCCCAAAGCGTTCCCCAATTGTTGGAACAGCTACAAGTACTTATGCGCCAAGCCGAGCAGGAGCTGGACGGCAACCGCAAGCGAGTAAAGGATCTGCGCCAACAGTATCAATTGTTAAGACAGCAGGGAGCCGAGCTACAGCAAAAAGTCAATAAATACTCTGAACCAGCCTTAGCAGCTAAAGTTATAGAAGAGGGTTAGTTAGTAAGCATTGTACTTGCTAAGCGACTTAAATGGATGACTCGAAATAACTAAATTAGGTCATAAGGGCAAATCACCCAATATGCCTAAATAATCAAACTTAATGAATCAAAAATGAACCAGACAACTGAACCCACCGCCGAAAATAATACCGAAACGTCTGTTGCTCAAGAGGAAACGACTCCTGTAGCAGTAGCCAAAGAAGCGGCTGAACGCAAAAAAGCAAAAAGTAGAGCTGCCAATCGTGCGGCTGTGCAACTACTATGCGAAAACTATCCGCAAACTTTTTCGGTGAGTGAACCTAAACCCTTAAAGATTGGCATACAAGAAGATTTGGTGGCGGACGGTAAAATAAGCCAGAACAAAATCAAGCGTGGTTTGGCAAGTTATGTGCGTATATATGCTTATTTGCGGGCGCAAAGTGAAGGTGCTGCGCGGGTGGACTTGTTAGGTGAAGAGGCTGGGCAAGTTACTGCCGGCGAAGCGGCTCATGCGGCAAGTAAGTTGCCAGCTCAGCGGCCTGGTAAGCCAAAGAGTAATAACCATAAGCAAGATAAACGCGCTGTGCGCAGACCGCCTAAGTCACGTAAAAACGTAGCTCAGAAAAAAGCAGTTCCACAAGGGCAAGCTAAAGTAAAAAAAGCGGATAATCCTTTCCAAGGCCTAGATGATAACCAACGTATGGCTAGCAAACTGGATTTGCTCTTAAATAAGCACAAGTAAATTCCTAAGGCTGCCATCATTAAATAGTCTTAGAAAATAAAAAACCCACTTTAAAGTGGGTTTTTTAATGCCTTGGAGTTGTTACATTAGGCGTTTGTTTCTGGTGCTTTAGGTTCAGCAGCAGGAGGCTCTGTAGGAACTACCTCAGCTTCTACTTTAACCTCAGCTGAGGCTACGACAGGTTCAGCTTTTTGCTCAGCCTCAACTGCTGGTTCCTGCTTTGGCGCCTGTTCAGTAGAGTCTGATGCCTTTGCGACTTTCGGCTCAGTCGCTTCAGTGGCCTTCGCACGACGACGTTTTTCTCGTGGATCATTGGCAGCCCGACGACGTTGACGACGCTTTGGTTCTGGCTTTGCGTCTGCAGTTGCTGGTTGCTCGTCTACAGCTTCAGTATCTGACTGAGATGCTGTCTGTGAAGACTCAGTTGCAGATTCATCTGTAGTGGCTGCTGTTGCTTCAGGTGCAACAACTTTTTCTTCAGCATTTTTGGTCTCTTTAGATGTTGACTCAGTTGGAGCCTCAGAAGCAGTTACTTCAGTTTTATCTTCAGAGACCACTTCAGCTGATACCACAGCTTCATTATTAGTCTGTTGGTCATCGTTAGCCACAGCCTTCGGTTTACGGCTGCGAGAATTGCGGCGCGCACGGCTAGGTTTGCTAGAGCTTGGCTCCACCGCAGCTTCACTTGCTACAGGAGCTTGCTCTTGACTGGCCTCTTGAGGCGCTTGATCAAGCATTTGCTCTTGCTCAGTAACTATTGAGCTATCTGCACTAGACCCTTGATTACGGCCACTACGCTTACCTGAACGATCGCGGCGACGTTTTTGTTCGCGCGTACGGTTAGCGGCCGATTCATAAGCCTCCTCAGGAATAGCGTCCTGGGTGGATTGCTGTTCTACAGCTTCCGGTGCCCGCTCTTTCTTCTGAGTATTACGGTTACGACCATTTTTACGATTATCATTGCGTCGATTTTGACGCTTTTCTTCGTTATTTGAAGTTTTGGTCTCGTTACTTTGCTCGGAAGAGTTCGCTTTGGCCTTCTGATCTCTGTTATTGCGCTTACGCTCATTACGACGATTATTGCGATTACCATTCCGGTCTTCACTGTTATTGCGCTTACGTTGATTGTTACGTTGGCCGGCAGGCTTTTTCTTGTCAGCCTTCTCAGTTTTTTCACTGGCAGCTGGGGCACTAGTAAAAATGCTACCCAAAGCTTTAACAATACGTTTGCCGAGTCCAGAGGATTGATCTTGACTAGTCGTTGTTGCGGGCGTTTTTTTCGCTGTTGGGGAAGGGGCTGGCTGGGCTGGTTTAACCGATTGCACAGCGGCTCTTTCTACCGGCACATGAGCTTGCTGGTTAAATTCTTCAGCATTAAATTGCTGACTCTCTAACTCAATTTCATAACTGTTTTCACCACTTTGCACAGCTTCATGATCATCGCGTAAGCGACTAACTTCAAAATGGGGTGTGTCCATATGTGGATTTGGAATCACAACAACTCGAAGGTTGTTGCTCTTTTCAATTTCCATTAGTTGGTCACGCTTTTCGTTTAACAGAAAAGTGGCCATATTGACTGGCAATACGGCACGAATCTCTGCCGAACGCTCTTTACTAGCTTCTTCATTGATCAAACGAATGATTGATAGAGCTAGAGAAGATACGTCACGAATGGTGCCTTGGCCATTACAGCGGGGACAAACAATACCAGAAGTTTCACCAAGGGAAGGACGAAGGCGTTGACGAGACATTTCCATCAGGCCAAAACGAGAGATACGACCCACTTGTACGCGAGCACGATCAAGTTTTAGTGCTTCTCTAAGCTTGTTCTCAACGGCCCGTTGATTGCGCATAGGACCCATATCAATAAAGTCGATAACAACTAAGCCGCCCATATCACGGAGACGAAGTTGGCGGGCAATTTCTTCAGCGGCTTCGAGATTGGTATTAAGGGCTGTTTCCTCAATATCACTGCCTTTGGTAGCTCTGGCCGAGTTGATGTCAATGGAAACCAGTGCTTCAGTTGGGTCAATAACGATGGCTCCACCAGAGGGCAGACTGACCTCCCGCTGAAATGCGGTTTCAATTTGAGATTCAATTTGGAAACGATTAAATAGAGGCGTTTCCTGCTGATAAAGCTTAATTTTGTTTTGATAGCTAGGCATCACCTGTTGCACAAAATTAAGTACATCTTGGTAGACTTTTTCTTCGTCAATCAATACCTCACCAATATCTTGGCGCAGGTAGTCACGCATAGCACGAATAATGACGTTACTTTCTTGATAGATTAGGAAGGGTGCTGGGCGTTGTGCCGCAGCATGGGTAATGGAATCCCACAGTTGTTGTAGGTAATCTAGATCCCATTGTAATTCTTCCGAGCTACGACCGATGCCAGCAGTACGAACGATCACACCAGCTTCATCAGGCACACTTAGTTCGCTCATTACCTCACGCAATTGTGCGCGTTCTTCGCCCTCAATGCGGCGTGAAATACCACCAGCGCGAGGGTTATTGGGCATTAAAACTAAGTAACGACCGGCAAGACTAATAAAGGTGGTTAAGGCTGCGCCTTTGTTGCCACGTTCTTCTTTGTCTACCTGCACGATGATTTCTTGACCTTCAGAGAGTAGGTCACGAATACCAGGGCGTCCAGAACCGGGAGCCGTTTCTTTTAGATACTGGCGCGAAATTTCTTTGATAGGCAGGAAGCCATGGCGTTCAGCGCCATAGTCGACAAAGGCAGCTTCTAGGCTGGGTTCTACACGGGTGATTTTGCCACGATAGATATTGGCTTTCTTTTGCTCTCGCGCCCCAGATTCAATATCTAGGTCATACAAGCGCTGGCCATCTACCAGTGCGACTCGCAACTCCTCGGTATGAGTTGCATTGATTAACATTCTTTTCATGGTTTTCAAGTACTTGAAAACCCATTTACCCTACGGGAATTAATATCTTTACGGGTGCACAGGCTGGTGGATGACTTGTATTTTCACAGCCATCCACTACTTTTGGGCTACCTAATAAATTGTAGCCGGATCCCCTGACGATTGTTGCTCAATCAGGTAGACGTATATCCAACAGTGCAGGAAACCATACCATCACGGATAAGCTGCTGCCAAAAAAGGCACTTAGCTAAGTTTATAGACCAGTTGTTGAGGCAGGAGGTGATTTATCTTGCTTCTCCTGCATGGCCAGCCTGATTTTATCGACTGGCATAAACTTTCTGATCGATCCTTGGGTAGGGTGCTTCTACACTTAAACACCAAACGTAAATTAATTCGCCGTAACCGGGTTAAACAGGTCGGTTTAATTTAATAACTCAGGTTGTTCCTGGTTACAGCTCAATTTTTTGGCTAAACATCAGCATTTATGTTCAACCAAGGCCAGCTATGGGCCCAAAATCTTTACTGACGCGATAATCTATTTTTTCGCTCTGGTTGTCTGCAAAATTATTCAGCTATTGCAATTAGATAACCAGTTTCAGTGGTACATATGTTACCATTTGCGTCCTAAGCTAGCAATCAAATTTGTCGTCTGCATGTCTGTACCCAAGAGATTTTCTAAAACTTCTAAGCCAGAAGGTAAAAATACGCAATCCTCGCCTGCTAAAATGCCAGTAGACAAGGCTGCTAAAGTGCGCCTCGAAACAATTGGTGAGGACAGAGCCGGACAGCGGCTAGATAATTACCTACTTGGTCAGCTCAAGGGAGCACCAAAAAGTCTTATCTATCGCATAGTTCGTAAAGGCGAGGTGCGGGTTAATAAAGGTCGTACCAAACCAGATTATAAATTGTGTGCGGGTGATCTAGTGCGCATTCCGCCGGTAAAGTTGCCTGCTGCCAATGTGCCAGCCCCGGTTGGTGATGGCCTAAAGCGATTATTGCAAAGCGCTATTTTATACGAAAGCGATGGTCTTATGATTGTCAATAAGCCCAGTGGTTTGGCTGTGCATGGCGGTAGTGGTGTCAATTTGGGCTTAATTGAAAGTTTACGCCAAATATATCCACAATACCGGTTTTTAGAACTGGTGCATCGCTTGGATCGTGATACATCAGGCTGCATTATGGTAGCTAAAAAACGCTCTACATTGCGGGCTATTCATGAGCTGTTGCGCCAAAATGGTGGTATCGATAAAGTTTATCATGCCCTTGTGGCCGGCGGCTGGCCTCGCTCTTGTCAGCAGGTAAATGCACCTTTGCTGCGTTATGCATTGGCATCGGGTGAGCGTATGGTCAAAGCTGATGGTGAAGGTAAGCGCAGTATTACTCGCTACCGCATTTTGCAAGAATTTGGTGAGTTAACTTTAGTACAAGCAAAGCCTGTAACGGGGCGTACACATCAAATTCGTGTGCATTGTCAGCATATGGGGCACCCGATTATTGGTGATGAAAAGTATGGTTTACCTGAGATTAACAAACAGCAATATAAACAAGGGCTAAAGCGTCTTTTTCTACATGCGGCAGAGCTGCGCCTAGTTGATCCCACTACGGAAAAGCCCATTGTTGTTAAAGCTCCCTATGATCAGCAAATAGCTCATTTTCTTCAGCAGCTACAAACCCGATAATTAGCGTCAAAATTTAGACTAACATTTACCTTGTTGTAAAATTAATTAATTAAGTCAACCTGACTTGTATTTGGTTGGCTTTTGTCGTGATAATGTGTGACTTAATCAAATAGCATTTTGATGATCAAATAATAAGAGATTGATTACTATGTACGATACAAATCTTGATAAGAATCCGGCCAACTTTCAAGCGCTGTCTCCTTTATCCATGCTGCAAAGAGCCGCTGATGTATATCCTACAGCTATCGCCCAAATATATGGTGATTTACGTCGCACTTGGAAACAAACCTATGAGCGCACAGCAGCCATGGCTGATGCTTTAAACCAACATGGTATTGGTTTAGGCGATACGGTTTCGGTTATTGCCCATAATGGCCCTGAGTTATTTGAATGTCATTACAGTATACCTATGGCTGGGGCTGTACTTAATGCTATCAATACCCGTTTGGATGCCCAGACCATTGCTTATATTTTTGATCATGCCGAGAGTAAGATGGTTATTGTTGATCGAGAGTTCTCGGCAACAGTGAAAGAAGCATTAGCAATAGCTAAAGTAAAACCTCTAGTTATAGATATTGATGATCCAACTTATGTTGGTGGTGAGCTGATCGGTGAATTGAATTATGAGTCATTGCTAGCTAAAGGCAGTCCTGATTACCCTTGGCAGATGCCTACTGATGAGTGGCAAGCTATAAGTTTAAATTATACCTCTGGTACAACAGGCAACCCCAAAGGTGTTGTCTATCATCATCGAGGTGCTTACTTAACAGCCATTAATATGTCGTTGGCCTGGGATATGAATAAATATCCCGTATATATGACGATTGTGCCCATGTTCCATTGTAATGGTTGGTGTTTTACTTGGGCTACGGCCTTGATGGCAGGTGCCAATGTATTTTTGCGTCAGGTGCGGCCAGATATTGTTTTAGACCTTATCAAGCGTGAACAAGTGACTCACTTTGGTGGTGCGCCGATTGTCTTAAATATGATTAATAATGCTGATGCAAAAGACAAACAGGGTATTAATCATCAGATCAAAGTCATGACTGCTGGCGCTGCGCCTCCTGCTGCAGTTATTCAGGCTATGGAAGATATTGGTTTTGATATCACTCACGTCTATGGCCTAACAGAAACCTATGGCGCCTGTATTGTGTGTGAGTGGCAGGGCCATAAGTGGGATCATTTGCCCGAGTCAGAACGAGCTGCATTGAAAGCCCGACAGGGAGTCAGGACGCCTAATCAAGAAGACCATGCGGTAATGAATACTGAAACCATGCAACCGGTTCCCAAAGACGGCAAAACCATTGGTGAGATTTGTATGCGCGGTAATATGGTGATGAAAGGTTATCTTAAAAACCCTCAGGCTACAGAAGAAGCCTTTGCTGGGGGTTGGTTCCATTCTGGTGACTTGGCTGTTTGGCATGCGGATGGCTATATGGAAATTAAGGATCGAGCAAAGGATATTATTATTTCTGGTGGTGAGAATATTTCTTCTATTGAGATAGAAAATGTGTTGTATCGACATCCTGCGGTATTAGAGGCAGCTGTAGTTGCTAGACCAGATGAAAAGTGGGGCGAAACTCCTTGTGCTTTTGTTTGTCTTAAGGAAGATATGGCAACTAGTGAAGAAGAAATTATTACTTTCTGCCGAGATAATATGGCAAGTTTTAAGATACCGAAACACGTTGTTTTTGGCCCTTTACCAAAAACCGCTACCGGGAAAATTCAAAAATTTATGTTACGAGAAATGACACCAGCGTAATATAATAACAACTAAAAAGTGGACAAGCCTTAGTAAAAAGGCTCAAATGATAGTGCAGCTTAATTAATACTGTGGGGCCAGCAAACGACCCACAGCGATTATAGGAAAAACCAAGAACATGGAACAAGCATTTGACCCCAGCAGTGTGCATGAACAAGCCAATACGATGCTGTTGGCTGGCCAGAAAGTAACTGTTAACCAAGTTGCAGATGCCTTGCAAATAGAACCTTCTGATGCTTTGCGCTCTGAACTTGAGCGCTGGTGGTTAGAATTAGAGGTGCAAGTGCCTTTTCGCCATTCGGCCCACTATGATACGCGGCGACCAGATGTGCCTGATACGGTTTATCAATCTGTGCAAATGATTTGGGAAAATGCCCTTAAAGATGCGCGTTTGGAACTTGAGTTGCAGGGGCGTAATAATGCTGACAATAACACTTCCGAGAGTGGCTTAAGTAGTGAAGACGAGCTATACCTTTTGCGCTCACAGATTGGGGTTTTAGAAGATTCTAACCAGCGCATGCGTACGCAACTAACCGAGGGTGAAACCAATGTTAAGAACCTTGAAGCAGAGCGTGCTATGTTGCGAACTAAGTTACAGACTGCTGAAGGTAAGGTAAGTGAACTTGAGCGTTCTTTAACCCAAAGTAAGGCTGAAGCAGAACAAGCCTTAGGCAGTCGTGATGAAGCGAAAAAACAGCTAGATCAACGCATGAAGGATGAAATTCTCCACCATCAAGAATCTTTGCACAAAATGGAAAGTAAGGTTAATTATTACCGTCATCAGTTAGATAAACTGCGAGATGAATGGGGTAAAAAAGAAAATGCGATGAATATGCGCATTCAAGACTTACAGGCGCAGCTAGCTCGTAACGATGTTGCCATTGATACTCAAGTTAGGCAAATTCGTTCCCAAGACGAAGAACTAAAGCGTTTTCGGGGCGAAATGGCAAACCAGTCACGTAATATGTCTGCCTCCAATACTCAGATCTTAGCGTCAAAAAATCGGCTTAAGCGCTTAGAGGATGAGTTACAACAGAGCGAAGCTGATATTCGAGAATCAAAAAAGCGTGCTTTAGTCGACAAAACAGACTTTGCTCGGCGCGAGACAGACTTACGAAGTATACTTAAAGACAAAGAAGCAGAGCTCAATGCTTCAACAGTCAAGCTGAATGAAATTCAACGAATTCTTATCGCTCGTGAAGAGGAAATCCGCCGCCTGACTGCTAAGCTCTAAGTTGGTTGGTTATCAACCATCATGGTGGCTGAGCCTGTGGTAACGACTTTACCATTAACCAGACATTCAGTTTTTAATGTCACTCTGCGCCGACGCACGTTTACTTCTTCCACCGTTACCTTGGCCGTTACTGTATCACCAATAATAACGGGTGCTTTAAAGCGCAGTTGTTGCTCTAGATATATGCAACCTGGGCCTGGTAGTTGGGCGCCCAATACAGTAGAAATCAGGCCGCCATTGAGCATGCCATGGGCTATACGCTGTTTAAATGGTGTTTGTGCCGCATATTCAGCATCTATATGGATAGGGTTAGTGTCGCCAGTCAGTTGCGCAAAGGTGTCAATATCCTCAGCAGTAACCTGTTTATCAAAAGAGGACTCCATACCGGGGCTCAGTTCTTCTATATAATATCCGTGTTGCATATTTTGACTCATATTAAATTGGCAGCGTGAATAATACGCACCTGCATCATATTTGTCATCTCTAGTCATAGACATAAAAGCATAAGGCTTCATAGCATAATGAAACTTGTGAGTCAGGATTCTGTTGTTTCTTGGCCAACCCAGACTCTATCGTTAAAATAGCGACAAATCTCGATTGATTATCCAAGGAAATGTTATGCCTGAATATCGCGCGCCCCTTGAAGAAATGAATTTTGTTATAGATCAGTTACATGACCTGCCAGGTCTGGCCACCGCCATTGATAATGAAGATGCTAATGCCGAATTGCTAGCTGCGGTGTTAACTGAGTCAGATAAATTAGCCAACCAAGTTTGGTCACCTCTGAATTGGCCTGGGGATCAACAGGGTGTGCAGCTGACAGATGCTGGCGTCAAAGTAGCTGATGGCTTTACCGATGCTTATAAGCAGTATGCAGAAGGTGGCTGGAATAGTTTATGTTTTGATCCTGAGTATGGCGGTCAAGGCTTGCCCTTTAGTTTTTCTATGCCAGTGGCAGAAATGGCACAGGCAGCCAATATGTCCTTGGGCCTGTGTCCATTATTGACAACTGGGGCTATTGAAGCAATTACGGCTCATGCTAGTGAGGCATTAAAGGCAACTTATCTAGAGAAAATGATTGCTGGTGAATGGACAGGTACTATGAACCTCACTGAACCCCATGCGGGCACAGATTTGGCTTTGTTAAAGTCAACAGCTACGCCAGCAGATGATCATTTTTTAATTAAGGGCCAAAAAATATTTATTACTTGGGGTGATCACGATATGACAGAAAATATCGTGCATCTGGTGTTGGCGCGGTTACCCGATGCACCAGCAGGTGTTAAGGGCATATCTCTGTTTTTGGTACCTAAATTTTTGGTCAATGAGGATGGTAGTCTTGGCCAACGTAATGATGTTTATGCACTCAATGTAGAGCATAAAATGGGTATTCATGCCAGCCCTACCTGTGTTATGAGTTACGGTGATAATGGCGGGGCTATTGGCTATTTAGTCGGTGAACCTCATGCAGGTTTGGCGGCTATGTTTACTATGATGAATAATGCGCGTTTGGTGGTAGGCCTCCAAGGTGTAGCAATCGCAGATCGTGCTTATCAACATGCCGTGGCCTATGCCCAAGATCGTGTGCAGTGTATTGCCCCAGGGCGTTCTGAGGTGGGTGCCATTATTCATCATCCCGATGTACGGCGCATGTTAATGACCATGCGTGGGTTAACTGAGGCCGCTCGTGCCATTTGTTATCTAAATGCCAAGCACATAGATCTGAGCCACTATGCCGCAACCCCTGAAGCTCGATCTGCGGCAAATAAATTAGTTGGTTTGCTAACGCCTATAGCCAAAGGTTGGAGTACTGAAGTAGCCCAAGAAATCACCTATCATGGTGTGCAAATCCATGGTGGTATGGGCTTTGTGGAAGAAACTGGGGCTGCCCAATATCAGCGTGATGCGCGTATCTTGCCCATTTACGAAGGCACCACGGGTATCCAAGCACTTGATCTAGTGGGGCGGAAAACCCTCGGCGATGGTGGTGCGGGTATGGCAAGTTTAATAGCTATAATGCGTGCCGATGTGAGTGAATATGGTCAAGGGCTAAGCCAGCTGCAATTAGACACTATGGTTGCAGGTATTGATGCACTGGAACAGGCGTATCAGAAACTTTTAAGCGAGTCGGCTGAAGACCCCATGTTGCCTGGTGCCATTAGCTATGATCTGCTGATGTTAGCTGGTTACGTTTGTGGTGGTTGGCAAATGATGCGGGCTTCGGTTTTGGTTGCTAGTCATGATAATCAAGATTTTGCTGCCAATAAGCAGGCTACCTCGGCTTATTATCTGGAGCATCTATTACCGCGCTTTAAAGGGCATTTGGCTTCGATCGAGGTTGGTAGTGAGAGTCTAATGAGTATTGCTCCCGAAGCCATGTAAATCTGTTACTACTTTTGGACGCTAACCTGTGGCCAACTTTTAAGGCCGTTATGGAATGCAGTTAGATCATCTTCTAATAGTTTAATTTGTAATAGCAGTTGCTGATCATATTGACGGTCGATGATTTTCCCACCATGGCTCTGGCAAAGATGCTCGATTTTGCCACTTAAGTCATAGGGTAGACTGATAGTGATTTCACAGTAATTACGTTTTAAAACAGTAGGACACTCAGCAATAACGGCTTTGGTGGCATCACTATAGGCGCGAACAAGGCCACCGGTGCCTAATTTGGTGCCTCCAAAATAGCGGATAACCACAATACTGACTTCACCGATATGCGCATGGCTCAGAACCTGTAGCATGGGTCTGCCAGCGGTGCCTGATGGTTCGCCAGCATCACTAAAACCCCAATAAGTGCTATTGTCTGGCGCTTCGGCTACCACTGCCCAGCAGTGATGGTTAGCGTCTGGATATAAAGCTCGCATGGCTTGAAGATGTTGATTACAGGCTTCACGACCTTGAGTGTGGCGGAGATTGGCGATAAATAAACTATTTTTTATGGTTATGCGCACTTCAAGGTCTTGGCCATGTAAATCAGGTATCAGATAGGTCATTGTTTACTAGGTAATCGGACAGGTTAATCGTACAATATCACATAATAGGTTTTAACTATCAGCTAATTAATATGATCGATTTACAACATCGCTTCGGTGGCATGCAGCGTCTCTATGGTGTAGATGCGTTTGCGACTATTGCTCAAGCAAATATATGCGTAGTAGGCATTGGTGGCGTGGGAAGCTGGGTAGCTGAAGCTCTGGCACGTTCTGGAGTGGGCAAGTTAACCTTAATTGATATGGATGATGTCAGTGAAACTAATATCAATCGGCAATTAGTGGCCCTAGAATCGACCTTGGAGGTGGCCAAAGTAGAAGTAATGGCTGACCGTATCAAAGATATTAATCCAGCTTGCGAATGTACTCTGGTGGAAGATTTTATTGGATCCCATAACTTAGACGAATATCTAGATAAAGGCTTTGATTATGTCATTGATGCCTGTGATAGCATTAAAGCCAAAGCGGCGCTGATTAATTGGTGCAAACGCAATAAAATCCCTGTGCTAACCATTGGTGGAGCCGGTGGACAAACCGACCCAACGCAGATTCAGGTGGCTGATTTGGCTAAAACGAAGGCCGACCCCTTAGCCGCTAAGCTAAGAAATAATCTGCGGCGATATTATGGTTTTAGCGACAATAAACAACGCAAGTTTGGGGTAGATTGTGTCTTTTCCTCGGAACAATTAGTTTACCCCCATCCTGATGGCAATGTTAGCTATGCTAAACATACCAATATAGCTGGTGCGAAAATGGATTGTAGTAGAGGTTTTGGTGCCGCCAGTTTTGTTACCGGGAGTTTTGCTTTTGTTGCAGTAAGTCGTGTTTTAGATAAGCTTATTGCTAGAGCAGCAAGACAGGCTCAAGCTAACCCTGAATAGGTGATAATAACTAGATTAGAGCTTAGGTAGATCTTTTTTGCGTTGGGCTACTAGGTCTAATACAGCTAACTTTTGCTCAGCCGTCATAATAGGCCAATCTCGCACTTCATCTTGTAGCCTTCCACAACCAACGCAAATTGGCTCCTCACCAGTGAACCGACATAGACTCACACAGGGTGAAACAATTGTGTTATCAAATTTACGCTGGCGACCGCGACGAACCATATTGGATTTTTATGTGAATAAAGACGACGCGATTATTCAGGTTTTTGCTTGTTAATGCAATGAATTTAGGTAATTTAGTTGTGGCCATGCTTATGGTTATGCCCATTGATAACTGCTAAAATGTGGCGCCTTTTTTAAATCATTAATGGCTATTATATTGATGCGTTTGTTGTCAGCTATTGCGGCTCTTTGGGGATTGTTTGGTGTTCTTGCCTTGTTAAGCTTTTCAGTTTTTCGGCTAGGCGCCATTGCGTTTACTTTTTTTGACTATCCTGCCAATGTCTGGCACTGGGTAGCCCTACTTATATGGTTGCTCTTTATGGCTTATAGTGAGGGTTATAAAGGCTTTCAACTGGCATTTGCACCGCGTTTCGCAGCACGTTTACATTGGCTTGTAGAAAACCCCAAACCTTGGTTGGTAGTTCTGGCGCCTGTGTATGCTATGGGCTTTATTTACGCTAGCTACAAGCGTATGCTAATCAGCTATTTGATCCTCCTTATGGTCATTGGTTTTGTTTTGATTGCGGAAATGTTACCAGCGCCATGGCGAGCCATAATGGATGCTGGTGTAGTGCTGGGGTTATCATGGGGTGTCGTTGCTATTTTTGTGGCAACCATTAATGTGTTGTTTTTCTCGGCTGGTAAAGTTGACCCTGAATTACCGAAGCACATATAAGAATAAATTAGCTATCTAAGCAACTTGTGAGGTCAATACTATGCAGTCTATTTTATGGATGATCACTGCCATTGGTTGGTTTTGCTTGTTAGCTGTTGGTGCTCGTGAGTTAAGTGGCCATCTGGATACCTTTCAAGTATTGATGTTACGCAGCATGTTTGGGCTGCTGGTGGTGATGGCGATTATCTATTGGCGTCGTCAACCTGAGCTGTTTATTACGCAACGTACACACAAACATTTTTGGCGCAATATATTTCATTTCTATGGTCAGGCCAGTTGGTTTTTTGCCATAGGTATGATTCCTCTAGCGCAAGTATTTGCCATTGAATTTACCGTACCCATTTGGGTGTTGGTTATAGCGGCCGTCTTTTTAGCAGAGCCGATCACGGTTAGAAAATTATTGGCTGTTGGCTTGGGCATGATTGGGGTGTTATTGATTGTTAAACCCGGTGCTGGAGAGCTTTCGGCAGGGGTAATTATTATGTTGTGTGGTGCTATCGGCTTTGCCATAGGGATTGCGTTTAATAAAAAACTGGTGGCCACAGAACATCCATTAACCATTGTGTTTTATATGTCCTTAATGCAACTGCCCATTACGGCCTTATTAATGGGTGGTGATTGGATAATGCCTACAGGTTGGATGTGGGTCTGGTTATTTATTATTGGCTGCGCTGGCATTGGTGCCCATTTCTGCTTTTCGAAAGCTATGCAACAGAGTGAAGTCAGTAATATTATGGCCTTAGACTTCCTGCGCCTGCCATTAATAGCCCTTGTGGGTATGATTATGTACGGTGAATTGTTTGATTGGTGGGTAATATTGGGTGGCGCCTTAATGATGATCGGTAATATCCTTGGTGGCGTAGGGCGCAAACAAAACACTGTTTAGGCCGATATTTTGCTTAATCTTGCCGTGCGCACCTCTATTAACTCCTGCTGTAAATTAAACATCATATTGTTATGCATTGTGCGTGCTTTTGGTCCCAATGTTAAACGAGCATTAAACGATGATGCTGCATCATTGATTGCCGCTTCTTGTAGCCATTTAAGACTGTTTAGGGTTTGATTTTCCTGCGCCACAAGATACCAACCCAAGCGTTGCGCTTGATTTAAAAAAGCTTCCCAAGTCTGCAAATAACTATCTTGTCTTTGAGCAGCCCATGGCGTCGGATAATGAATTTCTTGTGATTTAGCGGCAGGGGATAAATATATTTCATGAATAAGAAAATCCCCATTGTCTTTGAGCACGCGCCTAGCTTCTTGCATTAAGCCATCTTTATCGGCAATAGACATCATGCCATGTTGGCTAAGAATAAAATCAAAGGTGTTGTTGGCAAAAGGTAACCCTAGACTATTAGCCACTTGATATTGACAGTTTGGCGCAGGTATTAAGGCATGATTAAGCATTTTGGCAGCTTGTATATAATCCTGATTAATATCACAAGCTACCATCTGACATTGGTGCTCAACAGCCGCTTGGCGGGCACTGCCACCAAGTCCTGCGGCCATATCCAAGCCAAAAAAAGCGTTATTGGGTAACCACTTGAGTAAGCTTTTCGTCGCTTCAATACCACCAAGATGCAATTGATCCAAAGCTACAAAATGATGGCGGGTCCAGCCGCCAGCAGGAGGTTGGTGCAATTTTTCCCGCAACGACTCTAGCCAGGACATATTATTCTTGGAGTTCGGGCAAGTTGGCAAATAGGGCTAGGGCCTGAGGATTAGCAAGTGCATCTTGGTTTTTAACTTCTTCATTATGCACAATCTTGCGCACGGCCAATTCAACAATTTTGCCACTGATAGTGCGGGGAATATCAGTCACTTGAATGATTTTGGCGGGCACATGCCGTGGTGTGGTATTGGCACGGATTTGCTGTTTGATTTCTGCTATTAAGCTGGCAGATAAAAGCATATCTGGTTTTAACACCACAAATAAAATAACCCGAACATCATCTTGCCAATTTTGCCCGATAACAATACTTTCTTGCACCGCTGCTATGGCTTCTACCTGACGATAGATTTCGGCAGTGCCTATTCGCACGCCTCCAGGATTAAGCACAGCATCAGAGCGACCATGAATAATAATCCCGTTTTCAGCTGTTATTTCACCATAATCGCCATGGGCCCAGATATTTTTGTACTCATTAAAATAAGCCTTATGGTACTTGCTGCCATCGGCATCGTCCCAAAAGTATATGGGCATTGATGGAAAAGGCTTGGCGCAGATAAGCTCGCCTTTTTCCTGTTTAATAGGTTGTCCACTATCATTATAAATCGCTACTGCCATACCTAATCCAGCAGCCTGAAGTTGACCACGGTATACGGGCAATATCGGGCAGCCCAAAGCGAAACAAGAAATAATATCCGTACCACCAGAGATTGATGCTAGTAAAATATCTTGCCCTATATCCTGATAGACATAATCAAAACTTTCATGGGCGAGGGGGGAGCCTGTTGAGAGTATGGTTTTTAGCTTAGTAAGATCATGACTTTGCTTAGGCTTAACTCCAGCTTTTTCGATAGCTGCTATATATTTAGCACTGGTGCCAAAAATACTAATACTTTCATTGGCCGCCATATCAATCAATATATCAGGCCGCTTAAAAGGTGAACCATCGTAAAGTACTATAGTACAGCCCACAGCAAGGCCACTAACTAACCAGTTCCACATCATCCAGCCACAAGTAGTGTAATAGAAGAGCACATCTTCACGCTTAACATCCGTGTGCAGAATATGTTCTTTAGCATGCTGTAATAGGGTACCGCCAATACTATGAACTATGCATTTGGGCACACCGGTGGTGCCTGATGAATACATAATATACAGTGGGTCTGCAAACCCCATGGGGGTAAAATCAATGTGCGTAGCTGAAGGGTCAATAAAAGCATCTAAATA
Source organism: Pseudomonadales bacterium (assembly GCA_049625185.1). GTDB lineage: Bacteria > Pseudomonadota > Gammaproteobacteria > Pseudomonadales > Balneatricaceae > Njordibacter. The sequence goes on along the minus strand of JBMZUZ010000008.1, from coordinate 43,991 downwards.
GATGGCCTTACCAGGTACAGTTTGTTCTAAACTACTTAGCTCAGCTTGATGTTCTAGATGGTCACAAACGATAATTTTTTCGATACTGTCCAGTTGTTCAGCAATGCTGGCAACGCGTTGCAGTGAATTTAATGTTTTGCCGTTATACAGATATCCGTCGGTGGTAAAGAGTATGCGCGGTTTGATTTGACCAAAGCGATCTAATACTCCATTAATACCAAAATCAGGTGAACAAGAACTCCATACCGCCCCCAAACTGGTGGTTGCTAACATGGCTACCACAGTATCAATAACATTGGGCATAAAACCAGCTATTCGATCCCCGGACTGAATGCCATGCTTTTTAAGACCAGCGCTTAACTGAGCGACACGTATATATAGCTCAGCATGAGTAACTGTTTCGCGTTTACCGTCTTCGCCACAAAATATGATAGCTGTTTTATGATCTCTAAATTTTAGTAGGTTCTCAGCATAGTTTAGCCGCGCTTCTGGAAACCACTTGGCACCGGGCATTTGCTCGGAGTTATCTAAAATATGATGACCTTTATGTTGAGCCTGAATATCAGCTAGATGCCAAATTTCTTCCCAAAAAGTAGCGAGGTTTTCAATACTCCATAAGTGTAAATCAGCATAAGATTGCATATTGAGCTGATATTTGGCATTTGTCTGCAACATAAACTGCTGCATATTGCTTTTAGCTAGGCGATCTTTGCTAGGTTGCCAGAGAGGAGTCTGTGTCATTCTTTTTGCTCATTTTGTTATACCAAAACCACACCTAGGGTGGTTTCCTCTTGTTATTGATTTTGTTTCCCGATGGCTCTGGGAGAGTGCTGAGAGAATGTAGTTAAATATCCTATTTGCTTACAAGCTACCTACCTTGGAGCCATTGCTGCGATTTAAATCGGCACTAATATCCTGACCGACTTTAATTAGTCGGTCAAGTTGAATTCCAGTGTCAATACCAAGGCCGTGCAACAGATAAACTAAGTCCTCGGTGGCGACATTACCACTAGCTCCTTGAGCATAAGGGCAGCCACCTAGACCAGCTACAGAAGCATCAAAACAGCTGATACCTGCTTCTAACATGGCATAAATATTTGCCAAAGCCTGACCGTAAGTATCGTGACAGTGGCCAGCTAGATAAGTAACTGGGACAAATGGTGTAATCGCATCTAACAAGGTATGAATACGCCCAGGCGTGGCAGTACCAATTGTGTCACCTAAAGATATTTCGTAGCAGCCCATTTGCATTAAAGCATCGCTAACTTGGGCTACTTTGATTGGTGCTACGGCACCTTCATAAGGGCAGTCAACAACCACAGAAACATAACCACGTACCTGCAGACCATGGTCTAAAGCACGCCTAACAACGGGTTGAAAACGCTCTAGGCTTTCATCAATACTGCAATTGGTATTGCGCTGGCTAAAGCCTTCACTGGCTGCAGCAAAAACAGCGATTTCATCAACGCCTGCTTCTAGGGCTCTTTCTAAACCACGCATATTGGGCGTTAAGGCACTGTAATTTATATGTTGATGACGGGTAATGCGCGCTAACACAGCGTCACTATTGGCCATTTGCGGCACCCATTTGGGATGCACAAAAGCAGCCGCTTCTATATGTTGAATACCACAGGCTGACAGCCGATCAATTAAGTTGGCTTTTACTTCAGCTGAGAGAATAGGACCACGCTCATTCTGCAAACCATCTCTCGGTCCGACCTCGACCACGCGCACCTGTCTGGGAAGGTTCATATATGCTATTTGCTCATTTATTCTAGTGTGCTCAGTATGCCGTATTTTTGGTTAAGCGCCTAGCCGCAGTTTTGGTGCTTAGTTAGATGATTGATTTATAAAAAACACTTAATAGGTGACCCAATTAGCTTATTCCACTGTATAACAAGGTACATAACCTTTGCTGCTGGGTAACTTCATACGCTGTTGTTCAACAAAGCTTTGGAGCAGGGTATCTAGTTTGCCCATTAGTTCTGTTTCGGCTTGTAAGCGATAAGGGCCATTTTGGCGCACTTGCTCAATCCCAAATTGCTTTACATTGCCAGCCACAATACCACTCATGGCACATCGCAGATTAGCGGCCATTTCATTGGCTGCTTGGTTTGGTTGTAGATTTAACTCAGCCATATTTTGATGGGTAGGAATAAACGGCTGCTGGAAAGCATCCTCGATATGTAGCTGCCAGTTAAAGTGGAAAGCTTCCCCTAGGGTTTGGCGCTGGTCTTCAACCTCTTGTGTAGCAGTATATATCTGGTCTGCTACCTGAGAAGTATCATCGATAATTATGCTATAGCGTTGTTGCGCATCTGCCCCCAAGGTGGCGCCTATAAAGGCATCTATTTGGGTAAAATAGTCGGCGCTTTCAGCTGGGCCCGTAAAAATTAATGGCATGCTGATATGTGCATTATTGGGGTGCAGCAATATACCAAGTAAATATAGTATTTCTTCCGCTGTACCGACACCGCCAGGGAATACGATAAAAGCATGCCCAAGTCTGACAAAGGCTTCAAGGCGCTTTTCTATATCAGGCATAATAATCAGCTCGTTGACCATGGGGTTGGGTGACTCAGCGGCAATAATGCCAGGTTCAGAAATACCGATATAACGATAATCCTGACAGCGTTGCTTGGCATGGGCGATATGGGCACCTTTCATAGGGCCTTTCATAGCTCCGGGGCCACAGCCAGTGCATATATCATGTCCCCGCAGGCCCAGTTCATAGCCAACTTGTTTAGTATATTTGTATTCCACTTGGTTAATGGAATGCCCACCCCAACAGACGGCAATTTTGGGTTGTCGTCTGGGGGCTAAAGCTTGTGCGTGGCGCAGAATCTTAAACACCAAATTCGTTATTTGAGGGCCACTTAATATCTGCTCATTATTAGACTTAAAGAGGTGATTATGGGTATAAACAATATCCCGTAAAACGGCAAACAGATTTTCTTTAATTCCTAGAATAATGTCGCCATTAACAAAGGCGCTTGCGGGGGCGTTATACAGTTGTAATAAGGCACCTCGGGTTTGGCGCACTACAGCTACTTCAAATCGTTGATTGCGAGCTAATAAGGCATCAATATCATCTTCATCATTGCCACAGTTAAGGACAGCTAAACAACATTGGCGAAAAAGTTCATATAAGCCACTAGTGGTGGATTTTTGGAGAAGATCTACTTCTTCCAAAGTAAGTATATCGAGGCTGCCTTGTGGTGAAATAAGTGCGTCAACTGTGTCCATATTTGTCCCTTTGTAAAGCAATTAATTAGGCCTAGTATAGACTTATTCTATGACAATATGGTGATATTGGGATGATATTGTTTTTTTTGTCCCCATAATTAAGGAAGACTATATTTATAGCAAAGGGAAACACCAATGAGTGAAAACGAATGGCAGCAATTACAACAGCCTGAGGCCAATCAGGAGCCGGCTAAAAATGTTGAAGGCAGTGTCGAAGACAGCAAAGAATGGCGTCTTATTCGCACGTTGGTAAAGGATATTCAACAAGAACAAGTGCGCAGTCGTCGGTGGGGCATTTTATTTAAATCACTTTCCTTCGCTTTGTTGTTTAGTTTGGTGTTTGGTACTTGGTATCAAATGGATGAAGCAGTAGTTACTCAGCAAGAGCATGTTGCTGTAGTTGAAGTATTGGGTCCCATTCTAAGTGGTGCGCCAGCTAGTAGTGAACAAATTGTACCGAGTCTGCAAGCGGCCTTTGCTGAAGACTATGCTAAGGCTATTTTGTTAGATATTAATAGCCCTGGTGGCAGTCCTGTCCAAGCTGGGATTATTTACGATGAATTGGACCGTTTAAAGGCCCTTTATCCAGATAAAAAAGTCTATGCAGTGATTACCGATATTGGTGCCTCTGGGGCTTATTATATCGCTGCAGCTGCAGACTATATTTATGCCGACAAGGCCAGTATGGTGGGCTCTATTGGCGTTATAGGGAGTAGCTTTGGGTTTACGGAGTTAATGGATAAAGTAGGGGTAGAGCGTCGGTCTTACACGGCTGGAGAAAATAAAGATTTCTTGGACCCATTCCAAACGGAAAAACCCGGTCAAAAAGCCGCCTTTGAAAACATGCTAGAGCGAGTTCATAAACAATTTGTTAATGCCGTTAAAGTGGGTCGTGGTGAGCGCTTAGTGGATAATCCTAAGCTCTTCAGTGGGGCAATTTGGGATGGTGAAGAAGCGGCTAAGCTTGGTCTTATTGATGGTTTAGGTAGTATCTACAGTGTCTCCAGAGATGAAATTGGGATCATTGATTTAGAGGTCTACCAGCCTTCACAAACGCCTTTGCAGCAGCTATTAGATGAGGTGGGGGCGCAAACCAGTGTGTATTTGCAGTCTTGGTTGCAAACCCCACGCATGCAGTAATCCCTTATTAACCTGCTAAAGGCCCCTGACCAAGTTGATTTAGAATACTGGTCAGGGAAATCAGGGGTAGGCCGATTAAGGTATTAGGATCTTTGCCTTGCATGCTGCTAAAGAGGGTAATGCCTAAGCCCTCACTTTTAAACGAACCCGCACAGTTATAGGGTTGTTCAATGCGCAAATAGTTTTCAATTTGCTCAGGCGTTAAAGGGCGCATCTGTACCCTATATTCCTCAACTAATTGATATCTTTGCTTGCCATAAATAACGCATAGACCAGTATGGAAAGTGATGGTTTTACCCGCCATACTTTGTAGCTGCTGAATGGCTTGCTCATGGCCACCGGGTTTGCCTAAAATATTGTCCTCACAAGTTGCCAGTTGATCACTACCAATAACAATGCTGTCGGGGTTTTTGCTAGCGACAGCCTGCGCTTTTAATCCAGCTAAGCGATAAGCCGCTTTGGCAGCTGTTTCATGCTCTAGTAACGTTTCATCGGTATACGGGTTTTGGCATTCAAAAGGTAGGTTAAGTTGCTTCAGTAAGGCGCGTCGATAGGGGCTAGTAGAGGCTAAAATAATGTTAACAGACATAGTATATACTTGGTTCTCGTAATTGATTGCTAGTATTATGTACAAAACGGCATAATTTTACTTGTTTTTTTGTCTGAAAAGGCGATTTTCTTTGACAATAGCAGTCGACCTGAATATCATATCGCGCCATGTTTGACACACCTTTAGCGCGTATTCTGGATTCACGTAAACTCTGTGATTCACAGCAGTTTATATCAGGATCCATTGAAGTGGCAGAATTAGATGGTCTGCTGTCTTATTTGGAGTCTGATGCGGGTCAGATAAAGGTTACTTTGCAGTTTCAACGTGACGACCATCGTCGTCCTGTGATTACTGGGCAGGTAGCTGCTAAAGGAGTAGAAATTCTATGCCAACGTTGTTTGCAGATTGATATTCAAGAATTGCATGTTGATCTCAACGTAGTGGTAGTACTAGATGAATCGCAAGCTGAGAAGCTTCCGGCCGAGTATGATGCTTGGATTGTTGAAGATGGACAGCTCAATATACGCGAACTTCTAGACCAAGAATTGATATTGAGTTTGCCTATCGTGCCGTATCACGCCGACTGTAAAGTCGAAACCCAATACGGTGACGCTGGGGCCACGCAACAGCAGGAAAGTCCTTTTGGGGTGCTTGCCAGCTTGTTGCAAAAAGATTAGTTAACGCATATCCATTTAGGAGTAATCAGCCATGGCTGTACAGCAAAATAAGGTCACCCGTTCTAAGCGTAACATGCGTCGTGCACACGACTCGTTGACCAGCGCTACCTTGTCTGTAGATTCGACAACTGGTGAAACTCATCGTCGTCACCACGTGACTGCAGATGGTTTCTACAAAGGCCGTCAAGTAGTAAACAAAGACGCTGAATAAGCTTGTCAGTTAGTTATACCCTGGCGTTTGACGCCATGGGTGGGGATCTTGGTCCTCAGCCCAGTCTCGAGGCAGCCTTAGTCTGCCTCGATTTGTTTCCCCGTCTGCAATTGCAGTGGGTTGGTCCCAAGGACCTTCTTAATGGCTTGCTTGCTTCTGTTTCAGCTAGCCAACAACATCTTTTACCTCGCATAAATGTTATCAAGGCAGATGATGTCATCGAAATGACCGATGATGTGCTAGTTGCCCTTCGTCAAAAACAAAATTCTTCTATGAGTGTTGCCTTGCAGCAGGTTGCAAGCGGGCAAGCCGATGCCTGTGTTACTTGTGGTAATTCGGCTGCTTTAATGGCGCTTAGTCGACAATTACTGGCTACTTTGCCGGGTTTTGAACGGCCTGCATTTGCTAGTCATATCCCCACTTCAACAAATCCATGTTTAGTTGTGGATATGGGCGCTAACCTTGCCCCCAGTGCTGAACAGTTAAGTCAGTATGCTATAGCTGGACAGGCCTTAGAACAGGCCTTACAGCCATCACAAGCAGTTAGTGTTGGCTTGTTGAATATTGCCAGTGAAGCCAGAAAAGGACAACCCGAGGTGCAAGAGGCCCACAAGCTATTAGGGGTACATGAGGAATTAAATTATCATGGTTTTGTTGAGCCCCAAGAAGTATTTAAGGGTAAGGTAAATGTCCTAGTCTGTGATGGCTACGCTGGTAATGTGTTGATTAAATCTGCCGAAGGTGTCAGTCAAATGTTGTCTTCAGCACTATACAACCATGCCCAACAGCAAGGTGATGATAACGCGTTTCTGCAGGATAAAGTTGTGCAACCATTGCAGTCTCGATTTGATGCTCGCAAGTTAAATGGTGCCTTCCTGTTAGGATTACAAAGTTTGGTGGTAAAATCCCATAGTTATGCTGATACCACTGCCTTAGTAGCTGCCATTACCTCGGCTGTGCAATATCTGGAAATGCAGTTTACTGAACATGTGGCAGATGCCATTACAGAATAATAGTTAATTATAATTTTTAGAGGCCTTTTTATGACATCCAAACTTGCCTTTACTTTTCCTGGTCAAGGATCACAAGCCTTAGCTATGTTGGCTGATTTGGCAGATCAGTCATTAGTTACTGATACCTTTGCTGAAGCTAGCAATGTATTGGGTTACGACTTATGGGACTTGGTGCAAAATGATGATCAAGGAAAACTAAATCAAACCCACATAACTCAGCCCGCACTGCTCACGGCAAGTGTCGCTCTATGGCGTTTATGGTGCGCTCACAATGGTCAACAACCCGCCTTGATGGCTGGTCATAGTCTGGGGGAGTATTCGGCCTTGGTATGTGCCGGTGCGATTAGTTTTACTGATGCTGTGGACTTGGTTCGTGCTCGCGGTGAATATATGCAGGCTGCAGTGCCAGCTGGTACTGGTGCAATGGCAGCTATTATTGGTTTGGCTGATGAACAAATTGCTGAAGCTTGTGCGGCCTCCGCAGCTGGTGAAATTGTAGCGCCAGTTAATTATAACTCGCCTGGGCAGGTGGTTATTGCTGGTGCTAAAGAAGCTGTTGAACGGGCTATGTTGGCTTGTAAAGAAGCTGGCGCGAAGCGCGCTTTGCCTCTGCCTGTCAGTGTGCCATCTCATTGTGCGTTAATGCAGCCTGCCGCTGAACAGCTGGCTGAAAAATTATCGGCTATTGAAGTAACTATGCCAGACATACCTGTGATACAGAATGTAAATGCTCAGGCGGCTCAGAACGTTGACGAGTTGGTGTCTAATTTAGTTGCCCAACTTCACCAACCAGTGCGCTGGACAGGTTGTGTACAGAATATGGCCCAACAAGGTGTTGAAGTTATGCTAGAATGTGGACCTGGTAAAGTACTGACTGGCCTTAATAAGCGTATCGACAAAGGCATTACTGCCGCGGCCATAAATGACAGTGCCAGTTTACAATCTGCTCTGGACATGTAGAGGAATAAGAAGATGCTGAGTATTGAAGGAAAAGTCGCCCTAGTTACTGGTGCCACGCGTGGTATTGGTAAAGCGATTGCGTTGCAATTAGCTAGTCAGGGGGCGGTAGTTATTGGTACGGCTACTTCTGAATCTGGTGCCGCCACAATTAGTGCCTATTTGGCTGATGCCGGCACTGGCAAAGGCATGGTATTAAATGTGACTGATAGCGATTCAGTTACCTCAACATTAAAAGAGCTAGTATCTGAGTTTGGTGCGCCAACCATATTAGTTAACAATGCTGGCATTACCAAAGATAATCTGTTGATGCGGATGAAAGAAGAAGAGTGGGATGCGGTTATTGATACCAATCTTAATTCTATTTTCCGTTTAACCAAAGGCTGTTTACGTGGTATGACCAAAGCCAAATGGGGTCGGGTGGTTAATATCAGTTCTGTGGTGGGTTCTATGGGTAATATGGGACAGACCAATTACGCTGCAACTAAGGCCGCAGTTGAAGGCTTTAGCCGTTCCATGGCACGGGAAGTGGCGTCAAGAAATATTACCGTAAACTCCATTGCTCCCGGCTTTATTGCGACGGATATGACCAATGCGTTAGGCGAAGACCAAAAAGATATGCTGCGCACACAAATACCTTTGCAGCGTTTAGGTGCACCTGAAGATATTGCTGCGTTAGTCGGTTTCTTGGTGAGTGATGCGGGAAGTTACATAACTGGTGAAACCATTCATGTTAATGGTGGCATGTATATGGGTTAAGTTGACTTCGATCTTAGGGTAATTAAGGCGCAAATTTTTTGCTTAACTTAGCCTTAAAGGTTGAAATTTTCGTCAATATGTTGATAATGACCACACTCTTCTTAAGAGTTACAAAATAGGTTATTAGCCAGCATATTTGGCAGCCATAATAAGGTTGTTCAGGGTATATTATTATTGCGCTGGCGACACTAAAAAACCAATTAGGAAAGACTATGAGTACTATTGAAGAACGCGTTAAAAAAATTGTTGCAGAACAACTGGGCGTTAAAGAAGATGAAGTTACCAACGAAGCTTCTTTCGTTGACGATCTAGGTGCCGACTCTCTGGACACAGTTGAGCTAGTAATGGCCTTAGAAGAAGAATTTGAAACTGAGATTCCAGACGAAGAAGCGGAGAAAATCTCCACCGTTCAGTCTGCTATCGACTACGTCAACGCCAATCAGTAAGATTGCGTTGCGTCGGTACCTAGTACTGAATATTGAAAAGCCGCGCCCTTAAAGGTGCGGCTTTTCTGTTTTTAGGTTAGTCAAATCGCACTTTAGCTTGCTGTTTGGCAAAAGCTGATTTACACGCTAGAATCCAGCGTTGTGGTATTTTCATAAGGAGTTGTCAATGAGTCGTAGGCGAGTAGTGGTTACTGGTTTAGGGTTGTTAAGCCCAGTTGGAAACAATGTCTCTGATTCATGGAAAAATATCCTTGCTGGGGTCAGTGGGGTTACAAAAATAACATCATTTGATGCGGGTACCTTTGCTACCCATATTGGCTCAAGTGTAAAAGATTTTGATTTGTCCCTTTATATGCCTCCTAAAGATGGCCGTAAAATGGACCTCTTTATGCAGTATGGTATGGCTGCAGCTACCCAAGCTATTGAGGATGCTGGGCTTGAAATTACCGATGCCAACGCCCAGCGTGTGGGTGTCGCCATTGGCTCTGGCATTGGTGGTTTGTCATTTATCGAACAGAATCATGGTGCATTGGTGAATAATGGACCACGCCGTATGTCCCCCTTCTTTGTGCCCGGTAGTGTGATTAATATGATTTCCGGCAACGTGTCTATTAAATATGGCATGCAAGGCCCAAATATCGCTATTACCACTGCTTGTACCACAGGTACTCACAATATTGGTGCATCGGCACGAATGATTGCCTATGGAGATGCCGATGCGATGGTGTGTGGTGGTGCTGAAATGGCAACTACACCCCTTGGTTTGGGTGGTTTTGGTGCCGCCCGTGCCTTGTCGACACGTAATGACGATCCGCAAGCTGCCAGCCGGCCTTGGGATCAGGATCGGGATGGTTTTGTGCTTGGTGATGGCGCTGGTGTATTGGTGCTAGAAGAATATGCAATGGCTAAAGCCCGTGGCGCTCATATTTATGCGGAATTAGCTGGCTTTGGTATGAGTGGTGATGCTTACCATATTACTCTACCACCTGAAGATGGTAGTGGCGCTGCATTATCCATGAGTAATGCTATGCGTGATGCTGGGGTAAACTCAGATCAAGTGCATTATATTAATGCCCATGGTACTTCGACACCAGCGGGGGATATTGCTGAAACCAATGCGGTTAAATCTGTCTTAGGCAAGGCTTCTGAACAGGTGCGCATAAGTTCTACTAAGTCGATGATCGGCCATCTGTTAGGAGCTGCTGGCTCCGTGGAAGCGATATTTAGTATTTTAGCTATTCGTGATCAGGTGGCACCACCGACTATTAATTTAGATAACCCCTCAGAAGGTTGTGATTTAAACTATGTCCCTCATAAGGCTCAAGAAGCCCAAATTGATGTTGCCCTTAGTAATTCATTTGGTTTTGGTGGCACCAATGGCACCCTAGTCTTTAAACGTATATAAATCATGATAAATCTGTTTAATGGTCAGCCAGAGAGTAACTTATTTATTGCCGACAGAGGCTTGGCATATGGTGATGGGGTTTTTGAAACCATTGCTCTGGAGGCTAAGCAGCCACAATTATGGCAGGCCCATTGGCAGCGTCTGGTGAATGGACTAAATACCCTTGGTATAGAGGTTGATACTGCCGAGCTACAGCAACACCTTAAATTAGATATCCAACAAGCCTTGCTGACTTGGACACGTCCTCGAGGGGTGTTAAAAATCATTATTACCCGAGGTATTGGTGGCAGAGGATATATGCCTCCAGCCAAACCACAGTTGAATAGAATGGTACAAATATTACCCTGGCCAGAAGGTCGAGAGCATTTGTCTGAACAGGGCGTGCATGTGCATATTTGTAATCATGTTTGGGGGCATAATCCGCAATTAGCTGGTATTAAACACCTCAATCGATTAGACCAAGTTCTGGCCCGCCAAGAATGGTCAGGTACAGATAAACATGAGGGTCTAATGTTAAATCAGGCTGGTTATGTGCAATCTGGGGTGATGAGCAATATATTTGTTGAACATGATGGCTGTTTGTATACCCCTCCTCAAGATGGGGCTGGCATAGCAGGTATTATGGCTGAGCAAGTGATGGTTATAGCTCACCAGTTGGGTGTAAAGGTATATCAACAACATATTAGTATGGGCTTTTTGCGCGCTAGCGCAGGGTTGTTCTTTACCAATAGCTTAAATGGTATTTGGCCTGTTATTGATATTGCCGGGCAGGCTTTTGAGGTGACTGATATGACTCGTCAACTGCAGTCTAAGCTAGTCGAACACATTGCTAAGCATGCCGAGACTTGGTGATGTTTAAAAGGCCAGTGATTTGGGGTTTTATACTAACTTTACTGGTTGTGGGTAGTCTTTCTTATGGCCTATGGCGGCAGGTACAGGCATGGCTATTCGAACCGGTTACTCTAACTGAAGTACAACATCTTACGATTTCTCCCGGTAGTAATATGGCGAGCATTGCTAACCAATTGCAAGCTATGGGGCTGACCAAAAATGCCTTAGCCTTGCGTTATTACAGCCGCTTTAATGGTTATGATCAACGTATAAAAGCAGGTGAGTATGCTTTTGTTGGTGATGTGACTGCAGCGAGTATTTTGACCAAGTTAGTAACAGGTGATGTGCTTAGCTATAGTATTACTGTCCCAGAGGGGCATACCTATGCACAATTCAATCAAATTCTAATGCAACATGCAGCCATGGAGGGTAAGCCTGATCCTGTGTTTGCCGAATGGGGTGCGGATTCAGGCTTTACGAGCCCAGAGGGGCTGTTATTTCCTTCAACCTATGTGTTTACCCGCAAGCAAACGCCTACCCAGGTGGTACAGCAAGCTTGGCGCAGACAAGAAGCTATTCTGGCTGAGTTATGGCCCCAAAGAGCACAAAACTTACCCTATAAATCACCCTATGAAGCTTTGATTATGGCTTCCATTATTGAAAAAGAGACTGGGTTGGCTAGTGAGCGAGAAGCCATTAGTGGGGTCTTTGTTAGACGTTTGCAAAAAGGCATGAGGTTACAAACAGACCCAACGGTTATCTATGGCATTGGCGATGCCTTTGATGGTAACTTAACCCGCGCCCATTTGCGTGAAAAAACACCCTACAATACCTATGTTATTTATGGATTGCCGCCCACGCCGATAGCTTTACCTGGACGGGATGCTATCTACGCAGCATTGCATCCAGCGGATGGGGATGCCCTCTATTTTGTTTCCCGGGGTGATGGTAGTCACGCCTTTTCAGCCACTTTGGCACAACATCAGGCCTACGTCCGTAAATATCAACTGAAGAAATAATTATTTTACGTATAATATTGTCTTAGATTATCTATGTAGGAAACAGTTTGTGAGTGCAGGACGTTTTATTTCTATTGAAGGTGGAGAAGGGGTGGGTAAATCCACCAGCGTGGCTTATATTGAAGAATATTTGCAGGCTAGTGGTGTTGAACTTATTTCTACCCGTGAGCCCGGTGGCACAAAACTGGCCGAAGACCTACGCTCCTTGTTGCTGAACCATCATGCTGAAAGAGTTGATCCGTTTACCGAACTGTTAATGATGTTTGCCGCCCGCAGACAGCATATTACCGAAGTAATACAGCCCGCTTTGGCGGCAGGTAAATGGGTGCTTTGTGATCGCTTTACGGACGCTAGCTATGCCTATCAAGGTTATGGCCGCAATTTACCTTTGGCATTTATTGATAGTCTGGCGCAATGGGTACACGGTGAAACCAATCCTGATATGACGCTGCTACTTGATGTGGATATTGAAGTTGGTATGCAAAGAGCCCGTCAGCGTAATAGTTTGGATCGTATTGAATCAGAAAATATGGCCTTTTTTGAGGCTGTTCGACAAGGCTATCTCACCCGAGCTAAAGCTGAGCCCAAACGTTTCCAGATAATTGATGCTAGCCAAGATATTGCTGCCGTTCAAACTCAGATACGGCAAGCTTTGCTAACCCTAAAGGCTAGTGATGGCTAATATGATGGAGAATGCGGTGCTACCATTTTGGCTTGACTCAAGTTGGTCTCAAGTGCAGCAAATGCTAACTGATGACAGGTTGCCCCATGGTTTGGTAATCAGCGGTTTGCTTGGTCTTGGGAAAAGACAATTAGCCGATACTTTGGCAGCACGTTTATTATGCCACGCACCAGTTATGCCTCAGCAACTGGCATGTGGCCAATGTAAAAGCTGTTTATTACGTCAGTCTGGCAGTCATCCGGACATAAAGTATTTGCAACCTGAAGCGGAAGGTAAAGCTATATTGGTTGATATGGTAAGGCAAATTCAGCCATGGTTGGCAGCAACATCACAACAAGGTGGGGCAAAAGTGGTGTTAATCGAACCGGCAAATGAGCTTAATGCAAATGCTGCCAATGCTTTGTTAAAAAATCTTGAAGAACCGGGCCAAAATACCTTCTTTATTCTTCTGCATCACTGGCCTAAGCCTTTGCTGCCTACTATTCGTAGCCGTTGTCAGGTGCACACTGTGTTGGTGCCAGCAGCAGAACAAGTGCAGCCATGGTTGGCTCAACAAGTACCCAATGCTAAGGCTGAACAATTAATGCAAGTGCAACAAATGGCCCATGGTGCACCCTTGCTGGCTGTAGATTATTTACGCCATGACGCGCCGGCACAAAGGCATCAGACCTTGGTTGATTTGACAGCTATTTTGCGTAATCAAATCAGTGTTTCGGAAGTCGCCGAAAGTTGGGCAAAAGATCCGCTGCCACAACGCTTGGATTGGTGGTTACAATGGCAGCAAGATTTAATTAAGTTACAGCAGACTCAGGATAGCCAGCAGGTGGTTAACCAAGATGTGATTAAACTGCTACAGGCCATTGCTCGCAAAGCAGAAATAAAAGCCGTTTTTGGCCTTTATGATGATACTTTACAGGCATTAGATAGCCTTTCTCAGCGTCGAAATATTAACCAGCAGTTATTGCTCGAAAAGCTTTTATACGGCTGGTACCAACTTATTTAGAAATTTATTATGTTTATCGATTCCCATTGTCACTTGGATAAATTAGATGTCAGTCACTATGCGAACGGGCTGGATGAACTTATTGATACTACCTTTAAGGCTGGCATTACCGAAATGCTTTGTATTGGTGTGGATACCGAGCAATTTCCGCAGATGCTTAAACAAGTATCAGCTTATGATTTTATTCATGCATCAGCCGGTATTCATCCCTTGGGGGTTAAAGATGTCTCTGATTTTGCCTTATTGGCCCAGCAAGCAGCTATGGAGAAGGTCATTGCTGTAGGTGAGACAGGACTTGATTATCATTATAAGCCTGAAACTAAAGAGGCCCAATTAGACTCATTTCTGCACCATATGCAGATTGCTGATCAGGTACAAAAACCGCTTATTGTGCATAGTCGCAGTGCGCGTCAGGATACAGTCGATTTGCTGAGAACTAATGCTAATCTTGAGGTGGGTGGAGTTATTCATTGTTTTACCGAAGATCAAGATATGGCTGATAAATGTTTGGATTTAGGTTTTTATATTTCTATATCAGGTATAGCCACTTTTCGTAACGCTGAGTCTCTGCGCGAAGTCATTAAACACCTCCCTTTAGATCGCATATTGATTGAGACAGATGCGCCTTATTTAGCACCAGTCCCTCATCGTGGTAAACAAAACGAACCATTATTTGTGCCTCATGTAGCGCAACTGATTGCAGATTTAAAAGGCGTCACTCTTGAGCATGTGGCAAATGTGACCAGTGAAAATTTTTATCGACTATTTAATTTAAAGCAGTCAGAAAAATAATTTTCTTGTGTGTTTGGTTTTTTTGTGAATAATTTATACTCACTAGTCACAAAGTGGATATAATAATTATGAACTGGGGTATAGCTGCCAAACCAAAGATCCCTGACTACTTTCCCCGCGAAAAAGAAAGTCGCAAAGTCAGGGAATTTAAACGTCGTGAAGAAGAAATTCTCGAATCCTCCTTACTATTATTTAAGACCCATGGTGAGGATAAAATCACTGTTGAGGTGATTGCTGATAGCGTCGGTATTGGTAAGGGTACAATTTATAAGCACTTTAATTCTAAGTCTGATATTTATATTAGATTACTGGAAAATTATGAGCTTGATTTAAAGGCCCTTCTAGAAACAGAGGATTTTAGCGATCCAGAATCTCTGTGGCGCAGTTACTTTGGCTTTCGTATGGGGGATCCGGAACAAGCCATCTTGTTTGGCCGACTTGAGGATAAGTTGGCCAAAGATAGCCAATACCAACAAGCCATTAAAAATATCCATGATGTGCGTTCAGCCAATATGGAAATTCTTGCTAACCTAGTTGACCAGCGCATTGCCTCAGGTAAATTAGAGCAAGTGCCAGCGTACTTTCACTTATCGGCTTCTTGGGCATTGGTGCATGGTGCTTTAGCTCTGCATCAATCAGACTATTTCCAAAATTATATTGAGGACAAAGAATCATTTTTCGAGTTTCTTTTACAAATTGGTATGCGTATGGGTAATCATGGTCAAACGGGTCACCATCACGATCAAACCAATGATACAAAATCATCCAAGGATGAGACTTGATTGATTTACAGAGTTTAGTAGAGACAGCTGAGCAATTGCCGGATTATGCAATTGATACGTGGCGGCCGCAGCAGCAAGGAAGTATTGATATTATTATTCGTGCTGATGGTAGTTGGTGGCATCAAGGTGGTCTCATCAAGCGTCATAAAATGGTACAACTTTTTAGTCGCTTACTTAGTTATCGTGATGGCCACTATTGTTTAATTACCCCTGTTGAGCAGCTCAATATTAAGGTCGAAAAATTTCCCTTTGTTATCGTACAAGCTATACAGCTAGCCGATAAAGTTTGGCAACTGACGACTAATGTTGGTGATCAAATCAAGCTTACCCAGCCAAATCAGTTACAAGTAGATTTGGCAGTCCCTAATCAAATACCTCAAGTACTAGTTCGTCAACAACTTTGGGCCACCCTGTCTAGGCAGGCATATTATGATATGGCTTTAGCTATTGACAGCATAGATAGGGAAGGGCGAACTGTGGCACAATTGCGAAGTGGTAATTGTGTCTATGATTTTGGTATTTTGGAGTATTAAAAATGGCAGTTATTGAAGTACAACATGCTTTGGTGAAACATAAGTTAGGCTTGCTGCGCCAAGCTGGTTTGCCAGTTTATGAATTTCGTCGACTAACCAATGAGTTGGCGGGTATTTTGTTAACCCAAGCTTGCGCTGATATGCCTTTGGAAGATGCTTTTGTCGATGGTTGGCAAGGTGAGCCAATTGCCGTTCAACGTTTGCAACAAACGGATCCAACCATTGTGCCTATTTTAAGAGCGGGCATAGGTATGTTAGATGGCTGCCTGCAAGTGTTGCCAACGGCCACCGTCAGCGTGGTTGGCTTATATCGTGATGAGTCGACTCTAGAGCCAGTTGCCTATTTTGACAAAGTCATTGATTATGTCGATCAGCGTACAGCTATTATCATTGATCCTATGTTAGCTACGGGGGGTACCTTATTGGCCACCATTGAATTGCTAAAAGCCAAAGGTTGTACTGATATTAAAGGCCTGTTTTTGGTGGCTTCGCCGGAGGGTGTTGCCAAGTTGACAGCGGCTCATCCTGATGTTGATTGTTGGGTTGCCGGAATTGATGAACGCTTGAATGATAAGGGTTATATATTGCCTGGCTTGGGTGATGCAGGGGATAAAATATTTGGCACAATATAAATAAATTAATCTGCATTATTATTTCTTAACTGTATTTTTCAAGGGCAGGGTTATTTGCTAATGATTCTTGCCCTTTCTTCATAAAGTAACTTTCTTTCTTGTGTAAAAAGCGATGCAAGCTAGCGTATAAGCGGTTTAGCTAAGTTTGGATGTTTAGGTGATCTTTTCCTGTCAATTTGGCTAGCAAATTTTGCCTTAAATCTTTATAATATACGCGCCTCTTTTTATGGGTTTGTGTTTCTGGACAAAGTCGGTCACCAATAAAGCCAACTTTGTATT
Source organism: Pseudomonadales bacterium (assembly GCA_049625185.1). GTDB lineage: Bacteria > Pseudomonadota > Gammaproteobacteria > Pseudomonadales > Balneatricaceae > Njordibacter. The sequence goes on along the minus strand of JBMZUZ010000008.1, from coordinate 27,034 downwards.
AATTACAACTCCAACACCAGAACCATTAGCCAAACGATAACTTAGTATTTGGGTATGACTTATGATCAAGATCAAACGCGGTCTGGATCTGCCGATAACCGGTGCGCCTGAACAGACTATTGATGATGGTAATCTAGTCAGTCAGGTTGCTGTGCTTGGGGCCGACTATGTCGGTATGAAACCAACCATGGCGGTTAAGGTAGGCGATCGAGTGAAGCTCGGTCAGGTGTTGTTTTCTGATAAGAAAACCCCTGGAGTAAATTACACTGCACCCGCTGCAGGTACTGTCAGCGCAATCAATCGCGGCGCGCAACGAGTGTTGCAGTCAGTAGTGATTGATGTAGAAGGTGATGACGCGATTGAGCTGCCTAGTTATAGTGCAGACCAGTTAGCTGATTTAGGTGCTGATAAAGTTCAGGAAGCATTATTGCTTTCTGGCTTATGGTCAGCTTTGCAAACACGTCCGTTTAGCAAAGTTCCCACCCCGGGCACTGCCCCAAGTTCGATTTTTGTCACCGCTATTGATACACATCCTTTGGCGGCCGACCCAGCACCCATTATTGCCGCTGAGCAAGACGCTTTTGCTCAAGGTTTACAGGTGCTAACTAATCTATCAAGTAAAGTTTTTGTTTGTGCTGCGGCAGAAACAACCGTGCCTGAAGTAAGTGGTACGCAAGTTGAACGCTTTGGCGGCGTTCATCCTGCTGGCCTACCTTCAACACATATTCATATGCTTGACCCTGTCAGTGCCAATAAAACCGTTTGGACTATTGGGTATCAAGATGTTATTGCCATCGGTAAAACCTTTGTTACGGGTCAACTAGCAGTTGAGCGTATCATTGCTGTTGGTGGCCCAATGGTTGCTAATCCACGTCTCCTACGTACCCGTATAGGTGCGTCTACGGAGCAACTGGTTGCTGGTCAACTGCAAACTGGTGAACATGCTAACCGCATCATCTCTGGTTCAGTGTTAGGTGGGAGAACTGCCCATGGTGCTGAAGCCTTTGTGGGTCGTTATCACACCCAGATTAGTGTCTTAGAAGAAGGCAAGAAGCGTGAATTCTTTGGCTGGTTAACACCTGGCCCTAACAAGCATTCACTTCTGAATATTTATACCTCTTCCCTAAATCGCAGTAAGAAAATGAACTACACCACGTCTACTAATGGTTCGGCACGAGCCATGGTGCCAGTGGGTTTGTTTGAAACGGTAATGCCTTTAGATATTTTGCCTACACAATTGTTACGTGCGCTAGTCGTGGGTGACATAGTGGCAGCCCAAGATTTAGGTTGTTTGGAACTAGAAGAAGCAGATCTGGCCCTGTGCACCTATGCTTGTTCTGGTAAATATGAGTACGGTCCCGTTTTGCGTGACGTCTTAACTCGCATTGAGAAGGAGTGTTAAAAGTGAATTTACGTAATATGCTTGACTCCATAGAGCCCCATTTTCACAAGGGTGGTAAGTACGAAAAGTTCTATGCCCTTTATGAGGCTGCTGATACTATTTTTTATACGCCTGGTTATGTTACCAAGACCAACGCCCACGTGCGTGATGGTATCGACCTAAAGCGCATGATGATTACTGTATGGCTGTGTACCTTCCCAGCTATTTTCTTTGGTATGTACAATGTTGGCTTACAAGCCAATTCAGCCTTGGCTACCATGGGTATGACTGAGATTGAAGGCTGGCGGGGCAGCATTGTGGGTGCCTTAGCTGGATATGATGCGAGTAGCATCTGGAGCAATATCCTTTACGGTGCTGTGCATTGGCTACCTGTTTATATAGTGGTATTTGTGGTCGGTGGTTTTTGGGAAGTCTTATTTGCGGCTGTGCGTGGTCACGAAGTAAACGAAGGCTTTTTCGTGACCTCTATCCTCTTTGCCTTGATTCTGCCGCCAAGCATTCCTTTATGGCAAGCAGCCTTGGGTATTACCTTTGGTGTGGTTGTGGGTAAAGAAGTATTTGGTGGTACGGGTATGAATTTCCTCAACCCTGCCTTAACCGGCCGTGCCTTCTTGTTCTTTGCTTACCCTGCACAAATGTCAGGTGATGCAGTATGGACGGCGGTTGATGGTTACACTGGCGCCTCTGCCCTAGGTATGGCTAGCATGGGTGGTGTTGAAGCCATTACCCAAGCGGGCATTACTTGGTTTGATGCTTTCCTAGGCACTATTCAAGGTAGTGTGGGTGAAGTTTCGACCCTAGCGATCTTTATCGGTGGTGCTATCCTACTTTATACCAGAATTGCTGCTTGGCGTATTGTTGCTGGCGTATTTATTGGTATGGTGCTGACTAGTTCATTACTGAATGCCATTGGTTCCGATACCAACCCCATGTTTACTATGCCTTTCTACTGGCATCTTGTATTGGGTGGTTTTGCCTTTGGTATGATCTTTATGGCGACTGATCCAGTTTCTTCTTCCATGACCAATACCGGTAAGTGGTACTTTGGTGCGCTTATTGGTGTAATGGTGGTGTTGATTCGCGTTGTAAATCCAGCCTTCCCAGAAGGCATGATGTTGGCGATTCTATTTGCTAACTTGTTTGCGCCACTAATTGATTACTTTGTTACCGAAGCCAATATCAAGCGGAGGGTAGCACGCAATGGCTAGTAAAGACTCTATATCACGTACTGTGATGGTGGCGCTGGCTCTTTGCGTCGTCTGTTCTGTAGTGGTTTCATCCGCCGCAGTGGTACTTAAAGAACAACAGGTGGCTAATGCTGCCAACGAGAAAAAAGCCAATATCTTAGCGGCTGCGGGTATTGCCGTGGTTGATGGTGACTTAGATGCAGCTTTTGCCCAAGTTACACCGAAGCTAGTTGATATGGCGACGGGTCAATTTACTGATGCTTTTGATACTAATGTCTATGACGATGTTAAAGCAGCCAAAGATCCGTCCCTTAGTGTTGCCTTGACTGGTGACCAAGATATCGCTTCGATTCGCCGCCAAGCGAAAGTTCGTACTGTGTATTTAGTAGAAGGCGATAATGGCCTAGAAAAGGTTGTATTGCCGGTCCATGGTTATGGTCTATGGTCTACTTTGTATGGCTTTATTGCTTTGGAAGCGGACTTAAATACCGTAGCTGGATTGGGCTTCTACTCCCATGCAGAAACCCCAGGTTTGGGTGGTGAAGTGGATAACCCTCGCTGGAAAGCCGTTTGGAATGGTAAGCAGGTATTTGGTGCTGATGCTTCTGAGCCGTTGATTGGTTTGATTAAGGGAACAGCCTCACCATCATCTAAGCATGATATTGATGGTTTAGCCGGTGCTACCTTGACCAGTGTTGGTGTTACCAACTTGGTACGCTTCTGGATGGGTAAAGATGGCTTTGCCCCGTTTTTGGCTAATCTAAAAGCAGGGGAGGCATAATCATGTCGAAGACAAAAGATATCTTAATTAGTCCGATTTTTGCCAATAACCCGATTGCTTTGCAAATTCTGGGTGTTTGTTCGGCTCTGGCGGTAACCAGTTCCTTAAGTGTTACTTTGGTAATGTGTATCGCCCTGACCACAGTAACGGCATTTTCTAACCTGTTTATTTCGATTATTCGTAATCAGGTGCCAAATAATATTCGTATTATTGTGCAGATGACCATTATCGCCTCATTGGTAATCGTAGTAGACCAAGTGCTGAAGGCTTATGCTTATGAAATTAGTAAGCAGTTATCAGTGTTTGTGGGTCTAATTATTACCAACTGTATCGTTATGGGTCGTGCGGAAGCCTTTGCTATGCAAAACCCGCCTTTACCATCTTTGCTTGATGGTATTGGTAATGGATTAGGCTATTCCGTCGTGTTGCTGTTCGTTGGTTTCTTACGTGAACTATTTGGTTCTGGCTCGTTATTTGGCGTTGAGGTATTACCTCTAATCACCAATGGCGGTTGGTATTATTCCAATGGTTTGATGCTATTACCACCAAGTGCATTCTTCGTTATTGGTGGCTTTATTTGGTTGTTGCGTACTTGGAAGAAAGACCAGGTTGAGCCTGCCGAATTCACTTTAGCCAAACAGACTAAATAGGAGTCAGTAACGTGGAACATTATATTAGTTTGTTTGTTAAAGCCGTGTTTGTGGAAAACATGGCCTTGGCGTTTTTCCTTGGTATGTGTACTTTCTTGGCTATCTCTAAGAAAGTAAAAACAGCTATTGGCTTGGGTATTGCAGTTATCGTAGTACTTACCATTACTGTGCCTGTGAATAACTTAATTTACACCTATTTGTTGGCCGATGGTGCCTTAGCTTGGGCCGGTATGCCTAACGTAGATCTAAGCTTCCTAGGTTTGATTTCCTATATTGGGGTTATCGCCGCTATGGTACAAATACTGGAAATGACGTTGGATAAGTTCTTTCCAGCTTTGTATAACGCATTAGGTGTGTTCTTACCTTTGATTACAGTAAACTGTGCCATTATGGCGGGTGCACTGTTTATGGTGGAACGTGATTACAATTTTGGTGAATCCGTTGTTTATGGTTTGGGTGCTGGCACTGGCTGGGCTTTAGCCATCGCTATTTTGGCGGCTATTCGTGAAAAACTAAAGTATTCTGATGTACCTCCTGGTCTACGTGGCTTAGGTATTACCTTTGTTGCTGTGGGCTTGATGTCATTAGGCTTTATGTCTTTCTCTGGTATTCAGTTGTAAAGCGAGGAGTGAAGTAATGAATATTGAAATTATCATCCTTGGTGTACTGATGTTTACTGCGGTGGTGCTATCTTTGGTAGCCATCATCTTGGTAGCGCGTAATAAGCTAGTTAGTTCTGGCGAAGTGACCATTGAAATTAACGATGATCCAGACAAGACCATTAAGGTTGCGGCTGGCGACAAATTACTGCAAACCTTAGCTGCCCAAGGCGTATTCTTGGCTTCAGCTTGTGGCGGCGGCGGTACCTGTGCCCAGTGTAAATGTATAGTGAAAGAAGGTGGTGGCGGCATGCTGGCTACTGAAGAATCTCACTTTACTATGCGTGAGGCCAAAGAAGGCTGGCGCTTATCTTGTCAGGTTGCGGTTAAGCAAGATATGCAAATCGAAGTTGAGGAAGATGTATTTGGTGTTAAGCAATGGGAATGTACTGTTGAATCTAACCCCAATGTGGCGACCTTTATTAAGGAATTAACTCTACGTTTGCCTGAAGGTGAAAACGTGGACTTCCGCGCCGGTGGTTATGTTCAGCTAGAATGTCCTCCACATACAGTCGATTACAAGGACTTTGATATTCAGGAAGAATATCGCAGTGACTGGGATCGCTTTAATGTTTGGGATAATGTTTCTAAAGTTGATGAAACAACTATCCGTGCTTATTCCATGGCTAACTATCCGGAAGAAAAAGGCGTTGTGAAGTTTAATATCCGTATTGCTTCGCCACCTCCAGGTAGTCAGGGTATACCTCCAGGTAAGATGTCATCTTATGTGTTTAACCTACAAGCAGGTGACACTATTACTGTTTATGGTCCTTTTGGTGAGTTTTTCGCTAAGGAATCCGATAATGAGATGGTATTTATCGGTGGTGGTGCTGGTATGGCACCTATGCGTTCGCATATCTTTGATCAGCTTAAGCGACTTAATTCCACTCGTAAGATTTCTTTCTGGTATGGCGCCCGTTCTATGCGAGAAGCTTTCTACTCTGAAGAATATGATCAGTTACAAGCGGATAACGATAACTTTGAGTGGCACTTAGCTTTGTCAGATCCTCAGCCTGAAGATAATTGGGATGGCTTAACTGGCTTTATTCACAATGTATTGTTTGAACAGTATCTAAAGGATCATGAAGCGCCTGAAGATTGTGAATACTATATGTGTGGGCCACCGATGATGAATGCGGCGGTTATCGCCATGCTTAAAGACCTTGGTGTTGAAGACGAAAACATTATGTTGGATGACTTTGGCGGATAGGCATAACAATGTGGCACCGATGGGTGCCACTTTGCGTTTAGGAAGACTCGGCCTATTTAGCCTGATGCTGATATGGTTGACGGCTTGCTCTTCAACAGAGCAGGAGCAACTTAAAACCGTTACAGGTCTCGCTATGGGGACCAGTTACAGTGTCAAATGGTTGCCCGTTGATAGTGCTACAGAAGCAGATTACGCTAATCAAATTAATAGCTTGATTCGCCAAATTGAAGGTACTATGTCCACTTATATGGACGCCTCGGATTTATCTGGCCTAAACGGAGCCCCAGCTGGTATCTGGCATAATGTGCCTGCTGAAATGGCGAGCCTTATTGCTGAATCTCTAGCGATTAGTAAAAGTACCGATGGTGCTTTTGATATTACCATTGGTCCCGTGGTGGATTTATGGGGTTTCGGTCCTAATCCAAAACCAGATACTATTCCGTCCTCAGAGCAGTTAGAGGCTTTGCGGCCGGTAGTTGGTTATCAACAAATTGAGGTGCGTCAGGATCCACCCGCTGTAAGAAAGGCTAAAGCCAATGCTATTGACCTGTCGGCTATTGCGAAAGGGTATGCCGTGGATCGTGTAGCTATATGGCTACAAGTGCAGGGTATAGAGCACTTTATGGTGGAAATTGGTGGTGAGATACGCACTCAGGGTGAAAAGCCTAAGCAGCAACCTTGGCGTATTGCTATAGAATCTCCAGGCGAGCTAGCGCAAAGTGTTTTCGAAGTGGTTGAAGTAGTTGATCGTGCTTTGGCTACATCAGGTAATTATCGCAATTATTACGAAGAAAATGGCATTCGCTATGCCCATACATTGGACCCCCAAACATTACAACCAGTACGCCATAAATTGGCTTCGGTAACGGTGATGGCAGAAAGTGCTGCGCGTGCCGATGCTTTGGCCACGGCTTTAATGGTGTTAGGTGAGGACCAAGGTGTGGCATGGGCGACCATGAATAATGTGCCGGCCTATTTTATAATATGGCAAGATGGTCAATTTGTTGCCCGTCAAACGGCTGGCTTTGAAGAGTTTATTCAGCCTTAAAACAAGGTAGAGTTACAGCATAAGTTGAGACAAGTTTGTCTCCAAAGTTGGTGAGGAAATAATATGGAAACCATGATATTAACATTTATTATTTTACTGATATTAGTTGCTGGTATGGCTATTGGCGTGATGATGGGGCGTAAACCCATTTCTGGTTCCTGTGGGGGTATGTCGGCACTGGGTATGGATGTCGCTTGTGATATTTGTAAAGGTGATCCAGAGGTCTGTGAGACAGAACAACAAAAAGCTATCAAGGCAGAACAGAAAGCGACGTCACTTGGTTATGACGCGAGTAAATAATTTCGATTTTGACTAATGCTATTTATTGAGGATTGATAGAAGATAATTATGAGCAAAGAGAAAATCGTGGCTGACTATAATTATGATTTGGTCGTTTTAGGTTCTGGGCCTGCCGGTGAGGCAGCTGCAATTAACGCAGCTAAAATAGGCAAAAAAGTCGCTGTGGTTGAAGCTCGTGAGCAAGTGGGTGGTGGTTGTGCTCACAAAGGTACGATACCTTCTAAAGCTCTGCGTCATGAAGTGAAACAAATAATTCACTTTAATACTAATCCTATGTTCCGCGTTATTGGTGAACCTAAAAATTTCTCTTTTCCTAAGGTTATGGCCGTCGCCAGCGAGGTGATTGCCAAACAGGCCATGTTACGCACGCAATTTTATGCCCGTAACAGAGTTGATGTGTTTTTTGGTGCAGCTAAATTTATCGATGCTAATAATGTGCTGGTACAAACCAATAACCAAGATGACAACGAAATCTTACATTTTGAACAAGCCGTCATTGCCACTGGCTCCAGCCCTTATGAGCCTGCTGATGTTGATTTCTCCCATCCGCGGGTATATAGCAGTGATACGATTTTAGATTTAGAACACACGCCACGTAATATGATTATCTATGGGGCGGGTGTTATCGGTTGTGAATATGCGTCTATTTTTGCTGGCCTAGGGGTGAAGGTAGAGTTAATTGATACGCGGACTAACTTACTGGAATTTCTCGATGTGGAAATTTCTGATGCCTTAAGCTACCACTTACGTAATAATGGTGTGCGTATTCGTCATAATGAGACTTACAAGGAAGTTGTCTGTGATGATCAATCCGTTATTTTGCATCTAAAATCGGGCAAAATGTTAAGAGCAGATGCTCTTTTATGGTGTAATGGCCGCACCGGTAATACGGCTGATTTAGGTCTAGAGAATATTGGTTTGGCAACCAATAAACGTGGCCAAATTGATGTTAATAATCGCTATAACACCAGTGTGCCTGGTATATCCGCAGCTGGGGATGTGATCGGTTGGCCTAGTTTGGCTTCTGCGGCTTTTGACCAAGGTCGATCTGCGGCTTCTGATCTCTGTGGCGGTAAAGATTTTCGTTATGTAGATGATGTACCAACAGGTATTTACACAATTCCTGAAATTAGCTCCATTGGTGCCACAGAAGAACAGCTGACGGCTGAACAAATACCTTATGAAGTAGGGCAAGCTTTCTTTAAAGATATTGCTAGGGCGCAAATTTCAGGTGAAGTTGTGGGTATGTTAAAAATCCTTTTCCACCGCGAAACTTTCGAAATTTTGGGAATTCATTGCTTTGGTGACCGGGCTTCTGAGATTATTCATATTGGGCAAGCTATAATGAATCAAGAAGGTAGCGCCAATACCATAGAATATTTTGTCAATAATACCTTTAATTACCCGACTATGGCTGAGGCCTACAGGGTGGCAGCGCAGCTTGGGTTAAACCGGGCGCGCTATATTAATAAATAATAATTAAGCTCGGCAATACCGGGCTTGTGGTTCCTTTATGTACCAGTCATTAGCCCTAACCATTGGACTTCGATACACCCGCGCCAAGCGGCGTAACCACTTTATTTCCTTTATCTCACTGATTTCTATGTTGGGTTTGATATTGGGGGTAGCGGTGTTGATTATCGTCTTGTCGGTAATGAATGGTTTTGACCGTGAGTTGCGCCAGCGGATTTTGGGTATGGTGCCTCACGCCATGGTGCAAACAACTGACCCAATAATGGATTGGCAAAGCCTTGCCACTCAAGTAACAACCCATCCAGGGGTGACAGGGGCAGCGCCCTTTGTGCATGGGCAGGGTATGTTTACATATAAAGGTCGGGTGCAGCCAGTCATGTTCCATGGCATTTTACCTGCCGCAGAAAAACAAGTTTCTATCTTGCCTGAACATATGCATCAGGGGTCGTTAGATAGTTTACAGGCGGGTGATTTTAATTTGGTTATGGGCGATATTTTAGCCCGTAATATGGGTCTCAAAGTAGGTGATAAAGTCACTCTAATAATGCCTGAGGCTAGCTTAACCGTGGCCGGCATTGTGCCCCGTTTAAAACGTTTTACCTTAATTGGCATCTTTAAAGTGGGTGCGGAATTGGATGCTAGCTTAGCTATTATGCATATGCAGGATGCTAGCCGACTGAAGCGCTTGGGCGGGGGTGCCGAGGGTTTACGCTTACAACTAGATGATTTATTTACTGCCCCAGCAGTAGTAACCTCTGTTGCGGATTCCTTAAATGGCGATTATTGGACCAGTGACTGGACTCGTACCCATGGTAATTTGTTCCAAGCTATTCAAATGGAACGGCGCATGCTGGCCTTATTATTAACCCTTATTGTCGCTGTAGCGGCGTTTAATATTGTTTCTACACTGGTCATGCTAGTAGTGGATAAACAAGCTGATATCGCTATTTTGCGCACTCTGGGCGCTACGCCACGGGATATTATGGGTATCTTTATCGTACAAGGTTTGGTGATCGGCGTATTTGGTATCTTGGTCGGGGTTTTATTAGGTTTATTAGTTGCGGTTAATATTACCGAACTAGTTGCTTGGCTAGAGCAATTATTTGGCTTTAAAGTTCTGAGTGCGGATGTTTACTTTATTAGCTATTTCCCATCGCAAGTCAAACTCGACAATATTGTGCTGATTGCCGGTGTGTCATTAGTACTGACTTTGTTAGCTACCTTGTATCCGGCTTGGAAAGCATCTCGGGTGGAGCCGGCGGAGGCACTGCGCTATGAGTAACATTATTTTGCAGGCGCAAGCAGTCAGCAAAGCCTTTGCCGATGCTGATAGGTCTATTCAGGTATTAGAGGATCTAAACTTTAAACTAGCCGTTGGCACTAGTGCCGCTATAATTGGTGCCTCAGGCTCTGGTAAAAGTACTTTGCTGCAATTATTGGCTGGATTAGATCAACCGGACACCGGCCAAATAGAGGTGGCTGGCCAATCATGGCATGGTATGTCGGCAGCGCAAAGTGCCCGTTGGCGCAATCAACATTTAGGTTTTGTATTCCAATTCCATCATCTGTTAGCTGAATTTAGTGCCCTAGAGAATGTGGCCTTACCTGCCATTATGGCTGGGCAAAAGCCCAGTGAAGCGAATAAAACTGCTAGTCAATTATTAACAGAACTGGGTTTGCAAGAACGTATTAATCATCGGCCAGCTGCACTATCTGGCGGCGAGCGTCAGCGTGTAGCTATTGCCCGTTCTTTAGTAAATAAGCCAGTATGTGTCTTAATGGATGAGCCCACAGGTAATCTTGATCAGGCCAATGCGCAACAGGTTTTAAGTCAATTGCAATTGGTAAAGGAACAATTTGATACGGCTTTTGTGATTGTTACTCATGATGCCGCCATAGCCCAGCAGCAAGATCAGCAATGGCAACTGCAAGAGGGTGGATTGCAAAGTTTGTCAGTTTAGTTTTCTTCGTCTATGCGCCGAATGCGCCAGGTTTTCCGCACCTTCCACACCCAGAAGCGATTTACTACTACATACCCCAATATAGAACTAACTATGGCACAGATAAATGCGCCGAGTAAAAATGGTTGCCATATGTCTTCAAGGCGGCCATAAAACCAACTGATTGATAACTCAAATAATGGGTTCCGAACTTCCTCACCCATGACCCAGCTACCCAACTTATATTGAAATAAGTACAGTGCTGGCATGGTAAGGGGATTACTAATCCATACTAAAGCGACAGAAATAGGCAGGTTGGCAGCGCAAAGGTAAGCTAGATATGCAGCAATTACCATCTGAAAGGGTATAGGCAACATGCTACAAAATAATCCAATAGCAAATGCTTTAGCAATATTGATGCGTTTATAGCTCCAGATATCCGGTTTATGTAATAAACCATTAAGCCAGCTCAAAGCACTTTTTTGCGCTAGCTTGTGTGGAGGAGGGCTAATTTTTTTAAAAAATTTACGAGGCATGGAAACCACTTACTGCCAGTGAGGGGCTATTATGCCTTGCCCAGTGCTGCAAGCCAAGCCACATGAGTATAAATATTTTGTAAAGCAACTAAACTCAATACTATGTAATCCAGTTAGATTTGAAGATTGCCAAGGAGTGGCGAGATGCGGGTTTTTATCTGTGGATGTTGTTTATTATGGCTACTGGCATGGAGTCAGTTGCAATGGTGGCAATGGTGGGGACTTTGTACTGTTGTATTGCTAATACTGGGTTATAAAGCCTCCCTAGCTAATCACAAACAAATCTTTATGTTTTTGCTAGGGATGTTTTCTCTGGCTTTAGTAGCCAATCTTGTGGCCTTAAAACATGGCCAAAGGCAACTGCCATGGTATCTTCATAAGCAACCATTATTGGTATCAGGTTGTTATAAGCTCATTAACACAAACCAATTCCCTCTGCAGTTGCATCTCTATCAACCTAGGGTAATGTCCCAAGGGTTTGGTGATAGTGCTACTAAAGTATGGCAGCCCCATAACTTAGGTGCTGGCTATATACGTCTGAGTATTTACGATAAAGAATTAATTAAGGGTTTAAACAACCGTACCAACGGCGCACTGGTGGCGTTAGTAAAAGTCAAAAAGCCACGTAATTATTTAAACCCTGATGGCTTTGATTATGTCCGCTGGGCGCAGTCCCAAGGTCAATTAGCAAGTGGCTATATTAACAACAACTTAATCGTCTGGAAGGGTTGTAATAAGCCTGTTTTTAGCTGGTTAAGCTCATTGCGAGAAGCGTTTTTACAACGATTAAATGCTGTCCCGAATAAGGGTATGGGTGGGCATTTATGGGCAGCACTCAGTGCTGGTTATAGTCAGGATTTGGTAACGAGTGATTGGCAAGTTCTGCATCGCACTGGCACAACCCATTTATTGGTTATTTCTGGTCTACATATAGGCTTGGTGGCAGCACTTTTTATTGGGGGAAGCCGTTTTTTTCTGGGGTTATTTAAATTACCAAAAAATCATGCCTTAGCGATCTGGTTGGCTTGGTCTGCGGCTCTAGGCTATGCCTTATTTAGTGGTTGGGGTTTGCCAGCACAGAGAGCTATGATCATGCTTTCTGCGGTGATGTTAGTTAATCGTTTGGGATTAGCTTGGAATATCTGGCAGCGTTTACTGTTGGCCTGGTGTATTACCTTACTTTTCCAACCAAATAGTCTTTATAGTCCAGGCTTTTGGTATTCATATTTGGCAGTTGCTAATTTGGCTTTGGTATGGCGAGGGAAAACGCCTGGGACTTGGTATCTTTGGGTCTGGCAATTAGTATTAAGCCAGTTAGCCTTGTTGGCTATATTAACCCCAGTAATAGCGGCTAGTACAGGAGGCTTAAGCCTTGTTGGTCCATTGCTCAATCTTATGTTGATCCCATTATTTGGGGTGTTGATAGTCCCCATGTTGTTGCTTGCCAGTTTGTTATTGCTTTGCCTAGGCCCCAATCATAGCGTTCTGCAATATATAGTAACGATCATGGACGGGCTTTGGCAGTGTTTACAATGGTTCGCAAGTTGGCCTTATGCCTTGCTTAATGTTACGCATGTACCCACCACGGTATGGTTATTATGGATACTCTTTGGTCTATTATTCTTACTCTGCCGATGTTATTGGTATGCTGCTCTTGGTCTCTTAGGTGTTATTTTTCTGCAACCAATAAAAGCGACCCAGCAAATCACTGTATTTGATGTCGGGCAGGGCTTATCTGTATGGTTACAAACCGCTGAGCATAATCTTATTTATGATTTAGGTGATCGCCCCAGTAACAGTTTTAATTTACTCCAAGCAGATGTTTTGCCGACCCTTTATCAGGCGGGTGTAGCTTTTTTAGATCGCGTTTATATTGGCCACTGGGACCGTGATCATAGTGGCGGCTTGCCTGCCCTTGTTAGTCCTTATGAGAATATAACTGTAGGGCAATGGTGGTTGCCTCAGGAACACCATAAAGAGCTCGAGCAATATATCCCAGCTAATGCCCATATTAAGCGCTGCCAGACTACACCATGGCAAACTATTGGTGATATGCGTTTACGCCATCTAAGCCTCCAGCAGGCAACTAATTTAGCGGGTAATAATGCTTCATGTGTATTACAAGTTGAAATACAGGGGAAACGCATTCTGTTTACGGGTGATATTGAAAAAATAGCGGAGCGCAAGTTAGTGGCGTTATATGGTCATGAATTACGGAGTGATATTCTTATTGCCCCCCATCACGGTAGCCGTAGTTCGTCGTCTTCCTTATTTTTATATACCGTAGCACCGCGAATAGTGATTATCTCTGCTGGTTATCAAAATCGTTTTGGCCACCCTCATCAAGACGTACTGGCGCGTTATTGGCAACAGGATATAACTTGGTATAACACCGCTTTACATGGCCAGATTCGACTATCTTTTTCACCTTCTGGTGAACTGCTTGTGAGACATGCATATTATTAGCCGGCAGGCTATAATTCCTTTTTATCAGTGGGTTTTTAGGGCAGAAGGCGAATATGTCTGAAGGTTTAATTAAGGCTTGGTATCGGGGCGCATGGTGGTTATGGTTGTTATGGCCGCTTAGCCTTATTTATAGAGCCCTAAGGCAAGTTTTAGTGGCTTTAAGCTCGCCTCCAAAACCCAACCCCATACCATTACTTGTGGTGGGCAATATTAGTTTAGGTGGTACTGGTAAGACACCTGTTGTCCAAGCCCTGGTGCGTCAATTGACTGAGCGTGGTGTTCGCTGTGGCATTATTAGCCGTGGTTATGGTGGGCAGGTAGGCCCTGGCCCGAAGTTAGTGGCGGCAGAGGATAGTCCAGTGAGTGTAGGTGATGAACCTTATTTGCTGTGGCAAACAACACAAGTACCAGTCGTCGTGGGCAGTGACCGCCAAGGGGCAATAAGTTTGTTGGCTAATGAGTATGAACTGGATCTGATTATCAGTGATGATGGTTTGCAAAACTTGGCTATTAAAGGTGATATTGAGTGGTTATTAATTGATGGTCACAGAGGCCTAGGTAATGGCCAGTGTTTACCTATGGGGCCATTGCGTGAAACGCCTGCTCGCCTAAATAATGTTGATGCCATTATGGTTGTTGGTGGCCAGACAGGCTCTATGCCTAAAGGTGTTGCTGCCAGCAACAAATCGGTTATTTATATTACCCCACAATTAACTCAACTGAGACAGCTTCATGATAATGCAGAGGTATCATGGCCAGACCATGATAGTTCAGTAAAAGCCTTGGCTGGTGTGGGTAATCCCCAACGTTTTTTTGCCGATCTGGCGGCTAAAGGTTTAAGTGTTGAACCATTTGCCTTTGCTGATCATCACCAATTTACCCCCCAGGATTTGGCACCTTTTTATGGTATGACCCTGATTATGACAGCTAAGGATGCCGTAAAATGCCATGCTTTGGCAGATTCTCAACAGCAGCAATGGTATTATGCTGAACAGACTATTGAATTACCTGAGGCAGCCTTGCAAGCCGTCTTAGACAAATTAGATTTAACTGGAAAACAAGATCATCATGGATAAACAATTATTAGAAGTATTGGCATGCCCCGTTAGCCATGCAGGCCTAGAATACAATGCCGACAACAATGAACTGATTTGTCGGGTGAGTAAATTGGCTTATCCAGTGCGTGAAGGGATTCCGGTATTACTAGAAACAGAAGCCCGTGATCTGACTAGTGACGAATTGGCTGCTTTAAGCGATTAGTAGGCTAATGTAGATAGCAAGATGATGAAAATATTATTTGTTTGTCTAGGTAATATCTGTCGTTCGCCAGCAGCAGAGGCGACCTTTCGTCGTTTATGCCAGCAACAGGGCACTGAGCAACGGTTTACTTGGGATTCTGCTGGCACAGCTGCTTATCATATCGGTAAAGCGCCTGATAAGCGTATGTGCGAGGCTGCAAAGTCGCGGGGAATAGCTATGGATGATCTACGTGCGCGGCAGGTAAAGGTGAGTGACTTTTACGAATACGATATGATCATCGCTATGGATAAAAGTAACCTGGCTAATCTTTTATCCATACGTCCCGTTGATAGCAGTGCTGATGTAAAGCTGATGCTTGACTATATTGATAGTGGGCAAGCAGAAGTACCAGATCCTTATTATGGCGATAAAGATGGTTTCTATCAGGTTTTGGATCTGCTAGATAATGCTTGTCGCAACTTACATAATAAGTATTGTTAGCTGTTACTGCTAAACTAGCTTAGATTATGGAACTTACCTTGAATAATCCTGCAGACACTGACTGGACACCCCAGACTAAGGTTGATTTACAAGCTTTCAATACCTTGTCCTTGCCAGTGCAAGCGGCGTTTTATTGTCAGTTAAAAGAAATCTCAGATCTTTATGCCGCCCAGCAGTATTGCCAAGCTCAGCAGCTCAATTGGATGCTACTTGGTGGTGGGTCTAATGTGGTGCTTACGGATGATTTTAATGGTCTTGTGATGCATATGCAGCTACTGGGTAAAACTTGGCTAACTCCAGAGCAATTACATCATCAACCAGCCGTTAATGATGATAACTTAGTTTACTTGTCTGTAGGAGCAGGTGAGCATTGGGATGAGTTGGTGGCTTGGAGTCTTGACCAAAGAGCTTATGGCTTACAGAACTTATCTTTAATTCCTGGTTTGGTGGGGGCTGCGCCAATTCAGAATATTGGCGCCTATGGTGTCGAGTTAGCCCATATTTTACATGAAGTGCTGGTATTTGATTTTGCTACGGGTAAACAGTTTAGTTTGTCGGCCGAGCAGTGTGAACTAGCCTATCGTGACAGTATATTTAAACGCCAACCTAACTGGCTAGTGGTTAATGTCACTTTAGTATTAAGCAGAAAGCCGCAAATCCAAATTGACTATGGTGATATTGCTGCTCACTTAGAGTCCACCTTGTCTATTCCTAGTGCGCAAATCACACCCCAGCAGGTACGTGATGCAGTTATCGCAATTCGCAGACAAAAATTACCTGACCCTGCCACTATTCCGAATGTGGGTAGTTTTTTTAAGAATCCTGTTGTGAGTATAAATAAAGCAGAACAAATCCGCTCGCAATGGCCGCAACTAGTAGCCTATAAACAAACCAATCAACAGGTCAAAATAGCCGCTGGTTGGTTAATTGATCAGTTAGGATGGCGTGGTTATAACAAGGCTGGTGTGGGTGTGCACAAGCACCAGGCTTTAGTGTTGGTACAGATGGCTAAGCATCCACATAAATTATCTGGCCTTGAACTATTAAACTTAGCCCAGCAAATACAAGCTGATGTTGAGCATCATTTTGGCATTCGTTTAGCTGTAGAACCGCGATTATTTGGCAACACAGGTGAAATAAATATTGATGCCATCTAGATAGTTGAACCAAAAAAATCCCCGCATTTAGCGAGGATTTTTTAGATCAAAACTTACCTTTCTATTAAGTGTTATCAGAGATAAAAGCCAATAGATCTGATTTTGATAAAGCCCCGACCTTAGTACCGGCCACTTCACCTTTATCGAATAACATCAAGGTGGGAATGCCACGAACACCAAAACGTCCGGCGATTTCAGTGTTTTCGTCAACATTGATTTTACATACCTTCACGTTGCCAGCAAATTCAGCGCCAACTTCTTCTAGTACAGGGGCAATCATCTTACAAGGGCCACACCAAGGCGCCCAAAAATCCAACAATACAGGGATGTCAGAATTGATTACGTCCAGATCAAAAGAGGCATCCGTTACTGCCACTGTGTTCTCGCTCATGATTATCTCCTAATGTGCTCGCTATTGCGTCAATAATAGTGCTAATGATACGTGTTTTTTATAAAAAACTCAGCTCTATTTTGGCGCTTTTATAGACTTTTTGTCGATAAGTTTAAGCATTAATTACTTGCTACTGAGTTAAGGGCTTATGAATTATATAAAACACTCTAAAACACAATAAGATAGCCGCACAGCTTAAGCCAAATATAATGCCTATCCAGAAGCCTTGAGCGCCCATTGCCGGCAGCAAGAAATCAGTTAAGCCCAATATATAGCCTAAGGGTAGACCGATTAGCCAGTAGGATATAACGATCATAAGCATTGGCCACTTGGTGTCTTTATAGCCACGTAAAATACCTGCACCTGCAACTTGGATCGCATCGGATAGCTGAAACATAGCAGCTAAGAAAAATAGGCTTATAGCGACATCAATAACAGCCTGATCTTGAGTATAAATACGGGCGATCAAATCGGGGAAGGATAGCATTAGGCTGCAGGTAGCAGTGGCCATAACGAGAGCCAATGTGGAACCAATGACGACTAGCTGTTTTGCTACTTGGGCATTACCTGATCCTACAGCATGGCCAACACGAATAGTTAAAGTGATGCCAATACTCATGGGTAGCATAAAACATAAAGAGGTAAAATTAAGCACTAATTGATGGCCAGCCACCACAGTGGCGCCTAAGGGGGCTAAAAACAAAGCCACAATTGCAAACATGGTGGCTTCAATAAAAATAGAAATGCCAATAGGAACGCCTATCTTTAATAGTTGTTTTATAGTCTTAAATTGGGGCCAATATAAGCGTTCGAAGAACCCATAATGACGATAAGTAGGTCGCCAAAAAATATAGCCAGCCATGCCTAAAGTAGCAACCCAAGCACTGATGGTGGTAGCCCAGCCACAACCAACGCCTCCCATGGCGGGAAGGCCAAACTTACCATAGATAAGAATATAGTTGATGGGTATATTGATCATCACCCCCAAAAGACCAAAATAAACCATAGGCTTAGTAATACCCAAGCCTTCACTAAAGCTGCGCAAGGATTGCATTAAAGTAATGGCGGGCAGGGCAAAAGCGACAGCAAATAGGTAATCTAAGGCTATATCGCGCACTTCGCCAGTTATCAGCAATAAGTCAAATATAGGTTCCACAAAGCGTAGCAGTACAATACCTAGTAAGCCAAGGCTAATTGCTAGCCATATTGATTGTTGCACAATTGGGCCAATATGTAGCAGCTGTTTAGCGCCAAAAGCTTGTGCAACACTCGGTGTGGTGGCCATGATAACGCCGACGACAAAAATCATCAGGGGGAAAAGGGTACTGCCACCAATGGAAACACCAGCCAGGTCAACGGCAGAATATTGCCCAGCCATAATGGTGTCTACCACTGTTGAGCTTAAGTGGAGTATCTCAGCCAATAGTATGGGTGAAGCGAGTTTAATAAAGCTTCGCCACTGGGAGGCATCCTTAAAGGTTGTTGTTATAATAGACATAAATAGGGGTGTGACAGAAGAGAATAAAGCAGTATAGCCCCTCAATCATATTGATGCATTAAAAACTGATGGAAGAAAATGTTTTACGGCTGATTAGCTTATTTAACAGCTTATTTGCCAAAACTTATAATACGCAATTAATTGCTGGTACAGATGAACCAGTCTATTTGCCAGCCAATGACCAAGTTGCATATCACCAATTGGTGTTTGCCCATGGGCACTTTGCCAGTGTGCTTCATGAAGTAGCCCATTGGTGTGTCGCAGGACCTGAGCGACGTTTATTAGAGGATTTTGGCTATTGGTATCGTCCAGATGGCAGAACAGCGCAACAACAAGCCGAATTTGAGCAGGTTGAAGTTAAACCCCAAGCCCTAGAATGGATTTTTACTCGCGCTTGTCAGCGTCAATTCCACGCTAGTGCTGATAATTTGTCTGGTACCAACACAGATGATCGGCCATTTAGAATGGCGGTAGCTAAACAAGCTCGTAGTTATGTTCAACAAGGCCTGCCGGAACGCGCAGACCTATGGGCGCAAGCTTTACAAAAAGAATTTGGTGGTCAGATCAAACACCAAGACTTTTACTGGCCTGATGAGCTTCCAGACAAATAATGCCTCACTCTTCTTTCTATATACGCTAAGTCTATAAGTTTTGTTGAAGTTGCAAAGCTATATCCGTTGCTGATGTATTATGGGGAATGGTCGTCAGCAGTTTACCTTGTTGATCGATCAAGTAAATACGTGATGTATGATCTACTGTGTAGGCTAGGGCAGAATCTGCTAAAGGAATATGGCGAAAGTAAGCGCCATATTGTTTAGTGAGCTTTTCAAGATAGGCTAGATCCCCAGTTAAGCCCTTCATAGTAGGATAAAAATAGGCTGTATAAGCGGCCATATTTTCAAAACTATCACGCTCCGGATCAACACTGATAAATAATGGTTGGATTTGATCTTGTTGCTTTGGATCAAGGCTGCGTATGGCGGCGGCCATAGAGGAAAGGGCAGTTGGACAAGCATCAGGACAGGACAGAAAACCAAAGTATAGAGCCACTAATTTGCCTTGGTAGTCACTTAAACGTACCTCGCCATCAATACTCCTTAGCACAAACTCACCACCTAATCCTGAGGTCGCTGTTGCCGCGTCCTTTTGCTGCATACTTTGCTGGGCAATCCATAGTCCGGCTGCGAAAAACAGCCCTAGGAAGATAATATAAATCAGCTTTGCTTGCCTACTCATGGTATTAATCCTCGATACCTTGTGAGTTGGAGGTGAAATAAAAATCACCACTATAGGGGGGCAATAAGCTCACCTGCCAAATCATACCTGTATCTGTATTGCAGCTTGGCAAGGGCGTATTAGCTTGCCAACTCTGATCACTCTGACGTTCAAAATCAAGGTCAAACTGCCCCATATACATATTTACCCCAGTAATGCGTGCCTGCATATCTGCAGCCGATGTTGCCCCGGTAACAGCGAGTTTAATATTTGCTGGGGTAATAATATTGTTGCCAAGGGATGAAGTGACGCGCATGTTAATGGCTTGATAACCATTTACTGAGCCACACCATTGCTGACTGGCGTCACAAAGAGCCTGTTGTGGAGGTGTCGATATGCTTGATTGATGCCACTGCTGAGCCACAATAAAGCCCATAAAACTACCAATACAGGCTATTAATATAAGGCGTAAAACGACAATTTTATTCATCGTCACTAGTTATCCATGATCTCGATAGGGGTTAGCGGCATAGGTGCCTAATAGTCTAATATCTTTAGCAAAATAGCTTAATTCATCCATAGCTAAAATCATATTTGGATCATCGGGATGGGCTTCACAATCAACATGAAATTGGGTGGCTATCATGCGCCCGCCAGGGGTATAGCTTTCTAGCTTAACCAAGTTGACATTATTGGTGGCAAAGCCGCCCATAGCTTTGTAGAGGGCGGAAGGTATATTGCGAACGGTAAAGAGAAACGAAGTAATATACTTTTTGTTTGCTTCACGGGCAGGGATTTGGTGCTCTCTAGAAAGAATTAAAAACCGCGTCGTATTGCCATCCACATCTTGGATATTGTCCTGCAAAATTTGTAAATCATAGAGTTCTGCTGCCAAACTCGAAGCAATAGCGCCATGACTAGTATCTTGGCGTTGTTTTACTTCCATTGCCGCACCGGCTGTATCTAAGGTCGCTTGGCATTCGATACCTAATTTTTGCAGCTGTTGAGCACATTGGGCCAGTGCTTGGGGATGGGAGCCAACACTTTTAATTTGCTCTAACTTACTATTTGGTAAGCCCAGCAAACAATGATTAACGGGTTCAAAGTGTTCACCAACGATATACAGAGAGGTTTGGGGGAGCTGACGATAGATTTCTTCAACTCGGCCAGCAGTCGAATTTTCGACTGGGATCATAGCAATATCTGCCTCGCCACGCTCTACTGTGGCCATAGCATCAGCAAATGTAAGACAAGCTTTGGTAGGCACATTAGGAAACACTTTAGTACAGGATAAGTGGGAATAGGCACCTTGATGACCCTGAAAGGCCAAAACTTTGGGATAAAGGTTATGCATAGGGTTAAAATAATCTAGTCAATTCGAATCATAGTGTACCAAAAACAGCCCTGAAGTTGTTATCATTGCCATTTGATTAATTGACTATTTGTCATCATGACCCCATCCCGCTTAGCAAAGTTCCAACGCACCTTGGCGCAAAGACAGTTGGACTTGACCATAATCACTGATCAAGTTAACAAAGGTCAAAATATTGCCGCCTTACTGCGTACCTGTGATGCTGTTGGCATGCACCGTGCCCATGCGGTTATTCCCAAAGAGGGATACCGTGACTACAGTGGTACAGCTCGTGGCAGCCAGCAATGGGTGGAAGTCTGTCAGCATCAGTCTATTGTGGCAGCGTTAACGACCGTTAAACAGCAAGGTATGCAGATCGTAGCTGCGCATTTTAGTGAGCAGGCTGTGGATTTTAGGCAGGTAGATTACACCCAGCCCACAGCCTTGGTAATGGGCGCCGAGATGGAAGGGGTGAGTCCACAGGCAGTTGCTGCGGCTGATCATCATGTGGTGATTCCCATGTTAGGTATGGTGCATTCGTTTAATGTTTCGGTGGCCGCGGCGGTGATCTTGTTAGAAGCCCAACAACAACGGCAAACAGCAGGTATGTATGCACAACCGCAGTTGTTTGGCAGTGAGTACAATGATACCTTATTCCGCTGGTGTCACCCGGCGATTGCCGACTACTGCCAGCGTTATGGCCTAGAGTATCCAGCCATGGATGAATATGGAGAAGTACCGAACCTAAGTCAATGGTATGCCCAAGCTAGGGCTGGTAAAGTGCCCTCTAGAAAATACTAATAAGCATTGCTAGTACAAAATAGGTATCAATCACTATGAGCAAGTTACAGATCGTTGCTGACGAAAATATTCTTTTGTTAGATGAATTTTTTGCTCCCATAGCGGATATTACAAAAGTAAATGGGCGTAATCTGCAAGCTGAGCAGGTTACTCAGGCAGATGCATTGGTATTACGTTCAACAGCCAAGGTGAATAAAGCTTTATTGCAAGATAGCAAAGTGGAATTTGTCGGTACCTGTACCATAGGTATTGATCATCTTGATACGGCTTATTTGGATAAGCAAAATATTGACTGGTCCAATGCTTCTGGCTGTAATGCTGATGGGGTAGTCGATTATGCCATCAATGCCCTTAATCATGCTTGGCAAGTTCATGGTATCGACCCGCGCCAAACCACGATTGGGGTAGTTGGAGCCGGTAATGTCGGAGGGCGTCTAATTAAACGCCTTCAAGCTGCTGGTTTGCATGTTATCTGCACAGATCCACCTCAGCAGGCAGCGGGCCTCGATAACTTGCCTTATACCGATTTAGCCAATCTGTTACAACAAGCTGATGTGGTATGTTTACATGCGCCACTGACTAAACAGGGCGAATCCTCAACTTTTAACCTGATAAACAAACAGGCCATAAATCAGTTATGTCCGGGTACAGTTTTGATTAGTGCAGGTAGGGGTGAGGTAGTCGATCAAACAGCCTTGCTTGAGCGTTTGCAAAAACATGGTGATTTATATGTGTATTTGGATGTATGGCAGGCCGAACCTACGGTAGACCTCACTATCATGCCATATTGTCAAATTGTTACTCCACATATAGCAGGCTATTCTTTGGAAGGTAAAATGCGTGGTACGGCCATGATCTATGAAGCCTTGTGTGCGCATTTTGGCTTGCCAGTTACCCAACATTTAGATGCCCACTTACCAGCACCTTCTATTAAGCGTCTTGAGGTCGATGCTGGGGCGGATTTGAAGTCGATATTGAATGCTGCTTGCAATAGTGTTTATAACCTATCGCAAGATGATGCCCGTGCGCGTCAAGCTTTATCTATGGCCGATCATTCCACTCTAGGTAGTACATTTGATTATTTGCGTAAGCATTACCCTGTGCGCCGAGAGTTTTCCACTCTGGAAGTGGCTGGGGTGAATGATGCTGAGCAGCGCCAATTGTTACAGGGTTTTGGATTTCAGGTGATCTAATGAGTTTTAAGTTAGGCTTGATCGTTAACCCCGTGGCTGGTTTGGGGGGTAGTGTAGCTTTAAAAGGCAGCGACAATATGACTAAGGAAGCCTTAGCAAAAGGTGCTGTTCCCAAGGCTAATTTACGCTGCATAAATGCTTTGCAAGCCTTGCAGGGTCTGGATATTGAGGTATTTTGCTGGGCTGGTGATATGGGTGCTGATTGTGCAGAAGCAGTGGGTCTTAAGACCACAATCTTAGGTCGTGCTGCAACTGAGCCTTCCACTGCTAAAGATACCCTAGATGCGGCTCAAGATATACTTGCTGTCGGTGTCGATGTGATTTTATTTGCCGGTGGTGATGGCACTGCTAGAGATATACTTAATGCTATTAGGGATCAGGTACCCGTAGTCGGTGTGCCTGCCGGGGTGAAAATACATTCTGGGGTGTATGGTATTACTCCCAAGGCTGCGGGGCAGGTAGTAAAACAATTGGTTACGGGTGAGCTGGTCAGTCTGCGAAGTCAAGAGGTGCGGGATATTGACGAAGAGGCTTTCCGCAATGGGCAGGTGAAGTCACGTTATTATGGCGAAATGCTGGTGCCAAAAGAACATCAATATATACAAGCAACCAAATCTAGTGGCAAAGAAGTGGAATCACTGGTGGTCAAGGATATAGCTGAATTTATTGTCGATAATATGCAGGAGGATATCCGTTATATTATTGGCTCTGGCTCTACGGTAGCAGCAGTTATGGATACTTTAGGGTTAGACAATACCTTGCTAGGTGTGGATGTGGTTGCCAATGGCCAGTTACTTGCTGCCGATGTGACCGCGAAAGAATTATTGGCTTTGTGTACAGGTCATCAGTGTAAAATGGTGATTACTCTGATTGGTGGTCAAGGGCATCTTTTTGGTCGTGGTAATCAGCAATTAAGCCCTGAGCTAATTAGGTTAGTAGGGCTAGAAAATATACATATTGTGGCTACAAAAACCAAGATAAAACAATTACATAACCAACCAATTTTGATTGATACGGGTGACCCGCAACTAGATGATGAACTACAAGGGCTAGTACCGGTGACCTGTGGTTATGAAGATCAAGTCTTGTATCCAATAGGTAATCCTGAGCATTAATTTCTGCAGGATTACCTATCAGCTATTCTTCAATTTCGTTGTCTAGAATGACTTATTAGTGCAATTAGGCGAGGGCAGTTGGATCCTTGCGCAATACCGCCAAATAGTTGCCTATACGACCTATAGCTTCAACCAGCTGTTCTTCATGGGGTAAGAACACAATGCGGAAGTGCTGATTGTCGTTAAGATTAAAGCCACTACCATGGACTACTAACACCTTTTGTTGGGATAAAAGACCATAAGCGAACTTTTCATCATGGGCTATTGGGTACATTTCTGGGTCTAATTTCGGAAATAGATACAAAGCTCCGTCTGGTTTTTGACAGCTGACACCAGGTAAATCAGTAAGCATCTGCCAAGCTAGATTTCTTTGCTGTACTAAGCGACCATCACCGTGAATTAATTCATTGATACTTTGATAGCCGCCTAAGGCTGTTTGAATAGCATGCATGGAGGGTACATTCGCACATAGGCGCATACTCGCCAGCATATCTAAGCCTTGTATATAGTCCTTGGCACGGTGCTTAGCGCCAGATAAGACCATCCAGCCAGATCGAAACCCTGCGGCCCTATAGGCTTTTGACAAGCCATTAAAACTAACAAAAAACACATCGTCGGCTAAACTAGCTAGGGGAATAGCTTTGGCTTCACCATAGACAATTTTTTCGTAAATCTCGTCAGCATAAATGATTAGGTCGTGCTGGCGTGCTAACTCAATCAGTGCGATTAAGGTTTGTTCACTATAAACGGCCCCAGTAGGGTTATTAGGGTTAATAATGACCAAGCCTTTTGTGCGTGGCGTTATGCTGGCCTTAATATGCTCAATATCAGGTTGCCAGCCTTGCTCTTCATCACAGCGATAATGTACCGGATTGCCACCTGCTAGGGCCACTGCTGCGGTCCACAGAGGGTAGTCTGGTGCTGGTATGAGAACTTCATCGCTCTCATTTAAAAGGGCTTGCATGGCCATAACAATAAGCTCACTGACCCCATTGCCAATATAGATATCTTCAATACCTACATTTGCGATCTGTTTGCGCTGGCACTCATGCATGACAGCCTTGCGGGCAGCAAATAAGCCTTTGGAATCACAATAACCTTGTGCGTTAGGCAGGTTATGAATTACATCCTGCATAATTTCTTCTGGCGTATCAAAGCCAAAAGGAGCCGGGTTGCCAATATTTAATTTAATAATACGGCTACCTTCATCTTCCAGACGTTTCGCTTCTTCCAACACAGGGCCACGAATGTCGTAGCAAACACTGTTCAGTTTATTGGATTTCCTTACCTCAGGCATCGGATAAATTCCATAGGTCGTTATAATCAATGCTAATCATACGTTGCAGAAAAAATTAATCAATTCGTAAATGAAATTGACGATACTTTTTTCGCTTATTGTACGTAATTTGTTACTCTAAGAGGCAATTATTAAAGCTTAGATAAGCCAAGCATATTTCTGGAGTAAGAATATGGCCGATTTTGACAAAAACGATAAAGCAGTCTCACTGACCAAAGAGCAGTGGCAAGAGCGCTTGTCTCCTGAAGCTTACCGAGTTTGCCGAGAAAAGGGCACCGAGGCACCTTATAGTGGGGTTTATGACCAGCACTTTGCTGAAGGGGTTTATGTTTGTCATTGCTGTGGTGCCGAGCTGTTTGCTAGTGAAAATAAGTTTAATGCTGGTTGTGGGTGGCCTAGTTTCGATGCGGAGCATACCTCTGGCAAGGTAGCAGAACATGCCGATTATAGTCATGGTATGGTGCGTACAGAAGTGACTTGTAGTCGCTGTGATGCCCATTTGGGGCATGTGTTCAATGATGGCCCAACAGCCACTGGTTTACGTTATTGTATTAACTCAGTGGCTTTGGATTTTAAGGAATAAATCGGCCTAAGTTGGCTTTAGTTATTGAGTATAAATTTAGCCAGATTATTATCAGACAAGGCTCTATCGATAGTATCACTAATTAATTTGTTTAAGATACTGGCATTCTTTGCGGCGTCTGGAGCCTGACCAAATTGGTGATTACCTTGGGTTTTATAATTACCTGTATGCACATTCCCAGCAATGGTTGTTGTAACACTCATAGAGGCCTCTAGATCAACATAATACAGCAGGTTCTTTTGTTTGGTGTCATAGGTTAACTGGTTAATTGTAATCACCATGGTAGCGGGTTGGGCACTACTATTGCCATTAAAACCAAGTTGCTTGAGGCCATCTTGAGCTGTTGCCAAAACAGCACTTTGAAGATCGTTATTGATAGTAATAGTACTGCTACTATCATACACACCACCACGACTGCCTAAAATTAGACTGTCACGTTTATCCACTACTTGTACATCCACTTGGCGGCCTTGCCCATAAGCAGGACCCGAAACCTTCACTTGTGGATAAATATCTACGACTTGTGGACTTAGTGCACAAGCACTTATTAATCCTAAGCTTAATGTAAGGGTAATGAGTAGGCGAAGCATAATATCTCCTGTCGGGTCGGTAACCATTTTTATGTTTGAGTTTAGCAAAAACTAAAGGTTCCCGGTAGCTAGATAATAAGCTCTTATTTAAGCATCAGCTTGAGCTTGATTGTGAGGGAGAAGAGAGAAGTTGATTGCTATTTAGCCAATTTCTAAAAAGTTGAAAAAAAACAGGTTTTTTTTATTTATTCGTTTGACATGACTGTGAAAATCATTAAAATGCGCAGCACTTGAACGCGACGTCAAACACGACTTAGCCTTCAATTCTGCGGAGCGGTAGTTCAGCTGGTTAGAATACCGGCCTGTCACGCCGGGGGTCGCGGGTTCGAATCCCGTCCGTTCCGCCACTTTTTTCAGGTTCCCTTGAACTGACCTGAAAACTGCAAGACCATGCACTGGGTGATTAGCTCAGCTGGGAGAGCATCTGCCTTACAAGCAGAGGGTCGGCGGT
>JBMZUZ010000007.1:0-106044 GCA_049625185.1 Pseudomonadales bacterium | reverse complement strand
TGCCTTAACCGAGGACGCGTATTATACAGACACATGGTCACGCGTCAAGCGAAAAGATCAATTTATTACTAACTTTTTCGCCCTTAAAAAAATTCTTTAAATTCCTCTAAGGCCTTGATTTAGAAGCGTCTATGGAAAATCACAAAACAGCTCCCTTAACCAGGGACGCGCATTATATAAGACTGCAGAAAGCTGTCAACAGAGTTCGTTAAAAAAAGTCTGTTTTTGTCGACATACGTAAAGAAAAATATAAAGGCAAATATAAAAAAGAGGTCTGCCTGCAGACCCCTTTCTAATGTCATCTATTACCAGCGTAAAAGGTGGAACAATTTCTTACCGCGTTTCAATATATGGTAACGCCCATGCAACCCAGTTTGTGGCGTCAGTTCCGCATCAACTTGGCCGCACTTTTCACCATTAATACTAACGGCATTATTTGAAATAAACTCACGCGCCATTTTATTGGATTTAGCCAAGCCACAAGTTACCAGTGCTTCGACTAATGTAAGTTGCTCAGCACCCGCGTCACTAGCTGGCATACCATCTTGGTATAACTGCTCAAGGTCAGCAGCCGTTAAGCTTTCTAGTTGACCTGAGAATAATGCCTCACTGATGCGTAACGCTGCTTGTAAGCCCTCTTCACCATGCACTAAGCGGGTTACTTCACGGGCCAGAATACCTTGCGCTTCAGGGCGACCTTGCGCTTCTTTGTCACGCTCTTCAATAGCGATCATTTCAGCTTCATCAAGAAACGTAAAATAACGCAGGAATTTGTACACATCAGCATCTGCGGTATTTATCCAAAATTGATAAAAGGCATACTGGGAGGTTTTTTTCGCATCTAACCAGATGGTGCCTGATTCTGTTTTGCCAAACTTAGTGCCATCAGCTTTGGTTACTAGTGGCAAAGTCAAACCAAATACTTGCCCTTGATAACGCCGGCGGGTTAAATCAGTACCGCCGGTGATATTGCCCCATTGATCACTGCCACCAATTTGCAGAGTACAGTCATATTGCTTATATAGTTCAGAGAAGTCATAGGACTGCAAGATCATATAGGTAAATTCCGTGAAAGAAATACCTTCTCCTTCCCGCTCTATTCGCTGCTTAACAGATTCTTTTTGAATCATTTGATTGACGGAGAAGTGCTTACCGATGTCACGCAGAAAAGTCAGCACATCAACATTGTGGGTCCAATCGTAGTTGTTAACAACTTTGGCACTATTGGCTTGGTCGTTAAATTCAATAAACGCACTGACTTGATGCTTGAGTTTTTCCACCCAACCATTAATAGTCTCTTCGTCATTCAATTTACGTTCTTGGGCTTTAAAGCTAGGGTCACCAATCATCCCCGTTGCACCACCCACCAAAGCCAACGGCTTATGACCAGCTTGTTGAAAACGCTTTAGAACTAATAGTGGCACTAAACTACCAATATGCAGGCTATCAGCGGTGGGATCAAAGCCACAGTAGAGCGTGCGAGACTCACTCAGATGTTTGACCAAATCTTCAGGTGAAGTCATCTGATTAATCAAACCGCGCATTTCTAGGTCGGCTAGTAAATTGGTGTCAACGGCACTCATAGCATCCACTTATTTTTGGGTGTAATAGAAAAAGGCGACTATTTTAACTACTTTAGAGGATTGATGAAATACAATCTACTAAAGAACTCACTACTAATTGCTATTCTATTGGCTAATATTGTCTGCTCTTGGGACAACTCCATGCTACAATGCGCTGGCTAAGCTCAGTTGCATAGCGAAGCAGTATTATAAATCAGGATTTAGAGGAACCCATGGACCTCAGTCTTGTCATAACCATGTTAATAAATTACAGCCACCCCTCTACAAACTGTGAAAAAATCGTTCCCTAAGCTTCATTTAATTATTCTCAGCCTAATTGCTGTGGCCATGGTAACCCTGTTTATTGTTAGTGACGATAAGCCCGCGTCTAGCAACGAAACGGTGGTGCTCGATATACCAATTAACTTGCCTGAACAAGACAAGACAAAACCAGAACCCAAAGCAGAACCTACAATAGCAGAACCAACTATTAAGGAACTGCCTGCACCAGAACCCAAAATCGAAGAGGCTTGGCAGTCAGTAGAGGTTAAATCCGGTGATAATTTATCGACTATTTTTCGTCGTGTAGGATTAACGCCACAAGATGTTTATCGTATTAGTAAGGCCACCAAAAAGTCTAAAGCCTTAACCAAGCTCATGCCCGGGCAACGCCTAGATTTTGTTATCAACCAAGGCCGTATCGAGAAAATATTACATATTATTAATCCATTACAACGAGATTTAGTGAGCCTTAACAGTGATGGTGGGTATGACATTGAACGCATTGAGCGCGAACTAGAAGTGCGACAGAAATTTGCCAAGAGCACAATTCAAAACTCTCTGTTTGTAGATGGTCAGAAAGCTGGTTTATCTCAGAAAAAGCTAATGGAAATGGCGAAGATTTTTGGCTGGGATATCGATTTTGCCCTCGACATCCGGGCTGGCGATAGCTTTGTTGTCCTTTACGAAACAACTTATTTAGATGATAAGCCATTTGGCGAAGGGGAAATACTAGCCGCCCAATTTATTAACCAAGGACGCATAGTAAACGCTATACGCCATAGCGACGGCAATTATTACAACGAAAAAGGCTACAGTATGCGGAAAGCGTTTTTGCGTAGCCCAGTCGATTTCTTTCGTATCAGTTCCAAATATAACTTAAAGCGTAAACACCCTATTCTGAAAGTTGTGCGCCCCCATCGAGGTGTGGATTATGCAGCACCCACAGGAACACCAATCAAGGCATCCGGGGATGGCAAGGTTATTTGGAAAGGCACCAAGGGTGGCTATGGCCGTACTATTATCATTCAGCACGCTGGCATCTATACAACCTTATATGCCCATATGTCCAAATATCACAGCAAGGTCAACAAAGGCTCACGCGTAAAACAAGGTCAGGTTATTGGCTATATAGGTAGCTCTGGTATGTCTACAGGGCCACATTTACATTATGAATTTAGGGTTAATGGCGTGCATAAAAACCCGTTAAAAGTAAAGTTCCCAAATGTTGAGCCCCTTAATGAGCAACAAATGCAAACCTTTGCGCCCTTGGGTGAAGATCTATTAGATCAATTGCAGGCATACAAGCTAGGTACACCCTAGCGTGTATTGGCTATTGAGTATTCTGAGACTTACTACTAGATAGAGAAGCTAGAACCACAACCGCAAGTGGTGGTGGCATTGGGATTTTGCACAGTAAATTGTGAACCTTGCAGGCTCTCTTTGTAATCCACTGTACCACCCATTAGGTATTGAATAGACATTGCATCTACCAACATAGAAACCCCATGGTTTTGGATGCGCGTATCATCTTCGGCCACTTTGTCATCAAAAGTAAAGCCATAGGAAAAGCCCGAACAACCGCCACCTGTCACATAAACGCGCAAGCATAAGGCAGGGTTTTCTTCCTCTTCTAACAGCTTTTGTACTTTTTCTGCCGCCGCATCAGTAAAGTGCATAGCTTCATCAGCAGAGGCTTGGGGATCAAAGTTTTCCATGTTCGTTCAACAACCTAATCTTATAAGACCATATTATCGCCTTAACCAAGTAATGCAATCAAGCATTCTGTCAGGCAACGAGGTATTAACTGCTTCTATCTCAGTCTGCCCATTGGACAGCTAATGAATGACTAACTTACTAGTCTTTATGGGGACAAGGGCATAATATCCAACCCCATATGCTCATCTAAGCCAAGCATAAGGTTCATATTATGCACAGCTTGCCCAGCAGCACCTTTGACCAGATTATCAATGGCCGACAAGATCACTAAAGTATTCTCTCCCTGAGGTTGATGCAGCGCAAGGCGACAAATATTTGAACCACGTACGCTGCGTGTTTCAGGATGACTGCCTAGGGGCATCACATCAACAAAACCGTGGTTAGCATAACGCTCTTCATATATAGCTTGCAGACTTGGTAAATCAATGGCCCCATCCAGTTGGGCATAAATGGTAGCGTGTATACCCCGGATCATGGGCGTTAAATGGGGCACAAAGGTCAACCCTATCGGTCCTTTGGCAGCATTCGCCAGACGCTCCTTAATTTCGGGTAGATGACGGTGGCCTGCTACGCCATAAGCTTTAAAGCTATCCCCCGCCTCACAAAATAGACTACCGACTGCTGCGCCACGGCCAGCACCACTGACCCCAGACTTACAGTCCGCGATAATTTGCTGGGTATTGATTAGACCCTGTTCAATTACTGGTAATAAACCAATTTGAACGGCTGTAGGATAGCAGCCGGGGTTAGCCACAAGCCGAGCTGTTGTTATAGCTTGCCTGTTTACTTCCGGCAGCCCGTATACAGCTTCTGCCACCAAATCAGGGCAGGCATGTTCCATACCATACCATTGGGACCATACATCAATATCCTGTAGCCGAAAATCAGCGGCTAAATCGATCACTTTGGTACCACTCTCTAACAGTGCTCTAGTTTGCTTCATGGCCACACCGTTAGGGGTAGCAAAAAATACCAGATCAGCCTCTGCTAGGGTTTCATTATTAGGCTCAGTAAAAGCTAAGTCGAATTCAGCTCTTAGGCTAGGATAAATATCAGACACCTGACGACCAGCTTCTGAGCGTGAGGTTATAGCACTGACTTCAACACCAGGATGGCGCGCCAAAATACGTAATAATTCGACTCCGGTGTATCCCGTTCCACCCACAATAGCAACTTTGTTCACTTTTCCCACCTAACCGCTATGATACTTAATACCAAAAGGTCTCATTTTCAAAGACTTAATTCTAAAGCAGTATTTGTCTGATGCCTAGTAATTCAGTTATTCTTAAGGGCTTATTCTACGCGCCAGCACAAGAAGGCATGACATGGCCAGAAAACCAGATCAAAAACTAACGCAGCGGCTGTTTTCACCAGACTACTTCCGCCATCGTTTAGCCGATACAGATGCCCTGCCACAAATGGCCTTGCTAGGTCTTATTGCGGGCGTAGCCTCAGCGTTAATTATTATTGGGTTTCGCAGTCTGTTTGAATTACCTCTGGCCCATTGGCTACCCAGTGGCACAGCTGAGGGCTTCGAAAGCTTACCTACATTATGGCATTTTCTATTGCCTGTTATTGGTGGCGGTCTAATAGGTGTATGGCTCATGCTGTTTAAAGCCAAGGCGCGCCAAACAGGCGTCACTCATGTAATGCAACGTATGCTCAATCACAAAGGTTATATGCCGTTTAAGAATACTCTGGTGCAGTTTTTTGGTGGCGCTCTAGCCATTATTACTGGGCAATCCGGTGGGCGTGAAGGCCCTGCTGTCCACCTTGGTGCTGCGATTAGTTCACAGTTAGGGCGCTTTTGGCAGCTGCCAGACAATAGTATTCGTACCTTGGTTGGCTGTGGCACCGCTGGCGCTATTGCTGCATCCTTTAATACGCCCATGGCTGGAGTTATCTTTGCCATGGAAGTGGTTATGCTTGAATATACAGTGGTTGGCTTTACCCCTATTATTATTTCTGCCGTCACCGCTACTTTGGTACATAACAGTTTATATGGTGCCGAAATGGCCTTTATGGCTCCTAATATTGCTTTTGTTAGCCTCCAAGAAATGCCCCTTATCTTAATTTATGGGGTTATTTTCGGCGCCTTAGCTGCGCTATTTACCAAAACAGTTACTGTTAGCCTCAGTGTCGGCGATAAGCCCGTTATGCTGCGTATGCTTGGGGCTGGCCTCGTAACTGGCTTACTAGCCACTCAAGTCCCTCAGATTATGGGGGTGGGGACTGATAGCATCTTGGCTGCTATTGAAGGGCAATATGCTATTCAATTACTGCTGATGCTGGCATTGGCGAAGCTGTTTGCTACTGCAGTGAGTGTTGGCCTAGGTATGCCTATTGGTTTAATTGGCCCTACTTTGCTGATTGGTGCCAGTGCCGGTGGGGCTTTGGGACTGATAAGCCAGGATCTGATCGCTGGTCCCATTTCGACTTCTGGTTTTTATGCCATGCTTGGTATGGCCGCTATGATGAGTGCTGTTTTACAAGCACCTTTAGCTGGGTTGATAGCATTATTGGAGTTAACCCATAATCCAGAAGTAATCTTACCCGGTATGGCTGTCGTTGTGATGGCCAACTTTACTTGCCGCTATATATTTAAACAGGACTCCACCTTTATTGAGGTACTGCGTCGCCAAGGGGTGACTCTTCAAGATAACTCTATCAATCAATCCCTTACACAAAGAGGCGTCACCAGCTTAATGGATGATCAAATTGCCCACCATGCTGATCATGATATGACAGAGGTCAATAAGTCGATTAAACAAGGTAAAGACTGGCTGTTGGTTTATAAAGAGAACGAAATCACCGCCGTTATTGCGAGTCAAGATCTTGCTCAAGATCAACTTCAGGACAGTATCCAGCAGGCAAGATCAGCGGCGGCTAGTGAATTTGGTTTCTGCTCTTCGCGAGCAACCTTGAGAGAGGCTTGGGACTTAAGCCAAAATCATGATTATGCTTATCTACTTATTACTGACCTAGATGAACAAGTGATTGGTGTCTTGCCTACCAACAAAATTACCAATTTGATGCAACAGGGTTAGTCCTTTCAGCCCAGTTAAAGGTCATCTATGCACGACTTTACACTTTGCTAACTAGCCCCACTATTGCTTTATGTGGATAATAGCATCCTGATCAATTCCTTACTTTTCTGTTACAGAGGTTTTATGTCTACTTTTACTCGTTCAGAAGAACTTTTCCAAGCTGCACAAAAACACATCCCTGGTGGCGTTAACTCGCCAGTTCGGGCTTTTAAAGGCGTTGGCGGCACACCACTATTTTTTAAACGAGGTGAAGGCGCTTGGCTGATTGATGAAGACGATAATCGTTATATCGACTATGTTGGGTCTTGGGGGCCAATGATTTTAGGCCATGCCCACCCAGCAGTATTGGATGCAGTAAGAAATAGTATTGAAAATGGCCTAGGTTTTGGTGCGCCTACTCAGGTCGAGACAAAAATGGCTGACAAGATATGTGAACTATTACCAGGCATGGATATGGTGCGCATGGTTAGCTCTGGCACGGAAGCAACCATGAGTGCTATTCGTTTAGCACGTGGCTTCACCAATCGTGACAAGATTGTTAAGTTTGAAGGCTGTTACCATGGCCATTCCGATTCCCTATTAGTTAAAGCTGGCTCTGGGGCATTAACTCTTGGTGTGCCCAGTTCACCGGGAGTACCTGCTAGCCTTGCTGACCACACGTTAACCCTCACCTATAACGACCTTGATAGTGTTAGAGCGGCTTTTGAACAGGTGGGTGATGATATTGCCTGCATTATTGTTGAACCCGTATCAGGTAATATGAACTGTATCCCACCTCAAGAAGGCTTTCTGCAAGGTTTACGGGATATCTGTGATACCTATGGTGCTTTGCTGATTATTGATGAAGTAATGACAGGCTTTCGGGTAGGCCTGCACTGCGCCCAAGGCTATTATGGAGTTATTCCAGACCTTACCGCTTTGGGCAAGGTGATTGGTGGCGGCATGCCCGTAGCAGCCTTTGGTGGACGTGCAGAAGTCATGCAACACTTAGCGCCACTTGGTCCTGTTTATCAAGCCGGGACTTTATCTGGTAACCCGGTTGCCATGAGTGCTGGTATCGTCATGCTAGAAGAAATCAGTAAGCCTGGTTTTTATGAGCAATTAACGGCTTATACCGAGAGCCTGCTTGCCGGTATGCGTGAGCGCGCTGCTGCTGCTGGGATACCCTTCACCACGGCGCAGGTTGGTGGCATGTTTGGTATGTTCTTTACCGACCAGAAAGAAGTAACTTGTTTTACCGATGTTATGGATTGTGATACTGATAGGTTTAGCCGCTTCTTCCATTTGATGTTGGCTCAAGGTGTCTATCTAGCGCCATCTGCATTTGAAGCAGGTTTTGTCTCCAGTGCTCACGGTGAAGCAGAATTAGCTGGCACTCTGGCGGCAGCTGAAGTGGCCTTTGCACAATTATAAAAGGCTATAAACATGCTACCTATTATCATTGGTTTTGCTTTTGCCTGGTTGGCTTATACCTGCTGGCAAAGTCAGGTACCAAGTAACAAAACAGCTGCTTTAGCCAGTTTATTTATTGCCTTACAGCAGATAACTCACGCACCGCTTATCAACTTGTCAGCCGATCATGCTGGCATGTTAATGTTGAGCAACAGTGTGAGCTATATAAGTTTGCCTTTGATCGCTTTAGTGGTATTGCACTTTAGCCTAGCATGGCAGTGGCAAACGGCCACTTGGGGGCGTATCTTTTTGGGCTTGGCTGCGCTCTTTGAACTAGGCCGGCGCACTGGCTTAAATGCTGACTATTTGTTAGTTATTATTGGCCTATGGATTGCAGTTTTGGTGGTCTCTGCGGGCTTGTTATCGCAACAATGGAGCATCAGCCAACGGGTTATCCTAGCCGGTTGTGGCCTCTACTCCGCATGGGTTCTTTATAGTTACGGGCCCTACAATATGGATTATGTGCTGTCTGTCACCCAAGTTACTGCATTTATTATTCTATTTATTATCTATCGCCGCCAAGCAACTTAAATCGATTTATTGAGCCAGTTGTGCCGCTCGTGCTAAAGCTGCTTGCTCTCCTTCAGTATCACCTTGATAGCGGCGACTAGCCGCAATTAACCGCCAGAAAAAGTCGCCATAGGCTGGTTGCGTGGCCGCCAAAGATAGGCCTTTGCGAGCCAATTGTTCGGCGCGCACAGCTTGTCCATCGGCTAGATATAAAGCGGCTAGGCGGGCATATACTTTGGGCTCCTGTGGAGCAATACGTTGCGCCTGTTGCAATTTAATCACTGCTATTTCAGGCTCATTGTTGGCCTTAGCAGTATCCGCCTGCAATACCAATTGTTCCACTACTTCCTGACTAGCCAGAGGCAAGTTTAGGTTAGGTGTTGCCACAGGTGTTCTAGGCGTGGGCATGGGCGTGGGCGTGAGTGCCTGAGCACCAGGACTATTAAACTTATCGACGCTTAAGTTAGACAAACCAGTTGCCCTAGGTGTGGCTATCTTATCTACCATGGGGCTACTTGTTAATGGCGGCCCAGCTTTAACGGGTTGCGGATAGGTATCCATACTTCGTTCTTCCACGGCTGGTGATGCCACTGGTCCTGAGGCACAAGCAGACAGGAAAGCGCCAAAAAAAAGTACAACCAGCACCTGCCTAAGATTTAATATAGTTGCCTTAAAGAGCTGAAATTGAGTAGATGTTGGTAGCACAAAGTAATCCTTTTGCGATTTATATTATGAGCAACTAATTATCACAATTAGCTTTTGCAGGCGGCCGTGTTTGGTTAAAGGGTAACACTAGACCTTCACAGTCAGCATCAATAATTGTCCCCGTGGTTGGATTGGTGCGAAACCAATCTACGCCCGGGGGCTGGTTCACCTCATCCTTTTCATAAGGCAGCTTGGACAGCAGACGACCCCAAACCTGTAAAGCACCACTTGAACCTGTTAAAGGGGTGGGAGTAGCGTCCGTATTACCCATCCAAACAGTCGCTACATGACGCCCACTAAAACCTGAAAACCAGCTATCGCGCTGATCATTGGTGGTACCTGTTTTGCCGGCTACTATTTGTTCTGTAGGCAGGTATGCATAGGCTCCTCGAGCAGTACCCTGACGTCCAATTAAGGCTAATTCTTGCTGAAGTATATAGGTGGCTTGAGGGTCTGCCGCCTGACGAACTTGATAAGGATAGTGACTTAACAGCTGACCATTGGCTTTGGTTACATCACGCACAATAGACAATGGATTATAAAACCCATTATTAGCCATGGTTTGATATACCTGATTAACCTCCATAGGTGATAGCTCTAGGGCACCCAAAAGTCGACTTGGATAGGGTTCCCAGTTTTGCTTAACACCAAGGGCCGATAACTGTTCTAGCACCTTATCTACACCTAAACTCATACCCAAACGTACATTGGCAATATTGTAAGACTTAACTAAGGCTTGATACATGGGCACCACGCCGTGAGACTGACCATCATAATTGGCTGGTTGCCAAACACTTCCGTCAGGCTGTGGAATAGTTAGGGGCGAATCATCCAAAGGACTCAACAAATGAAATCGTTCACTGGCCAAAGCAGTCAAATGGATAATGGGCTTAATAAGAGAGCCCACTTGACGGCTATCATCCAAAGCCCAATTGTGGCCGGCATAGCCACCATCACGATCCCCCACGACGGCAAGCACTTCTCCATTATGCCGTTGTGACAAAACCAAAGCCGCCTGTAACTTGTTTTGGTCACCATATTGCGTTGTGAGGCTGGTCAGACTCTTTTGCATAGCCTTATTGGCTTGATACTGTGCCCATGGATCAATAGTGGTAAATACCCGCAAGCCCTGATTACTTAGATCATTGGTTTTGTAAGCTTGTTGCAATTGCTGGCGTACCAAATCCATATAAGCTGGATAGCGACTATATTGGGTTACCTTAGTAAGCTGTAGCGGCTTACTTTGTAAGTCCTGCATCTCGGTGTCAGAGATCATACCCACATCTGCTAGAATTTTTAGTACCAGATCGCGCCGTTGCTTAGCGCGTTGAGGGTAACGTTTAGGGTTGTAATAAGAAGGGCCCTTGATCATCCCAACTAACAAGGCTGTTTGATGCAAGGCGAGCTCATTAAGTGGCTGACCAAAGTAATACCAACTAGCCAGTCCGAAACCATGAATGGCGCGCTTACCCTGTTGCCCCAGAAAAACCTCATTTAAATAAACTTCAAGTATTTCATCTTTGCTGTAATGGTTATTGAGCAATAAGGCCATGGGCGCTTCGATTAATTTACGCCACAGGGTTTGTTCTGCACTAAGATAAAAGTTTTTTACTAGCTGTTGCGTAATAGTACTGCCACCCTGGACTATGCGACCTGCTTTAAAGTTAACCGCCATTGCCCGAGCAATACCGGCAGGTGAAATTCCTAGATGTTCGTAATAGGTGCGATCCTCTACGGCTAATAGGGTTTGTATAAAGCCTGCGGGGAGGTCATCCAATTGCACCAATTCCCGATCTTCATTATGGGATGGATATATACCGCCAATTAGCTGCGGCTCAAGACGGATCAAATGTAAATCTTGGCCCTGTGTATCATGCATGGACAAAATACGTCCTGCTTGCAGTATTACCTCTTGCCGATTACTTACCTCACTAGCATCAACAAAGTGAAAGCCTCGGGTATAAATCTCTAGTCGATTGTTTTGTAAACGATATTGGCCTGGTTTATGTAGTTGTTGCACTGCCCGATAACCTAATTGCTGCAGTTCATAGGCTAATTGACCATCGGCAAGTTGTTTACCCACATAAAGTTCAAGGGGGCGAGCATAGACTTTGGCTGGCAGGGTCCAGCGATGACCTTCAAACCGGTGTCTTACCTGTGCATCTAACCAAATCAATAAGACTAAGGTACACACTGCCAAGACAGTTAAGAGTTGCCAAACAAAACGCCAGAATTTATTTGCTTTGTGGGGGTGCTGAGCCACCTATTTCTCCATTGTAACGATGCTTAAGCATCATCTTGCCATCTTCCGATGGCCACTTGCGCCATATCCATGGGGTCAATTACTGCAACTCACGGAGCCATTTTTATTGTTGCCATACTATTAGATAAATGGCGGCAACTAAGGTTCCTGTCGATAGTTACTTTTGTCTCTACAGCTTAGGTTTATCCAATATAACTGGCAATGGCCTGCTTAAACTTATGCTTTGCGGACTGATATCAGCACCATAAGCATAGACCTCAACACCGGCAGCTACCGCTTCAAGTAGGGCCTCTGCATAGCGTGGATCCTTGTCCCAAGCTGGTGCTACCTCTTCAATCCCCGTATGGGCAGCACAAAATACTAACACTGCCCGCTGGCCTGCTGTGGCCATGGCTGCTAATTCACGCAAATGTTTTCGCCCTCGGTCAGTAACGGCATCGGGAAACTCACCGCGCCCGTGACCACGCCACCAAGTGACATTTTTCACTTCTACATAACAATCTGGCCCGGCACCTTGCAAAAGGATATCGACGCGACTTCTTTCTTGCCCAAAGGCTACCTCTTGCTGCAAGTCTGAGTAACCTTGTAAAGCCTCAATAGTGCCATTGTTTATGGCGTCGACCACTAAGGCATTTGCTCGCTGGGTATTAATACAAGCCAGATATTGCCCATCTACTTCTACTAACTCCCAAGTGCAAGGGTATTTACGTTTGGCATTATCTGACTGCCAATACCATACCCGACTACCCGGCTCAGCACAGGCAGCCATGGAGCCAGTATTAGGGCAATGTAAAGTAAGCTTGGTGCCATTATGGGTTGTGACGTCAGCCAAAAAGCGTTTGTAACGTTGGCTTAATACAGCTTCTTGTAAAGGTGGATTAAAGTTCATTAATTATGTTCTGTAAGATAACAAAATAGCCATTAATTTTGGCACTGGGCGCCTTAGTAAGCAACTGCAAAGTTATAGCAATAGTGCATAATAAAATTACTATCTAAGGCGCATTTCGGGATCACCTTTACTAACCAAGTTGACAGCTATTGAGGATGTTTTGGTTAATTAAAAAACGCCTCTAGCCAAACGTATTTAAATCTGGTAGTTTATTCGCCCTAAATTCAATCGTAACCGGGTAGACTTGCTGCAAGTCCCTCAAATTGCTGCTCCAAGACTGCCCATATACATTAAGTGTAGAATGATATGGCAGAAAATCACGAATCATTACTGAAACACTTCACGCCCTATGAAGCCAAGGCCGACGAAGAGTATATGAATCAGGCTCAACGTGATCACTTCAAGCATATTTTGGAAGCTTGGAAACAGGACCTAGCTGAAGAAGTTGATCGCACCGTTAGCCACTTAAAAGAAGACGGCGCCAACTTTGCTGATCCTAGCGATCGGGCTAGCCAAGAAGAAGAGTTCTCTTTAGAACTTCGGGCACGGGATCGCGAACGTCGACTAACGAAGAAAATCAACGACACCTTAGAAATGATTGAAGGTGACGAGTACGGCTACTGTGAAGCTTGCGGTATTGAAATTGGCATTCGTCGACTAGAGGCCCGCCCTACAGCCACCCTTTGTATTGACTGCAAAACCTTGGCAGAAATCAAAGAGAAACAACTCGGCAAGTAAACCTTGGCGAACCTGCATAAATCGCAGTCTCTAACTACTTCCGGCTATGTTGGGCGTTTTGCACCTACGCCCAGCGGGCCGTTACATTTTGGCTCTTTAGTTGCCGCCCTAGCAAGTTTTTTAGATGCCCGTGCCCACCAAGGACAATGGCTCGTGCGCATAGAAGATATTGATCCTCCGCGTTGCCAAGATGGCGCTAGTGATCATATTTTACGCACTTTAGACGCCTTTGGTTTGCACTGGGATGGGTCTATTTGCTATCAAAGCCAACAACAGCAATATTATTTGCAGGCCTTAGGGCAACTTCAGCAACAAGATCGGTTATACCCTTGTATTTGTAGCCGCAGCCAACTGCAGGGCCAAACTATTTACCCAGGCAATTGCCGCGATCAAACGGCACCTTCTAAGCAAGCCAGTGCTTGGCGCTTAAAGGTTCCAGCCATGGAGCTCGGCTTTGATGATCTTATTATGCCGGCTTATAAGGAAAATCTGTCTCAGCAAGTAGGGGACTTTATTTTACAACGTAAAGACGGGCTCTTTGCCTATCAGCTAGCCGTGGTGGTTGATGATGCCCAACAGGGCATTACCCATATTATTCGCGGTGCTGATCTTTACCAACAAACACCGCGCCAGGTATTTTTACAAAAGTGCCTAGCTCTTCCTACACCTAGCTATGGTCATATCCCGTTAATTATTAATAATGCTGGCCAAAAGTTAAGCAAACAAAACCTAGCTCAAGCCATATCTGCCAGCCAAGCACCACTGTTAATGAGTCAGGCTCTGCAACGGCTGGGACAAAACTTACCGAGTGAACTTAAGGGCGCTCCCGTAGCAGAACAATTAGCTTGGTCTATAGCAGCATGGGAACGCAAAAAAGTCCCCGCTTTTTATCAGGATCCGGTGCCGTTTTTGCAATCCCCTCTCCCCTGATCTACCGTGGCCGTGTTAGAATATTAACTTGGGTCTAAGATAAGGTTGCGACCGATAAAACTATGGGTTTTATTAACAAATTAATGGATATATTATTCGGCCAAAATACTGCTCGCGAGCCAGTTGATGAGGCGACGAGTGGTCCTCGAGTTATACCCCGTGACCAACATGGTATAAGCCGCCGAGATATTAGTGATAATGCGCTTAAAGTACTCTATCGCCTTAAAGATGCAGGCTACCAAGCCCATCTTGTGGGTGGAGGTGTGCGCGACCTGCTCTTAGGTGGCCAACCAAAAGACTTTGATATTGCTACCGACGCCCATCCTGAACAAGTTCATAAGTTATTTCGTAACTCCATTCTTATAGGCCGACGTTTTCGTCTAGTGCATGTGCGTTTTGGTCGAGAAATTATTGAGGTAGCGACCTTCCGGGCAAGCCATAATGGTGATAGCAATGGTACCGAAGCACGTCAGTCAGCCAGTGGCATGCTCACACGTGACAATGTCTATGGCACTGTTGAGGAGGACGCCCAACGCCGTGACTTCACCATCAATGCTATGTATTACAATATTGATGGCTTTACGATACATGATTTTGCTAATGGCGCGGCTGATATTCAAAGCCGAACGATTCGCATGATTGGCGACCCCTACGAACGCTATCGAGAAGATCCAGTGCGCATGTTGCGTGCCATTCGCTTTGCTGCCAAATTGGATTTTCATATTGCTGACCAAACTGGGGATCCAATTGATGAGCTGGGTCACCTGTTGCAGCCTATACCTGCAGCCCGTATGTTTGAAGAAATTTTAAAACTATTTTTGGCGGGTCAAGGAGAAGCTACTTACGAATTACTGCAAGACTATAATTTGTTCCGCTATTTGTTTCCGGCAACACAAGCAGCTATTGAAGCTGATCAAAGTGAAGAACAGCTGGTGGAAACATTTATTCTGCGGGCTCTGCGTAACTCAGATGAACGTATCGGTCACGGCAAAAGTGTAACGCCAGCCTTCTTATTAGCGGCGTTATTGTGGGCACCGTTGCAATCGCGTATTGCGCAAATTAAGAATATGCCACCCGTACCCGCCCTCCACCAAGCAGCACAGGATGTTATTCAGGAGCAGGTTAAAAGTACTTCCATACCAAGGCGCTTTAGTACCCCCATGAAAGAAATCTGGGATATGCAATTACGTTTACCACGACGCCATGGCAACCGCGCAGAACAGTTATTGGAACATAAGCGTTTTCGAGCCGGCTACGACTTTTTGCTTATCCGCGAGGCCAGTGGTGAAGTTTTAGACGGCCTTGGCGAGTGGTGGACACGCTTCCAGTATGCCAGTGACGAGCAACGTCTTGAAATGAGCAAAGCACTAGGCAAAGCGCCACGCCCTAAACGTAAGCGCAAACCAGCCCATAATCAGTCTGATTCGAGTAATCAAGCATGAAACACAATGCCTATATTGGTATAGGCAGCAACCTTGAGACCCCAGTGGATCAGGTGCAACAGGCTATACAAGAACTTAGTAATTTGCCCCATTGCCACTTGCTTAAAGCGTCTAGTCTTTATGCAAGCAAGCCCATGGGACCTCAGGATCAACCAGATTATATTAATGCTGTGGTGCATTTGGACACTGATCTGGAACCTATTGCACTACTCAATGCCTTACAAGAACTCGAACACTTGCACAGGCGGGTACGCAAGCAACACTGGGGGCCACGCACCCTCGACTTAGATATGTTGCTCTATAATCAGGAAACGATT
This sequence comes from Pseudomonadales bacterium, assembly GCA_049625185.1. GTDB lineage: Bacteria > Pseudomonadota > Gammaproteobacteria > Pseudomonadales > Balneatricaceae > Njordibacter. The sequence continues at coordinate 90,191 of JBMZUZ010000007.1, read as the reverse complement.
AATCATGCTCGCTTGCAAGTCCCTCACCCTGGGCTTACACAACGAAATTTTGTCCTTTACCCACTAGCTGAAATAAACTCACAACTAAGTTTGCCCAATGGCACTAGCCTGCAGCAATTATTACTAGATTGCCCACTAGCCGATTTAGTCAAGCTAGCCGTATAATAACCCTAAACTCTGAGAACGGTAACATGGCACAAACAACTCTGCACACTCTCTCTTCCATGAAGCAGAGAGGCGAAAAGATTACTTGCCTCACCAGTTATGATGCAACCTTTACCCATTGGCTCAATGCCGCTGGCGTAGATATGATTTTAGTTGGTGACTCCCTCGGTATGGTATTACAAGGGCAGGATTCTACTTTGCCAGTCGATATTGACGATATGGTTTACCATACCCATTGTGTAAAAGCAGGCAATCAGCACTGTTTGATTATGGCCGATATGCCTTTTATGACCTATCGCACTATCGAACAAGCCATGACCAATGCCACCGCTCTTATGCAAGCAGGTGCACAAATTGTTAAGTTAGAAGGTGGTCTCTGGCTGCAAGATACAGTGGCCAAATTATACGAACAAGGTATCCCAGTTTGTGCCCATTTAGGTCTTACACCACAGGCCATAAATAAACTGGGTGGTTATCGCGTGCAAGGTCGTACACCTGAACAAGCCCAAAATATGCTTGATGAGGCAGTAGCATTAGAAGCAGCTGGCGCCAGTATGATACTCCTTGAATGTGTCCCCGCTAGTGTTGGCAAAGCCATCACCGAAGCAGTATCGGTTCCCGTTGTGGGTATTGGTGCAGGGCCTGACACTGATGCGCAAGTGCTTGTATTACACGATATACTCGGACTTAGCCCCGGTAAGCAGACCCGCTTTGTAAAAAACTTTATGGCGCAAGAGCATAATGTTCAGGATGCGTTGGCGGCCTATGTGAAAGAAGTAAAAGACCAAACCTTCCCTGGTCCAGAACATTGCTTTGAGTCATAGTCATGCAAGTTAGCAATCAAATTGACGCTTTGCGTCAGGCCTTGTGGCAACATCGTCTTAATGGCGCCAGTATTGCCTTTGTTCCTACCATGGGCAATCTCCATGAAGGTCATTTACAACTTATCGACCGCGCTCATGAAGCCGCTGATATTGTGGTCGCCAGTATCTTTGTCAATCCACTGCAATTTGGCCCTGGTGAAGACTTTAATGGCTACCCACGTACTTTTGAAAATGACCAAGCCAAACTCACTGAGCGGGGTTGTCATATACTCTTTGCCCCCACTGTGGAAGAGATGTATCCAGAGACCCAGATCAGTGCAACGGTTGTTAAGGTACCTCATCTAAGCAGTATCCACTGCGGTGCCTCTCGCCCGGGTCACTTTACCGGCGTAGCCACAGTAGTAGCTAAGCTTTTTGGTATCGTGCAACCAGATTATGCCGTCTTTGGTCTGAAAGATTTCCAACAATTTCTGGTCATTAAACAACTTACAGAAGATTTATGTTTACCCGTAGAAATTATTGGTGCACCTATTGCCCGCGCCGAGAGTGGTCTTGCACTAAGCTCACGTAACGGCTACTTGTCTGTAGCAGAACTAGAACAAGCGGCCGCCCTATATCGATGTTTGGCCAACACGCGTACCAGTATTGATGCTGGAAATCTGAATTTTGACGAACTTGAAGTTGCCGCCAAGGCTAACCTTGCAACTGCTGGATTTACACCCGACTACTTTACCATCTGTCGCCAGCAGGACCTACAACCAGCCAGCGCAGAAGATAAAGAATTGGTGATTATTGCCGCGGCCTATTTAGGCAAAGCCAGATTAATCGATAATCTACATTTTCAACGCCTCTAATTAAAGGAGCTTGCCATGGATACTGTTATTGTTGCCGCTACTCGTTCAGCTATTGGTAGCTTTGGTGGCTCATTAGCCCCCCTTTCTGCGGTAGAAATTGGTACCCAAGTACTCCAAGGCTTGCTGCAAAAAGCGGGTATTGATGGCGCAGATATCGATGAGGTTATCCTCGGCCAAGTATTAACTGCTGGCTGCGGCCAAAATCCAGCCCGCCAAACGGCCATCCATGCTGGTTTGCCGTTTACTACTAGTGCGATCACCATAAATAAAGTTTGTGGCTCAGGCCTAAAAGCTGTACATATGGCGCACCAAGCTATTCAGTGCGGTGATGCCGAACTGGTTGTGGCTGGTGGCCAAGAAAGTATGAGTCAAGCGGCCCATGTTTTGCCTAATTCGCGCAGTGGTCAGCGTCTTGGTAACTGGAATATGGTGGATACTATGGTCCATGACGGCTTATGGGATGCCTTCCATAATTACCATATGGGTATCACTGCCGAAAATATTGCTAATCAATTTGGTATCGACCGCCAAACTCAAGACGCTTTTGCTACCCACTCACAAAGCAAAGCTGAAGCAGCCATTGCGGCGGAAAAATTCTCTGAGGAAATTACCCCCATTGAGGTACAGCAGCGCAAAAAAACGACTAACTTTGCGCTAGATGAACAGCCACGTTCGGGCGTCACCCAAGAAGGCCTAGGCCAACTGCGACCAGCTTTTAAAAAAGATGGTACTGTTACCGCAGGTAACGCTTCAACACTTAATGATGGCGCGTCAATGGTATTGCTTGCCAGTCGCGCTAAAGCCGAGCAACTGGGCTTACCCATAATAGCCACCATTAAAGGAGGTGCCAGTGCCGGTGTAGACCCAAGTATTATGGGTACAGGGCCTATCCAAGCCAGTCAAAAAGCGCTGCAAAAAGCGGGCTGGGAACTCAATGATTTAGAGCTAATTGAAGCCAATGAAGCCTTTGCAGTACAAGCTATCAGTGTTAATCAAGGCCTTGAGCTAGACACAGATATAGTTAATGTTAACGGTGGCGCAATCGCCTTAGGCCACCCTATTGGCGCTTCCGGTTGCCGTATATTAGTCACCCTACTGCATGAAATGCAACGCCGCAATGTACACAAAGGCTTAGCCACATTGTGTATTGGTGGGGGTATGGGCATGGCTTTATGTGTTGAGCGTTAGGTAATACTATCAAGCAGCGATCACTATATTATGCTGTTATCCTTTTTATAAAGATGAAGGCTACGCCCTTGAACATCGTATTTGCCTATGCAACTAAAGCCATTATTTAACAACACCCGCTGAGAACCTATATTTTCAGTCATCACCTGAGCTACAACACTTGCTGTTGCAGAAAAATCAGGTTGCGATAACATCTGAGCCAGCGCTTTAGTGCCATAACCTTTGCCCCAGTAGTCTTTACCAAGCCAATAACCGACTTCAATCTCGGATTTGGAATTAACCCAATGGGATACACAACCAACAATTTGATCCTCAACCTCTATGGCATAAGGATTTTGATCTATATCTTCAGATGTTGCTTGTATCCACTTAATCGCATCTTGCTTTACATATGGAAAAGGAATATTTGCTGTCCACTTTGATATCTCTTTATCTTGTAGTAAAGCCGTGACTCTTTCTGCATCTTGAAACCTGAACTTTCTTAGTTTCATATCTTTCCTTGATAATAATAAAGTTAACAAACCATAAAAGTAATCTGCCCCATCAAAGCAGTTACATCATTATTACTGTTAGCAAGTTCGTTAAAAAACCTATTTTTTATATTTAATGGGCAGGTCATAAGGCGAAACAAAAATTTGCGTTTTTACCCTTAAATCTTAGTATTTTTTTGTCATTTTGCTGGCTTTTAAAGCTGCGATTTCAATCCTCAAAGACAAGTCCTTATAGCTAAATTAATCTCATGATGACTATAGTAAGTGGAATTATTTTTCTAAAACGAGTATCTTTTAACTATAACTTTATATAGTATAGTGAGAAATGAAAGAGAATTAAATGAAAAATCTTACCCAAAGCTTTGGTAGCCGTGTTAGAGAAATTCGCACTTCTGCCAATATTACTCAAGAGCAACTAGCCACTATGGCTAATATTGATCGTGGTTATATGGGGCATATAGAACGTGGAACAAAAAGTCCCACTTTGGATAAGGTGGAACAAATATCAAATGCACTAAATATGGAAGTGGTAAATATTTTTAAATAATCGTTTTTAAATTATTTTATCAATAAGATTAATTAGTTATATATTTTTAAGATAATAATTGAAGCAACAATATATTGAGTTTTAAACAAATTATAGGTGAAAAGATTCTTTGCAAAAAACAAAGAAGAAAGACAGTCCAGCGTGGTGTATCAATCAATTTAGGTATCGACAACCCACCTAAATCTGGTTGATCTTTTGGGCCCCAGTGAGCCGAACAGCAGTAGCGAGCCCTGTTTTTGTTCAGCATAAGTAAAGATAACTTTGCTTACTCTGGGGCCCTTTTTTAACATTTAATTATAGTTAAATAATTTAACAGGAGCTGTTCTATGAAAACATTTAATATCAGACAGTATCGTAAGATTCCAAAATGGAGTGTGGCTATATTAGCGCTATTAGTCGTTCTTAGTCCGAGCCTATTATTTATCAAACAGCCGGTCTTTTTCCTTTCTCTGCATCTTGCACAAATAGTAATTATTTTGGGTATCTATTTGCTAATGAACTATTACGGCTTATTTATCTTGTTATCTATATACGGCCTCTATGTGCTAGGTGTACATATGACTAACATTATTTATCAGCAAAACCATAAAGCCGTAAATAATATGGAATAAGTCCTAAATTGAAGACACCTAGGCGAATAGATGTTTACTTTTAATGTTAATAAAAACCGCTGGTTTATCACCCTTAGTCTTATATGTTGTTTTTTGTTGCAGACAACTTATGTGCAAGCTGAAGATCTAACGGATATAGATTTTAAAACAGATGTTGATAGCACAGCTGAAGACAGTTTTACCAGCAATGAAGTAGCAATGGAGCCTAGCCAAAATGTTGCCCCCACTCCACTAGAGCCATTTGGCTATTCCCTATTTGAGCAAGCACCCAACACTTTCGCACCAATAAATAATATCCCCATACCAAATGAGTATATTGTTGGGCCCGGTGATGAAATTAATATATTGCTATTTGGTACAGAAAACTTTGAGCTTACCTTAACAGTAAGTCGTGAAGGAGTGGTTAATTTCCCACGTATTGGCCCTATTGCTGTCTCGGGCTTAACCTTTAAGGAGTTAAAGGAATTACTTAATTCCAGAATATCAGAACAGATAATTGGGGTTAAAGCCAATATTACCCTAGGTGCTCTGCGCTCTATTCGGGTTTTTGTATTGGGTGATGTTAATCAACCAGGCACTTATACGGTTAGCTCCCTATCTACCCTAACCAATGCCCTATTTGCCTGTGGCGGCATTAAGCCCATTGGCACCCTGCGCGATATCGAACTCAAGCGTAATCGACAAGTCGCCGTGCGCTTCGATTTATATGACCTATTGTTACGTGGCGACACTAGCAAAGATATTCGATTGTTGCCTGGTGATGTTATTTTTGTAAAACCAGTTGGTAAAACCGTAGGTATTGATGGGGAAGTACGTCGTCCAGCTATCTATGAGCTTGGCCCGCAAGAGAATGACCTAAGTACACTCCTGAACTACGCTGGTGGGATGTTGCCAACGGCTTACCCCAAAATTTCTCAGATAGAGCGAATTGGTGACAATGGTCTACGCACGCTTATTGGGGTAGATCTATCAACCAAATCCTCACTATTAAAATCTGTTAATGACGGCGATATTGTCCGTGTATTCTCTGTGCTGGAGAGTATGCCTGACCTTATTAAAATAACTGGTCATATTTATAGGCCTATTAACACACGCTGGCAACCGGGTCTCCGAGTTCAAGATGTACTCAAATCCATGCAGGCACTAAAGCCAGGTGCAGACGCAAATTATGTCTTGATCCGCAGGGAGAAAGCACCCGGTGGTGATATATCTGTACTGCAAGTGGACCTGGAAGAGGCCCTTAATAACCCCTTTGGGCCAGCCAATATACAACTTGCAGCTCGTGATCACTTAATGGTATTTGCTAAAGATGAAGGCAGAAGCACAATCATTGGCAACTTAATTAATGAACTAAAGCTGCAAGCAGAGTTTGGCCAACCAGCACAATTAGTAACCATTGCAGGCAATGTGCGCTTGCCTGGAGAGTATCCTTACCAACCAGATATGAGGATTAGTGACCTAGTCAGTGCAGCACTTAACTTGCAGCCAGCAACGGATATGCAATATGGGTTAATTAAACGCTTAAATCAGGCACAAAACACTTTTGAAGTGCTATCTTTTGCCCTCAAAGATCTACTTTACGAAAAACATAACACTGCTGACCTGAAGCTAAAACCAGGTGACGAAGTGGCTATCTTTGCTATCACCGAAGAACGTCAGTCATTGATTACCAGTATAGTAGCGAGCCTTAAAGAGCAAGCCAATTTTGACCAACCTGAGCCTGTTGTCGTTATTGAAGGTAATGTCAAGTACCCTGGAAACTATCCTCTGGCTATTAATATGCGGGTTAGTGATTTGGTGCGGGCAGCGTTGGATGTCCTGCCAGAGACAGACCGACAATATGCCTTACTGCAACGCTTTTCAACAAATGATATGACCAATGTTTTCCCAGTCGCCTTGGACGATATCTTGTTGGACGAAAACCATGCCTCCAATATTAAACTGCAGCCAAGGGATAAGTTATTTGTATTTACCAAACATAGCGATCGCCGTATCGCCATTAATGAACTGGTCGATAATCTTAATCGTCAGGCCAGACTTGGCCAACCCGCCTTGATAGTTAAAGTTAATGGCAAGGTAGAGGAACAAGGTGCCTATCCACTTACACAAGGTATGCGGGTTTCCGATCTAATTCTGGCAGCTGGTGGCCTAGCAGAGGCAGCCTATACCATGACCGCCGAAATAACCCGCTATGTTATTGGGCAAAATAGTGAGCTAGAAGCTTCACACCAAACGATCAATCTCGGCTTAGCCATGGCAGGAGATGTTAGCGAGAATTTATTACTAGAACCCCATGACACAATTACCATAAAGCAGACCCCAGATTGGCACAATGATCGCTATATCACTATTTCTGGGGAAGTGAAATTTCCTGGTACTTATCCAATCACCAAAGGCGAAACCCTATCCCAAGTATTAGCAAGAGCAGGTGGTCAATCCAAATTAGGTGATATAAATGGGGCTATTTTCTCTCGGCAATCACTTAGAGAAAATGAAGAAGCGCAAAAGCTACAGCTTATTAAAGAAATGGAAGAGGATATTGTCAATTTAGAGGCTACTTTTAATTATCCTGTAGACGCTGAGGAGCCCTATGACAGCAAGGACTCGCAAGAACTATTATCCATGAAATGGGTCCTTAGTCAGGTTAAAAAGACCAGTTCAATCGGTCGTTTAGTCATTGATTTACCGGGTATTCTTGCTAAGTCAGAAGCCGATATTATTCTAAAACATGGCGATATGTTGCATATACCGCAACATATGCAAGAGATAGCCGTGATGGGTGAAGTAATGAATCCATCCTCAGTGCTTTATGCGACTAATACAACATTTGATGATTATATTCAGGCCAGCGGTGGATTAACCAGTAAAGCGGATCAAAGTCGTATCTATGTAGTCAAGGCCAATGGTTCTGTGGTGACTGCCAAAACACCCACTAAACAGCTCTTCGGCCAAACTAAACCCAGTGGTCAGCTCGTTATTGAGGCAGGCGACATTATTATGGTGCCTATGGATCTAGAACATGTGTCAGATTTGGCTTGGTGGACCGATATAAGCCAAATAACTTATCGCTTTGCTTTGGCAGCTGAATCGCTTAACTCGTTAGGTATTTTTTAACTAATTGGCTTATCTATAAACTATAAAAGGATTTAAATTGTGGCTCAAAATCAAGCAGTAATAAATGACGAAATCGATCTGATTGAGATCTTTCGCTCCCTTTATAAATATAAGGTAAGCATTATCTTATGTACCTTTATATTTGGTTGTACGGCCTGTATCACAGCGTTAACCACACCCAAAACATTTCAGGCCGAGGTATTAATTACCAGCAGCCAAGGCAATAATGATAGTGACAAACTGTCCTCTTTAGCCAGCCGCTATGCAGGGCTAGCAGCTATTGCTGGCATTAACCTTGTTTCCCATGATACTAATATTGAATCATCACTGGCTCTGCTGGAATCACGTAAATTTCTCTTATCCTTAGTCAATCAAGAAAATTTAAAACCGGTTTTATTTCCTGAACGTTGGGATAGTGATAATGATATGTGGCTCCAAACAGAAGAAGAATTATCCTGCTGTTTGCAAGATCTGTTCGCCGAAGAAGAGGAAAAGCCAGCCGTTAATACCCCAAGTGATACCGCCGCTTATCTAAGATTAAAAGGCATGCTCACCGTAGCCACCTTGCAAAAATCTGGCTTAATCAGAGTATCTGTTAAATCAAAAGACCCCTATTTAGCCGCCAATATGGCCAACCGATTAGTCAGTGGTTTAAATGAATACTTGCGCGATGAGGCCATAGCTGAATCAAAGGCCAATATGCACTATTTGGAACAAGAGATTAGCCAGACTTCCTTGGTTGAATTTCAATCAATTCTCTACAAAATGATTGAATCAGAGGCCAGCAATATTATGCTGGCCAAAGTACAAAAAGAATATGCCTTTAAAGTGATTGATCCTGCCTTTGTCCCTGAAAGCGCTGTGGGCCCTCGCAGTGCCCCCATTACTTCGGTGGGTATCTTAATGGGCTTACTAATTGGCTTTACACAAGCCCTTATTCGGATTGCCATACGCGGTAGATTAAGACCTACTTAAAGCAAACCCATTATACAAAAGCCAAGGATGCTACTAACAAGACTAAACCATAGGGCAATGGCAAGAATTGCCCATTGTCTTTTGCGCTCAAATACCTTTGCCAAACACCAGGTAGCCACGCCACTAAAAAACAGGATAAGTGCACCTAAACCCTCAGTAGCAATAATAGTTTTAAGGGTCCACAAGGCACCAAATAATAATACCCAGCAGCCCATTACAACAAATATATCATTAGCATGGGGCTTAGTGACTGGCTGAGATTTTACTTTATCTTGTGCTGGCGAATTAGCAGCCAACTTTGCCTGACGGAATTCACTTATAGCTGCAGGTGAAAAAATACCTTCTGACACAGCCCACTCAAGATCTTTATTTGAATACATATAGTTTCTCCATTACTTTTCCGCCCTTTAACACTTTGGGCGATTATCTTTTTTGGTGCTTATAGCTGTTTAAGCCGTTGGTATATGGGGTTACCATAAGGCAAAAACAGCTATTCGCTACCTTTAGGAGAAAGCTTAGTAGACAATTTTACTATTTACCAATTTATTTATAAAAAATAATACTAATATTAATATGTAAAAATATTATTTATATTAAAATCAACAAGTAAGCATATTAAATTAAATAACCGAGTATCGATTTTTAATGTTGCATAGCGGTCATTAATACCCAATAACACTTTTTAGGCATTTAGTAACTAACTGGCACACCAGCGATATAGGGGTGAGCATAAATTACAACAGTAAGAATAACTAAACTAATAATAGCGCCCCTGATTTCTCTAGACCAAGCAGGAGGGTCAATCTTAATCCAATCACCATCTCTACGATTTAGTAGCATAATCTCCAACACAGCCCAAACGCCTAGACCACCAAACAGCAAAACAGAACGACTATCACCGTTTAATAGCAGATGGGCTAGAGCCCAAACAATCAAGCCTGTTAGTTGGGGGTGACGTACCACTCGCTTAATACGGGTTGGGTACATTGATGCACCAAACAGCAAAAAGGCTAATACCATTAGGGCAATAGCGAGCAATTTAAGGCTTTCCGGAGCAACATAAACGGGCATAGGCACCGCACTGCGCCAGCCCAAAACAATCAACACTAGGGCACCAACAACTGTTAGAGCAAAAGTGATCTTATAAGCATTGGCCCCCATGGAAGTAATGGCTTTCTGTTTTAGGGCTGGGCTCAATGAAGGCATCATGTGGGCTAGTGCCCAAAGTAGGATTCCAGTAATCATTAATGTCATTATTATTTTCCTTTTCTCTCAAATTGACTATTGGGCGACACCAAGGCCATATTTTTTGACTTATCGGCTTAGTATCTTGTCATTCAGTTTATGGTAATGCCTTGCGAATAGCATCAATTATCTTATCCATATCAGCCATTGGGTTGGCTGCAACAGAACGTAACCAATGCTCACCTTCAACCATACAAGTTGACAGCATGCCGGCAGGTAAACGTTGATAAAGCTGCTCTGTACTTATATTAGTGGGACGAAACACTGTTACCCCTGTTGTGGGCATAGCCAATAGAATTATATCTGTTTCTTGTTGCAGGGCCTCTGCCAGAGTATGGGACATAGACATGGTTTGCTCAATACGTTGTGCCAGCCCCCCTTTGCCCCAAGCCAATAAAGTGGCTAACAAAGAGATGGCTGCAGCACCACGTGAACCTTGCACACCAATATTTGGTGCAGCAAGGTAACCCCCACCAAAGCTAATCGCCGAATTCGCTAGTTGCGGTTGACGAAACATCACCAAGGCAGAATCTTTGGGCTGAAATAACCATTTATGGGCAGAGACGGCCACTGAGTCAGCCAGTTCCATACCTGCCAGTAAGCCAGCATATTTGTCACTTAGGCCCAGGGGACCGGCCCATGCGGCATCAATATGAGTCCATTTAGCTTTACCCACTAAGGCCAAATTATCGATTGCCCCTGTCGCCGTGGTGCCGGCGGTTAACACCAAACAGGCATTACTTATATCACCTAATTCACTCACTTTAGCAGGGTCAATCTGACCTATTGCATTGGTAGCCACTTGCTTATAAGGCAACCCAAGAATATTTGCTGCTTTAGCAATACTAATATGGGCACTGGTAGAAGCAATAATTTGTTCAACCTGGCCAGCATCTCTAGCAGCCCAAAGCGCTGTTAAGTTAGCTAAAGTGGAACCAGAACACATATGCCCACCCTGCATACCAAACCAAGGCGCTAACCAAGCCATCACTAATTCTTCTGCCTGTCTAGCAAAAGGGGCTGTGGCTGGATGGAGTAAATTTTGATTTAAGCGTGCATTCCATAGACTTGTCGCCCAAGTTATCCAAGGCGTGGGTGGATCCATATGAGCAAATGCGGTGGGGCTATCAAGATAACTGGCTTCCCCAAACACATAGGGTGCCAATAGGGATAAGGCAGCTTCTTCACCTATGCCCTGTGCTGCTAGGCTTTTAGGTAGTGGCTGTTGTTGGGCAGTAGGTTGACGCAGCAAATCAAGGGCATTTTCCAATCCGGCATCTGCCTGAAAACTTTTATCTTGCTTGCTCATCTATAAACCCTTTTTTATCTTTGCATATGGGGCATTACTTAAGTTGAATCCATTATGGCATATTTTACTGCCTGCTGAGCATGTATAGCTGTCGTATCAAATAGCTCAATAGGGGTGTCGGTTTGTTTAACCAACATACCAATCTCTGTACAACCAAGAATAATAGCTTGCGCACCCTGCGCTTGAAGACTTTCGATAATACGTAAATATTCACTTTTGGAGTCCGCTTTAATCTTGCCCAGACAAAGTTCTTGATAAATAACTTTGTGAATCAAATCCCTATCCTGCTTTGCCGGCACTATAACTTGAAGACCATACTGATCTGTTAGCCTACCCTTATAGAAGTCTTGTTCCATGGTAAACCCTGTGCCTAACAAACCAACTGTCTTGATTCCCTTATCAACCAGAATTTCGGCGGTAGCATCGGCAATATGCAATAGGGGTATATTAATCGCCGCCTCAATTTCGGGCGCCAGCTTATGCATGGTATTGGTACAGATAAGCAAGAAGTCTGCTCCAGCGGCCTGAATATCTAGGGCTGCTTTAATCAAAATATCAGCGGTGCCTTGCCAATCGCCTTCATGCTGTAACTTTGCAATAGCAGCAAAATCAAGACTATACAGAACCACCTTACCTGAGTGTAAACCCCCAAGTTGATGCTGCACACCTTCATTGATGGCACGATAATAGTCGAGGCTACTTTGCCAGCTCATACCGCCCAGTAAACCAATGGTTTTCATCTATTAACTCCAATGCCCAAATATATTGTTGTTTTCTAACATTCGCAGAAATAGTGAGCAAGCTTTTGCAGACTGGGCAGCTAAGTCCAGCCAATGTGATTTCCTAGTTAAATACTGCCCTCTTTTTCTACCACCAGAATACGTGCCTGCCCTATGGGGTGGGCAACATGCTCGGTGCCGATAGAAGCATAAAAAATATCACCCACTTCTAGCTTGCAAGAATGCTTATTGCCATTTTTACGATAGAACATCTCAACTTCACCATCGAGCACAACAAACACTTCTTCACCATCATTAACATGCCACTGATATGGTTGATCAGTCCAATGTAAACGAGTGGAAATACCATTTATGCTTGTGATGTCCAACGCACCCCAAGCTTTATCTGCAGTAAACTTTTTACTTATTATAATTTTCATAGCCAATTCCTATAAACATAGCATTAGCAATGCATATCTTAAACAAATGCAAGATTGAGACTAATGGCGTTTACTGTTTGCCAGTCCGCCAACTAACCAAAAAATATAGACCCGTGCCAAATAGACCACTATATAGACAAAGCTTATGTAAAACGGCCACAGAAACTAGACCATGGAAATGGTTGTATAAAAAAACAGGGTAAAAGGGCTCTACATCTGTATGCATAATACTATCCAACCAAACGTGACTAAAGCTGCCAATAAAAGCACTAAGAAAGGCAACAGGCCAGAAGATAATGACAGGTTGTTTACCTAAAGATAATATTTTAAGCCCCAGCTCTGCCAAATATTTGCCTGTTATTGCAGCTATAACAGCAATAAGCGAACCACCCAAGAAAGTATGAGAAAATCCATGTAAGTGCCCCTTCCCGGTTATCAAAACCACCAAGGGCTGAATATCCATTAGAATTTGCGTCCAGCCAAAGACCATCAAGCTAAAACTACCCTGTAAGATGGCTTTTATAAGAATACCTGGACCCATATGTACTGGTGTAAAAGGCATGATTTACCTGATCTATTGTTAGGCGAATGTACTAATTTGAATCAATCGACTATTTCTTTTTTTGTTAACCAAACAGATATAATTGCTTTGTGCTTCTCACAATAATCTTCCAAATACGGCTGGTCACCTTTCCAACTTAAGCTATCAACCAATAAGTTAAAGTAACATTCAGATACTTTAAAACCTTTTTCAAAATTTGGCAGTGGAACACGCTTTTTAAGATCTCTATGTGATGTATAGAAATTTCTAAAGTCTATTGTCTGTTTCCTATATTGCTTCCACTCATTAATATTAGAAAAAAACCTAGTATTAGTGTACGAACATGCTCTTCATATTCATTACATCTAGATGTGTTTTTCCAATGTATATGATTTTTGTCACTGCCAAAAACCATGCACCACTTACATACTAGATCATTTGCAGCCATATTTGATATATGTGTCCAGTAGACAGTGTCATCACCAGAAAACTCTATATCTTTAACTTTATTGAAGAGAGCGTAACTCTGACAATATTCGATAAGTAAATGCATTTGCTCCGCAATTATTTTCTCATCAAACTCGAACAAATTTCTGTCTACCTTTAGAAAATTTACACATCATTTAACACCAACAAGGAATTAAAAGTCTGACTTAAAAATAAGTTTAGCAGGCCATTGCTGCTTTACTATTTATACTTTAGAAGCAATATTTATGGATGTATACGCCTCGAGAAAAAATCGACAGCCAAACAAAACCCCGCAACAAAAGGCGGGGTTTAGTAGGTGCTTATGACCAAGCTTAGGTCTTAAATTCCGTAGTACTGAGTAGCCATATTTTCTAGGCTAATTGGCTTGATCTTATCGGCATTACCTGCCGCACCAAAGGCATTATAGCGATCTTCACATACTTGCTGCATAGCGGCCATGGTTTGGGCAAGGTATTTACGAGGGTCAAATTCGGCTTGATTATGAGCCAAAAAGCGACGTATAGCACCCGTGGAAGCCAGACGCAGATCAGTATCGACATTCACCTTGCGGACGCCATGCTTAATGCCCTCTACGATCTGCTCAACGGGCACACCGTAGGTTTCTGGAATAGCCCCACCATACTCATTAATCACTGCCAACCATTCCTGTGGTACGGAGGATGAGCCATGCATGACTAGGTGGGTATTTGGTATCTGTTTATGAATCGCTGCAATGCGATCGATGGCCAAAATATCACCCGTTGGTGGACGGGTAAACTTATAAGCGCCATGGCTAGTACCACAAGCAATGGCCAATGCATCGACTTTCGTCTTAGCCACAAAATCAGCCGCCTCTTCTGGGTCGGTTAGCATTTGTTCCTGCGTCAGCTTACCTTCTGCACCAACGCCATCTTCCTCACCAGCCTCGCCCGTTTCCAAAGAACCTAAACAGCCTAGCTCTCCCTCTACAGACACACCACAAGCATGGGCCATTTCCACCGTACGGCGAGTTACTTCCACATTGTACTCATAACTTGTTGGGGTTTTGGAGTCTTCACCCAAAGAGCCATCCATCATCACCGAAGAAAAGCCCATAGCAATGGCTTTTTGACAGGTGGCCGCAGCATTACCATGGTCTAGGTGCATACATACTGGGATATGGGGGAATTCATCCATAGCCGCTAAGATCATATGCCGAAGGAAATTAGAGCCTGCATATTTCCTGGCACCAGCCGAGGCTTGCACTATTACGGGACTATTAGTCTTATCAGCGGCCTGCATTATGGCACGCGTTTGTTCTAGATTATTGACATTAAAAGCTGGGATACCGTAACCATGCTCAGCAGCATGATCAAGTAGTTGCCGTAAACTGACTAGCGCCATAACAGTGCTCCTTAGTTCCCGCGTTGTTGTAAAATGGCCACCGCTGGTAATTGCTTACCTTCAACAAATTCCAGAAATGCGCCACCACCTGTAGAAATATAGGATACCTGATCACTAATATCAAACTTATCAACAGCCGCCAAAGTATCGCCGCCGCCAGCAATAGAAAATCCATCCGCCTTAGCAATAGCAAGAGACAGTACTTCCGTACCGCCACTAAACTGATCAAATTCAAATACACCAAGTGGACCATTCCAAATAATGGTGCCTGCGGTAGCCAATATCTCGGCTAATGCGGCAGCAGAATCAGGCCCCACATCCATAATCATATCGTCGTCTGTCACAGTAGACGCATCTTTAGTGGTGGCCGCAGCCGTTTCACTAAATTCAGTGGCGGTAACCACATCTGTAGGAATAGGGATACTGGTTTTGCTCATTAGCGCTTTGGCGTTATCGACCAGATTGGCTTCGTATAGAGACTTACCTACTGGGTGGCCAGCAGCAGCCAAAAAGGTATTAGCGATACCGCCACCTACAATTAACTGATCAACCTTATCAGATAAAGCCTCTAGAACAGTAAGCTTGGTTGACACTTTAGAGCCACCCACTACAGCAACCATTGGTCGTTTAGGATTATCTAGGGCCTTAGCTAAGGCATCTAATTCGGCAGCTAATAATGGACCAGCGCAAGCTACAGGAGCAAACTGAGCTACGCCATGGGTACTCGCTTGGGCTCTGTGAGCTGTACCAAAAGCATCGTTAACATAAATATCGCAGAGGGCGGCCATCTGCTTTGCCAGAGTTTCGTCGTTGGCCTTTTCGCCCACATTAAAACGGCAATTCTCCAAGACAATTAAGGTTCCCGCTTCTGCCTCAACGCCTTGCAACCAATCTTTTTGCAACCTAACCTTATTGGGTAAACGTTCTGCTAACCAATCCACCACTGGCTGTAGGGAAAACTGGCTATCATACTGACCTTCTTGGGGGCGACCTAGATGTGACGTAATCATAACCGCAGCACCCGCCTGTAAAGCCAGCTCAATGGTGGGTAATGAGGCACGTAAGCGAGCATCGCTAGTAACGACACCATCTTTTACGGGCACATTTAAATCTTCACGAATTAGCACTCGCTTACCAGCTAAGTCCAAGTCCGTCATATTGATAATAGGCATAGGTTTTCCTGTAGTTGGTTTTTACTCACATAACATGGCTAAAGCCACATCTAACATTCGGTTGGCATAACCCCATTCGTTATCATACCAAGCCAAAACTTTAATTAACTCTCCCATTTGCATGGTTTGAGTGGCATCGAATACCGCTGATTTAGGGCAATGATTAAAGTCGATGGAAACCAAAGGCTCCCAATTAATACCCAAAACACCATAAGGGTCTTGGTCACTGGCCACCTGCATAATGGCATTAATTTCTTCAACACTTGTGGGCTGACTTGGGCGCAGTACTAGATCGACTACCGAGACATTGATAGTCGGCACTCGCATGCTGTAGCCCGTAATCTTGTCAGCAACTTCTGGCAACACCCAACCCAAAGCCTGAGTGGCATGCGTCGTGGTGGGGATCATGGACTGAGTAGCTGCTCTGCCCCGACGCAAGTCCAGTTTATCTATCACTGTGTCAGTCAACACTTGGCCATTAGTATAGGCATGAATAGTAGTCATCAGGCCGTCTTCAATACCTACTGCAGCCTGTAATGGTGCTAACAGGGGCGCCATACAATTGGTGGTACAAGAAGCATTGGAAATAATCTGGTGATGGGGGCGGATATCCTGATGGTTAATACCATAGACCACAGTTAGATCAACATCCTGACCCGCTGGGGCACCAATTAGCACTTTATCCGCACCAGCTTGAAGATGCTGTTCTGATAAAGCCCGGCTGGTTAGTTTGCCTGAACATTCTAGGACTAAATCGATATCCTGCCATGGTAAAGTTTGGGGATTATCTTGGCAGTAAAGTGAAACGTTATGCTTATTACCTTGCTGGTCTGTAATCGACATACCACTTTGCGTGGCTTCTACTGGCAAGGGGAAGTGACCATGCACAGAATCATATTGCGTTTCATACAGCAGCGACTCAGCAATACCTAAATCATTAATCGCAACTATTTGTAGCTGCTCCTGCAGACCGCGCTCATACAGGGCTCGCAATAAAGCGCGCCCAATACGACCATAGCCATTAATAGCAAGTCTTTTTGGCATTTATCTCAGCACTAAGTGACTCTCGTTGAGAGTGTAGTTAAAGTAGTTCGTTAACCTGCTTAGCCACATTGTCAGCGGTAAAGCCATAAATTTCAAATAGCTCATTGGCTGGCGCCGAGGCACCAAAGTCCGTCATACCGACCACTCGACCTTGTAGGCCTACATACTTATACCAATAGTCAGCATGGGCTGCTTCAACGGCAACTCGAGCCGACACTGATTTAGGTAAGACACTTTCTTGATAAGCCGCATCTTGACGCTCAAAGGCTTCCGTACAAGGCATAGAGACGACACGTACCTTGCGACCTTGGGCTGTTAATTGGGCTGCTGCATCTTGGGCAATGCCCACTTCAGAACCGGTAGCAATAATAATGGCCTCAGGTGCACCATCGCACTCACTGAGGATATAACCACCTTTAGCAATCGCTTCTACTTGGGCTTGGTCACGATCTTGATGGACTAGATTTTGGCGCGAAAAGATTAATGCCGAAGGGCCATCAATACGTTGTAAAGAGCTTTTCCAAGCAACAGCTGATTCGACTGTGTCACATGGGCGCCAGGTATCTAGGTGCGGTGTAGCCCGTAAATTGGCGATTTGCTCAATGGGTTGATGGGTAGGGCCATCTTCACCCAAACCGATAGAGTCATGGGTATAAACAAATAACACGCGCTGGCGCATCAAAGCGGCCATCCGCACTGCATTACGAGCATACTCCATAAATACTAGGAAGGTGGCACCATAAGGCACAAAGCCACCATGCAAAGCCACACCATTCATAATGGCCGACATAGCAAACTCACGCACACCATAATAAACATAGTTACCATTGGCATCAGCATTACTAATGCCTTTGCTACCAGACCATATGGTTAAGTTGGAACCAGCCAAGTCAGCGGAACCACCAAGCATTTCAGGTAATAAAGGACCAAAAGCATTTAAGGCATTTTGGGAAGCTTTACGGCTGGCAATAGTATCGCCTTGAGACTGAAGATCAGCAATATAAGCATCCGCTTGGGCATTAAAATCGGCTGGCAGATCACCAGCAATACGCCGCAGTAGTTCAGCAGCCAATTCTGGATAAGCTGCGCTGTATTCCTTAAAGCTCTGATTCCACGTTTGCTCGACGTCATAGCCAGCATCACGGGCATCCCATTCCTCAGCAATATCTGCGGGAATATCAAAAGGCCCATAGCTCCAGTCCAAACGCTTACGAGTTAGGGCAATTTCATCATCACCTAGGGGCGCGCCGTGACAATCTTCTTTACCTTCTTTATTGGGTGAACCAAAACCAATAATGGTTTTACAGCAAATCAAAGTAGGTTGGTCAGTATTGGCTTTGGCGGCCTCGATAGCTGCAAAGATAGCATCAGGATCATGGCCATCAATAGCTGGAATAACATGCCAACCATAACTTTCAAAGCGCTTAGGCGTGTCGTCATTAAACCAACCTTCTACCTCACCATCGATGGAAATACCATTATCATCATAAAACGCGATCAACTTACCCAAGCCCAAAGTACCAGCCAAGGAACAGGACTCATGGGAAATGCCTTCCATTAAGCAGCCATCGCCTAGGAAAGCAAAGGTATGGTGGTCAATAATCTCATGGCCATCACGATTAAACTGGGCAGCTAAGGTCTTTTCTGCAATAGCCATACCGATAGCATTGGCAATACCCTGACCCAAAGGACCTGTGGTGGTTTCAATACCCGGAGCATAGCCATATTCTGGATGACCTGCCGTCTTGGCGTGGAGCTGACGGAAGTTTTTTAAGTCATCAATAGACACCCCATAGCCACTTAAATGCAGCAAGGAGTACAACAACATAGAGCCATGACCGTTAGACAAAACAAAACGGTCACGGTTGAGCCATTCTGGGTTGCTAGGATTATGCTTTAAAAAGTCATTCCACAAGACTTCGGCAATATCGGCCATACCCATAGGAGCACCGGGATGACCAGATTTGGCCTGCTGGACTGCATCCATACTAAGGGCACGAATGGCATTGGCTAAATTGCGACGGGAGGGCATGTGATTACTCCTGTTAATAAGGTAAATAGCACGGCTATAGTTGGCCGTAAAATATGGCGCATATTGTCTCGCACTAAAGCCTTGGGCACAACCGAGATATTCTAATAAACGGTTTTTTTTGTTCTATGCTTAGCACGATTTAATAGCACCAATGGCAGTTATGATAAGTCTGTCACAAAATACTGATCATCAGGCATCTATTTAGCATAAAAGCATATTCACAAGACCCCAGTAATGGGTATAATGCTGGCTGGTTTCAGTTGGCATCTTTATCATTCGACCAACTGACCAACGGCACTCGCCAAGGCTCACTCCCTAGGCTGGTAATTAAGTCACTGCTGTTAATTTGGCAACAACGTCAAATACAGTATTCAATTACGAGGCACATTCATGAACGAATATACTCTCTTTACATCTGAATCCGTTTCCGAGGGGCACCCGGACAAAATTGCGGATCAAATTTCTGATGCTATTTTAGACGCCATGTTGGCAAAAGACCCCAATTCACGCGTCGCAGTAGAAACTCTTATCAAAACTGGCATCGTGCTCGTTGCTGGTGAAGTACGCACCGACTCCTGGGTCGATATTGAAGAACTGGTGCGTGAAGTCGTTAAAGATATTGGCTACACCTCATCGGATATGGGTTTTGATGGCGATTCATGCGCTATCCTTAACGCCATCGGTAAACAATCATCTGATATCGCCATGGGCGTGGATGAGAACGCTAACAAAGAACAAGGTGCTGGTGACCAGGGCTTGATGTTTGGCTACGCCAGCAATGAAACAGAATCATTGATGCCTGCGCCCATTCACTATGCTCATCAATTGGTAGCGCAACAAGCTAAGGTGCGTAAAAATGGGGTATTACCCTGGTTGCGACCCGATGCCAAAAGCCAACTTACCTTCCGCTATGGCGCCGATGGCAGACCAGCCAGTATTGATGCTGTGGTGTTATCCACCCAGCATAGTCCTGATATTGAATTGGAAGCACTACGTGAAGCCGTAATGAAGCATATTATTGAGCCGGTGTTACCGAAAGCATGGCTTAATGATGAAACCCAGTATCATATTAACCCAACTGGTAACTTTGTCATTGGGGGTCCCGTGGGCGACTGTGGTTTAACTGGGCGCAAAATCATCGTTGATACCTACGGTGGCATGGCTCGTCATGGCGGTGGTGCTTTTTCTGGTAAAGACCCCTCCAAAGTCGATCGCAGTGCTGCCTATGCTGGCCGCTATGTAGCTAAGAATATTGTGGCTGCAGGGTTGGCAGAGCGGTGTGAAATTCAGGTCTCTTATGCTATCGGTGTATCTGAACCTACTTCTATTAGTATCAACACCTTTGGCACAGGCAAAGTAAGTGACGCCGTGATTGAACAGTTGGTGCGCGATCATTTTGACCTAAAAGCGGGTGGCCTAGTAGCCATGTTAGATCTTAAGCGGCCCATCTATCGCGCCACAGCGGCCTATGGTCACTTTGGTCGTGATAACCCAGACTTTACTTGGGAAAAAACCGATAAAGCCGACGCCTTGCGCGCTGCTGCAGGTATCTAAACTTGCGCACTACACGCCTATATGTGAACTCAACTCTGGCGACAGACACCACTGTGGAACTGCCGCCAGAGACGAGCCACTATTTGGGCAAAGTATTGCGGGCCAAAGCTGGCCAAGCAGTTATTCTATTTAATGGTGATGGCCAGGAATATGCTGCACTGATTACCCAAGTGACCAAAAAAACTGTGGTTGTCACTATCGAATCGAGCCAGCTAGGGTTGTCACTCTCTCCTCTTTATACTCACCTTGGACAAGTGATGTCGCGCGGTGATCGTATGGACTACGCCATTCAAAAAGCCACGGAAATGGGGGCAAATGAAATTACCCCTTTGTTTAGTGATCGCTGTGAAGTTAAGCTAGATCCCAAACGTTTAGACAAGCGTTTACTACATTGGCGCCAAATAAGTATTAGCGCTAGCGAGCAAAGTGGGCGTAGTGAAATCCCTTTGATTCACCCACCATGGGCACTATCAGATTGGCTACAACAGGTGCAGGCGGAGCAGAAACTCGTTTTGCACCCCCACCAAACGGTGGCTATTAATAGTGTGGCTAAGCCAACCTCATGTGCCTTACTGATTGGCCCTGAAGGTGGTTTAACAGATACAGAAGTATCCTCAGCAAAACAGCACCACTTTCAAGCTATCAGCTTAGGCCCAAGAATATTACGTACAGAAACAGCCCCTGTTGCTTGTCTTGGGATGCTGCAGCATCTGTGGGGCGATTACTAAATTAGCGCCTACAAAAAGCGTATTATAGTGTTAGTTGCTATTGAATTTGTGCCTAAAACCGCTATATAAGAAACACTATCGGGCCTATACTAACTAGACTAACTAGCCTCCATATACAGGAATAAAATATGTCTATTCGCCTTGGCATCGTTATGGATCCCATAAGTGCCATTAACTACCAAAAGGACAGCTCCCTAGCCATGCTTTGGGCTGCCCAGGATCGCGGCTGGGAACTATTCTATATGGAGCCTCAGCATTTGTTTGCTCAACAGGGTGTGGGCATGGGCAATATGGCGCCTTTACAAGTCCGCAGAGAGCCAGAAAATTTTTATACCCTTGGCGCAATTAGCACGCAACCACTAGCAGACCTTGATATTATTTTAATGCGTAAGGATCCGCCCTTTGATAACGAGTTCCTTTATGCTACCCATATTTTGGAACTAGCAGAGCGTGCTGGCAGCCTGATTGTTAACAAGCCTCAAAGTTTGCGCGACTGTAATGAAAAATTCTTTGCCACCCATTTCCCTGAATGCTGCCCAGAAGTTTTGGTGGCCCGTGACCCAAAGCTGCTAAAAGATTTCCATCAGCAATATGGTGATGTCATTTACAAGCCCTTGGATGGTATGGGTGGTGCCTCAATTTTCCGCGTTAAGCCAGACGATGCCAATATTAATGTCATTCTGGAAACCTTAACGCAATTTGGCCAACAGCAAATTATGGCGCAACGTTTTTTACCTGAAATTAAACAAGGTGATAAACGTATTTTAATGATCAATGGTGAACCCGTTGATTATGCCTTAGCCCGCATCCCTTCATCGGGTGAAACTCGAGGCAATTTGGCGGCTGGCGGTGCTGGCGTCGCACAGCCATTAAGTGAACGTGACCGCTGGATCTGTGCCCAAGTGGGACCTACTCTTAGGGCGAAAAACCTACATTTTGTTGGGCTTGATGTAATCGGTGATTATTTAACCGAAATTAATGTCACTAGTCCGACTTGCATTCGTGAACTAGACAAGCAGACTGGTTCTGATATCGCTGGGCAGCTAATGGCACATCTTGAACACACAATTGCCAATAGTGATAACAATACTAGTAACTAAGACGAACTGTAAGCTTATGTTAAACTAAGCTTACAGGACATATTCTAAGAATTGTTTCAGGGAGCATTATGACCGAACAGCTTAAAGGCAGTTTACATAACTCGATGCTTATTTCTATGCCACAACTGGATGAGGGGCCATTTCATCGCAGTTTGATTTATATCTGTGAGCATAATGAGCAAGGTGCTATGGGTTTGATCATCAACCATACCACCGAAGTTGCCTTTGCCGATATTTTGCCGCAACTGAATATTTCCGAACAGCTAGCAACAAATCTCGAACAGCCTATTTTTACTGGTGGCCCAGTTAAACCTGAGCACGGTTTTGTATTGCATACACCATTGCCTAATAAAAAATGGCAATCGAGTATTCAATTGGCTAATAACCTATGCCTAACTACCTCTATCGATGTTATTGATGATATCGCCCATGACGCTGGCCCAGAACATAGTCTTATTGCTTTAGGTTATGCTGGCTGGGGTCCCGGCCAGCTAGAAGATGAAATAGTGCAAAATGCTTGGCTATGCTGCCCCTTTGACGCTGATATCATGTTCAGCACACCGGCTGATAAACGTTTTAGTGCTGCCGAACAATTATTGGGTATTGATATCAATCTTATCTCCACTCAGGTGGGACATGGCTGAGCATATAAACTTGCTGGGTTTTGACTTTGGCAGCAAACGTATCGGTGCTGCTTTTGCCAGCCAAGCCAGTACTGAGCCGGTTATTTTGCCGCCGATTAATGCTCGTGACGGTATTCCAGACTGGCAACAAGTAAATAAAATGGTAAAAGAGTGGCAAATACAAGCATTTGTGGTCGGAATTCCTTATAATATTGACGGTTCTGTAGGAGAGATGGCTCACCGAGCGCGAAAATTTGCCAACCGCTTAGCTAGCCGCTTTGATCTTCCGAGTTATGTGGTAGACGAAAGACTCTCAACTTATGCAGCCAAAGAAGTGCATCTAGCCCAAGGTGGCGGCACTAACTGGAAGAAAAATGGCGTTGATGGCATAGCAGCGCAACTGATTTTAAAGTCGTGGTTCGACGAACAAGAACACCGACTGGCATCGCAACCCTTTAAGGAGCAAGGATAAGCAATGGCACAACCGCCTCAGCTACCCGACACCCCCTCCCTAGTGGCTGACTTAGTACAGCAAGTAAGCCAATTAATTAAGCATCATCAAATACAAGATCCGCTAGTGATCGGCATCCATACTGGTGGCGCTTGGCTAGCAGAGACCTTAGCTAAAACCCTTAACGCACCCCTTGGCAAACTTGATATTAGTTTTTATCGCGACGACTTCACCCAGCAAGGTTTAAATCCAAAAGTAAACCCTTCGAGCTTGCCTTTTGATATTAATAATCGGCATATTATCCTCGTTGATGATGTACTGATGACAGGGCGCACTATTCGTGCAGCTCTGAACGAGCTGTTTGACTATGGCCGCCCAGCAAGTATAAAACTAGCCACCCTGTGTGCTATTAATGGCCGCCAACTTCCTATTCAAGCCGATGCCTGTGCTCTGGAGCTACTGGTGACCGCTAATCAATACCTGCAACTAGAAGGCCCAGAGCCTTTGCAGCTAACCCTTATTGAGCGAACCACCGATGAATCTGCCTCCTAGCGCCCAATTACAACTGACTGAAACTGGCGAACTACGCCACTTCTTAAGTATTGATGGGCTCCCAAAAACACTTCTAGAGCGCATACTCGATACTGCCAACTCTTTTGTGGTGGTGGGCAATCAGGAAGTAAAAAAAGTGCCGCTATTGCGTGGCAAAACGGTGGTAAATCTATTTTTTGAGAACTCGACTCGCACCCGAAGCACCTTTGAGCTAGCTGCCCAACGCTTATCTGCTGATGTGCTAAATCTAGATATCAACACCTCAGCCACCAGTAAGGGCGAATCTCTCCTCGACACCCTGCGTAACCTGCGAGCCATGCACAGTGATATGTTTGTGGTACGACACAGTCAATCGGGTGCCGCCCATTTTATTGCTCAACAAGTGACGCCTAATGTTGCCATTATTAACGCCGGCGATGGCCGCCATGCGCATCCAACTCAAGCTATGTTAGATATGCTCACTATCTATCGCCATAAGGCCTCTTTTGACCAACTAAAGGTGGCCATTGTGGGCGATATTTTGCATTCTCGGGTAGCCCGTGACCAAGTCCATGCGTTGACAACCCTTGGCTGCCAGGATGTACGTCTAATTGGCCCTAACACATTACTACCAACAGCCGCAGAAGATCTTGGTGTCACCACTTACAATGACCTTGATAAAGGCCTTGAAGATGTCGACGTTATTATTATGTTGCGCCTGCAAACAGAGCGCATGGACTCCGCCTTTTTACCATCCGCAAGTGAATATTATCAAGCTTATGGCCTAACTCGTCAGCGTCTCAGTAAAGCCAAACCAGATGCTATTGTGATGCACCCAGGTCCTATTAATCGCGGCATAGAAATTGAATCTGAAGTTGCTGATGGTAAGCAGTCTCTAATTCTTAATCAGGTAGGCTATGGCATCGCTATCCGCATGGCGGTGATGTCCATGGCTATGAGTGGCCAAATGCAACAGCGTCAGGTAATGGAGGCCAGCCAATGAATATGCTTATACGCCAAGCGCGTGTAGTAGACCCATATCAGCAGCTGGATGCCATAATGGATGTGCATATTGCCGATGGCAATATACAAGCCATAGCTGCCGAACTAAATATAGCAGACGCACAAGTTATCGAAGCCAAAGGTCAGATACTCTGTCCTAATTTTACTGACCTGTTGGCCTACCTGCGCCAACCTGGCAATAGCCAAAAAGGTACCATTGCTTCGGAAACCCGTGCCGCTGCCAGTGCCGGCTTTGGTACCCTGTTGCCTAGCCCAGATACCCAACCTGCCAGTGATAGCACAGCTGTATTAGAACTTGTCCAAGATCGTGCCAAGCAAGCTGGATATTGCCAAGTATTGCCTATAGGAGCCCTTACCCAAGGCCTAAAAAGCACCCATTTAAGTAATATGTTAGGGCTTAATAAAGCAGGGGCAGTGGCTTTTAGTAATGCTGGTTATGATATTACTGATAACACTGTGCTACTGCGCTGCTACGAATATGCGGCTACCTATAAGTTAAAAATATTTGTCCAAGCACGGGATGCAGCACTATCCCATGGTCATATGCATGATGGCATCTTGGCCACCCAATTGGGGCTGAATGGTATACCGGTTATTGCTGAAACACTGGCGATTAGTCGTCATCTACAAATGATGCAACACACCGGTGTTAGCTGCCACTTCCAACAGCTTAGCAGTGCTGCTGGTGTTGAGATGCTACGTCAAGCTAAAGCCCAAGGTCTGGCCATCAGTGCTGACGTCGATCTGGCTCACCTGTGTTATACAGAACAGCAAGTGCAGGGTTATAGTAGCCAGTATCATGTGCAACCACCCCTGCGCCATGAAAGTGATCGTCAAGCCTTAATAGCTGGACTTGCTGATGGCACGATTGATGCCATCGTTTCCGCACACCAGCCCCATGAAGCAGCCGCCAAGCAGGCCCCCTTTGCTGATACCGCAACAGGCATGGCCATATACGATATCTTTATGCCCTTACTATTAAGCTTGGCAGCAGAAACGGACCTCAGCTTATTGCAACTGACTGCTGCGTTAAGTAAACAACCAAGGACTCTATTAGGACTTGAAGCAAACGGGCTTACCCTTGGTGCTGTGGCAAACTTATGTTTAATTGACCCTAATCTATCTTGGCAATTAACGAGTACTGCTCAACAAAGCCAAGGCGCTAACCAATGTTTGCAAAATAACTCGCTCACGGGGCGGGTTACGCTTACATTGCAGCATGGCAAAGCAACTTGGCAAGCCCACGATTAAGTGCCAACAATAACTTCGACAACCGTCTTCTCACTATTAAAAATGATACTGAAAGGGTGCTTTTTATGCCCTAAAAAACGTAAAAAAGGCTATTTCAAGTAGTTATTGCAAAAAAATACTATTAAAAATTAGCAATTTTGATAATATTGACACTATAAACCGAACAAACATTATCAAAAAAAGGTAATACAAATGGATGCTGCTGAATTAAATAAAATGTCCGAGCTCACCACTCGACAAACAGCAAAGCTACTTAACGTATCTGTACGTACCGTCCAATTGTGGGTGGAGAATGGTACCCTGCAAGCTTGGAAGACCATTGGTGGCCACCGTCGAATTAGTGTTGGCTCTGTACAACAACTACTAGAAGAAAAGCAGGATAGACAAACCCCTATCCCCCGTCCCTTTGGTGCCTCACAAAAAAGTGCTGTGCTTATTGTTGATGACGACCAAGACACCTTATTACTGTATAAAATGTTAGTCAGTAACTGGTATCCCAGCTTACATATTGAGACCGCAGTCAATGGTGTTGATGCACTAGTTAAAATTGGCTCTATGCGCCCCTGTGTACTTATTACCGACTTGCAAATGCCACAATTGGATGGCTTTGCTATACTGGATAGGTTACAAAATAATGAGCAATACGATTTTATCAAGCCCATCGTTATTACTGGCATGAGTGACGATGAAATCAATGCCCGTGGTTTACCAGCAGGCATCCCATTATTACATAAGCCAATACCAGTGGAAGAACTCAAGGCGCTGATTGCTAGTGCCATAAATTGACCCTTAACAGTTAGCGGATTTTAATGACAGAAAACACTTTTAATCAGCTAAACTTCAACACAGACAACAAAACATTTGCTGCCAACTCACCCGCCCAGCAATTGCTGGGTCTTGGTGCCCAAGGTAAAGAAACAGACCTCATCCAACTGCTGGGCCAAGATCAATGGCAACAGCTTAAAAGCAATGCCAAATCCTCACAGGCTATGTTTGTGACAGCCAGCAACCAATCTACCAACCTATGGCTAGGTCAAGCTGCGCAACAAGAGATCATATGGATTATCTCACCCCAACCGAACCTACAAAGACAAATTGAACAATGGCAACATGAGTCTCGACTGGCCTCCGTTGGGCAAGTAATGGCGGGGATTTGCCATGAAATAAATCAACCTCTAAACGCCATGCGCCTACGTTTGTTTGGTCTTCAGGAGCTAGCTAAGATAGGTGTTGTTAACGATTTACCCAAGCATTTGCTGGAGCTCGACAATCAGATAGAGCGATGTGCCAGCACTTTGGTTAATATGCGCCAGCTGGTGGGCCATCAGCCTATCAGTCACCAGCAATTTGACTTAGCAGACAGCATTAAACAAATCCATAAGCTGTTAGCAAGCCAGTTACAGCAACAAGGTGTGCAGCTTAGCTTACAACAACCTTTACCTAGCAGCTTGTTATTTGGGCAAGCCCAGCGTTTTGAGCAAGTACTGATTAATTTAATCAATAACGGTCGCGATGCCATCCTTGAACAGGCCGACCAGGGTGAAATTAGCTTGGTCCTTAAGCATGTGGAAGATACCTACCAACTGCAAGTAATTGATAATGGCCCCGGCATTCCTGAATCCCTGCAAGAGAAGATTTTTACCCCCTACTTTACCAATAAACAACACCATGGCACAGGTCTTGGTTTAGCCCTATGTCGCGATCTAGTAGACGAATTAGGTGGACAACTAACACTTACCTCCCAGCCTGGGCATACCTGCTTTACTATTTGCCTGCCGCAAGATAACAGCAATACTTAATTAAACACGTTATGCGTATAGCCAGCCTATTAAGTTCGGAACTAACCAGCGCTCTAGAGGTTTGGCTAGATGCGCTGGGCCATACCATCACTGACGATGCCAATAATGCCGATCGCCTTATACTAAATTTTTCTCAATTATCACAACCAATAAAGACCACCATAGCGCCCTATCATTGGCTTTTATTAGATAGCCAACTGACTATTGCTAAGACTATACGGGCACTACAGCTAAGATGTGGCTATATCGCTACAGCGCCTCTACAACATAATACCTTTGCCCAATGGTTGGCAGGTATAGAGCCCATTGAGGATATGTTCAACACCAATGATAGCCAATCCCTAGCACCTAAAAAGGATCATTTTATTGGCCCTTTTGTCGATTTGCTGACCAAAGATATTTGGGATAAAGATCTGCGTGAACAGGCCAAAGAAACGCTTGTCTGGCGTGATATAGCCCTTCAATTAGCTCAGTTTAAGCGTCTGCAACAATCACATAAACTCACGCCTTTACAGCATGCCCAACTAGCTTGTCATACCATCACCGGTGCCCAACTATTAGCGCCACAAGACCCTTTAGCAGCCCAGATCATAGCCGAACATCACGAACATTTTGATGGCACAGGGTACCCAGCACAATTACAGGGCGAACAAATCCACCCCATTGCCCGCATGGCAAAACTCTATGATAGCTACACAGGCCTACGCCGCCATAAAAGCTATGCTAAGGCATTAAGTCATGAGCTAAGTATGCAGAAATTGCTTCGCGGTGACGGTTATTTATGGCCAAGTCAATTTGATCCAGAATTGCTAGGGTTATTAGCAGCTAATGCACCAGAATTAGCTGTTTTATATCAATCTTGGCATAAAGAATGATTTGAATCATTAGCCACTCTTTTCTGCAAATCACCAATTCTGTACTAACTTTATTTCAAGATGCTTAGCACAATAATGTGCTTGGTAATCTTTCTATAAATTTAGGAGTAGATATGAAGAAATTCTTAACCATTGTTATTAGTACTATCGCATTGTCTATGCCACAATTTGTGATGGCTAATACAGCAACAGCTAGCTACATCAATATGGATTTAAACGGCTTCTCTTTTTCAGGTTTTGAACTGGGTGGTTCTATGGAGCTTGCAGAAAATATTGAGTTAAATGTTAAAACATATTCAATAGCTAACACCATAAATGGCTACGATATCACCCTTGATGAGACCATGATAAACGTAGGGTACATTAGAAATATCAATGAGACTTTTGACGCAAAATTTACCCTTGGTAGTCGCAATAGGGGTATGACAGCTGATTGGTCTGGTTATTCAATGGCACTTGATAATACTGTAACAGTTTATGGGATCCAAATGCATACAAAGATGAACGACAAAGTGAATCTTAACTTTGGCTTACTCAACTCTTCTGATAAAGGTGCCAGTATGGTCACTGAATTTGGTGCGGATTTTCAGATAGCTGACAATATGATGATTAATTTCAAGGCTTCAAGTGAAGACCTTATTGAAAGCATGGCTTTAGGGTTAAGGTTTAAGTTCTGATTATGTTCAGCATGCACAGCTGCCTGCTACAATAGACATATTTTGCAGCCGGCAGCATTCTAATCTAGTTCCTAGCGTATCAAATTCAGCCTTAGCTTCATCTTTTGGCGTTGGCCTGTTGGCAAGTGGCGATTTAGTCGCCGATTAACTAAGCCAAAACAGCCAATCACGACCAAAGTCAGTAAGATAAAGTAGCCCGCTAAGATCGGATAAGGCACAAAGGGATTAAAAGTCTTATCTGCAAAATAGCTGGCATAGTACAGTGCATCACCTTTTTGTTGCCAGGCTGGGAAACCACTAAAAAACACCAGGGTGGTGGCATGCATCAAGAAAATCGCTTCATTGGTATAAGCGGGCCAGGATAAACGTAACATACTCGGCCACACCACACGTCTAAATTTCTTCCAGCCATAAAACCCATAGGCATCAGCAGCTTCCACGTCGCCTTTGGGGATAGCCTGCAAAGCGCCATAAAAAATTTCCGCAGAATAGGCCGCGGTATTAAACACCAGCACCAGCAGTGCACCCGCCTGAGCAGAGGTTAACCAAGGCACTAAGCCAACTTTCTTTAATGCCAAAAACGCAAAGTAAGCAAAAAAGAATTGGATAAATAGAGGTGACCCACGAAATAGAAAAATAAAGCCTTCACTTGGGCGACGCAGCCAAACCACATGTGAATTTTTACCTAATGCCAACGCGCAGGCTAAAAAGAAGCCCACAAGAAGCGCTAGTACACCAAAATAGATATTCCAAATTAAACCTGAACCAATCAGGGTAAATTGTTCACATACAGTAATATCACTTGAGGGTAATAAACGCTTGCCAAAGCCAATTGAGCGCAGTGCATAATCTTGAATAGTCGTTAAGCAACTCATGTGCTGGCTCCCACAATACCTTGTCCACGTGACAAACGTTGATTTACTTTTGCTAGAACCCGTTCAGAAACATAAGTAAATGCCAAATAAAACACCAATAATCCTAGGAAATACCATAAGCGCCAATCGCCATGGGGGTAATCGGTAAAGCGAGCATTCTTCGTACCACCCAACTCCCGAGCCCAATAAACAATATCTTCCACACCCAATAAAAACAGCAAAGGTGTCGCTTTAATTAAAATAACCCACAGATTAGATAAGCCTGGCAGGGCATAAAGCCACATTTGCGGCACTAGGATGCGCCAAAAAACTTGCCGACGATTCATACCATAGGCTTGTGCAGTCTCTAATTGCGCCTGAGGCACAGCTCGCATAGCACCTAATATGACATTGGCAGCAAAAGCACCAAACACGATGGCAAAAGTAATCACGGCAAGAAAAAACCCATATACTTCATGTACCCATTGAGGTGAGGTAGATAAAGGTAACTTAGCCGCCTTACAGACAATAAAATCATTACCCTGACGAATTGGTTCAGACCACTCTGGGCACAATACCTGATGACGAAGGTATTCAAACCCTTGATCTAGGGCAATAACAAAAAATAAAAAGAAGGCTATATCAGGCACACCCCGAACTATAGCCACGTATGTTTGCCCCAACCAACGTAAAGGCAAAACATTACTTCGTGCTGAAGATGCACCCGCAAAGCCGAACAATAAAGCTGTCGGAGCTGTTATTAACAAAAGCAGTAACACGGTCAGAATAGACCAGTAAAGATTCATATGCTTGCCTGTTGTAAGGTAGCAAGCTAACCAAGAAACGCCTTCTAGAGACGCCGGATCTGCACAAAATTCAAACATAATGGATACCGCTCTTTTGCCTCAGTTATTGAGACTTACAAGAAGTTTTAATAAAAAAGGCAAAAGAGCATATGGCTCTGGTGATTACCAGGTAGAGCCAACCTCCCACTCAACAATCAACTTGTTAAGGGAACCGTCAGCTTTCATTGACTGAATAGCTGCGTTCAACTTAGCACGCAATTCACCATCTGATTCACGTAAACCAATGGCAACACCACCGCCAATGGATTCTTTACGATCGAGGAATTGCAAACCGTCGTTAGCATGACCCTCTAGGAAAGAGCTATCTGCTAATACTGCATCAGCCTCGCCATTACGCACGGCAGCAATGGTTTCTTCTGGTGAAGCGTATTCAACCAAAGTCCAACCTTGGGCTGCAACAAATGCTGCTTGAATAGTCGCTGCTTGAGCTGCAATAACAGCTTGGCTAACATCTACACCAGCATCCATTACTAAATAGCCAGAAGGCTCAGGTGGAATATATTCTTCAGAGAAGTCGATAACCTGATCACGTTCTGCAGTAACGGACATACCAGCGATAATGGTGTCATAGTTACCGGAAACCAAGTTGGGAATAATTGAATCCCAATCATTGGTTACCCACTCACACGTTAATTCAGCACGACGACATAGCTCATCGCCCAAGGCGCGCTCCATACCATCAACTTCACCTGCATCATTAATAAAATTGTACGGAGGGTAGGCGCCTTCGGTGCCCATACGTACCACATCGTCAGCAAAAGCTGGACTTGCTGCTGCCATAAACGCAGCTGTTAATAGAAGTTTCTTCAAACTATAGATCCTCTTTTTCGTTATTATTTACGCTGCAATGGTTGCACTTAAGAACTGTTGCAAACGTTGGCTTTCAGGGTTACCAAATAACTCAGCAGGAGCGCCTTGTTCTTCAATCTTACCCTGATGTAAAAAAACAACATGATCTGATACATCTCGAGCCAGATTCATATCGTGGGTTACTAAAATCATAGTGCGATCTTCTGCGGCAAGATCTTTAATTACCTTGATTACTTCCTGCTGCAGTTCCGGATCAAGGGCAGAGGTTGGCTCATCAAGCAATAGTGCCCGCGGCTCCATGCATAGAGCTCGGGCAATGGCTGCACGCTGTTGTTGACCACCAGACAACTGCGCAGGATAAACATCACATTTATCACCGATACCAACCTTGGTTAAATAATGCCTAGCCCGCTCTTCAACTTCTGCTTTATTGCGCCCCAGAACAGTTACTGGTGCTTCCATAACATTTTGCAGAATGGTCATATGCGACCATAGATTAAATTGCTGAAACACCATTGATAGGTTGGTGCGCATACGCAGTAACTGCGCTGCATTTGCTGGGTGACGATCCATACCTTCACCACCCCATTCCACGCTCTCATCCTCAAATAGAATATCGCCATGCTGGCTAAATTCAAGCAAGTTAACACAACGTAAAAGGGTTGATTTACCAGAGCCTGAAGAACCGATAAGACTAATCACATGGCCACGTGGAGCAACCAGATCAACACCTTTAATCACATCCAGTTCGGCATATGATTTGTGCAGTCCACGGACTTCGATAACGGGTTTATTGGCTTCATTCACAGCAAAATACTCTCTGTATAAGTCGGTTAAATACCACCACTGCGGTAATTATTTTTATGTAAGATAGTTGTTGTTTGACACAATCACAGACATATATCGTATTGGTATGCTATAAATTATACCTAATAACTACAAGCCCTAAGTACCAAAAACGATAATGCATGTCGCTAGATTTAAAAAAGCTTAATATTTGTTTTATAAAGGTTACAATGAGTCCTGATAAAGAAACCACTAGAAAATCATGAGTATTTCTCAACAATTACTGTCCGTCCAAGCTCGCATAAATAACGCCTGCATCAAATCTAAGGGCCATAACTATGATCAAGTAATACTGGTTGCTGTGAGCAAAACCAAACCCTTAAACATGGTGCTAGAAGCATACGACCAAGGCCAACGTCACTTTGGTGAAAATTATCTGCAGGATGCTTTGGATAAAATTTCAGCCAACTCTCACAAAGATATTGTGTGGCATTTTATTGGCGCCGTGCAAAGCAACAAAACCCGCTCTATAGCGGAAAATTTTGCTTGGGTACACACTATTGAACGGGAAAAGATCGCCCAACGTCTAAACGACCAGCGCCCTGCTGAGCTACCACCATTAAAAGTATGCCTACAAGTTAATATTAGTAGTGAAGCTAATAAGTCTGGGGTAAGTTTGGCTGACTTACCCAGCCTTGCAGCCAAAGTAAATGCCTTGCCTAGGCTAGAGCTAGCAGGTCTGATGTGTATCCCAGCAGCTAATCAAACCCAAGTAGAACAAGAGCAAGCATTTGCTGATATGGCTAAAGCACAACAGCAATTACAACAAACATACCCGCAGTTAACAGAGCTTTCTATGGGTATGTCAGCTGACTTAGAATTAGCCATTGCCCATGGCGCAACCATGGTGCGCATTGGTACGGATATATTTGGGGCCCGTAATTAAGTGATTGCTAGTAGCCCAATTTAGTAGAGGAAATCATTATGTCATCAACGCCAACCATTACCTTTATTGGTGCCGGCAATATGGCACAGGCCATTATCAAAGGATTGCTAAATCAAGGCTATGCGGCCGACAGCATTATTGCTACAGGTCGCACACCCGCTAAGTTGGCAACACTATCAGCCGAGGCTGGCATTCGCACAAGTACGGATAACCAAGCAGCCTGTCAACAGGCTGATATTATTATCTTGGCTGTTAAACCGCAGATGATGCAAGAGACAGTGAGCCAGCTCAAGGATGCCATTGATCCACAACACCATCTTATTATTTCGGTTGCTGCGGGTATTCTTGCTGATAGTATAAATAGCTGGCTTGGCAAGGAATGCCCTACAGTAAGATGTATGCCCAATACGCCATCTTTGGTTGGTAAAGGTGCCAGTGGCCTATATGCTAATAGTCATGTGAGCCGCCAGCAAAAAACCATCGCCGAGCAAATTATGCAAGCTGTTGGCATTAGTATCTGGCTGGATGACGAAGCCATAATTGATGCCGTAACTGCCGTCTCAGGCAGTGGGCCTGCTTACTATTTTTTAATGATGGAAGCGATGATTACCAGCGCCCAACAATTAGGACTCAACAAGGAACAGGCTACAGCCTTAGTATTACAAACAGCTGAAGGTGCCGCCTGTATGGCTCAAACAGGTACACAATCTCCCGCACAATTACGGGTTGCAGTAACATCACCCAAAGGCACTACGGAAGCTGCCCTTAATAGTTTCGCCGACAATGATTATGAGGAAACGGTTGCCAATGCTATGCAGGCTGCTTATGAGCGCTCACAAGCATTGGCAAAACTGTTTACCTAACTATTTACCTCACTCTTTAACTAGCCTAGTCTGTTATTAGGCTAGCTTTTTGTACTTCACCCGTGTGGGCTGATGGTCTTTACCTGTGCGTTGCTTATAGTCCTCAGCGTACTCAGAATAGTTACCGGTAAAGAAGGTCGCTTTGGAATCGCCTTCGTAACCAAGAATATGGGTACAAATACGGTCTAGGAACCAGCGATCGTGAGATATAACAACAGCTGCACCAGGGAAAGCTAATAAGGCTTCTTCCAAAGCGCGCAAGGTTTCCACATCCAAATCGTTAGTAGGTTCGTCTAATAATAAGACATTGCCACCCTGCTTTAATAGCTTGGCTAAATGCAAACGGTTGCGTTCACCACCAGAAAGGTCTTGGACAAATTTCTGTTGGTCTGAACCCTTAAAATTAAAGCGCCCAGCATAGGCTCGTGAAGGTACCTGATAGTTACCGACGGTAATAATATCCTGCCCATCGGATAGCTCTTCCCAAACTGTTTTCGAACCATCTAACTCACGCATTTGATCCACATAGGCTAACTCGACGGTGCTACCAATATCGATACTACCACTATCTGGTTGCTCTTCGCCGGTGAGCATTTTAAACAGCGTCGATTTACCGGCACCATTACCACCGACCACCCCGACTATGGCACCAGCTGGCATACTAAAGCTTAAGTCATCAACTAACACCTTATCACCAAAGGCTTTGCCGACACTTTGCACCTCGATAACTTTATCGCCTAAACGAGGCCCTGGTGGAATATAAATCTCTTGGGTTTCATTACGGGTTTGGAATTCCCGCGAATTTAGCTCATCAAAGCGCGCTAAACGGGCCTTGGATTTAGCCTGTCTGCCTTTGGCATTACTGCGCACCCATTCCAATTCCGACTTTACAGCTTTTTCATGGGATGCTTGTTGTCTACCTTCTTGTATTAAGCGTTGTTCTTTCTGCTCTAACCAAGAGGAATAATTGCCCTCATAAGGAATGCCATGACCTCGGTCTAATTCCAGAATCCAGCCAGCGGCATTATCTAGGAAATAACGGTCGTGGGTAATGGCTACCACTGTGCCGTTGTAATCCACCAAAAAGCGCTCTAACCAAGCCACAGATTCAGCATCCAAGTGGTTGGTCGGCTCGTCCAGTAATAGCATATCTGGTTTGCTTAGTAGCAAGCGGCATAAGGCCACACGGCGGCGTTCACCACCAGACAAGTGGACAATCTTAGCCTCCCAATCTGGTAAACGTAAGGCATCTGCTGCCACTTCTAAAGTGCGTTCCAGATTATGGGCGTCTGTGGCCTGAATAATATTCTCTAAGCGTGCTTGCTCAGCCGCCAAGGCCTCAAAGTCAGCATCCGGGTCGGCATAAGCAGCATATACTTCATCTAGTTTTACTAGGGCATCAGTGGCATCACTAAGGGCTTCTTCAACCACTTCACGCACGGTTTTACTATCATCAAGATGGGGCTCTTGGGGCAGATAACCGACATTTATGCCAGTTTGCGCCCGTGCTTCACCATTATACTCTTGGTCCTCACCTGCCATAATTTTTAACAAAGTGGATTTACCAGAGCCATTCAGACCCAAGACACCAATTTTGGCACCTGGGAAAAACGATAGGGAAATATCTTTTAGGATTTCACGTTTTGGAGGAACCACCTTCCCAACACGATTCATGGTATAGACAAATTGAGCCATTCAGCACCTGTAATAAAGATTAAAGCAGAAGTTATAGTCAGCAATTATAACTGTTTCTGGTGCGTAAATTGAGCCAGTCTAAAGAAAAAACTTGTGAATCAGACACAATGCCCATAACAATGTAAAATGTACGTAAATGTATCTGGGCAAATATTTTGCCTATTTGGCAATTATGCTAATGTAGCCACCCCACAAAACAGGGCTATTTCCCCCAATTTATTAGAGGCCAACTAGTGTCAGTTACACATATTGCCACATCCCAATTACCAACCCCCTATGGCACTTTTGCCATGCACGGATTCGCCGATAGTGACACCGGAAAAGAGCATATTGCCCTCTCCATGGGTGAGTTAGCATCAGAGTCAGGCGTGTTGATCAGACTGCATTCTGAATGCCTAACGGGAGATGCCTTATTTAGCATGCGTTGCGACTGTGGCTCACAACTTAATGAAGCCCTAAAAAGAATTGCCGAGCAGGGTCAAGGTGTTCTTCTGTATTTACGCCAAGAAGGTCGTGGCATTGGTCTGCTAAACAAAATCAAAGCTTACAACTTACAAGATCAAGGTGCGGATACTGTAGAGGCCAACGAGAAACTGGGTTTTAACGCTGATGAACGTAGCTATGAAATGGCTAAAACCATGCTCGACCATCTAGGTGTGGCCTCTGTGCGCCTAATGACAAATAACCCCCGCAAGATAAAAGCTTTAACTGATCTGGGTATAACCGTACTGGAACGTGAAGCGATTCAGGTAGGCAAAAACAGCCATAATGATGGATATTTAGCCACCAAAGCCAGCAAACTTGATCACCTATTAGATTAATTAGACGGCCAGGTCAGCCTGAATAGTTTTTACAATTTCTGTGGCTGTGAGCCCGGAATCAGCAAGAACTTGCTCCCGGGTTGCATGGGCTAATACCTTATCAGGCAGACCTAAATTGATTAACTTAGGCCGCTTAGCATGAACTTGTTGGGCTAACCATTGGGCAACCAGTCCACCTGCCCCACCTGTTCTTGCATGGTCTTCCAAGGTTACCCATATATTATGATCTAAAAGCTGCTCTAGCCTATTGGTATCCAAAGGCTTTATAAAGCGCATATCGACTAAAGTAGCATCTAGGCTATTGGCCGCTTCTTCAGCTGCGGCTAATAAAGCCCCAAAGTTAAGTATGGCCACCTTACTGCCCTTGCGCAGTAAATGTGATTCACCAATCTTTATATCTACTACTGGCAACCCTGCAGATGCCTCACCCCGGGGATAGCGAACCACGGCAGGGCCGTTATGCTCATAACCCAGTTGCAATAGGCTCATAGCTTCCTGAGCACTACTGGGTGCCATCAGCACTAAATTTGGAACGCAGGCTAAGTAACTAATATCATAGGCCCCTGTATGTGTAGCGCCATCTTCACCAACCACCCCCGCACGGTCAACGGCAAATAGCACATCCAAATTTTGCAAAGCCACATCATGAACCAACTGATCATAACCACGTTGGAGAAAGGTCGAATAAATGGCCACAACAGGCTTAGCACCAGCACAGGCCATACCAGCCGCTAGGGTAATAGCATGTTGTTCAGCAATAGCAACATCATGTAACTGCTTAGGAAATTGACTAGCAAAAGCTGACAACCCAGAACCACCAGCCATAGCAGGGGTAATAACTTGTAGGCGTGGATCCTGAGCCGCTACATGGCATGCCCATTGGCCAAAAATATTGGCATAAGTAGCTGTCTTCGGAGAGGGTACCTTGGCAATGGGGTCAATCTTATCTATAGCATGATAACCAACAGGGTCCTGTTCGGCAGCCAAATAACCACGTCCTTTAACCGTATGGATATGCAATAGTTTTGGCCCTGGCAATTGTAACAAGTCCTGAATATGCTTCATTAAGCTAGATATATCGTGGCCATCAATAGGCCCGACATAAGTAAAGCCCAAGGCGGTAAACCAAGACTTAGGACCGCCCTCTGATCCTGTTTCATCGAGGAATTTTGCTAAGCCACCCTGATTCGCATTGATGGACATATCATTATCATTAACAATTACCAGCCCATTGGCCTGACTTTGGGCCATATGATTTAATGCTTCAAAGGCCATACCACCGGTTAAGGCGCCATCACCCACCACAGCGACGTGCTGCAGCTGTTCGCCATCAATAAGTGCCATACCTAATAAAGCGCTAATAGACGTACTGGCATGGCCGACTCCAAAACAGTCAAAGGGGCTTTCTTCGCGCTTAGGGAAAGGCGATAAACCACCCGCCTGCCGCATACTCAGCATGGCATCTTTGCGTCCAGTAAGAATTTTATGGGGATAAGCCTGATGACCCACATCCCAAATCAGCCGGTCATGGGGCGTATTGAGCAGATAATGCAAAACAATCGTCAATTCGACGACCCCTAAACCAGCACCAAGGTGACCACCCGTTTGACCCACGCAAAACAATAAATACTGACGTAGCTCTTGCGCCAAAAGTGGCAACTGGTGTGTTTCTAGTTGGCGTAGATCATCTACCCCTTGGAGAGCATCCAACAAAGGTGTTTGTGGCTTAGTGGTAGGTATATCTTGCAGAGTAGCAACCATAAGGATTAGCTCTTACGCGTTACAATTAAATGCGCCAGATACTCTAAATAGACAGCCCGCTCGGCAAAAACATCCAAGCTATCCAAGGCTTTTTGCAGTAATTCCTGAGCTAAGCTCTTGGCCGACTCCATGCCTAATAAAGCAGGATATGTAGACTTACCGCGAGCCAAGTCAGCGCCTTGTGATTTACCCAAGGTATCAGAATCACTTTCAATATCGAGGATATCATCTTGTACCTGAAAGGCCAAACCAACAGCCTCACCATAGGTTTGCAAAGCTGCCAACTGTTGTGGAGTGACATCACCCCCAGCCATGGCACCTAACTGAATACTGGCTGATATCAAAGCACCCGTTTTATGATTATGGAGGCGTTCTAGGGCCGGCAAATCTATGGCCTCTTGTTCGGCAGCCATATCCAACATTTGCCCAGCAACCATACCCTTAGCACCGGCAGCCTGAGCCATAACTTGCACCATCCTCAGGATCTGCTGAGGGTTGATATCATCGTCACAGATTGCCAATAACTCAAATGCTAAGCTTTGCAGGGCGTCACCTGCCAGAATGGCTGTCGCTTCGTCGAAGGCGATATGGTTAGTGGGCTTACCACGGCGTAAGTCATCATCATCCATAGCCGGTAAGTCATCGTGAATAAGTGAATAGGCATGCATGGCTTCAACCGCTGCCGCAATTTGATCTAACTGTTTCGTTTCTACTTGACAGGCATAAGCGGCGGCATAAACGAGTGCGGCACGAATACGCTTACCACCTCCTAAACAGCTATAAGCCATTGCATCAGCCAACACTGGGCTCGCTTGGCACTGCGCAATAGCTTGTTCAAGACTAGCCTCAACGCGGGTCTGGGCAGCTTGTAAAAATACGGCACCTGACACGCTATTCTGGTCCTTATTGGCCATCAACATCTGCCTGAGAGGCGAAAGGTTGTGCTTCCAACTCACCGTTTGCGTCTTGCATAAGCAATTGCACCTTTTGTTCCGCTTTATCCAAGGCTTGTTGGCATTCTCGGGTTAAGGCAACGCCTTTTTCAAAGGCTTGCATAGATTCTTCCAGGGACAACTTACCCTGTTCCATTTGTTGCACCAACTGTTCTAGTTGCTGCAAAGAAGCTTCAAAGTTG
Source organism: Pseudomonadales bacterium (assembly GCA_049625185.1). Taxonomy (GTDB): domain Bacteria; phylum Pseudomonadota; class Gammaproteobacteria; order Pseudomonadales; family Balneatricaceae; genus Njordibacter. The sequence goes on along the minus strand of JBMZUZ010000007.1, from coordinate 49,920 downwards.
AATTCTTGTTTACTCATAACTCACCATCTTAATAGTCATTCAATTAGCAACGCCTATGCAACTATAGACCCGCTATTAATCCTCTTGGCAAACCATAAGACTGGGCCAAGGGGTATATAACCATCATTTCCATCAACTTAATCAATATAAACACCACAATAGGTGAAAAATCTAAGCCTCCAGGAGTAGGCAGTAGGCGTCGCACTGGTGCCATAAATGGCTCAGTAATCTGTTGCACCAAGAGCACACCAGGGTGGTAGCTTTTTGGCGCTACCCAACTGATGATGATGCCCGCCAATATCGCATAGAAAAGAATATCCAAAAGCTGTGAAGCTAAGCCAATGACACTCCAAATAAGCGCACTAATTAGCGCTGGCCAACCAAACCCAGACAACATAAATACTAGGGCAATAAGAATAGCCTGTATAACAATAGCCACTATCAGTGTTGGGAGGCTTATGCGGCCTAGAGAAGGAACGAGCTTTTGTAATGGGCTCACTACCGGTTGGGTGATTTTCACCAACGCCTGAGAAATTGGATTATAGAAATCAGCTTGCGCCAGTTGTAATAAAAAACGAATTAGCAAAATCGTAATATACAAACCCAATAAAGTTTGTACTAAGAAAATCGGGGCTTGCTGCATGTAATAACACTCAACTTTAAAGAATAATGCGAATAATGAAGGCTAGTTTCTCATAACCATCACCAAGGTTAAATGCTAGTCTTGCCAATAGGCCAACATATCAAGCAAAATACCCATACTATTTTACCATCTCTGAGCTACCTATGTCGTTTACACGCGCCCTGTTAGTTACAGCCATCACTAGTTTTACTATTTTGGCTAGCAGCCTGATTCAAGCTGCACAATTTCTGGAAACCACTGACTACCAAATTCATTACAATGCTTTTAACACCATGATGGTGACCCCAGAAACAGCCCAAGCCTTGGGCTTTACCCGAGCCCGTAATCGGGCGCTATTGAATATATCCGTACTAGATAGTAAGGATAAAAAACCGTTAATGGCTCTGGTTTCAGGCCAACGCAAGAATCTTGTTGGGCAAATTTACCCTCTTGAATTTAAACCCGTTGTGGAGCCCGGTGCCATCTACTATATTGCCGAGTTGCGCTTTAGTGAGGCGGAACTATGGCAATTTGATATTCGTATTCAACCGGATCCACAAAAACCCGCCATCCCGCTCAAGTTTAGCCAAACCTTTTATATTGAGCAGACAAAGTAGCTAACTAAAGTTCAAAGTCAGCCAATACCTCATTTAAAAAGCGCCACCCAAATGGCGTAGTTTGCAGTCCCTCGGCAACCATTAACTGCCGTTGCCGTAGGCGACTCAAAGGTTCTACATCCGTTAATTTTAAACCGGTACGCTGGGCATATAAGTGCTCAGCAACGCCTTCACGTAAACGTAGCACATTCATAAAAAACTCTAAGGGCAAATCTTCATCAGCAACGGTGGTATGACTGGCTAAGGGTTGAACACTTTGTAAATAAGCTTTGGGCTGGCGCAGTTTTACCCGCCGCGATATGACCAGATTACCATCTTGTATGCTAGACACCTTGCCATGGGCACCAGCACCGATACCAAGATAATCGCCAAATTGCCAATAATTAAGGTTATGTTGGGCAGCATTGCCTGGCTGGCACCAAGCAGATATTTCATATTGCTGAAAACCTGCTGCTTGAAGCAACGCCTGCCCAGTATCCTGAATATCCACCAAGGTATCTTCATTAGGCAATACGGGTGGTTGACTATGGAATAAGGTATTGGGCTCTAGGGTTAGCTGATACCATGACAAATGATCTGTTGCCAAATCGATAGCCTGCTCCAGATCAGCTTGCGCCATGCCTAGTGTCTGGTCAGGTAGACCATGCATAATATCGACATTTATATGGGCAAAGCCAAGGTCTTTTGCTGCCCTAATAGCTGTTTTTGCTTGCCCAGCATTATGCACCCGCCCAAGGCGCTGCAGAGACGAATCATCAAAGCTTTGTACACCAACTGATAGTCGGTTAACACCCGCCTCCCTAAAGCCAGCAAAACGCTCCACCTCAAAAGTCCCCGGATTGGCTTCTAGGGTAACTTCCATATCTGGCACACATGTCAATTGTTGGCGGACACCATGTAATAGTTGCCCAATGGCTTCAGCAGAAAACAAACTCGGTGTACCACCACCAATAAAGATACTCTGCAAAGGACGGTCTTGTGCCCAAACCTGTTCTATGGCCAAGTCAGCCAAAAGTTTTTCTACATAAGCCTGCTCAGGCACCGATTCTGTTCCCAAAGCATGGGAATTAAAGTCACAATAAGGGCATTTTTGCAGGCACCAAGGTATATGGATATATAAGCTTAATGGGGGCAACTGCAAAGTTGGAGAGGAAGCTTGGGTCATCTTATGTTAGGGCTGCTATTAGTTTTTTCAGTGCCTGCCCACGATGGCTAATAGCCATTTTTTCTGCTTTGCTAAGCTGCGCAGCACTGGAATGTGTGCCAGCAACGGCAAATAAAGGGTCATAGCCAAAGCCTGCCTCGCCTTGGGCCTGAGGTAAAATATGCCCTTCCCAAGCAGCTTGGCAAATCAAGGGCACTGGATCATTAGCATGGCGCATATACACCAATACACACTGAAAACGCGCCGTCCGCTCTGGCCACTCGACTTCTGTTAAGGCTTGCAGCAATTTAGCGTTATTGGCTGCGTCCTTATGGGGGCCATCTTCACCAGCAAAGCGCGAGGAGTAAATACCTGGCTTACCCAGCAAATAATCTACTTCTAGGCCAGAATCATCTGCCAAAGCGGGTAATCCTGATGCCGCACAAGCATGGCGGGCTTTGATAATGGCATTTTCCACAAAGCTTAAACCTGTTTCTTCAGCTTCAACAGCAACAAACTTACTTTGCGGGATAAGCTCAATATCCAAGGGTGCCAAGTTCTGACCAAATTCGGCTAGTTTGCCAGCATTACCACTAGCAAGTACGACTTTTTTCTTCACAACAAATATCCACTTTGAGGACACCAGAACCTGTTTAGACCTTATGCTAAGGCACGCAAGGGCATGTTTAACACTGCGTTTATATAGTCGTTAAGTATACACGCTTGGGAGACTTTCAAGAACCAAGGCTAGCAATCTATTTACTAGCCTCAGCAAGCTGTTTGGTTTTTTCCGTAGATAAATTTATGGGGTGCGCTTAACAGTTGATAACGTTAACTGCCAGACCACCACGGGATGTCTCTTTGTATTTTTCCTGCATATCGGCTCCGGTATCACGCATAGTCTTAATAACATCATCGAGGGATACCAGATGCTCACCATCACCTCGTAAAGCCATATGCGCCGCATTAATAGCCTTAATAGCAGCCATCGCATTACGCTCAATGCAAGGTACTTGCACCAGACCAGCGATAGGGTCACAGGTAAGGCCTAGATTATGTTCCATGCCAATTTCTGCAGCATTTTCTACTTGCATAGGAGTACCGCCAATTACCTCTGCCAAGCCAGCCGCCGCCATAGCACAGGCACTTCCCACTTCGCCCTGACAACCAACTTCAGCCCCAGAAATTGACGCATTCAGTTTACATAAAATACCAACGGCAGCTGCGGCCAACATAAACTTGATAATGCCATCATCGTTGGCACCAGGATAAAAATTAGCATAATAATGCATCACTGCAGGCATGACTCCGGCAGCACCATTAGTTGGAGCAGTGACAATACGCCCCCCAGCAGCATTTTCTTCATTAACCGCCATGGCATAAAGATTAACCCAGTCCATAGCCGACAATTGGGGAGTGATTACCTTAATAGAACCGAGGGAGTTTAAACGGCCATAAAGCTCGGCTGCCCGTCTTTTGACATTCAGACCACCGGGTAAAACGCCTTCTGCATGACAACCATTATTAACGCAATCCTGCATAACTTGCCACATATGCAGAAGCCCAGCTCTAATTTCATCTTCCGTACGCCAAGTCTTTTCATTTTCCATTATGATTTGACTAATGCTCATGCCTGTCGCATCACAGTGGGCAAGCAACTCCATACCCGAACTAAAGGGGTAAGGTACCAGCGGCATATCATCATGCACAGGCAGGGTATCAGCCATTGCTGCCGCCTCATCGACGACAAAGCCACCACCTATGGAGTAGTAGGTTAGGGCTAAGAGCAATGTTTGGTCCGCAGCGAAAGCCCGCAAAGTCATGCCATTAGGATGATATGGCAAAGATTCATCCATATTCAAAATAACATCACTTGCTTGCTGAAAGGCAATAATATGATCTGTGCCGCCAAGGGGTAATTGGCCGTTTTTCGCTACCTTGTCTAATAACGGTTTTACCGCACGCGGCTCAACAGTTTCAGGACTCTCGCCTAACAGCCCCAAAACTACCGCAATATCACTATCATGACCCTTACCAGTCGCTCCCAGAGAACCATATAACTCGGTTTCAATTCGCGTTACCTGAGACACTAAGCCCTGATCTTGTAATTGCTTAACAAAGGTTACCGCCGCTCGCATAGGGCCAACGGTATGAGAACTGGAAGGGCCAATACCCACCTTCATTAAATCAAATACACTTAAACTCATACTTCTACCATCTTTAAATTGCCTGCAACACATAACCAAGCATCAATGAGCGACACTATGAACCAATGGTTGCAATTAGGCCTATCAGAAAACGACCCTATATACTGTATTTGCCCCATTTTGGGGCGCTTAGGCCGAAGGTCCTAATTGTAAGTATTGGGCCACACCTTCTAATAACATCTGCACCGACATAATGATCAGTACCATACCCATCAAACGCTCTATGGCGGCTAGACCTCGTTCACCCAATATTTTAAAAAAGAATTTAGAGGCCAATAAAATAGACGCACACAAAACCCAAGCAAGCGATATAGCCAACCACATACCCAGCCAGTCACCTGCTGCTTGCTCACGCATTAGCATTATCATCGCTAAACAGGATGGCCCTGCCACCATTGGAATAGCTAAAGGCACCACTAATGGCTCACCTTTATGAGCCTTGCCCAATAGTCCATGCTCTGTGGGGAAAATCATTTTTAGCGCAATCAAAAATAAGACGATACCACCGCCAATACTGATGGCCTCTTTGGACAACTGCAAGAAATTGAGCACATAGGGGCCAATCAATAAGAATACTATCAATACGCCATAGGCAATCAGCAGTTCTCTGCGCAAAACCCATGTCCGGCGTTGTTCTGGAACGGTTTTTAGAATTGACAAAAATAATGGAATATTTCCTAGTGGATCCATTACCAAGAAAAGCAACGTTGCTGCTGATAAAATTTCCATAAAACTAACCCATAAAGTTTACGTAACGCATAGAAGCATGCAATAAGCCTATGCTCAAGCCTAGATAGAAGCATTTGTCCTAAGGGAGCAGGTTTTGGTCGCAGTAGCTGAAGTTGAAGGCTAGCGACTACCTTTTTATTGTTTGATAATGATTTTTACCATTCCGCAATCGGCACGACCACAACAGGAGCCAAATATGCGAAACCAGAGCCAGCAAAAGCAAGCCGCAATCAGCAAACTATGCCAAGCAATTGGGACAAAGTTTGATCAAGATTACAGTCAACAGCGCCAAGATCTCGCTAAGCTTTATTTTGCTGAAAGCATCCCCAAAGAATTCTTACAATGTTCACAGGAACACTTATTGGGGGCTATAAGCTCTCTGTGGAAACATATTTATCAACGTCAAGCCGATGAAGATAAGGTTTTTATCTACCACCCTAGTCTTGCAAAGCATGGCTGGGCAAGCCCCCATACTGTCATCGATATTATCTGCAAAGACCGTCCTTTTATGGTGTCCTCTATCACCAATGCTCTGGTCTTATTGGGCTACTCTATTCACATCACCACCCATCCGGTGCTCGCTATAGAGCGCGGCCCTAAAGGACAAATCACAAGCATCAGTCCCTTTTCAGGGGACCCAGAAGAACTTCATTTAGAAGCCGTTATGCGGTTTGAAATTGACCATATTATCGAGCCTAAAGAAATCGAAACGATGCATAAGCGCTTGTTAGAAGTGATGAATGACGTCCGTCTCGTAGTCGATGATTGGCATCCTATGCGCAATATTATGCTTGGCTTAATTGATCAATTTGATGCTCAGAAGCTACCCATTGAAGATTATATTAAAGCAGAAAATATGGCTTTTTTACGCTGGGCTAAAGATAATAACTTTACCTTTATGGGCTATCGCTATTACGAGCTTCAACAACAACAGAATGAATGCTTTGTCGTGCCTGATAGCACTAGTGGGCTAGGGCTTTTTCGCGCCGATTATAGCAGTACACAACAGCTACAGCCCTCTCAACTTAGTCCTTATCAAGCTGAGCTAGCCAAGCAACAACAAATGCTGGTTATCACTAAGTCCACTAGTCGCTCAAGTGTGCAAAGGCCGGTCAAATTCGACTACTTGGGCGTTAAGCAGTTTGATAAGCACGGCCATGTTATTGGTGAACATCGCTTTTTTGGTCTTTATTCTTCTGCTGCCTATATAGCAAAAGTAAGTGATATTCCCATCCTACGGCATAAAGTAAAAGAAATTAAGCAAGGCATACATGTTCTACCTACCAGCCATAAGGGCAAATCTCTAGAACATATACTTAACCATTACCCTCGTGACGAAATGCTTCAGGCGCCAACCCCTGAACTATTACCCATAGTCCAAGGCATAGTGGAAACCCACGAACGCAATAATTTAAGGCTGTTTATCCGGACTGATAAATATGGTCGGTTTGTAACCGCATTGGTATACGTGCCCCGAGAGCGTTTCCACACTAAATTGCGTATGCAACTACAAGATATTCTGATGCAGACTTTTAATGGAAATAGTTCTGAGTTTAGTGTGTTTTTTGGCGACCAGACAATGGCAAGGGTGCATATCACCATACATGGCTCCCATATGTATGATGTGGAAACGAACACCGATGAACTTGAACAAAATATGCGCCAAGTAATGCTGTCTTGGCAAGATCATCTTCTTGACACCTTGCAAAGCCAACTAGGTTATCGCGAGGGTAGTCAATTATGGCGGCAATATGAGCATGCCTTCCCCCTCGCCTATCAGGAAAACTATAAAGTTGACGTTGCTTTTGAGGACCTTGCGTCTTTGCAGCAGTTAACAGCAGCAAACCCGTTGGTTACTCATCTATATGAAACCCAGCAAAAAGACTCAGATTATCTACATTTTAAAGTCTTTGGTATAGGCCAAGCAAAAACCTTGTCGGATGTGTTGCCTATTTTGGAGCATATGGGGGTAAAGGTTATTAATGCCCGCCCCTATAAAATCAAACCTACATCAAGTGAAGCCTTGTGGATGATTGATTTTGCCATTCAATTTATCACCAACACCAATTTGGATATTGATTCTGTTAAAGAGGCTTTTCAAGCCGCTTTTGCGCAAGCTTATTCTGGCCGCATTAGCAGTGACCGCTTTAATGGCTTGGTGTTAAGTGCAGGACTCAGTTGGCGTGAGGCTGAATTAATGCGCGCCATCAGCGCTTACTTACATCAAATTCAAGTACCCTTTAGTAAGAGCTACACCCAAACCACTCTCAATAAACATGCTCATATTAGCCGCTTATTGATAAGTTTGTTTAAGGCGCGATTTGACCCCCAATCGCACAACCAACAATCTCAGGATAAAATCACTAAACAGATTTATACAGCCCTGGATCAGGTAAGTAACTTAAATGAAGACCGCATTATCAAATACTTTTTAGCTACCATAACCGCGACCCTTCGTTGTAATTATTACCAAACCAACAAGCTCGGCCAGGTACCAGCATATTTGGCTCTTAAGATAGACCCTTGGCAGATTCCAGATATGCCTTTGCCAACCCCAAAATTCGAAATTTTTGTATTTTCCACTTGGGTAGAGGGTGTGCATTTACGCGGTGGCAAGGTTGCCCGTGGCGGTTTGCGTTGGTCTGATCGTCATGAGGACTACCGCACAGAAGTTCTTGGTCTAGTAAAAGCGCAAATGGTAAAGAACGCTGTTATTGTTCCCTTAGGTGCGAAAGGTGGGTTTGTTTGTAAACAATTACCCGAGTCTGGCAGCCGTGAAGAACTTATGGCAGAAGTAACGCGCAGCTATTCTACCTTTATACAAGCCTTGCTTGACTTGACCGATAACATTATTGATCAAGTAGTCACGCCGCCAGCACAACTGGTGCGCTACGATGATGATGATCCTTACCTCGTAGTGGCTGCTGATAAAGGTACAGCCACCTTCTCAGATATTGCCAATGCCATCTCCGCTGATAACAACTTTTGGCTTGGTGACGCCTTTGCCTCTGGAGGCGCCAATGGTTATGACCATAAAAAAATGGGCATCACGGCACGTGGGGCTTGGGAGTCGGTAAAACGCTTATTTGCTGAAAGAGGACATGACTGCCAACAACAGGACTTTAGCGTTATTGGTGTCGGCGACATGGGTGGTGATGTGTTTGGTAATGGTATGTTGTTATCTAAACATATTTGTTTGCAGGCGGCTTTTAATCATCTACATATATTTGTTGATCCTAAGCCTAATGCAAGTCAATCCTTTAAAGAGCGCCAGCGTTTATTTAAGCTGCCACGTACTAGTTGGGCCGATTACAATAGTGAGCTCATTTCCACTGGTGGTGGTGTTTTTTCTCGCCACGCCAAATATATTGAGCTAAGCCCCGAAATGCAGTCTATGCTAAATACTCAACAACCCAAGCTAACCCCCAATGAACTAATCCATGGCTTACTAAAAATGCCTGTTGATCTATTTTGGAATGGTGGTATCGGAACTTATGTAAAAGCCAGTAGTGAAAGCCACAATGAAATCGGTGATCCAGCTAACGATACACTGCGAGTGAATGGCGATGAACTTGGTGCACGCATTGTTGGTGAGGGTGGTAATCTAGGGTGTTCACAGGCGGGACGTATTGAGTACGCCCAACATGGTGGCTTAATTAACACTGATGCTATCGACAATTCTGGCGGCGTGGATAGTTCTGATCACGAAGTAAATATCAAAATTCTTCTTGGACAAGCCGTTGCTGGTGGTGACATCACCCTCGAGCAACGCAATACCTTGCTGGCCAGCATGACTGACGAAGTAGCTGATCTAGTTCTAGATCATAACTACCATCAAAGTCTGGTGTTAAGCATTGCACAGCATAGCGCCTCTAAAAACCTGCATAAACACAAACGCCTAATCCAGCACCTCGAAGGCCTTGGCCGGCTTAACCGGTCTTTAGAGGGTTTACCCAGCAACACCCAAATAGATGAACGCATGCGCCAACAAGACGGCCTTACAAGACCTGAAATTGCCGTCCTATTGGCCTACAGTAAAATGCATTTATTTGATGAATTAATGGCATCTGAAATAGCTCATGACGATTATCTCAGCTGCGCACTAAATGAATACTTCCCGCAGCCTTTGAGTGACCAATTTGCTACTGCAATGGCTAATCATCCTTTGCGTGCAGAAATCATTTGTACTCATATAACTAATCAGATCGGCAACCGCATGGGAGCCAGCTTCCTGCATCTATTTCAAGAAGAAACCGCTGCCAGTGCTATTGATATAACGCGGGCTTTTGTTGCAGCTTGTCATATTCTTCAAGCTGACTCATTGTGGGCAAAACTAGATCAATTCACTTTACAGCTAAACTACGATGAAGCCATAGACTTGCATGAGCAAATTCAATCTTTAATCGAAAGCATGGTTTACTGGCTGTTAAAACATCATTCAGGTGACAGTATTAATAGCATGATTGACCTGTACATAGAGCCCTTTGAAAGTTATGCTACTAACCTAACGCAATGGTTGCCAAAAGCAACGCAAAATCGCCTGCAAAAATACCAACAAAACCTCAAGGCATGTGGTCTGGATAATAATACCAGTGCCCAGCTGAGCCAGTTGGCATTTTTCCACTATGGGCTGGATATTGCTTGCGCGGCTAAACGTCACCAGCATTCAGTAACAGCAGCTGGTTGCCTATGGTTCAGGCTATATAACAAGCTTCGTGCAGACTGGCTTAGCCAAACTATAGATGCGCTGCCTAGCTCAGATACATGGCAACGCAAGGCGCAATATAGTCTCCAGCAGGCACTTGAAGCTAAACTAACAGAGCTTACGGCTGGCATACTTCATAGTTCCAGCTACACTCAATGGAAACAGCAACAGCAACGAGCACTTAGTAGTCTGGATGGACTATTAAATGAATTACAAAATAGCCAAGATTTGGATTTGGCAAAAATGTCAGTAGTAGTTGGAGCTATTGATGATTTACAATATTAACTAACCTGAAAATAGAGAATAGAAGATGTCCGACCAACCACTAAAACGCGAACTATTTGATCAAGTTATGGTGCCCAACTATGCACCTGCAAAAATGATCCCTGTGCGTGGTGAAGGTTCTCGTGTGTGGGATCAAGAAGGGCGTGAATATATTGATTTTGCTGGGGGCATTGCCGTTACTAGTGTCGGCCATGCGCACCCTGAAATGCTGGCGACTTTGCAAGAACAGGGGCAGAAGCTTTGGCATCTATCCAATGTTATGACTAATGAACCGGCACTAAAATTAGCTCAGCAGCTAACTGCTGCTACTTTTGCCGACCGGATATTTTTTGCCAATTCCGGTGCCGAAGCGAATGAAGCTGCTTTTAAACTAGCAAGACGTTATGCTCACAATAAATTTGGCCCAGACAAGCATGAAATTATTGCCTTTGAACAAGGCTTCCATGGGCGTACTCTATTTACTGTCAGTGTCGGTGGCCAAGCCAAATACAGGGAAGGCTTTGGCCCTGCTATTGAAGGTATCACCCACCTGCCCTATAACGATATAGCGGCTCTTGAGGCTGCTGTGTCTGACAAGACCTGCGCTATTATTATGGAACCCTTACAGGGTGAGGGTGGCATTAATGCCGCCACAACGGCTTTTGCCAAGCGCGTTAGAGAATTATGTGACCAATACCAAGCTCTGCTCGTCATGGATGAAGTACAAACCGGCGTCGGTCGTTTGGGCACACTTTATGGCTATGAGCAATTAGGTATTACTCCTGATATTTTGACCAGTGCCAAAGGCTTGGGCAATGGCTTTCCCGTAGCCGCCATGCTTGCCAGCGCGAGTGTTGCCGAGCATTTTGAAGTTGGCACCCATGGCAGCACCTATGGGGGTAACCCCTTAGCCTGCGCTATTGCTTCGAAAGTGCTGGATTTGATCAACCAACCGCAGGTATTAAGTGCCATAAATACCAAATCAGAACGCTTTAAAGCTGGCTTAGCAGTCATTAATGAGCGGTATAACTTTTGTGCTGAAATACGTGGCAGCGGGCTCTTACTTGGCTGCGCTATGAATAAGCAGTTTCAAGGGCAAGCTGGGGTCTTCCAGCAGGCTGCAGCCGAAGCGGGTTTGATGGTTCTTGTGGCCGGTCCTGATGTAATCAGGATGGCACCGTCTTTGTTAATTCCCGATACTGATATTGATGACGGGCTGGCTCTACTCGAACAAGCTGTGGCCAAAGTCGTCGGCTAACTAAGCCTAAGTTTCAACGCGAATAACACCATAGTGTACCTGCCCAGCCTTTTTTTGGCGGTGCAGATGCCAGTGTTTGGGTAGTGATAAATTAGCTAAAGGTTTCGGCTGCTCAATATAAATTAAACTACCGGCGCGTAATAACGAAGCTTCTTGCAACAGTACTAACACATCGTCCATTAAAGACAAAGCAAAGGGTGGATCTAAAAACACTACATCATAGGTTTTGTTTGTTTGACGCAACCAATCAAAGCAACTCATATTGTGCACCTGAACTTGCTGATTTTCCTGCAATGGCAATGTTGCCAAGTTCTGCTCTAATTGCTGCTTGGCTACCTGTGATAGCTCCACCATATCTACGTCAGCCGCATCCCTAGATAGCGCTTCTAAGCCCAAAGCTCCTGTACCTGCAAACAAATCTAAACAAGTGGCACCGGGTAATATGGGTGCCAACCAATTAAATAGGGTTTCACGAACTCGGTCAGAGGTGGGTCGTAGACCAGAGACCGCCGTAAAGGGCACTTTACGCCCACGCCAGTGACCGGCAATAATGCGCAGCTCCTGACGTGCAGGCTGGGCAATATTAACTACCTTATCCTGACCTGAAATAGCCTTAAACAGGTGTTTTTTCTTGCTTTTCGGCGGTTGGCGATGGCGCGTCATAAATCTACAGATTATCCATGTAAAAAACTATTGTAGGGTATCTTATTGGGCAGCAACAGCATAACTTAGTATCACTCGCCTAAAAACTTAGAACAATGTCACAGTATAGTCATTTTTAGCTCTGTTTGGTGATGACTTTTCAGGGTATAACCCCATTTACCATCATGATAGAATGCGGCACAGAACAAAACTGGAGGACGCCACAAACACCATGGCTCTATTTAACTTATTTGGCAAGCACAAGCAAAAAGAGACCACTGCAGCAAGCGAGAGCGACCCTAACCAAAATGCCTCTCAGCCTGAATCACAACCTGAATCCCAGCCAGGAATTCAGCCAGATAATTTGGCCACGGCTGATGAAGCAATCGTATCAGCGCCAATAGAGCCAGCAGACAAGCCCGCAGGCGGTCATTTTTTTGCCCGCATCCGCCAAGGCCTAGCCCGAACTCGATCGCAACTTGGTGAGGGTTTAGCGAGCCTATTTATGGGCGCTAAGGCCATTGATGACGACCTCTTCGAAGAGCTTGAAACACAGCTCTTAATGGCCGATATAGGTGTTGAAGCGACCGCAGCCATAATGGCTGAACTAACAGAAACAGTGGCGCGCAAAGATTTACAAGACCCCCAAGCCCTTTATGCTGCTCTGCGAGATTGCTTAGCAAGCCTAATTCAACCTTGCACACTACCCCTAGAAATCCCTACTCAAGAACAGCCTTTTGTTATTTTAATGGTAGGTGTTAATGGTGCTGGTAAAACCACTACCATTGGTAAATTAACTAAGCGTTTTCAGGCTCAAGGTAAATCTGTGCTGTTAGCTGCTGGTGATACCTTTCGTGCTGCTGCCGTGGAGCAATTGCAAACTTGGGGAGAGCGCAATAACGTTCCTGTAGTGGCACAACATACAGGCGCTGATAGTGCCTCGGTAATCTTTGATGCCGTGCAATCAGCTCAAGCTAAGGGTGTGGATATTGTCATTGCCGATACCGCTGGACGTCTACAAAATAAAGGCCATCTTATGGATGAGCTTAGTAAAGTAGTGCGGGTGATGCAGAAACTGGATGCTGAAGCACCCCATGAAGTGATGCTCGTATTAGATGCAGGCACGGGGCAAAATGCCCTCAGTCAAGCAGCTTTGTTTGGCGACGCAGTAGGCGTATCTGGTGTCACTCTCACCAAACTTGATGGAACCGCCAAAGGCGGTGTAATCTTTGCCTTAGCAAAACAGTCTGCTTTGCCGATTCGCTTTATCGGTGTGGGCGAACAAGCTGACGACTTACGCCCTTTTAATGCCGAAGAATTTATTGATGCCCTGTTTGAAAAAGCGCAGGTTGATAACGCAAAATGATTCACCTAGAGCAAGTCAGCAAGCGCTATGGTGACAAAACAGCGCTCGATCATACCAACTTAAATATGCCACAAGGGGCTATGGCCTTTCTTACCGGGCACTCTGGGGCTGGTAAAAGTACCCTGTTAAAACTGATCATGCTGATGGAGCAGCCGTCATCTGGCCGCGTTATTGTCGACCAACAAGACTTAAGTAAGCTGCAAGGTAATCAGATTGCCCTCCATCGGCGCAAAATTGGTTTAGTATTTCAAAACCATCAACTGCTTGATGATTACAGTGTTTATGACAATATTGCCTTGCCTTTAAAAGTAAGTGGCTACAATAATCGCGATGCTGGTCGTCGAGTCAGGGCGGCCCTCGACAAAGTGGGCTTACTTAGTAAGGAAAAACAGCTACCCAAGGTACTATCAACGGGAGAACAACAGCGTATTGGTATTGCCCGTGCCATTGTCAACAAACCTCGCTTGATACTTGCCGACGAACCTACGGGCAACCTCGATCCCAAGTTATCGGCAGAGATAATGCAACTGTTCGAGCAATTCAATCAGGTAGGGGTTACGGTTCTCATCGCTAGTCATGATCTTAATCTGATTGAGGCATTACCCCATCCCAAAATCCATTTACATCAAGGCCATATTAGTGGTGCCTTTGCTGGAGGCGCTTAAATGACGGCCAAGGAAAAGACAGCCAGCCAAGCCCAGCGCAGCCGTCCCGAGAAAATTGGTAAGCGGTTAGTTAGAGAGCATTTTGAAGTAGCCCTCAGTAGTTGGTCGCGACTATGGCGCAATCCGTTAAGCAATCTCCTCATATGGGTTACTCTAGCCGTAGCACTGGCTTTGCCAGGCACCTTGATGATTATGCTAGGCCAAGTACAGAATCTAGCTAACCAGCTCAATACCGATAACCATATCAGTGTATTTTTGCATTTAGACACCAGTCAAACACAAGCCGAAACACTGGCTAATCAGCTGCAAAAGCGTAGTGATATCAAACATATAACCTTTATACCCGCTGCCGCAGCATTAACCGAATTTAGCTTGGCCAGTGGCTTAGGTAATATTCTTGAAAGCTTAACTGAGAACCCCATACCGGCCACCATACTAGTTGAACCCCAACATAATGAGCCTGAAACTATTGCTCTTCTAGCCGAGCAGTTAAGCGCCATAAAACAGGTGGATCAGGTGTTAATTGATCAACTATGGTTGCAACGCCTGCAAGCTCTAGTGCAATCCACACAACGAGGTATTTGGGTATTAACGGTGATGTTAATTCTTGGGGTACTGCTCGTGATGGGTAACACTATGCGTATGCAAATAGAAAAGCGGCGGGAAGAAATTTTAGTGATTAAGCTAGTCGGCGGCACTGATGCCTATTTGCGCCGCCCCTTTCTTTATACAGCCCTTTGGACGGGACTTTTCGCAGGCCTTTTAGCTAGCGGTATGATGGGTATTGCCCTAGGGGCTCTGCAGCCCTCCCTTACCAACTTAGCCATTAGTTTTAGTAGCCAATGGCAACTGCATAATCTGCAATTATGGCATTTAATCCTTACCCTTATTGGCAGCTCAAGTCTAGCGATGTTAGCAGCATTAGTTACCGTACAACGCCAATTACGGCAGATGGAGCCGTGATTTAGTGCTTAAACAGCACCTAATCTGAGCCATCTTTACAGAGCTTTACTCCCTTGCAGCCAGATTAGCCTTGCACTTGCCAATAAGCCTAACTAGTATTATCCATTCAAAAATGGTTCCCACATTCTAGGAGCTATAAAAGCGCCCTAATTATGCTATAATATGGCGCATATATAAGAGGCAAGTGACATCGGCATAAACTATCTACATCAATTTGCCAGCCGCCTCTAAATTGAAGGAGTTATTATATGGGTAAGCAATTACTTGCCATTGATGCCTTAACACCGGGTCAAAACCACGAGGCATATCTACAAACGGTCAGTGCTATTCCAGTACTTACCGTGGAAGAAGAACGCGCGCTTGCTAACCGTTTATATCACGAAAATGACTTAGAAGCTGCTCGCCAGTTGGTTATGTCGCACCTGCGCTTTGTTGTGCATATTGCCAAAAGCTACTCCGGCTACGGCTTACCACAAGCTGATTTAGTGCAAGAAGGCAACGTTGGCCTTATGAAGGCAGTAAAACGTTTTAACCCTGAGGTTGGCGTGCGTCTTGTGTCCTTTGCGGTGCATTGGATTAAGGCTGAAATGCATGAATATATTCTTCGCAACTGGCGCATTGTTAAGGTGGCCACTACCAAAAGCCAACGCAAGTTGTTCTTTAACCTGCGTAGTTCGAAGAAGAAGCTAGCTTGGCTTACTCAAAATGAAGTCAATGCTGTTGCCGCTGACTTGGGCGTTGATGCCAAGGTTGTGGAACAGATGGAAGGTCGCATGGCGGCCCAAGATATGGCTTTTGATGCCCCAGAAAGTGATGACGATAATGCTTATCAGGCACCAGCATACTTTCTGGAAGATAAGGCTGCTGATCCTGCTTTACAAGTAGAAGCCAGCGACTGGGAACAAAACTCCAATCAACGTCTGGCTAATGCTATGGCTGAACTTGATGATCGCAGTCGAGATATTCTTCAACAACGCTGGTTGAGCGATTCAAAATCGACTTTGCATACTTTGGCAGATCAATACCAAGTATCCGCTGAGCGTATTCGTCAGCTAGAAAAAAATGCCATGAAAAAACTTAAGCTGGCCATGAGCTAAAATAGTTAAATAAGTTCTCGAAATCAAAAAAGGTAGATTACAATCTGCCTTTTTTTATGTCCGCAGTTTAAGCCCAATAAAGCTTACTTACCAATTAATATGACGCCAGACATTATCCAAGACAATTGGCTGGGCTTGCACAGTCGGATGCAAACCATCAGCCATCATCAGCTCTGGATTAATAGCCACATCTTCCAAAATAAAAGGCACTAGTTGGGTGTTAAAACGTTCGGCTAATTGTGCATATTGAGCGAAAAATGGTTCGCTATAACGTGCGCCATAATTAGGTGGTATACGAATACCTAAAATAGCCACATTGATTTCTGAGGCCTGAGCCATATTAATCATACGCGCTAGATTGGCACTAATGGTTGGTACAGGGTAGCCCCGCAAACCATCATTAGCACCCAACTCCAATAATAGCCAATCTGGGTCAAACTCTTCTAGCAGCATAGGCAAGCGGCGCAACCCACCTTCACTGGTCTCACCACTGATGCTGGCATTAATTACGTTCCAATCCTTACTTTCCAGCTCCTGTTGCAAACGCTTTTCCAATAATGCTGGCCAGGCTTCTTGTAAGCTCATACCATAACCAGCACTGAGACTATCACCCAAAACCAAAACCGTTTTGGCTTGTACCGGCAGGCTAATACTTAGAAATGTAAAAATAATGCAAAAAGCTGTGTTTGCCATACCGAAGCAAGCTTTAAATTGCGATAATCTAAACCTGATTAAATCTATCATTGGTAATCCTATGTCAAATAATGCACCGTTTCTGGCCACTGACGGCCTGTGCCAGGTAATAAATAGCCCAAACGGAAACGCAGATCAACCAGATTTACGTATTCTTGACCAAGTTGAGCTCAATATTGTGCCTGGGGAAAGTGTTGCCATTGTTGGTGCATCAGGTTCTGGTAAAACCACATTACTAGGTATGTTGGCAGGTCTTGATACACCAAGCCATGGCAAAGTATATCTGGCTGGTACCGAAATTACTGCTTTAAATGAAGAAAAACGCGCTAATATTCGCAAGCAACATGTCGCCTTTATTTTTCAAAATTTTCAGCTGCTACCTAGTCTTAGTGCCCGCGAAAACGTGATGTTACCCCTTGAGGTAAAAGGTGAAGCTGATGCTAAGCAACGGGCTGATGAATATCTACAAAAAGTAGGGTTAGGTCAACGTGGTCATCACTACCCCAACCAATTATCTGGTGGTGAACAACAACGGGTAGCGATTGCCCGAGCTTTTGCCGCCCAAGCACCTATCCTGTTTGCCGATGAGCCAACAGGTAATCTGGACAGTGACACTGGTAACTATATAACGGATTTATTATTCGAACTTAATCAGGCTGCTAACACCACGCTAATCCTCGTTACCCATGATCCTAAGTTAGCTGCTCGCTGTGAACGCACATTAAACCTTCAAGGTGGACGCATACAAGAAACATCTGAGGTTGCCGCTAATGCTTAAACTAGCTGCTAGACTCGCTTGGCGTGACTGGCGTGGGGGCGAATTACAACTCTTGCTGGTAGCCTTACTACTAGCCATCACCAGTCTTACCAGTATTAGCCTGTTTACCACCCAAGTCCAACAAGCCATGGTTGCTGAAGGTGCAACCCTTTTGGCAGCGGACTTGCGCCTTAACGGTAGCGCCAAGATAGAGCCAGAGTGGCAACAACTAGCTAAAGAACGCAATCTTCAACAAGCCCAAGTACATCGTTTTCAAGGCATGTTGTTTCATGAAACGCAGATGCAACTTGCCAGCATCAAGGCAGTTAGTGACCAATATCCTTTAAAAGGTTCACTGCAAGTGAGTGATATCGCTTTCGGTGAGGCCGTAACAGCTGAGCGTGGTCCCAAACCCGGGGAGCTCTGGTTAGACTCACGCTTGCTTGCCAGTTTGGAGGCCGAAGTTGGCGATCAAGTTGATGTTGGTGAGGCCACTTTCACTCTTACTAAGGTACTCGTTAGTGAGCCAGATCAGAATGGTGGCTTTGCCGGTTTTGCGCCACGCGCCATGATTCATCTAAATGATTTAGCTGCCACCAACGCAGTCCAAACAGGTAGCCGCATAAATCGTAGCTGGCTGTTAACTGGGTCAAGCCAAGATTTGCAAGATTTAAGACAGACCGTAACCCCATTGTTATATAAAGCCCAAAGCTGGAGAACACCAGATGAGGCCAACAACCGGTTGGGTGACACCTTAGATAGAGCGGAACAATTTTTGCTATTGGCTGGCTCATTGACGGTTATTTTGGCTGGCGTAGCCTTGGTGCTCTCTGCCCGACGTTATAGCCTCCGCCAAGCCAAACATGTGGCTTTGCTAAAATGTTTGGGACTGCGTCCGCAGCAATTACGCTGGCTCTACCTTACCCAAATGCTGCTATTAGCTGTGGCCGCTTTATTGCTAAGCTTGCCCTTTGCTTGGTTATTATATTCTGGCCTGTTAGCCATTTTAGCCGACTATATTCGCGCCCCAGAAGGCATCCCATTACAGCCATTTGTATTGGGTGGGGTAACCGGACTACTCTGCTTGTTAGCCTTTGTTATGCCACCAATGTTGGGTTTGGCCAAAGTAGCACCGGCCCAGGCTCTGCGCCAAGCTGTAGCGCGCAGCGCGCAGCCCATTAGCCACTTACTAATTGGCTTTGTGGCGATCTTAGGCCTGGTTTATTGGCACAGCCAATCTTTACTGATTACTTTGGGACTAGTAGTGGCCATAGGTGGACTACTGGCCCTGTTATGGGCTCTTAGTCGGGGCATACTATGGATAACAGCGCGATTGCGCCAATATCTTGGCCAAGCTGGTAAGCTTGGTATAGCTAACCTGCATCGTCGGCGCCGCCAGAATAGCATGCAAATGATGATCTTTGCCTTGGCATTAATGCTGTTATTTAGTCTGCTTGGGGTGCGTAATTTCCTTTTAAGTGATTGGCAACAGCGGCTACAAACGGGCATACCCAATGTCTTTATGCTGAATATTTTTGGTGAGCAACGGGAAGAACTAGATAAGTTTGTCATTGATAATGAGATTAACAGTGATGGCCTTAACTTCTATCCTATGACCCGTGGTCGTATTGTTTATCCAGACCCAGAAATGCTTAATGCAATGGCTCAAGGTCAACCGGGCCCAAGTGCTGATCGTGAACGCAATCTTACTTGGAGCCAAGAACTGCCTGCAGATAATGAAATTGTTGCCGGCACTTGGTGGACTCCAGAAGATACAGATTTACAAGTATCCGTGGAACTAGACTATGCCACGCGTTATAACTGGCAAGTTGGTGATTATTTAATTTATAACGTAGCAGGTATAGAGCATAAGGCCACCATTTCTAATTTACGCACAGTTGAGTGGACCGGCTTGCAGCCAAACTTCTTTTTGGTATTTTCTAAGCCCTTAACGGATATCTATAGCACTACCTATTTGGCTAGTATGTATGTCGCACCAGAGCAACGGCCGCAACTAAGCAACTTGCTACGCGCCCAACCAACCATTTCTATGATCGATGTTGATCAAATCTTGAAACAAGTACAAAAGGTGGTTACTCAGCTATCCATGGCAATTGAAAGTATTTTATTACTTATTTTGATTGCTGGGGTGTTAGTGCTTGTGGCAAGTGTGCAGGCAAGTCGTGATGAACGTATGCATGAAAGTGCTATTCTCAGGGCCTTAGGTGCTAGTAAATCCCTAATTCAAAAAATGCTCCTTATTGAATATATAACAATGGGCATTATTGCCGGTTTATTAGCCAGTTCTGGCGCTGAGATTCTACTTGGCGTGCTCCAAACTAGGTTGTTTGACTTACCCTTACAGTGGCACTGGGAGCTATGGGTCATGGCACCATTAAGTGGGGCATTGTTGATTGGCTTCGCTGGATGGTGGTTTAACCGCCGGGTTATGCAGGCACCACCATTACGTACCTTGCGCCAGATATAGGAAAAATCTTTGCCAGTTGGCACCATTGACTGGTGCTGACTGCCCCCTGTGGGAATCAACTGATTGCGTTAGAATAGTATATAATTACTAGTTTACCGTCAGGACTTATGCCCAACCATAATTCATTATTGGCTCGTGTGTTTCCGTTTCTGGTCTGGCTGCAACAGACCAGTCCTGCGAACCTACGCGCCGATGCTTTGGCTGGGCTAACGGGTGCCATAATTGTTTTACCCCAAGGTGTAGCCTACGCCTTAATTGCCGGCATGCCCGCTGAGTATGGGCTTTATGCTGCTATCGTGCCAACCATTATTGCCGCTTTATTTGGCTCCTCTTGGCATCTCATTTCAGGCCCCACTGCTGCCCTTTCTATTGTGGTCTTCACCACCATCAGCCCCTTAGCAAAACCAGGTAGCCCAGAATTTATCGGTTTAGTGCTTACCCTGACTTTGATGGCTGGATTATTCCAGTTAGCCTTGGCCTTAGCTCGAATGGGCGCTCTAGTTAACTTTGTATCTCATTCTGTGGTCATCGGTTTTACTTCTGGCGCGGCTATGGTGATTGCCACTAGTCAGTTAAAAAATGTGTTTAATCTACCGATTCCTAGTAGTGGTGACTTTGTTGGTAACTGGGTGGCGTTGTATGAAAATGTTTTGCAAGCCCATATACCTAGTCTATTGGTAGGTGCCATCACCCTAGCCACGGTTATTGTTATTAAAAAATACCGTGCTAACTGGCCCAATATGTTAATCGCCATGGTGGTTGGTAGTTTGCTGGCTTTAGCCATGCGCTATAGTGGTTGGCAGGCCGCCCAAAGCATTCAGCTAGTTGGTGCCATACCTGCCAGCTTACCGCCCTTGTCAGTCCCTCTTATCGACTCTCAAATTATACGTGATCTTGCCCCTGGTGCCATGGCCCTTGGTTTATTAGGGCTGGTAGAGGCGGTTTCAATTTCACGTTCCATAGCGGCGCGATCTGGGCAACGTATTCGGGGCAATCAAGAGCTGCGTGGTCAGGCCTTCTCGAATATTGTTGGCAGCTTTGTCTCTAGTTATGCCTCATCTGGCTCTTTTACCCGCACAGGTGTTAACTATGAAACTGGGGCAACCAGCCCCTTAGCAGCTATTTTTGCCGCCATCGCATTAGCGGTGATCATTCTTGTATTTGCACCATTAGCAGCCTATATAACCCTACCCAGTATGGCGGCCATTTTGCTAGTGGTCGCTTGGAATCTGGTAGATTGGCATCATATTGAGGTTATTTTCCGTGCTGGTCGTAATGAGTATATGGTATTTCTGGTTACCTTTTTTGCCACTTTGCTGCTACCCATGGAATTTGCGATTTATCTGGGCGTACTCTTATCTTTGGCACTTTACCTCAGACGTACATCCAAGCCCGCCCTCACCGCTATGGCCAGCAAAGAGAATTCCAAATTACTTATCGCTGCCGATCGTTCAGCTTTGCCTGAGTGTGAAAATTTAAAAATTATCCGCATTGATGGCTCCATTTTCTTTGGTGCTGTTGATTATGTGCAAACACGCTTATTAGAAGCGCAGCAAAAGCATGTCCTTATTATTGCTAGTGGCATCAACTTTATCGATTTATCTGGGACTAATTTATTGGCCAAAGAAGCCAACCGTTTACGCGCTGCTGGTGGTGGTTTATATCTATGTAATCTTAAAGGCAGAGTCATAAAACCTATTATCCGCAACGGTCACCTTGCGGCCATTGGCAAACACAATATCTTTGCCAATAAATCCATCGCTTTACAACGCCTGCAAAAGCGCTTTGGTGATCATACTTGTGCTGGTTGCGAACAGCGCCTGCTGACACTTGACTCAACGCCCGTAGCCCAAACCACTGAGACCAAGTCTACACCTGCATAGACAAATGTCTGATCGAGACTAGGCCGAGGCTTTATCAAAGCTAAATATACCTTGCAGCAATAGCACGCTTCTTTAGTAGTGTCTGGGGTTTTGTTACAATACTGCCTTTGTTATTTGTAGTGGAACTACCATGAGTCAAGATTCTACCAATCAGCAGTGGGGTGGCCGTTTTAGCGAAGCCACTGATGCTTTTGTTGCCCGTTTTACCGCCTCTGTTGATTTTGATCAGCGCATGTTCCGTCAGGATATTCAGGGATCTGTTGCTCACGCCAAGATGTTATGTGCTGTGGGGGTTTTAACGACTCAAGAGCGTGACGATATTGTGCGTGGCTTGGAAGAAATTCGCATACAAATTGAACGTGGTGAATTTGAATGGTCAGTAGCCCTTGAAGATGTGCATATGAATATCGAAGCGGCCCTCACTGCAAAGATTGGCGACGCTGGCAAAAAACTGCATACCGGGCGCTCCCGTAACGATCAGGTAGCCACAGATATTCGCCTTTATCTGCGTGATGAAATCGACTTTATCGCCACTGAAATTAGCCGCTTACAATCCGGCCTTGTCACTCTAGCAGAGCAAGAGAGTGAGACCATTATGCCTGGCTTTACGCACTTGCAAACGGCACAGCCAGTCACCTTTGGCCACCACTTGTTAGCCTGGAACGAAATGCTACAGCGTGATTATGAGCGTCTCCTTGATTGCCGCAAGCGTATTAATATTTTACCTCTTGGCTCAGCTGCTTTAGCAGGCACAACCTATCCTCTTGATCGGCATATGACAGCCGAACTATTGGGCTTTGATCGTCCCTCAGAGAACTCCTTGGACTCTGTTAGCGATCGTGATTTTGCGATTGAGTTCTGTGCCTTTGCCAGTCTGTTACTAACCCATTTGTCACGGGCCTCAGAAGAGTTGATTTTGTGGACATCAGCACAATTTGATTTTATTAATCTGCCAGATCGATTCTGTACTGGTTCTTCGATTATGCCACAAAAGAAAAACCCCGATGTGCCTGAACTAGTTAGAGGCAAGACCGGTCGCGCCAACGGCAACTTGATTTCTCTGCTGACTTTGATGAAGGGCCAACCCTTGGCCTATAACAAAGACAATCAGGAAGACAAAGAGCCCTTATTTGACACTATTGATACGGTCAAAGGCTGTGTGCGCGCTTTTGCTGATATGGTACCAGCCTTGCAACCAAAGCATGACAATATGCGGCGTGCCGCCCTGCAAGGTTTTGCGACCGCAACGGATTTGGCTGACTATTTAGTGCGCAAAGGTTTGCCTTTCCGTGATGCCCATGAGGTAGTCGGCAAAGCTGTCGCTGCCGGCATCGCTAGCAATAAAGATTTAAGTGAAATGAGCTTAGCTGAGTTGCAAACCTTTAACGATCTGATTACTGCTGATGTGTTTGATGTCTTGACCTTAGAAGGTTCCGTGCAAGCCCGTGACCATATTGGAGGCACGGCACCAGCTCAAGTGCGAGCGGCTGCCAAACGGGCTCACCAAATCATCAACGCCCGCTAATATTAGCCATCTAAATCCGAGCAATCGAGAGTTTCTTCGGCAAACTGGGCCAGTATCTGGCCCATAACCTGACCAAAGCTCTCGGCTTGGGCGTTATCTTCACGCCAAGTGTTTGATGCCTCATGGTAAACAAAGCGCATACCGCCTGCTGGGCTAGCTAACCACAGTTGTGATAAGGGCGCTTGGCGACTAACAATCAGTTGCACACCTGATTCACAAGTAATGGTCATCAGACCACCGCTGGTAACAAAGTCTAGATCCGTTTCTGCCGTATCTAGTATCTCCTCCATAGTGACCATCAAATCGTCCAATAGGGCATGATATTGCGCTTCATTCATAAGTATTTCCACAAGGCACCATCGTTATATAGGCCAAGCATTATATCCTATTGGCTGAGTCATGGCCTATAAGGTTTTATGGGCTACGCTTTTTTTCGACCTGTCAGCAAAACTATGGGATAATTCTGTCATTGTTAATTTTATAAATTGTTGTGGGTGTTCTGTGAAAAAGCTTGCTGCCATCATTTTTATATGTGCAAGTCTAATGGCTTGTGGTCAGACCGGCGAACTCTCCTTACCTGAGCAGGATAACGCACAACAAAGTTCTTAATATGATGGATAATTTTGAATATCGTGGCGATCAGCTATTTGCTGAAGATGTGCCTGTTAGCGCTATTGCTGACGAGTTTGGTACGCCTACTTATGTCTACTCTCGTGACACCTTGGAACGTAATTACCTAGCTTATGCACAAGCTCTGCAAGGCGAAAACCACCTTGTTTGCTACGCCATGAAGTCCAATTCCAATTTAGCTGTACTAAATGTGCTAGCACGGTTAGGGGCTGGTTTTGATATCGTCTCTGTAGGCGAACTTGAGCGGGTTCTCGCAGCTGGCGCTGATGCCAGCAAAGTGGTGTTTTCCGGAGTAGGCAAGCAAGCCCATGAAATGCGCCGTGCTTTAGAAGTCGGAGTACACTGCTTCAACATTGAATCAGAAGCAGAAATGGAACTACTGCAACAGGTAGCGGCAGGCATGGGCAAAGTAGCTCCAGTATCCTTGCGTATCAATCCCGATGTAGATGCCGGGACACATCCCTATATTTCTACTGGCTTAACAGAAAACAAGTTTGGTATTGGTATTAAGCAGGCACCACAAGCTTATCAACGAGCCCAACAACTACCCAATCTTGATGTGGTCGGTGTTGACTGTCATATCGGTTCACAATTAACGGAAATTGCGCCTTATCTGGATGCTCTAGACCGCTTATTGGTATTAATTGACGAACTGGCCGCATTAGGTATTCAGATTAAGCATTTGGATATCGGTGGTGGCCTAGGGGTAAATTATGCTGATGAAGAACCCTTACCTATTGCCGACTTTATAGAACAAATTCAAGCCCATATTGGTGACCGTACTCTAGATTTGATTGTTGAACCAGGGCGCTCCATTAGTGCCGACGCTGGTATAATGCTAACCCAGGTGGAATTTCTAAAGAGCAATGAGCACAAGCATTTTGCTATTGTTGATGGCGCCATGAACGATCTCTTGCGCCCCTCTTTATATAGTGCCTATCAGGACATTATCCCTGCTGATCTCAGCCAGCCGCGGGACACCAAGTGTTTTGATATTGTTGGGCCCATTTGTGAAAGTGGTGATTTTCTTGGCAAAGAACGAAATTTAGCTATCGCAGCAGGTGACTTGTTGGCGGTATGTACAGCTGGCGCTTATGGTTTTGCTATGGCTTCCAACTACAATACCCGCCCCCGAGCGGCAGAAGTGATGGTCGACGGTGACCAAATTCACCTTATTGGCAGACGTGAAAAGTTGTCTGACCTATGGGCTAACGAACAAATGTTGCCAAAGGATTAAGACCATGCAATTACGTTTCTCAAAAATGCATGGCCTTGGCAACGACTTTATGGTGGTCGATATGATCACTCAACGAGGTCGCCTCAAGCCCCAGCAAATTCAACAATTAAGTGATCGAAATACCGGCATTGGTTTTGATCAACTACTGCTTATTGAAACACCGAGCTCCCCCGATGTTGATTTTCGTTACCGCATCTATAACGCTGATGGCAGTGAAGTAGAAAATTGTGGAAACGGCGCCCGCTGCTTTGCTCGTTTTGTGCATAATCAACGTTTAACTGGCAAGCGCGATATTTCTGTGGAGACAAATAATGGGCGCATGGTCTTGCATATGCTCGATAACAATCAGGTAAAAGTAGATATGGGTCGCCCTCAGTTTGCTCCCGCTGAGATTCCTTTTATTGCCGAACAGCAAGACACCCATTATAAAATTGAGCAGGATGGCCAAGAATATACCATGGGCACCGTCTCAATGGGCAACCCCCATGGCGTGCTTATTGTTGATGATGTTGAGCAAGCGCCAGTCACACAATTGGGCAGCAAGCTCACCAAGCATGAACGCTTCCCGCAACAAGCTAATATCGGTTTTATGCAAATCATTGATGCCAATACCATTAAGTTACGGGTATTTGAGCGTGGTGTGGGTGAAACCAAGGCCTGCGGTACCGGTGCCTGTGCTGCCGTTGCTAGCGGTATAGCCCAAGGCCTATTAGCAGCTGATGTGAAGGTGCATTTACGTGGTGGCGATCTACAGATACAATGGCAAGGAGAGGATCAGTCATTATATATGACCGGTACCGCCACCCATGTTTATGAAGGACAAATTCGCCTATGAGTCAGGCAGATTCCAAGGTTAATAAACCAAACGTGCTTTCCAGTGAAGATATTCTTATCTACTTAAATGAGCACCCGGAATTTCTGCAACAACATCCACAAATATTAGAGAACCAAGCCCTCGATCATGAGTGTGGTGACGCTAGTTCATTATTAGAACGCCAAGTCAAAGTATTACGTCAGCGGGTACAGGATTATGCTAATAAACTGGATGGGCTAGTCGCAACGGCACAGCGCAATGATTCACAGTTTGAAAAAACCAAGAACCTTGTCAGCACTCTTGGAGGCTGCCAAAGCTTAGCCCAAGTAACCCTTGCCCTCAAAACATCATTTATTGACGCCTTCCAAGCAGATGTAGTCAAATTGATTATTCTGCAAGACAGCGAGGAGCAAGCCTCTGACCTAATTACCCTAGCAGCTGCTTCTGAGGAAGCCCACGCACTCGCCTCAATAACAGAAAAAACTGATGCATTTTGCACTCCAGTTAACAACTCACCTCTTGCTGATTTGCTGACTGATACGGCTAAACCTATGCACTCCTGTGCCGTATTACCACTCCATTATCAGCAACAAAGCCTTGGGTTGATTATCATAGCTAGCGCTGCTGAAGATCACTACAGCAAAGAACTAGACACCCTATTCCTAAACCATGTAGCAACGGTCAGTAGTGAGGTTGTTGGCCGTATTTGCGGATAAGCCCCATGCTGCAAGCAACGAACCGAGGCTAGCACTATGTCAAAAGCCATTATGCCAGCTGAATTTGCCCAGCCAGCCATGGACTTTTTGGCTTATTTACAACAAATCCGTTTCTATTCCAGTCATACCATAGCCGCTTATCAACGTGATTTGACCAAATTAGCTATCAGTGCCCATGATAGAGGACTCAATGGTTGGCCTGCCGTGCAAACGGATACAATCTATCAAGCATTACAAGACGCTCGCTTGGATGGATTAAGTGCTAACAGCTGTCAGCGTCTTTTATCTAGCTGGCGCAGCTTTTTCCAGTATCAACAACGCAACCATTTGCGCGATAATAATCCTGTAGCCGGTATACAGGCACCTAAAGCAGAAAAGAAACTGCCCAAGCATTTAGATACTGAAGAAGTAAAGTTGCTTCTCGATCAAGCTTTTGATCACTCTGACCCATTACAGGTAAGGGATCAAGCCATGCTTGAACTGACCTATTCAAGTGGTTTACGTTTGGCTGAATTAGCTAACCTGCAAGTTTCAGATATAGACTTAGCAGACAAAACCCTTAGAGTAACAGGTAAAGGCAATAAGACCCGCCAGCTACCTATGGGCAGCAAAGCCTGTGCAGCGCTTAACAAATGGCTTAAACAGCGCCATTTGTTAGTAAAAAACCCAATTCAAACATTATTTCTAAGTCAACACGGGCGGGCAATTACCCCACGAGCCATTCAGCAACGGATGGATAAAGCGGCCTCTGCTTTGGGTCTTAAATTGCATCCCCATATGTTACGCCACAGCTTTGCTAGTCATATGTTACAATCGAGTGGCGATTTAAGAGCTGTCCAAGAAATACTCGGCCATGCCGATATCAGTACCACACAAGTATATACCCATCTGGATTATCAGCATCTGGCTCAGGTATATGATCAGGCCCATCCTCGCGCCCATAAGCAAACAAAAGACGACACATGATAAAGGCACTTACATTCGATCTAGACGATACCTTATGGGCTGTTGCACCTGTTATTAAGCGTGCTGATCAGCACCTATTAGCGTGGCTAGAAGAGCATGCTCCGGCCTTTGCTCAACGTTATGGAATTGATGGCTTTGGTCAATTAAGGGATGAGATTCTGACACAACAACCCCACTTAGCCCATCATATGACAAGTTTACGCTTGGCATTATTAACCCTTGGCCTAACGCGGTGTGGTTATTCAGAACAACAAGCCCAGACTATTGCCGCAGCAGGCTTTGAAGAATACTTTGCAGCGCGTAATCAAGTAGAATTTTACCCTCATGCCCTCGAACAACTTCAGCGCTTAAAAGCTGACTATATTATGGGCGCATTAACCAACGGGAATGCCGATATCCATCGGGTTGGTTTAGGACAATTATTTGATTTTGGTTTTAATGCAGAGCAAGTTGGCCAACCCAAGCCAGCCGCAGATTTGTTTGCCTTAGCACTAGAACAAATGCAATTGCCACCTGCTGCGGTTATCCATATAGGTGATCACCCTGAAGCCGATATTTTAGGTGCTCAGAATATGGGTATGCACACTATTTGGGTTAATCTAGATGGGCAAAAATGGCCTGCTCTTCAAGCACCAGCGACGGCAGAGATTAATGACCTAAGTCATCTAGTTGAGACCATTTACAGTATTCATAGGAACACCTAGCCATGAGTTTTGAACACCCTTTTGCACAATATGTGCGTATTCTTGGTAAGGGCAAACGCGGGAGTCGCGACTTAACCCAAGAAGAAGCCTACGCTGCCATGTGCATGATTTTGGCCGACCAAGTTAGAGCCGAACAACTTGGGGCTTTCCTTATGCTTTTACGCCACAAAGAAGAAAGCGCCAATGAATTAGCTGGTTTTGTGCAGGCTGTTCGCGAGCATAATGGTTTTGTAATTAGTCCATTACAAACATCTGTGGACTTGGACTGGTCCACCTATGCCGGCAAAAAGCGCCATCAAGCGTGGTTTTTATTATCATCTTTGTTGGTTGCTCAACAGGGCTTTAAGGTATTTATGCATGGCGCGAGAGGCCATACTATTGGCCGGGTTTACAGTGAAGATTTACTTGCGGAACTGGGCTTTAGTGCCGCGCAAGACTGGGCTGAAGTTGATCACCAACTAACTCAGCAAAACTTTTGTTTTATGAGCCTTAGTCAACTAAGCCCAGAACTCGATAGTATTATTAATTTGCGTAATATTCTTGGTCTTCGCTCGCCCGTGCATACCTTTACTCGGCTACTTAATCCAACACAAGCTAAGCACACCATCGATGGTGTGTTTCACCCCGCTTATGGCCCTCTTCATCAACAAACAGCTAGTTTACTTAAACAGCCACGTAGCCTAACCATTCGTGGTGATGGTGGTGAAGCCGAGATTCGTCCAGATGCTGATGGAGAATTGCAATGGGCTGATGACAGCCAACATACTAATCAGCCTTGGCCTCGCCTGCTATCCCAGCGGGCCATTCCACCTACTGAGCTTAATGCTGATCACCTTCGCGATGTATGGCATAAGGTGCGCGAAGATGAATATGGTGAAGCCACCATAGTTAGCACCACAGCGGCCATTATTTTATTACTTAAGCTGACTGATGAGCGCCAAGAGGCCATTACTATGGCTCGCCAATGGTGGCAAAACCGACAGGATTTCGCCTAGAAAATACCCATAAAGGCCTATTTTTGGACAAAACCTTGAGATTTTAAAACTAAGCTCTAAATATAATATATGGTTATATGATTTTATTCTCTTATAACTTTTAAAAAATATTGTTCTTATGACGCATTTCGATTAGTATTCACGGGCTTTCAGCCTGTAAAATAGGCGTTAAACCCTTTTTGACAGCTAGAGCTTATGAATAAAGTAATTTATCCAGGTACATTTGACCCCATTACCAATGGTCATGTGGACCTAATCGAACGAGCATCACGACTTTTTGACGAAGTCGTTGTTGCTGTTGCGTCCAGTCCCAAGAAAAAGCCAATGCTGGGGTTGGAAACAAGGGTAGATTTGACCCGTCAGATTACGGCCCCAATGGGTAACGTAACAGTCATCGGGTTTGATGGCTTATTGACCGATCTGTTAAAGCAACAGGATGCCAATATTATTCTGCGTGGCCTACGTGCCGTATCTGATTTTGAGTACGAATTTCAGATGGCCAATATGAACCGCGTGCTGGCACCTGAGGTAGAAAGTATGTTTTTGACCCCAGCGGAAAAACATGCCTTTATTTCTTCTACCTTGGTGCGTGAGGTAGCCGCCTTGAAAGGTGATATCTCAAAGTTTGTGCATCCCCTTGTCGCTCAGGCCATGCAACAATATTTAGGCAGCTAAAAGTAACTGCCAAACCAATGGAATAGAGGAAGACCAGATGTCTCTTATTATCACCGACGACTGCATCAATTGTGACGTTTGTGAACCCGAATGTCCCAATGAGGCAATCAGCCCAGGGGAAGAAATATATGAAATCGACCCAAACAAATGCACCGAGTGTGTTGGTCACTATGATGAGCCACAGTGCGTAGAAGTATGCCCCGTTGACTGTATACCTAAAGATCCTGACAATGTTGAGTCAGAAGACGTATTGATGGAAAAGTACATTAGGTTAACTGCTGCCTAAGCATCGGTTTTACCGCTTCAAAAAAAGATCCGATTTATATCGGATCTTTTTTTTGGCTTAGCGTTGGCAAACACTACAGTAAACTGTGGAGCGCTGGCCTAAACGCACCTCTGTTAAAGGCTTGCTGCAATTGCGACAAGGCTGTTGCGCACGGCCATAAACCCGTAACTGTTGTTTAAAGTAGCCTGGGTTACCATCACTATCAACAAAATTACGTAGCGTAGTACCTCCCTGAGTGATAGCGTCTGCTAGTACCTGTTTAATGGCCACCACTAACTTATCAAGTCGTTGCTTGCTAACCCTTCCAGCCTGACGCTTAGGGTTAATACCGGCCATAAATAAGGCCTCATTGGCATAAATATTACCCACACCAACAACCTTTTTACTATCCATTATTAAAGTTTTGATGGGCTGCTTCTTGCCTTTGCAGGCAGCATATAAAACATCCGTATTGAAAGCCTCAGTTAAAGGCTCAGGCCCCAAACTAGCCAGTAACTCATGTCCCTCTATAGGAAAAGGCTGCCACAACAAACTACCAAAGCGCCGTGGATCACGATAGCGCACCAGACAGTCCTCAAAGCATAGGTCAAAGTGATCATGATAAGCAGGAGGTTCATCCTGGGTAACCACACGCATACTACCGGTCATGCCTAAATGACCAATCAAACCACCTTGCTCAAAATGCATAAGAATATATTTGCCACGGCGAGTCACGCTATGTAAACGCTGGCCTGACACTAAGTCATTGATATTATTTGGTATTGGCCAACGCAAGCGATGATCCCACACCTTTACTTGCTGTAATATCTGGCCTGTAATATGGGGCGCTATACCCACACAGGTGGTTTCCACTTCGGGTAATTCTGGCATACAGAGTCTCTAACTTAACGACGATTGTTGTCCATGTACTCACTCTATAATAGCAGTGTCAGGCAAGATTGTGCATAGGACTAAGTTATTGACAGTGCGTAAAAAAGGGTTAATGTTATAAAGGTACCGAAACGATACAGGGAATATGATCATGCTTAAATCTGTTAAAGTTTCTGACTATATGACCAGTCAGCTCATTACTTTCACCGCAGACATGGACTTGTACGAGGCCATTCATATCTTTAGTCAACAGCGCATTTCTGGGGCGCCTGTTATTGATCAGCAACAACAACTAGTCGGCATTATGTCGGAAGTTGATTGTTTGCGCGGTATTCTAGACAAGATTTACCACGAGGAAGAAGTCGGCGGTACAGTGGGCGAATTTATGAGTCGTGAACTCGATACTGTTGATGCCCAAACAGATATTATCGCTGTTGCCGAGCACTTTATAAAACATGGTCGGCGCCGTCTTCCAGTAGTAGAAAATGGCGTCCTTGTTGGACAAGTGAGTCGCAAAGATATCTTAAGGGCAGTAAATGATTTTGTGACCACAAGCTAAGTTTGCTAATTTACTATTGAATCAATAAAAACAAGCCCTATATTGCTAGTAACCACTTACTATCAAAATATGATAAAACTTATTTGGACATAAATATTGTGCCAAATTAAGTGTGTTTTATGCTATTGTTACAGGCAATAAAAGCTAACTAATTGCGCTCCATGTCCCGGCTTACCAATAAACATATTATCGTCGCTATTACTGGCGGCATTGCTGCTTATAAAAGTGCCGAGCTTGTGCGCCTATTAAAAACTGCTGGTGCCCAAGTTGAAGTAGTAATGACTCGAGGGGCACTACAGTTTATTACCCCTCTTACTCTACAAGCTCTATCTGGCAATCCTGTCCACCAACATTTGCTGGATCCTGCAGCAGAGGCGGGCATGGGGCATATTCAATTAGCCCGCTGGGCTGATGCTATTTTGGTCGCACCGTGTACTGCTCAGGTAATGGCACGACTTGCCCAAGGCCAAGCTGATGATTTGTTAAGCACCCTCTGTTTAGCTACCAAAGCCCCGGTATTACTGGCGCCAGCTATGAACCAAGGTATGTGGAGCGACGAAGCCACCCAAGCTAATGCGCAATTACTGACTGAACGGGGTATTACCCTCCTAGGCCCCGCTAGTGGAGAACAGGCTTGTGGTGATATTGGCCCGGGCCGTATGCTTGAACCCAGTCAGTTAGTGATCGAGCTAGAGCAGCAATTTAGCAGCC
Source organism: Pseudomonadales bacterium (assembly GCA_049625185.1). Classification (GTDB taxonomy): domain Bacteria; phylum Pseudomonadota; class Gammaproteobacteria; order Pseudomonadales; family Balneatricaceae; genus Njordibacter. Next base: position 17,132 of record JBMZUZ010000007.1, on the reverse strand, counting down.
ATGCGCTACAAGGGCGCAAAGTCGTTATTACTGCTGGCCCCACTAGAGAAGCAATTGATCCCGTGCGTTTTCTGAGCAATCACAGCTCTGGCAAAATGGGCTACGCATTAGCTGCAGCCGCGGTCGAGGCTGGGGCAAAGGTACATCTTATTACTGGCCCAACTAGTCTAGCCACTCCGGAGGACTTAGCCTGCACTGCCGTGGAAAGCGCCGAAGAAATGTTAAGTGCCTGCCAAACTGCCTGCCAAGATGCTGATATATTTATCGCCAGTGCAGCAGTCGCAGACTATCGTCCAGCCACATTAGCAGAAGATAAGATCAAAAAGACCAGTGATACAGATACCCTTAGCCTTGAACTTGTCCAAAATCCAGATATTTTGGCTACTATAGCTCAGGATCATCCGCACCTAACTTGTATCGGTTTTGCCGCTGAAACCCAAGACCTCCTAACTCACGCAAAAGCTAAGTTAAAACGCAAACAAGTGGCTATGATTATTGCCAATGATGTTTCCGAACCCGCTATTGGCTTTAATAGTGATGATAATCAGGTAGCTCTGGTCACTGCTACAGAAACCACACAACTGCCACTTTTAACCAAGACACAGCTGGCTCGACAGCTGATTAATCATATTGCCCAATTGGACAAGTAAATCTATGCCTCAACTGACACAACTTGAAGTTAAAATTATGGACTCGCGCCTCGGTGGCGAGTGGCCTTTACCTGCTTATGCAACACCCGGCTCCGCTGGCATGGACTTGCGCGCCTGTATTAATGAAGCACTAGTCTTAGAACCTGGCCAAACTAAACTTTTGCCGACTGGGATGGCGATTCATGTCGCCGACCCAGGACTCTGTGCCATGTTGTTACCACGCTCCGGCCTAGGCCATAAGCATGGTGTGGTACTGGGTAATCTAGTAGGACTGATCGACTCTGACTATCAAGGCCAGCTGATGGTGTCCTGTTGGAACCGCGGCAACACTAGCTTTACTATTGAGCCCGGCGAGCGCATTGCGCAAATGGTATTAGTGCCTGTGGTACAAGCAGAGTTTAAAGTGGTGGAAGAATTTAACGAAAGTGAACGCGGTGCTGGTGGCTTCGGCCATTCAGGGCGCCAATAAAATCAAGGAGACTTAACATGGAAAGTTATGCATACGCCTACCCGGCTAATGTGCCAGCTGAAATTTTTCGTGCCTACGATATTCGTGGCATTGTTGACGAACAACTCGATGAAGCTTTGCTCTACCATTTAGGGCTAGCTTTGGGTACAAAAATTCGTCGCCTAGGCGAAGATACTGTGGCCGTAGGCGCTGATGGCCGCTTATCTAGCCCCCGCTTAAGCAAAGCTCTAATGATGGGCTTGGCAGACAGTGGTTGCCAGGCTATTGATATTGGCGCCGTACCCACACCGGTACTCTATTACGCGACCAAAACCCTTGGTACCACATCGGGTATTATGCTAACTGGCAGCCATAACCCCAGTAATTATAATGGCGTAAAAATGGTTGTTGCTGGCAAAACCCTAGCCAACGATGATATTACTAGTTTATATGATTGCATTGTGGCTCAGGATTATGAACGTGGCGTCGGTAGCATCCAAGAACATACTATTATTGCCGATTACCAACAAAGAATTATTACTGATCTAAGCTTACAAAAACCTCTTAAAGTGGTATTAGATGCGGGTAATGGCATTGCTGGGGCCGTCGCGCCAAAGCTATTCCGAGAATTAGGTTGCGAGGTGATCGAACTCTTTTGTGAAGTTGATGGTAACTTCCCCAACCACCACCCAGACCCAGGCAAACCCAGCAATCTGGTCGATCTGCAAGCTGCAGTCGATCAACACCAAGCCGATATAGGCTTAGCTTTTGATGGCGATGGCGACCGTGTAGGGGTGATTACGCCCCAACTCAAGATGGTTTACCCAGATAAACTACTTATGTTGTTTGCCGAGGATGTTATTAGCCGTAACCCCGGCGCTGAAATTATCTATGACGTTAAATGCACCCGCTTGCTTGAGCCTTTGATCAAAGAGCTGGGCGGCATAGGCACTATGTGGAAAACGGGGCACTCCCTCATAAAAAGCAAAATGCAGGCCACCGGCTCCCTATTAGCAGGGGAAATGAGTGGACATATCTTTTTTAAAGAACGTTGGTATGGCTTTGATGATGGGCTCTACAGTGCCGCCCGATTATGCGAAATCTTGGCTGCTAGCGAACTCGATGCAGATGGCCTTTTTGCCCGTTTTCCTGAAGACAAAAGTACGCCAGAAATCAATATTGCCGTCCCTGAAAACGAAAAATTTGCGCTGGTCGAGCGCTTGCAAAGCTGGCCCTATGATAGTGGCAAAGTATCAACCATTGATGGCCTTCGGGTAGACTTTGCAGATGGCTGGGGCCTAGTGCGGGCATCAAATACCACGCCTTTGTTAGTATTGCGTTTTGAGGGTGAAAATGATGCTGCCTTGGCAAGAATACGTGACCTATTCCAAACACATTTATATACTATAAGCAGTAACCTAACTATTCCGGGATAAACCATGGTATTAGATAGAAAAGCAGCCATTAATGTGGCTCAAGTATTAAGCGAAGCGTTGCCTTATATACAGCGCTATATAGGTAAAACTATCGTGGTCAAATACGGTGGTAATGCCATGATCGATGAAGATCTAAAGCAAAGCTTTGCCCGTGATGTGGTGATGATGAAGCTGGTAGGCATGAACCCTGTGGTTGTACACGGTGGTGGGCCGCAAATTGGCAACTTACTTGAGCGCCTTAATATAGAGTCACATTTTGTTAATGGTATGCGGGTGACCGATACCCAAACCATGGACGTGGTAGAAATGGTGCTGGGCGGGTCAGTTAACAAAGAAATTGTTAACTTAATTAACCAGCATGGCGGCAAAGCCATTGGCCTTACGGGCAAGGATGGAAAACTTATTGAAGCCACCAAGCTAGTGGTAACCAATAAAACGCCCGAGATGGAAGCCTCTGAAATAATCGATATTGGTCATGTAGGTGAAGTTAAGAGTGTAAATACTGACGTTATCAATATGCTTTGCAATAGTGACTTTATCCCCGTTATTGCGCCTGTTGGTGTTGATGACAAGGGCCATGCCTACAATATCAATGCCGACCTAGTAGCCGGCAAAGTTGCGGAAGTATTAAAGGCAGAAAAACTCATGCTGCTCACTAATACAGCTGGCTTGCTCGATAAAGAAGGCAATCTACTAACCGGACTTTCAACTCAACAAGTGGATGAGCTGATTGCTGATGGCACTATCTATGGCGGCATGTTGCCTAAGATTGGATGCGCTCTAGATGCTGTTAAAGGTGGCGTAAAGCGTGCCCATATTATTGATGGCCGGGTTGCCCACGCGACTCTACTCGAAATATTTACCGATACAGGTGTTGGTACTTTGATTACCAACCCTTAATAAGCCCTAACAACCCCTAAGCCTGCTGGAATTAAGAAGAACCACATGACTGAAGCTAAAATTTCCCGCCGCGAGCAAATTCTGCAGACCCTGATGCAAATGCTGCAGGAGCAATCTTTGAGCCGTATTACCACCTCGGCTCTAGCCCGTGAAGTAGGTGTTTCTGAAGCTGCCCTATATCGTCACTTTGCTAGTAAAGCGAAAATATTTGAAGGCCTAATTGACTTTATTGAAGACACATTATTTGCTCGCACTAAGCTTATTCAACAGCAAGAGCTGCCTGCTCTAGCCCAGTGCCAACAAATGCTTACTCTGTTACTGACATTAGTGGAACGCAATCCTGGCCTATGTCGGTTACTTACTGGCGAGGCTCTTCTTGGTGAAAAAGAGCGCTTAGGTAGCCGCATTAACCAACTATTTGACAAGCTAGAGACGCAATTAAAGCAGACTTTAAGGGATGCTGAATTAAAGGCTGGGGAACGAACAGCGGATACGCCAAGCACCTGTGCCAACCTGTTAATGGCCGCTGCAGAAGGCCGTATTCGGCAATTTAGTCGCAGCGGCTTTCGCCACAAGCCGACCCATGCTTGGGAAGACCAGTGGCAACTACTAAGTGCGCAAATTATGCGGCCCTAATACCGACAAAAACTTTAGGCAGTCGCCACACCATATGCTTCACGGTAAGCCAACATGGCGGCTATTTCGCTTTGCATATTATCCTGTTCCTGTAGGTAGTTCAGCAAATCATCAAAACTGATTATGCTGACTACCTGCATATTATAATCGCGTTCAACTTCCTGAATGGCCGACAACTCGCCTTGACCTTTCTCCATGCGATTAACAGCAATAAGTGCACCCACAGGGTTAGCACCAGCAGCCTCAATCAAACCCATCACTTCACGGATAGCAGTGCCAGCAGTGATGACATCATCAATAATCACCACGTCGCCAACTAAGTCTGCACCCACCAAGCTACCCCCTTCGCCATGGGTTTTGGCTTCTTTGCGATTAAACACATAGGGCATATCACGCTGATGGTGTTCATACAGAGCAACGGCCGTGGTGGTGGCCAAAGGAATACCTTTGTAAGCTGGGCCGAGCAACAGATCACAAGGCAAGCCAGAATCTTGTAGTGCCTGAGCATAATAGCGGCCTAACTTGGCCAAGGCCTCACCAGTATTAAATAGGCCCGCATTAAAAAAGTAAGGGCTGACACGGCCACTTTTTAGGGTAAATTCACCAAATTTTAATACCCCTCTTGCGAGCGCAAATTCAATAAACTCACGTTGATAATCCTGCATAGCGTCCCCACCAGTAAATCTACTTCAAATCGGCGCTAAGTATACACTAAGGAGCAAAAAAAATGCGTCAATTATCACTTATCAATGCTAGTAATATGGGCGTGGTTATGAGTCCATGGTATAATCCAAGAAAATAATAAGACACATAATGTATGCCAGCCGGTATGCATAACTTTTGACCTCGCGTGAGCGACGAATAGACTTACTAAATGCGAATCATTACTTTAAATGTTGAAGGCCTGCGCCAAGCGGCAGAAAAAGGCTTTTTTGAGTGGCTAGAACAGCAGGACGCTGATGTTGTGTGTCTGCAGGACCTGCGTGAAAAAGATTATCAGCTAGATGAACCTGCCCTTCGTCCAGCTGGCTGGCATGCGTATTTTTTTGATGCCTTTGAAGATGGCTACAGCGGCACAGCCATCTATTGTCGCCATCAACCCAAAGCGATTATGACCGGCATGGGCTTCCCTGGCTGTGACTTTGAAGGCCGTTTTATTCAAGCTGACTTTGAAAAAATCAGCGTCGCTTCCATGTTTGTGCCTTCTGGCCTTGGTAGTGAAGAAAAACAAGACAGTAAAAATGAATTTATGGAGCAATTTAATGCTCACCTGCGTAAAACTTTACGCAAGCGCCGCGATTTTATTTTCTGCGGCACCATCAATACGGCCCATAAGCCAGCTGACCTATCAGGTTGGTATGTAAACCAGAAAAACTCTGGCTTTCTCCCCGAAGAGCGGGAAGCCCTTGATGAGATTTTCTATCAATTAGACTTCTGTGATGCGTTCCGTCAAGTAAACCAAAATGAACGTCAGTTTACTTGGTGGCCAGACTATAACCGTGCCTATAAGTTAAACGAAGGTGCGCGACTAGATTATCAAATCACCACCCCAGGCTTACGTCGTTTTGTACGCAATGCGCGTATCTACAGAGAGCAACGTTTTAGTAGTCACGCGCCTCTGATCATTGATTATAGTTGTGATTTATAAACTTGGCTTTGTAGTATAAAAAAAGGGGCTCAATCAGCCCCTTTTTTGTGTTTTGCTATCAGCTTTGCAAGGCCGTATTTTGCATCTCGCATAGTTCCGCAATACCTTGGCGAGCCAACATCAACATAGCATCCATTTGCTCTTGCGTATATGGCGCACCTTCCGCTGTGCCTTGTACCTCAATAAATCCGCCATCATTGGTCATAACGACATTCATATCTGTTTCAGCGCTAGAATCTTCATCATAATCCAAGTCTAGAACAGCTTGGTCTTTGTATACACCTACTGAAATCGCGGCAATCTGACGTTTTAAGGGATTGCCTTTCATAGCGCCATGCTTATCTTTCTTTAGCTCACTAATGGCGTCAACCATAGCAACATAGGCGCCCGTGATAGAAGCTGTTCGGGTGCCCCCATCAGCCTGGATAACATCACAATCAATAGTAATGGTGTTTTCCCCAAGCTTATCTAAATCCAATGCTGCACGTAAGGAACGGCCAATTAAGCGTTGAATTTCAAGGGTGCGTCCACCCTGCTTACCACGCGCCGCTTCACGCCCCATGCGTGAACCAGTTGATCGTGGCAACATGCCATATTCAGCCGTAAGCCAGCCACTACCCGTACCACGCAAAAACCGTGGCACTCCGCGCTCCACACTGGCCGTACACAGTACTTTAGTATCGCCAAACTCTACCAAGACGGAGCCTTCTGCATGTTTGGTGTAGTGGCGAGTAATCGTCACCTGACGCAATTGCTCTGGTTGCCGACCACTTGGGCGCTGGAAGTCCAATTGCAGGTTTTTCAATTGGTCGGAAAAAGTGGAAGTCATAATCGTCCTTACAAAAACATATAGTGGCTATCTGTTATGGCGCTATCATAAAGGATAGAATAAAGCACAGAGAAGCAAATCAAAAACCCTATTTTAATCGAGTTGCACCAAGATGACACGTAGCATGACCGCTTTTGCTCGCCAAGAGCAAGTACTTGACACAGGAACACTGAGCTGGGAGCTACGCTCCGTAAATCAACGTTTTCTTGATCCCCAACTACGCCTGCCTGATCAATTCCATGCTTTGGAGCCAAAGCTCAGGGATCTGTTGCGTAACAGACTAAATCGCGGCAAGGTTGAGTGTCAACTTCGCTGGCATCCAGCTACCCAAGAGAGCGAATTACAGGTTAATGAGGCATTAGTTAAGCAACTCAATGCTGCTGGGGACCAAGTCAATAGCATTGTCGGTCCCACTCGCCAATATAGTGTTTTAGAATTACTGCAGTGGCCTGGCGTGCTAGCGGCAGAAAGTATCGATCTGACGGAACTACCTGCGGCGGCTTTAACTCTTTTTGAAACCAGTTTGGAGGAGCTTATAGCTCATCGTGAGCGCGAAGGCCAAGCTCTTAAAGGGCTTATAGAGCAGCGCCTAGATGCTATTTTAGCTATCGTCTCTCAGGTGCAGAAAAACTTACCAGGTATTCTGGCCCAGCAGCGGCAAAACTTACAAGACCGATTAGCTGAACTAGGGACCGAACTCGATCCCCAACGTTTAGAGCAAGAAATAGCTTTGCTCGCCAATAAAGCCGATGTGGCTGAGGAACTGGATCGCCTAGTGACTCATGTTGAGGAAGTACGTCACACCCTACAACAAAAACAAGCTATAGGCCGCCGCTTGGATTTTCTAATGCAAGAACTAAATCGTGAAGCCAACACCCTATCATCCAAATCCATTGTTACCGAAACGACTTTGAATGCCGTTGAGCTAAAGGTATTAATTGAACAAATGCGTGAACAGGTGCAGAATATTGAATGATATAGTCCGCACAAAGTGCGTACTGTTTTGAATTTTAGTAGAGACACACAAAATGAGCAATTCAACAGAGTGTGAGTTAAGTAGCCGAGAATGCGGACCTTGTCAGGGTGGTATCCCCCCACTAGAAGCAAGTGCCGCAAAAGTTTTACTATCCGCATTGGACCCTAGTTGGGCTTTATCTGCTGACCATACCAAGCTTATTCGCAAATTTACCTTTAAAGGCTTTGCTAAGGCAGTGCAAATGGCAAACTTGATCGCCTGGTTAGGTGACAGCCAGGGCCATCATCCCGATATCGCCTTTGGCTGGGGTTATTGCAAGGTAACCTACACTACCCACGAAATTAATGGTCTATCTGACAACGATTTTATCTGTGCTGCCAAGCTTGATCGCATTCTTGCCAGCACTTAAATCATCACTTAGCCACCACATCCTATGAGACTTCTTAGTTAAAAAATATAACCAAATATACTGGTTGCCAACACACAAAAACACACTATCCATAAGGGGTTAATTCTTGCCCACTGTAACAAGGCAAAGGCGACAATAGCGACCAACCAATCAATGGGCCCCAATAGGGCAGAGGTAGCAATGGGGTCGTAAAGGGTGGCTACCAGCAAGCCAACAACGGCGGCATTAACCCCAGCAACTAAGCGTCCTGACCATGCCAGTTTAGTGATTTTATGCCAAAACGGTAGAATTCCGGCCAACAACAAAAAACCAGGTAGAAAGATCGCTATTACTCCCAACAGAGCATAACCTAAGCCACCCTGTATATAACCCAAAAAAGCCGCCAAGGTGAACATTGGTCCCGGTACAGCTTGAGCCGCACCATAGCCAGCCATAAAATCAGTCTCACTAACTAAACCGGTGGTGACGACGGCTTGATCAAGCAAAGGCAAAACCACATGAGCACCACCAAACACTAAGGCACCCGCACGATAATAGCTGGCCAAAAATTGTTCAACGCCAGTACTACTCACCCAAACTAGTGACAAGACTAAGCAACCAGCAAAGCCTATTAATAAAATTTGTGCCGCCCTCTCCTGTATTGAGACATAAATAGCACTAGCTTGTTTGACTGGTAGACGAAACAAAAGCACCAGCCCCAAACCAGCCCCCATAACAATGGCCAATATTTGTCCCCAACTGGAATCTACCCAGACCATGATCAATACCGCTAAGAGAGCAATAAAACGCCTCGCTATATCGACTAACAAACTTTGTGCCATAGCGACAACAGCATGCAACACCACGGCTACTGGTACGAGCTTTAAACCGTGCAACAACATCTCTGAATGCAAAGGACCAAGCAAGGGCAATAGGGCGGCAAACGCAATTAGTAAAATCACTGACGGGGTGGTAAAGGCAACAAATGCCGCTAAGGCGCCTTGCCACCCAGCACGATGTAAACCGATAGCAAAACCCAACTGGCTACTAGCTGGGCCAGGCAAGAATTGGCATATGGCAAGCAGTTGTGCAAACTGACTCTCATTCAGCCATTGACGCTGCTCAACAAAGGCTTGCCGGAAATAGCCAATATGGGCAGCGGGTCCTCCAAAAGACGTCATACCAAGCTGTAAAAATATCTTAAAGACTTCACGCCAATTGGCCATTTTAACTCCCAAAATAACTCGATTCGTTCTTGTAAAGTGCGTTTGCTGATGGCGCATATGGACAAGCAAGCCAATTGTTCAGCCCCAATATAAGGCGTATGATGTCGCCACCAGCATAAACGATAACTATAACAGCAATGAATATCTTTCTGTATCTGGTAGTTCTATTGACCTGGGGCACCACTTGGTATGGCGTGTCCCTGCAAGTACACAGTGATGTCCCTACTACAGTTTCTGTGGCATGGCGCTTTTTGCTGGCATCGTCAATCCTGTTCGCTTGGATCATTGTGCGAGGCAAATCCCTACGTTTCCCTTTGGCATACCATCGTAACTGGGTGGTCATCGGTTTGTTTCTATTTTGCCTAAACTATATCAGTGTTTATCGAGGCAGCCTTTATTTGCCATCGGGCTTAGTAGCTTTAGTCTTTTCAACGATTACCATTTTCACTATTTTTAATGGTGCATTGTTTTTTAATAAGCCCATTGTTGCGCGCACTATGTTGGGCAGTATCATTGGTGTCACTGGTTTAACCGTGGTATTTGCCAACGAATTTTTGCAACTGGATTTAAGTCAGTCATTAGTTTGGGGATCGCCTATTTTAACTGGCCTATTATGGTCATTGCTGGCCACCTTTATCGCCTCTTTGGGCATGTTAACCTCTGGTAAAATCCAAGCGCGCAAAGTGCCGCTTTTACAAAGCAATGCCTATAGTATGTTATATGGTGCTTGCATCACTTTAATACTTGCCTACAGCATGGGTAATAAGATCACTTTTGAATTCAGCTTAACCTATACCGGCTCTCTGGTGTTTCTAGCCATTTCTGGTTCCGTAATTGGCTTTACTGCCTACCTCAAACTACTGAATAATATTGGCGCCGATAAAGCCGCCTATGCCAATGTTTTTACCCCCATAACCGCCCTCACTATTTCCGCTTTTTTGGAAAACTATAGCTGGACCCTAAGCAACGTAATTGGTGTCATATTGATTATTTTGGGGAATATCGTTGTGGTTTACAAAAAAAGTGCGGCCAAATAACGACCCGCATAATGACCAACACAGCTGACTTTAGTCACTAGCTTAAGTACAATAGGCCCTCAGTTAATCAATCGTTTATCAACATGTCCGCAATTGGCAATTTATTTATTATTTCCGCACCATCTGGCGCTGGTAAAACCAGCCTAGTAAAAGCCCTGCTGCAACGGGACCCAAATATTTGTGTTTCTGTGTCCCATACTACCCGTATTAAACGCCCTGGCGAGCAAGATGGGGTGGATTATAATTTTGTTGATGAAGATACTTTTGCAGACTTAGTTAGTCACCAGCATATGCTCGAGCATGCCACCGTGTTTGGTAATGCTTATGGCACCTCTCGCACTTGGGTTGAACAAACCGTTGCCCAAGGCAAAGATGTGATTTTAGAAATTGATTGGCAAGGGCGTGATCAAGTATTAGCGTTATTGCCCAAGGCCGTTGCCATTACTATTTTACCGCCCTCAAAAGCCGCTTTACAGCAGCGCCTAATGGAACGCGGTACAGACTCAGAAGCATCCATTGCCCAACGAATGGCCGAAGCCGAAAGTGAAATTAGCCAATATACGGGCAGCCATTATTTGCTAGTGAATGATGATTTTGCCCAAGCACTTGGTGAACTTGCTGCTATATTTTCTGTTGAGCGCCTTAAAACCAAGCGTCAGAGCATAAAACATCAGCAATTATTGGCTGATCTCTTGTCAAATGATGGCTAAATTTTGTACACTAGCGCGTCCAAATCGGCATGTGCCCATAGTGTTAAGCAAAGATGTTATTGCAACCGGCACCCGCATTTAATTGAACTAATCATATTTAGGTAAAACCATGGCCCGCGTAACCGTAGAAGACTGTCTGGAAAACGTAGATAACCGCTTTGAATTGATTATGGTGTCCGCCAAGCGCGCACGTCAGATCGCTACTGGTGGCAAAGACCCAATGGTCGAGCTAGAGAATGACAAGCCAACGGTTGTGGCTCTGCGTGAAATCGCTGAAGGTCATATTGATGCCAGCATTCTTGACGAACAAGAAGAGCTGCAACAGCAGTTCGAAGAAGCGCAGCTTGATCCAGAGCTCTTAGCTGAGACCACACAAACAGTGGCTGAAGCGAGCGAAGAAGCTACACCAAATAGTCCTGAGGTAGATGAAGAGTAAATCCATAACTGGAAAATTCAACTTCAGCAATATGACGCCTCAGCAAATTTGTAAAAGGGAGTCATAATCGCATCTTAAAGAGCAGGCCGGACGAATTGTCCTTCCTGCTCTTTTTTATACACACAAACAAGACTTTTTCGGCTAATATACGTCTATTGATAGTGAGGAAATCTGACTATGGTCGCCATAGAAGCCTTTACCCAAGACTTACAAGCCTATCTGAATGATGACCAGATCAACAAGATTAGGCGCGCCTACTACTACGCTGAACAAGCCCATGATGGCCAAATGCGTAAAAGTGGCGAACCTTATGTCACCCACCCCCTAGCCGTAGCCCGCATCCTATCGGCCATGCAAATGGATCATCAAAGCTTAATGGCGGCACTTTTACATGATGTATTAGAAGACACCAAAGTGGATAAGTTGGCCATGCAGGAGCAATTTGGTGATACGGTAACTAGTCTAGTTGATGGCGTCAGTAAATTAACCCACCTAGAATTTAAGACCCGCGCTGAGAGTCAGGCCCACAATTTCCAAAAAATGGCCATTGCCATGGCCAAAGATATTCGTGTCATTATCATTAAGCTAGCTGACCGCTTACATAATATGCGCACTATCAGTGCTATGCGACCGGATAGCCGCCGCCGTATTGCCCTGGAGACTACGGATATTTACGCTCCCATTGCAGGACGCTTGGGGATGCATGATTTAAAAGTTGAGCTAGAAGATTTGGCTTTCGCAGCTTATCACCCAATGCGGCATAAACATATTGCGCGCGCAGTAAAGGTTGCCAGAGGTGAGCGCAAACAGTTAATGGAACAAGTTAAAGAATCCTTGCAACATTGCTTGGATCAGGTTTCTCTCCCTGGTGTCATTAGTGGACGACAAAAACACTTGGCTAGCATCTATAATAAGATGCAAGAAAAGAATAAGCCCTTCCGGGAAATCATGGATGTATTTGCTTTTCGGATTGTCACTGACAATGTCGATACCTGTTATCGAATTTTAGGGGCCGTTCATCACCTTAATATGTATCGGCCTGTACCCGGTCGCTTTAAGGACTATATAGCTATCCCCAAAGCCAATGGTTACCAGTCATTGCATACCACCCTTTATCGCATCGGTTCTGGCGTCCACACACCTATCGAAATCCAAATCCGCACTAAAGATATGGATGATATAGCCAACCATGGTGTGGCGGAACATTGGTTCTATAAAAGTCAAAATGAGCGTGCCCAAGGTGCTCATAACCGTGCTCAGCAATGGGTCCAAGAGCTACTAGAAATGCAAAAGCGGTCTGGTAATGCCATGGAATTTATTAACCATGTGAAGCATGACCTATTCCCCGATGAAGTCTATGTATTTACTCCCAAAGGTATGGTCTTAGCCCTGCCTGCAGGTGCCACCCCTGTGGACTTTGCCTATGCCGTGCATACGGATATTGGCAACAGCTGTATTTCCTGCAAAGTAAACCGTCGCCTAGCACCACTCAGTTATCCACTCGAGAGTGGGGATACCGTTGAAATACTCACCACGCCATCGGCCAAGCCCAATGTGCATTGGCTAAGCTTTGTTGCTACCGCTAAAGCCAGTAGTAATATTCGCCATGCCCTAAAAAACCAAGCCACCGATGATGCGGTTAAACTGGGTCGTCGACTGCTTACCCAAGAGCTTGGCAATCTCAAGCTACAAATTGACGATATCGATAAACAGCGTCTTAAAAGTTACCTAAAGCATAATAAACTAGAGGCCTTAGATGATCTGCTGGCTAATATTGGTCAAGGTCGGCAATTAGCCTATCTGGTGGCCCACGCATTGACCACTGAAAATTCTGATACAGCCCAACACGAACAACATATGGGCCCCATGCAGATCCATGGCACAGAAGGCCTTATGGTCAAATATTCCAAGTGTTGCCGCCCTATACCGGGCGATTCCATTATTGGTCATATAAACACTGGCCATGGTATCGCTATCCACCGCACTTTCTGCAACAACATTAAAGATATCAGTAAAGATAAATCGAAAGTAATGCCTTTGATATGGGCAGACACCGGCGATTTGGAATTTGACGCAAGTCTCGATATTGAAGTCACTGCCAGCCGCGGTATTATCGCCAGTATTGCTGCTGGGGTGGCACAAAATGATGCCAATATTGAGAAAATTGATGTCAACGAAAAAGACGCCCGTATTTCAAATGTGAATCTAAACCTAACGGTTCACAACCGGGTGCATTTAGCCCAAGTGATCAAATCATTACGAACCTTGCCTGGTGTTATTCGCTTAAGTCGTTATTAACATTATGACCAAGCCAGTGCCAGTAGCCGATAGCCAAGCCATACCGTCAGTCACTAGCCTAAGTGGTGTCGGTAAGGCCTTAGCGGAGAAGTTGGCTAAAGTACATATTCATGATTTGATCGATTTGTTATTGCATCTACCTTTACGTTACGAAGATAGAACCCGCACTGTCGACTTAACTCACCTTAAGCCCGGACAAAGCTGCCTAATCGAGGCTGAAGTTATGGGTAGTGCTCTACAAAGAGGCCGCCGCACCAGCTTACAGGTTCAAGTTCAAGAACATGGTGCGCGACTTAATCTGCGCTTTATTCATTTTCACGCTAATCAAGCAAAAGCCTTTGTCAGAGGCAAACGCATACGCTGTTTTGGCGAAGTCAGACCCGGCCCTCAGGGTTTAGAAATGGTACATCCTGAGTATCGGTTATTTAATGATGCGCCACCACCTTTGGAAGATAAACTAACCCCAGTCTATCCCACTACTGAGGGAATTAGTCAGACACGTATGCGGCAGCTAGTAGGCCTTGCTTGGGAAGCTTACGCTAACAACCCTCATTGGCTACCAGAGTTACTTACTCAAGCCATTATTAAGCAATATAACCTACCTCCCATTGTTGATGCTCTTAAACAGCTTCACTTCCCTGCTACAAAGCAAGTTTTTGAGCTTAGTGAGGCTGCTTCCTCGCCGGCCTATCAAAGGCTGATTATTGAGGAATTACTGGCCCAGCAATTGTGTTTGCGTCAAGCTCGTGCCCAAGCTAGTCACAGTCCAGCACCAGCTTTTGTTGCCAATAGCATTAACGCCAACCAACTCTGTCAGCAACTACCCTTTACCTTAACCAATGCGCAACAAAGAGTGTGGCAAGAAATCCAAACCGATACCCTACAGCGCAAACCCATGCTGCGTATGGTGCAAGGAGATGTTGGTTCTGGCAAGACCATTGTTGCCGCCCTTGCAGCCTGCCAAGCTATTGATAGCGGCTATCAGGTTGTGATCTTAGCCCCAACGGAAATACTGGCCGAGCAGCATCTGCATAATTTTCAGCAATGGCTGCAACCCATGGGCATTGCCATTACTTGGCTAGCTGGCAAGCAAAAAACCGCCGAGCGTCGTGAGTCCCTAGCTGCTATCGCCGATGGCACAGCACAGGTGATTGTCGGCACTCATGCTGTGTTTCAGGACGCGGTTATCTATCATCAGTTGGGGCTAGTCATTGTTGATGAACAGCACCGCTTTGGGGTAGCGCAACGTCAAGCCTTATTGCAGAAGGCACCCCCAGGCTCAACCCCTCACCAGCTTAACATGAGTGCCACACCGATTCCCCGTACCTTAGCCATGAGTGCTTATGGTGACCTAGATCATTCCATCATTGATGAACTGCCACCGGGTCGTAAACCCATCAATACAGTGGTGATTAGCAATAGTAAACGGGAGCAAGTGATTGCCCGGGTGGAAAGTGCTTGTTCAGCACAGCAGCAGGTGTATTGGATATGCCCATTAATCGAAGCGTCTGAAGAACTGCAATGTGAGGCCGCAGAAGAAACAGCAACCCAACTGACCCAAGCCCTTCCGAACTTAGCCATTGGTTTAGTGCATGGGCGCATGTCAGCTGATGAGAAAGCCAATATAATGGCGAGCTTTAAAGCCGGAGAGTTAGATTTACTAGTAGCCACAACCGTTATTGAAGTCGGTGTTGATATTCCCAATGCTAATTTAATGATTATTGATAATGCCGAGCGCTTGGGCCTAGCACAATTGCATCAACTCCGTGGCCGCGTTGGGCGGGGTCAAGCTCACAGTTTTTGCTTACTTATGTACCAAACACCTTTATCCCGATTGGCGAGAGAGCGCTTGAATATTCTCCGGGAGTCCAATGATGGTTTTGTTATTGCAGAAAAGGATCTACAGTTACGCGGACCAGGCGAAGTACTAGGCACCCGCCAAGCAGGCGCCATCAGTCTTCGCATTGCCGATTTGCTGCGTGATGCGCATTTGTTACCTAAGGTGCATAAGCTAGCCGAGTATTATTTACAACACCCACACCAAAGCCAAGCTCTGATACAACGTTGGATTGGTTCGCGCCAAGAGTATGTGTCTGTTTAGCAAACCAAGTGTTATAGCTACTCCTCATTATAATGACTCAATAGTCATGATTTATGTCTCTTAAATAAAAATCTTTGCTAGATTAATCAAAGACTAGGAGAAATGAGTCCAAAAAAAGAGAGACACAAAATTATGTCGCATCTGAAACACAAATTTTGTGCTAATTAGTGAATATTGTTCCTAATAAGAAAAATATTTCCTATAGTGAATTTAAGGCAGTTTACATAAACAAATCTTTTAATTATCATCAAAATAAGTAAGGTTTTTTTGCATTTAACATTTATTGCCCTTACTCACGTGAATAAAACAATAACCGAAAAAAACAGACTTAGCCTTAGGAGGCTTTTATTATGAAATTAATTAGCAAGGTTTTCACCAGCTTGGCCATGACTGCAATGGCTGCTGGCGCTGCCCAAGCATCTACTCTTGATGATGTACGTGCAGCAGACGAACTAAAATGTGTTGTATCTACAGGCACAATTGGTTTTTCTTCCACTGACGCCAATGGCCGCTATGTTGGTTTTGACGTTGATTTTTGTCGCGCTGTAGCTGCTGCCGTTTTAGGTGATGGCGACAAAGTTAAATTCGTACCTGCATCTTCTGCTGTACGCTTTACTGTATTGGCTTCTGGTGAAGGTGACATCCTGTTCCGTAACACCACTGAAACCATGGGTCGTGACGCTGGTCTGCAAATGACCTTCTTGCCTGTAACTTATTATGATGGACAAGGCTTCTTGGCTCCAGCCGAACTAGGTGTTAGCTCTGCTACCGAACTAGACGGTGCTTCTGTATGTATCCAAGTAGGTACTACTACTGAGCTTAACCTAGCTGACTACTTCCGTTCTAACGGCATGTCCTACGAGCCAGTACCAGTAAAAGACTTTGATGAGTCTCTATCTAACTACGCTGCCGGCCGTTGTGACGTTCTAACTACTGACGCTTCTGCCTTGGCTTCTACTAAAGCAGCTTTGGAAGATCCTGCCGCTCACGTTGTATTCCCAGAAATCATCTCCAAAGAACCTTTGGGTGGTGCTGTACGTCAAGGTGACGACCAGTGGGCTGACATCGGTAAGTGGGTTGTTAATGCCTTGATCAATGCTGAAGAAATGGGTATTACTTCTGCCAACGTAGCCGACTTGGTTGCTTCTGCTGATTCTAACGATCCTGGCATCAACCGTATTCTAGGTGCTGGCGCTGACACCAAAGACTTTGGTGCGCAGATTGGTCTAGATAAAGCATGGGCTGTACGCGCAATTCAAGCTGTAGGTAACTATGGTGAGATCTTTGAGCGTAACGTAGGTGTTAACACACCTCTAGGTCTAGAGCGTGGTACTAACGCACTATGGACTGACGGCGGTATCCTATACGCTGCTCCAATTAGATAATTAATATTATCTATTATTCTGGGGCGCC
>JBMZUZ010000006.1:0-118093 GCA_049625185.1 Pseudomonadales bacterium | reverse complement strand
CCAAAGCCCCAAGATCATTATCATTGAGACTACCCACCAACATTTTTAGATTGGTTTGTAACATTATTTGATCATAACGTGACTTAATCAAATTTACCTCTGTGGTAGCCACTTTTTGCTCAGCCTCGAGCACCGCAACTAAGTCTGTGACACCCAATTCATACTCTTTTTGGGTTGCAGCAAGAGAAAACTCAGCGGTATCCAGCAAGCTTTGTTGTAAAGTAATTTGCTCATCGTTATTGCGCAAATTATAAAGCATACTATCGATCTGCTGTTTGACTGATCTTTGACGAACTTTTAAGTCCTCCTGATTAGCCAGCCAATTTAAGCGTGCTTGTTGGGTTTGGGCTTGATTTAATCCACCGTCATAAAGTTTGCCACTAATACTAAGGGTGATGGTGTCACTCTGATGAGAATAGTGGGTGCCTGCCACGGTACCAGTAGGGTATTTACCCGCATCCACTTGCTCATAATCATGATATGCCTTTTGCACACCTGCCGTAGCCGCTAGTAAGCTTAGATTGCTTTGTTTTGCTTGATCCCACCAATAATCAAGCTCTAGGGACTCAATATCAGGTAGGCTGGTAGTTAAATTGATGCCAGGTAGCTCCTGATTGACCATCTCACCAGTATTTAAGGTCAGATTATAACGTGCTTCTTGCAAGCTTTGTTGGGCTTGCAAAAGACTAAGATTTAATTGTTGGACATTATTTTCGACGTCAGCCACTTGAACTTGCGTGGCCAGACCAAGCTGATTTTGCTTCTGTATACGTGCCAAACTCTGCTGGGCAGATTTTATCTGCGCTAGAATAGAATTGATCTGAGTTTGTTGTTTGACGATGGAAAAATAGTTATTGATGGTATCTGCAAGTAGTTTTTGGCGATTAGCGCGCAAATTAAAAGTAGATTGTTTGATGGACGCTTCAGCACTCTCTGCTGCATAGATAGCGTCTATGCGCAAAGTCATTGCCACACTAGCATTATAACTATCTGAGCTTGTACCCGAGGTCAGTTTTAGGTTTTGGGTTGTGCCAGCTGAAAATACTGGTTTTAAAGCCGCTTCCGCAATATTGGAAAGCTGTTTCACAGATTGATGCCGTTGCTCGCTCGCCAATAAAGCAGGGTCATTGTCTAGAGCTAATTGATATTGATGCTGCAGCGCCTGAGCAGATAATGTTGAGCTAAAAGCTAAACATAAGCCAGCCGTCAGGCAGCTTGAGGTGAAAGAATAAAATGCACGCATAGACAAAGACTTATCTTAATTATTAGTTTGAATTTTGATTCTAACTAAGTCTCTAGGCCTTGGCTATCCACTTTACTCTAATTTACAGGTGCTTTAGGTGTATTGGTAACAAAAATAAGCTGATTTGGTATTTATTCAAGACTTTGTAGGTCTAATTGATAGCTTTTACCATCAGGCTCAACTTGTTGTATGCGCACGGCTTGGTAGTTTAGGCTAGGGGCAAACCAAATTAAGGTTTCCCGATCACTGGTACCGTTGCGTAATCTTTCCACTTTGATGGTATCAAAATCACCCAATAGCAGTTTTACTTTTTCAGTGCCTTTTACCTCATAGTTAAAGGTTTCGATTTGACCACCCGCGGCTACTTTATAGGCAAAGCGTCCATAAGGTCTTTGGCTAAGATCTTTGCGTAGCTGTAACTGTACCGATAACTTATCTTGGAGGGGTGCCGCAATCGGCATAGACCAGCTATTGCTTGTGGTGGTAGTTGCTTTACCATTTTGCCAATCAAAATCGATGGCTAGTTGTTTCTTGCGGCTAAGTACTTTGCGTTTGTAGTTATAGGCTTGAGGTAGAATCTGCTCGTCGTCAATGGCCAGCAGGCTTTGCTCTTGGAGTGTAGCCATCATCGCTTTGGCATCCAATGATAATTGCCATTGACCATTGTCGAGTTGGGTAAGTTGTCTAGTGGCCTCACCAGTTATAGTTAAGCCCAGATTCCAAGTACTACTATAATGTGCGGTAAAAGGCTGAATAATATTTGTGTTGCTATAAGCCTGAGTAGAGCTTGCCAGTAACAATGCTATTATAAAAATCATATTTTGATGTTTAAGCATATGTTAAAGCTCCTTTTAGGCTAGTTAGCTTCGGTTAATTAACTAGTTACGCGATGAGCAATACCTTGGGTTGGTAATGGTTGCTTATCAAGGCGCACAAGATTGCCATCTAAGCTTAGTCGTCCCTCACAGAACCATTTTACCGCAATAGGGTAAATAATATGTTCTTGTTGCAATACTCGACTCGCTAAGCTTTCCGCTGTGTCATCCTCATCGATGTCCACTATAGCTTGTATGACCAGTGGACCGCCGTCAAGTTCACTGGTAACAAAATGAACACTGGCCCCATGTTGGCTAGCGCTAGCTGCAATAGCCCTTGCATGGGTATTTACACCTTTAAATTCAGGTAATAAGGAGGGATGGATATTAAGCATGCGCCCAGCATAATGATTGGTAAAATCAGGTGTGAGTATGCGCATAAATCCGGCCAGCACAACTAATTGTGGTTGTGCCGCATCAATATGGCGCTTTAACTCGCGATCAAAGCTTTCCCGACTATCATACTCTGTATGATCAACTACTGCCGTTGGGATACCCACGGCAGCTGCTCTTGCAAGACCCTTGGCTGCTGGATTGTTACTAATAACTAGACCGATCTCAGCATCGATGATGCCATTAGCTATGTGCTCCATAATGGCTTGCAAATTACTACCACCACCAGAAATTAAAGCGACGATTTGAGGTTTTTCTTGGACTTCTGTAGCAGCCATTGGAGTATGTCTTTGTGTATTATTTTTTATTTAGCCCAGAACAACCTGTTCCGTAGCATCTTTACGTTCACTAATTTGGCCTAAAATCCATGGTTGTTCACCTTGTGCTTGCAAGCAAGCCATCGCTTGCTCAACAGCTTGGGCAGGCACCACAATGACCATGCCCACGCCACAATTAAAGGTACGATGCATTTCGGTTGGGTTAACACCCCCAGCTGTCTGGAGCCAATTAAACACTTCTGGCAGCTGCCATGAGTTTTGATCAATGGTCGCCATACAAGATTCGGGCATAACCCTTGGTAGATTTTCTAGTAGTCCACCCCCGGTAATATGGGATAAGGCATGCACAGGAACTTGTTTAAACAGTTCTAATAGGGGTTTGACATAGATACGCGTTGGTTCCATCAGTGCTTCAGCAAGTGTGGTGTCACCCATGGTCTGGTTAAGGTCAGCATTGGATACTTCAATAATTTTACGAATTAACGAATAACCATTTGAGTGTGGGCCAGAAGAGGGTAAGCCTAATAGCACATCACCAGCACCTACTTTGCTACCATCAATAATATCGGCTTTTTCCACAATACCGACACAGAAACCAGCAAGATCATAATCTTCACCATCATACATGCCAGGCATTTCGGCTGTTTCACCACCAACTAGAGACGCTCCAGCTTGTTCACAACCAAGGCCTATACCATCTACTACACGAGCAGCGATATCGACATCGAGTTTGCCAGTGGCATAGTAATCAAGGAAGAATAGCGGCTCGGCGCCAGCCACAATAAGGTCATTAACACACATGGCAACCAGATCGATGCCAATATAATCATGGCGGTTAAGATCCATAGCCAATTTTAACTTAGTGCCTACACCATCTGTACCTGATACCAAAACCGGTTGTTGGTAACCGCTAGGTAATTCAAATAGAGCCCCAAAGCCACCTAAGCCCGCCATTACTTCTGAACGGCGTGTACGTTTGGCCACGCCCTTGATACGATCAACCAAATCGTTACCAGCATCGATATCGACACCTGCGTCTTTATAACTAAGGGAAACAGAAGGGGTAGAAGAGCTCATTGACAAGATCCGCCTTGGATTAAAAAATTAGTGCTTTGGGAAGCAAAACTGAAGACGGATTTTACCATTTTTCCGTTGGCTGGAACAATTAAATAGCTAAGTTAAGGGGAATAATTACTTGATAATGATAAATACAAGTAAAGCATGCTTTGCCATGGTGAGACTTTTTAATTATGTTGGAGTGGTTTCTCCATAAAGATACTTAAAGGGTCTATAACATATTGCCCAAAAGGGCCCCTCGTTTGGTATCCCAAGAGTTTGTATAGCTGAATAGCAGCGGCTTGTTTATTACCGGTCTCTAGTCTTGCTAGCAATATATTATTGTTAACTAGTTGTGCTTCCAGAACACTCATAATCGCTTTCGCTAAACCTTGTCCTCGATACAGAGGATCGACAAAGACGCGTTTTACCTCACCATAACCATCGCCATAAAATAATTTAACTGCACCTATGCCAAGTAAACTATCATTTCTAAATGCACCCAATAAAATGTAATTGGGCTTGGATAATTCATCAGCATAGTCAAGATGATTGCTTTCGTCTGGATATAGAGACCGCAAATATTTATCGGATTCCTTTAGAAGTATATCTACATCATCTCTATTGGGATCTATTTGTTTGATACTAATGTCTTGAGCCATAACGTTACGCCATCGATATATGTTGATTTTGGGGTAATCACTATTATGAAGTTGTTAAAATTCTTTGGACTTATAAACATAGCCGATTAGCAGTAAATATATGGTTTATTTTAAATTGCGATAAGTCTGTATTAAGTAATGCCGGTCTTAATCTGAGAGCCAAAGGTTCACTGGGCCGATAGGCATAGATATGAGCCCCACACTGATTACAAAAGACTCGTAATTTGCCTGCTGATGATTCGAACTCAGTTAAATACTCGGCCCCTGAGTGCAGACTAAAGTTAGTGCGAGCGATGGTTGTGCCTATTGCAAAAGCTGAGGCATGAGCTTTACGACATTTTAAACAATGACAACATTCAATTGTATCGATGGCTTCATTGACTTCATACTTTACGGCACCGCACAGACATTCGCCTTGATACATAGTGGCAACCTCAGATATTAAATATTAGCTGTTATATGCTAGCACACATAGCCATAGCTGGGCCCTTTGGCTTATTTTGCCAACCTTTGTTTATGGCTTTTAGGTTATTTACAAGACGCCTAATGATTTTTTCTAAACAAAATTTACTAGTTTCGAAGCTCTCCAAGTGGTCAACTGCAATGGATTTGGCTATAGTTAGCCACCGGTAAAAATAATCTATCTATTGTTTAGGCCAGACTATTTCGATATAAGGTTTTAGTCGGTCTCGATCAGAGCAAATAATTGTCGTGCAAAAGTTTGTTAAAGCCTTAAGTTGGAGTTTAGCACTGCTATGCAGTGCCTATGCTGGTTTGGCTATGGCTGAGGATTTATTTAGTGCTGAAGCCCCCTTAGCCAGTGCCAGTGAAGCAGATGTTCAAGTTGCTAAACGTGAGGCTATGGCGTCAATGATTGTGCGCTTAACGGGTCAACAAGCTAGTCTTAAGCAAACGAATATTGTTGCTGCTATAGCAGACGTTGATGCTTATATAAGCCATATTTCTAGGCAAACAGATACCGACACCGATGAAGTTAAGTTGCTGTTACGCTTTGATCAGCAGGTGGTAAGGCAACTGCTTAATGCTGCTGAATTACCAGTCTGGGGTTCTGAACGCTTAAGTACCATGACTTGGCTTGTGATTGAACAGCAGGGTATTCAAGATATTATTGCTGATGGCGGTTTAGATCTAAGGTTGCAATTGCAGGCGGACGCTGAACAAAGAAGTTTACCCTTATTGCTACCTTTAATGGATTTAACCGATCAACTTGTTATCGGCCCCAGTGATATATGGGGTAACTTTACCGATACTATTATGCAGGCTTCACAACGTTATCAAGCCAAGAGTTTGCTTTGGGGTCGCTTATTTCAAAATACTGAAGGCTTTTGGCAAGGGCAGGGAAGTATTCAGGTGCAAGGTGAGCAAGTGGATTGGTTATTTGCTGCGCCCAATCCCGAAGCACTCGTAACGCTAATAATTGAAAACCTAGGCGCTGAATTAAGTCAACGTTTTGCTTTACCATCAGCATCAGATCAAGAGTATCTTGCCACTTTACATATTAACGGTATTGCTGATTTAGCGGCTTATGCTGAGGTAAGAAGCCTATTGCAACAAAACCCTAGTGTCACGGCTGTCACTCTACAGCGTCTGCAAGGTGATCAACTTGTCATTTTGGTTAATTATCAAGGTAGTCAAGATAACCTTTTATTGAGTCTTGAGCGTCAAGGATCTATGGTCTTACTTGACGGTCAGTCAGAGACTCTTTACAGTTCTGAACAGGGCTCAGTGGCCTATTTTCAATGGCAGTAAGGACTAGGGACTTCCTATGACACAAACACAAACTTGGTTTTTTCTTATCCTAGCCGTCTTGTTTGGCTTTCTTATCT
Source organism: Pseudomonadales bacterium (assembly GCA_049625185.1). Lineage (GTDB taxonomy): Bacteria > Pseudomonadota > Gammaproteobacteria > Pseudomonadales > Balneatricaceae > Njordibacter. Next base: position 111,739 of record JBMZUZ010000006.1, on the reverse strand, counting down.
ATTTGCTGCAGCCTATTTTGGGTCCATTTATACTTGGTATTGGTATTGCCTATATGACAGATCCTTTTGCTGATCGGTTAGAGGCAAGAGGCTATAGCCGCACCATGGCAGTGGTAATCGTATTTTTAGTTTTAACTGTACTGTTGATTTCAAGTTTGTTAATTGCGGTGCCACTGTTTATTAAGCAATTGCAATCTCTAATAGCCATGGTGCCGGATATTCAAAGCTGGTGTAACAATGTGATGTTACCCTTTTTACAGTCTCGTTTTAATCTTGATTTGCAGAGTCTGGAACTGGATGTATTGGCGCAAACTATGTCTTCTGAGTGGCAACAAACAGGTGGTGTTGCGTCTCAAGTAATGGGTTATTTGACAGCCTCTACTTTAGGTTTGGTTGGCTTTATTGGGTCGGCTTTTTTAGTGCCGGTGGTTGGTTTTTATTTACTGCGGGATTTCGATATTTTAATGGCAAGAATACAAGAAATATTGCCCCGCAATATAGAGCCAAAGGTGTCTTTGTGGGTGCGTGAGTGTGACGAGGTACTTGGCGCATTTGTGCGAGGTCAACTACTAGTGATGCTAGCTCTTGGTTTTATATATGGTATTGGCCTTTCGATAGCAGGTTTAAAATATGCCATGTTAATTGGTTTACTAGCTGGTTTGGCGAGTATTGTTCCCTATTTAGGTTTTGCAGTCGGTTTTATTGCCGCCATGCTGGTAGCCGTTTTTCAGTTTGATTCTTATTGGGGTTTTTTGGCCATCACCATGGTCTTTGTTATCGGCCAAGCCTTAGAGGGCATGGTGTTAACGCCTTGGTTAATAGGTGACCGGATTGGTTTGCATCCTGTAGCTGTTATCTTCGCTGTGCTTGCTGGTGGCCAGTTGTTTGGCTTTACGGGCATGTTATTAGCATTACCTCTAGCAGCCGTTATTATGGTACTGTTGCGGCACTTGCACCAAGGTTATAGAAATAGTTCTTTATATGACCAGTAGGATTTAATTGTTAATGAACCCTGTTGCCCCTGATCTTGCCGGTCAGCAATTAACCCTTAATATGCGTTTGCCAAGTTATGCTAACTGGGAAAACTATGATTTTTCTAGTAGCCCTAGCACATTGTTAGCATTACAAAAGATAGCTCGGCAGCCGGCTCCTGAAGTGATTTTATTGCAAGGTGCCAAGGGTACTGGCAAATCTCATTTGTTACAGGCTACGGCACAGGTAGCAATAGATGAAGGCTGGCAGGTAGGCTATCTCTCGGCAGCAGAACTGCTGACTATGGGGCCAGAAGCAGGGTCTGAGATGTTGGCAGGTTTTGACCAATTTCAATTATTGTGTATCGATGATATTGAAAGTCTTTGTCAGACTAAAACTTGGTGCGAGGCCTTATTTCACCTTTACAACGCTAATCAGCACCTAGGCCACCGCTTGCTTTTGAGTAGTGCTGATACGGCCCATAGTATGTCTTGTGCACTGCCTGACCTAAAGTCGCGATTGCAGTTGGCATTAATGATGCCATTACATGCACTTGATGAAGCACGACAATGTCAGCAATTGATTCATCGAGCCCGCCAACTTGGGCTTGTTATGTCGGCCGAAGTGGCTCAATATATATGTCTACATAGTCAGCGTAATATGGGTGCTGTGATGGCTGTATTACAAACCTTGGACACGGCGTCATGGCAAGCCAAACGCAAACTAACAATTCCTTTTGTTAAACAAACAATGCAATGGTAACGATAATGCAAATAAGTGGATATCTATTTAAGTCTGTGCGAGCTTGTTGTTTAGCATGCATACCTCTATTAATGGTGGGCTGTTCTAGTATGGCTGATAGTGACGCTGCTGTTGCTAATGACTTAGATCCATGGGAGAGTGCCAACCGCAAGGTATATGCGTTTAATAAGGTTGTGGATGATGCACTCTTGCTACCAGCCACCCGTGCCTATGATGTAATCGTGCCAGATGTGGTGGAGAAGAGTGTTAGCAATGTGTTTAATAATCTGTCTGAAGTAAAGCATTTTGCCAACCACTTACTCCAGGGCAAGCCTTTACTGGCAGCCAATGATGCTGGGCGCTTCGTGATCAATACTAGTGTGGGTCTTGTGGGTATATTCGATGTGGCCGCTGATTTGGGTATGTATGCCCAAGCTGAGGATTTTGGCCAAACATTAGGTTATTGGGGATTTGAGTCCGGCCCTTATGTTGTATTACCACTGCTGGGGCCGAGCAGTGTCCGTGATACAGCCAGTCTGCCTATTGATAGGCGCTTTGACCTATTGGCAGATTATAAACCTGAAGATCATAAGTTAGGCTTGCAGGTATTGCAGGTCTTGGATACGCGCAATCAGTTACAGGATTTGCAACAGTTTGTTATTGGTGATGAGTACACGTTTGTTCGTGATGCTTATTTGGCCCGCCAAGCCATGCAAATACGTGATGGGCGTCCAGTAACTGACAACGGTAAAGTTACTGATGAATTCGATGAATTTGATTAAAGCACATAATTACAAATGTTCGTTAACCACATAAAAATGCAATTTACTCTTGTCTAACTTGCCTGTTGGGACTATGGTAGGCGTGTTTATGACCGATTATTGTTTTGGAGTCATGTATGGAATCTGACGTCAGTCAGCTTCTTTTGATCACAGATGAGTCACCGGTATCTGCCCAGATGTCGGCTCATTATGAGCAATTGTATTATCAAGTATTAGTAGCAGATGACCCTGTACTGGCCATGCCATTGTTACATGAGCATGCTGTACACCTTATTTTGTTTTTCTATGACCCAAACAGTCCTCAACAAACTGCCTTGCTCAAAGATATGCTTGAGGCCTTTGAGGAAATCCCCTTAATTGTCGTTACAGAAGTTGCGACCGCGTTGGATGTAACTGATTTATTGGCCATGGGTATAACCAGTGTGTTTAGTTTGCCATTAGATCGTCAGCAGTCCCTGGATAACTGTGTTGCTCGCCATATTCGACATGCTAAATTATTTTTTGCCAATAGGCTTTATCGGCAACAATTAGAACAAACTAATCGTCGGCTTAATGATTCCCTTGCTGAACTTGAACGCGATCAACAGGCGGGGCGATCAATGCAGCAACGGTTGATGCCGCCAGAACATACTCAGCGCAATGGTTTAACCATACAGCGCCATATGCAATCCTCTCTATACTTAAGTGGTGATTTTGTTGACCATACCGGTCTGGCAGATGGCAGTGTGTTGTTTTATTTAGCTGACGTATCAGGTCATGGTGCTTCTTCTGCCATGTTGACTATATTATTGAAAAGTCTGACTCGGGGCATACTAGCAGATCAACAGCTAGAGCAAGATCAAAGTGTGGCAATTGCAGGGATTATGTCCCGCCTTAACGAGGAAATTATGGACTTTAATGTTGATAAACATGTCACAATGTTTATGGGCTTGATAAGTGCTGATCGTTCAACATTAACCTATTGCGTGGGTGGCCATTATCCTATGCCAGTGCTGTTTCAACAGCAGCAACTAAGTTACCTTGAGGGTTTGGGGTCTAGCTTCCCCTTAGGCTTATTTGCTGAGGCTGAATATCAATCTTTGCAACAAAGCTTAACGGATGATTTTGCTTTATTGCTTTGTTCTGATGGTGTGTTGGAGGTTATGCCCAATCATCAGCAGGAGGATCAAGAAGCGGAATTGCTTGATCTGTTGCGCAATAATGGCTGTAATATAGATGGCTTAGTGTCAGGTTTGCAGTTGGATAAGCGCCAACAATTACCTGATGATATTGCGGTATTAAGCATAGAGGTTAAGACTCATGGGTGAAGGCCGGATTCTAGTGGCTGAGCAGGATGGGGTGCATGTGCTTAAATTTTTAGGTGATGTGCGCTTAACCCTATGTCCTTCTCTCGATCAATATCTAAATCAAGCCACTGAGAAAAAGCACTTTAAGAACGTGCTTATCGATCTTACAGACACCCAAGGTATTGATTCGACTTCACTGGGCATTTTGGCAAAACTGGCCGTTAAGATGCGCAAGCAGGTGGCTCAAGTGCCCACGTTGGTATCAACCAATAACAATATTACTCGCATCCTACTGAGTATGGGCTTTGATAAGGTATTTACCCTGATGAATAAGCTTGACCAGACCCTGCCACCTTGTGAGCAGCTAATGCATTATGGTTGTAGTGAGCAAGAAATGCAGGAAAAAGTGCTCGAGGCTCATAAAATACTGATGGGACTTAATGACAAGAACCAAGAGGCCTTTAAAAATCTAGTCTCGGCCCTCGAAAACCAGCCTAGTTAGTTTTATTAAACATTAAAAAAGCCTGTTCTTGAATGCTAAAGAACAGGCTTTTATAGTTGCAATCGAATATTTATCCGATACTTATTTTAGCAAGGCTTCCAGCTTTTCCTGATCACGGGTAAAGTTGCGAATGCCTTCGGCTAGTTTTTCTGTGGCCATGGCATCTTCATTGTGTAACCAGCGGAATGCAGCTTCGTTAAGATCCAGTTTTGCTTCCTCACAAACCACATTATCAGCATCTAGCATTTTAGGTAGATTGCCTGTGTCAGCAGCTAACTGTTCCATTAGGTCTGGGCTAATGGTTAAACGGTCACAACCAGCTAGCTGTTCAATTTCACCGGTATTGCGGAAACTAGCACCCATCACAATGGTGTTATAGCCATAATGCTTGTAGTAGCTATAGATACGACTTACGGATAGCACGCCAGGGTCTTCAGCAGCAGGGTAGCTATCAACATTGTTGGCTTTTTTATACCAATCTAAGATACGTCCGACAAAGGGTGAAATTAAATATACACCGGCTTGGGCACAGGCAACCGCTTGAGCAAAGCTAAATAATAAGGTTAAGTTACAATTGATGCCTTCGCTTTCCAGTTGTTTACCCGCTTGAATACCTTCCCAAGTGGAGGCAATCTTAATAAGCACCCGGTCTTTACTGACTCCTTGTTGAGCATAGAGGTCAATAATACGCTTGGCTCGGGCAACAGTAGCGGCCGTGTCAAAGGAAAGGCGCGAGTCCACTTCTGTGGAAATGCGACCAGGGATAGCACTTAGTACTTCTTTACCGATGGCCACAGCTAGATAGTCACAGGTGTTATCCATTATTTGTTGCTCATTACCACCTTGAGCTTGGGCCCAAGATTTGGCTTCACCAATAAGGTGTTGGTAGTCCTCTAGTTGAGCTGCTTTTAGGACTAAAGAAGGATTGGTAGTGGCATCTTCAGGTAAAAAGCTCTTAATGGCGTTAAGGTCACCAGTATCGGCGACTACTAAGGTCATCGCTTTCAGTTGATCTAATTTATTCATGGTTCTATTCGTTGTTAAATTATAGGTTGTATTCTACCAGACTTAAGGCGTCTTCGATAACTGTTAAGGATGCCGAAGCACCGTGAATATTCTCACTTAAATGACGGCGCATATTGCGGGCACCTGGTAAGCCATGGAAGAGTCCCATCATATGCTTTGCCATATGATGCCATGAGATGCCCAGGGCATGTTGTTCAGTCATATAGGTTAAATAGCCATCTACTATATGTTGGCGGTCTCGAGGCTTACCAGTATTGAATATCTGTTGGTCTACATCCAAGAGTAGGGCACTATTATGATAGGCGGCACGGCCCAGCATAACGCCATCTACTTGCTGTAAATGCGCTTGGCCGTCAGATAGGGTCTCAATGCCACCATTGATAATAATTTGTAGGTGCGGAAAGTCTTGTTTTAAGCGATATACTTTGGCGTACTGTAAGGGCGGAATTTCGCGGTTTTGTTTAGGTGATAAGCCTTGCAATATAGCATTGCGAGCATGTACGTAAAACACCTGACAATGATCTCCTTGCACCTCATCTACAAATGCAGCCAAAGTTTCGTAGCTATCATCATCATCGAGACCAATACGATGTTTGATAGTAACCGGCACCTGACTATGCTCAGCCATTGCCTGAAGGCATTCGCGCACTAAACTTGGCTCTGCCATCAGACAGGCGCCAATTTTATGATGTTGCACCTTATCACTAGGGCAGCCAACATTTAGATTGATTTCATTATAACCAAACTCGTTACCAATCTTTGCACATTGAGCAAGTTCAATGGGATTGCTGCCACCCAGTTGCAGGACTAAAGGCTGTTCACTAGGACTGTGACCCAACAAAAAATCCTGATTACCATTAAGAATGGCACCGGTGGTAATCATTTCGGTAAATAAGGTTGCTTGCTGACTGGCTAGGCGCGCCATATAGCGAAAATGGCGGTCAGTAAAATCAATCATTGGTGCCACACAGAAGCGTCTGGAATCAGGTTGTATCATATCAATGAAGTAGCAATAGTTATCAGGCCTTATCCCTGCATATCTAGCGAGAGAAAGGGTCATTGGGCGGCTATTTTAACCAAAGCACAGACTCATGTCTTGGCAGTTTTAAAAGTTTCAGATAAAATTGTATACAATAATGTTTTTATTGTCTTGGTTGTTGACTGAGAAATTAACTATGGAGGATGCAATTATAATGGCTTTGCTTGTAATTCATAACCTTCTAGCCAGACAATAAATGATGATTAGCTGAATTTGAGTGTATCTATGACATCTTCTTATCCGCGGGATCTAATTGGTTATAACGCTAACCCTCCAACAGTGGTTTGGCCAGAAGGGGCAAGGGTTGCCCTATCTTTTGTGCTGAATTACGAGGAGGGTGGTGAGCGTTGTATTTTACATGGGGATCAAGAATCTGAGGCTTTTTTGTCAGAAATTATTGGCGTGCAACCTTATCCGGGAGTGCGCCATCCAAGTATGGAGTCAATTTATGAATATGGCAGCCGAGCGGGGGTATGGCGTATTCTGGAATTATTCCGTCAGGAGCAGATACCTTTAACAATCTTTGCTGTGGCCATGGCCGCCGAGCGTCATCCCGAGTTAATTAAACATATGCACCAAGCTGGCCATGAAATTTGCTCCCATGGTTATCGTTGGATTGATTACCAATATATGGATAAGCAAGAAGAGCGCCAGCATCTCCATAAAGCGATTGAGATCTTACAGGCTATTACTGGGGAACGCCCCTTAGGTTGGTATACGGGACGCAATAGTCCAAATACTCGTGCGCTGGTGGCAGAAGAGGGTGGGTTTCTCTATGACTCAGATGACTATAGTGATGACCTGCCTTTTTGGAATACAGACTATGAAAAACCACAGCTGGTGATTCCTTATACCCTAGACACCAATGATATGCGCTTTGCTACCAATCAAGGCTTTCATACCAGTGAACAGTTTTTTCAGTATTTGAAAGATGCCTTTGATGTGCTTTATGAAGAAGGGGCGCACTCACCGAAAATGCTATCCATTGGTATGCATTGTCGTTTACTAGGCAGACCAGCAAGGTTTAAGGCCATCCAACGTTTTTTGGCGTATACCAAACAGTTCCCCGATATTTGGTATGCCAGAAGGGTGGATATTGCTCGGCATTGGTATCAACATCATCCTTATGAGGGCTAAATAGTGGATAACTTTACCACCTGTGTACCAGAAGCAATGTCTCGTGAGGCTTTTGTTGGGCACTTTAAAGATATTTATGAGCATTCGCCCTGGGTAGCTGAGCGCGTATTTGAGCGGGGTTTGTCAGGTGGCGATGTTTCCAAACAAGCCCTTGCCAAAGCCTTTGCTGAAGAAATGTTGGCAGCTACTAAAGACGAGCAATTGGCGTTAATCAAAGCGCACCCAGATTTGGCTGGCAAAGCAGCTATTGCTGGTACCCTTACGGCTGCCTCTACCTCTGAACAATCTGGAGCTGGCATTCAACATTGTACCGATAGTGAATTTGCTGAATTTAATAAGCTTAATGCTGCCTATAAAGAAAAGTTTGGCTTTCCCTTTATCAAGGCTGTTAAGGGCAGTAATCGACATGCTATTTTAGCTGCATTTAAGCAACGTATTGAACATGATATAGAGACAGAGTTTCGCCAAGCACTGATTGAAATTAACAAGATTGCCAGTTTTCGACTGGCTGATATGTGAGAACCAGATTTATGACTGAACAAGCCACTAAAAGCAATCCTTTTGACAGAATGACTAACTTAGCTGACGCTCGATTAGGCGCCAAAGCCATTGCTTGTACCGACGATTTTTTTGCTGATATGAATCGTATGCTGCAGGCTCATGATCCCGTCTGGAAAGAGGACGTGTATGACGACAATGGTAAGTGGATGGATGGTTGGGAATCGCGCCGCAAGCGTGGCCCTGGTCATGACCATTGTACCGTGCGGTTGGCGGTGCCAGGACGTATTAAAGGCTTAAATATTGATACTCGGTTTTTTACTGGCAATTATGCACCTAGCGCATCCTTAGAAGCCTGTTTAGTAGACCAAGGTGATCCAACTGCAGATACGCAATGGCATCCGATTTTGGCTGCCGAAACACTGCAAGGTGATAGTGAGCATCTGTATACCATTGAAGACAACAATACCTATTCCCATGTGCGTTTGCATATTTATCCAGATGGTGGTGTGGCTCGTTTAAGGGTTTATGGTGAAGTGGTTAAAGACTGGAAGGCTGGCGACACAATTGACTTGGCGGCCATGGAAAATGGTGGTCGAGCACTCATTTGTTCAGATGAACACTTTGGCCGCATGGAAAATATTTTAACTCCGGGCCGTGGTATCAATATGGGTGATGGCTGGGAGACAGCCCGGCGCCGAGAGCCAGGCTTTGATTGGGTTATTATTGCACTTGCCGTACCTGGGGAAGTGCATGAAGTGGTCGTGGATACAGCACATTTTAAGGGTAATTTCCCGGATACTTGCAGTATTCAGGGTGCTTATGTGGAAGCTGGTGCGGACCAACAATTAACTCCCCAAAGTTTGTATTGGTCTGAGCTATTACCGGCCCAAAAATTAACCATGGATGCGATTCATCAATACCGTGATGAGCTCAATAGTCTGGGCCCTATAACTCATATTCGTCTTAATATTTTCCCCGATGGGGGGATATCGCGTTTGCGCATAATGGGCAAGGTGAGTGCTTAATGAGTAGTTTACCTCTAGTGAATATGAAACCTTTAACTAGGGCGGCATTTGCACCTTTTGGGGATGTGATTGAGATGCCCGGTGCTGACCATTTTCCTATTAATAATGGTTTTACTGAGCGCTATCATCGTTTATCCACAGTGGGTTTGGCACAAGCAGACGACAAGGCGATTATCAATATATTTGCTTCTCGCCGCTGGGCTGATCCAATCCAATTGACCATGTTAGAACAACATCCTTTGGGTAGTCAGGCATTTATGCCCTTGGATAATCGCCCTTTCTTAATTGTTGTTGCCGATAAAACTGAGACTGGTGAACCTCGTAGTTTGCATGTCTTTATTACCAATGGGCAGCAAGGTGTTAATTACGGCATTGGCGTCTGGCATCATCCTTTGCTGATCATCGCAGAACAACAAAATTTTCTAGTCGTAGATCGAAGTGGCAGTGGCAAAAACCTTATGGAAGTGGACTTGCCCACCCAATTACAAGCACAAATCGATCTGCAACCCCTTATTGATGAATTTATTGAGGCTTGATTATGGAAGCACACTTGCTTGAATGGATGAACCTTATTGTTCGCTGGGTGCATGTGATCGTTGGTATCGCATGGATTGGCGCTTCTTTTTACTTTGTGTGGTTGGAAAATAACCTCGACCGCACAGTTAAAAATCCCGAGTTAGCAGGTGAGCTATGGGCCATTCATGGTGGTGGGATATATCACCTGCAAAAATACAATTTGGCGCCTGCCACTATGCCCAAACATCTGCATTGGTTTAAATGGGAGGCCTATAGCACTTGGCTTACAGGTGTCTTATTGCTGGCCTTGGTATATTACATCAATGCCAATAGCTATTTGGTTGCTCCGGGCTCATCCATGTCCGCGACCGCCACTATTGCACTAGGCGTTGCCGTACTGGTCATCGGCTGGATTGCCTATGATCTGCTTTGCAAAAGCCCCTTGCGTCACCAGCCAGCATTATTGGGTATTGTGTTAATTCTGTTCCTAACAGCTGCTGCTTGGGGGCTCTCACAGTTTATGTCTGGCCGCGCTGCTTATATACATGTGGGCGCCATTATTGGCACTATGATGGTTGGTAATGTGTTTTTTGTCATTATGCCTGCCCAACGATCTTTGGTGGCTGCTGTTGAGGCCGGGGAGACACCTGACCCAAGTAAACCCAAGAACGCTTTATTACGCTCCCGTCATAATAATTACCTAACCTTACCTGTGGTTTTTATTATGATCAGCAACCATTTTCCAAGCACCTATGGTCATGAATGGAACTGGTTAATCTTGTTAGGCGTTTCCTTGGTAAGTGTGGGTGTGCGCCATTACTTTAATATTCGTCATAAAGCGCAGCAGTTTATCTGGATTTTACCTGTAGCTATGTTGGCCATGTTTGTGATGGCTTATGTTACAGCACCAAAACCACTAGCAATTGTTGCCGATCAGCAAACCAATGGGGCGCCCGTTAAAATCAGTGATGATCAAGCTCTAGCTATCGTTACCCAACATTGTGTTGATTGCCATGCTGCGCAGCCTAAGTCGCCTGCTTTTGCCTCAGCACCAGGTGGTGTAATGTTGGAAAATGTGCAGCAAATACGCTTGCACAGCGAGGCTGTTTATCAACAGTCTGTGGCCACACAAGTGATGCCACTTGGTAATATGACACAAATGACAACACTTGAAAGACAGCAATTGGGTACTTGGTTGCTACAAGAACAATAAGTTTAGGAGTATTGATATGGGTTTTCTTACCACACATGTGTTAGATACGGCACAGGGTATTCCAGCACAGGGCATGAATTTACGTCTCTATCGCGTCTCTGAGCAAGGCAAGGCGCTTATTATGGAGACGGTAACCAATGCAGATGGTCGCTGTGATAGTCCTATACTTCCCGAAGCGCTATTTGCTTGTGGTGAATATGAACTAGAATTTAGTGCGGGAGATTATTTCCGCCAGCAAGGTTTGGTCCAGTCAAAGCCAGCATTTCTTAATATTATCCCACTACGATTTGGTATAGCTGATCAAGAATCTCATTACCATGTGCCTTTGTTGGTATCCCCATATAGTTATTCCACCTATAGAGGTAGCTAGTTTATATGTTGCCTAATAACAGCAAATCCCTTGTGGATTCAGTTAAGGAAAAAGGCCCTAATCTCGATATTTATCGGCGCCTATTTGATTCTATTTTGGAACAGCGCTTAGCGCCTAATACTAAACTTAATGAACAAGATTTGGCGCAGGTCTTTGGTGTTAGCCGGACCCTAATTCGCCAATCTTTACAGCGTTTAGCGGCGGAACAAGTAGTGGTAATGCACAAGAATAGGGGGGCTTATGTTGCCGCACCAGATGTTGTCTTGGCTAAGCAAATTCTTGATGCCCGGGAATTAATTGAATTAGCTGTAGTTGATTTAGCTTGTGGAGCCCTGAGTGAGACGGCAGTAGAGGCCCTCAGAATGATGGTGGCACTGGAAGAACAAGCCTTTGAACAAGGTGATATGGGCACAGCTTTGCGTCGCTCGGGTGAGTTTCATGTGCGTTTGGCGCAGGCGGCGGGTAATCAACCCTATGCTCATATGCTACGTGGCCTGATTTCCCAAACGTCTTTGATTATTGCCATGTATGGTCAAGGCGGTATTCAGTGCGCTCGAGATGAACACAATGATTTGATTACAGCACTGATTGCCGGTGATAAAACTGTTTGCGCTGATCTGATGCGCTATCATCTTGGGCATCTTCGCACTAGCTGCGATTTTAACCGCCGCGTTAATAGTGGTAGCTTGGCAATGGTATTAAGCTAGCTGCGGTTATGCGTCACAATGGCTGTGACGCATATATCTAATTTTATTGGGTTTATTGGCCTGCTAATTCCACTATATGCCCATAGCGAGCAAGGTTTTGCTCATTGATGGTGTAGATTGAATCCAGCAAATTAGTGTGCATACTACCTGGCCCAAATGATTGGTTAGCCGCCAACTCGGCAGCGACACCAATAATAAGTAATGCTTGTACAGCAGCATCAAAGGCATCGTGATCTATAGCCATAAAGCAAGCGATAAAGGCAGTCGTGGCACAACCCATGGCAGAAATACGTGTCTGCATAGGATGACCATTGCCAATCATCAGAGTCTTAACACCATTAGTGATAATGTCTGTTTCCCCGGTTTGGGCTACTACACAGCCATATTGTAAAGCTAATTCTTGCGCCGCCATTGGACTATTACTGTTAGCTAACTTTTGAATTTCTAAAGCATTACCCCGCACAATAGCAGGGTGGTATTCCAACAAATTACGTGCGTATTGCAATCTGGTGTTGGAAGCATGGACAGATACTGGATCTAAAATCCAAGGTTTGGCATATTCTTTAGCAGTTTGAATGGCCGGTAAAATAGCCGCTTTACGATTGCTATCTAAGGTACCTATATTGATTACCAGAGAGTTTGTAGCGGCTACTAATTCAGAAATCTCTTCCACATTTATGGTAAAGGAAGAGTTGGCACCAATAGCTAAGATAAAATCAGATGAGATGTCTTGGGCAACGGTGCTAGTAATGCAGTGCACACGAGGGCGTTTATGGCCTAGAGCTAATATTGCCTGGGCTGCTCCCTTTGCATAGTCAGCAGTTAAATGATTAGTTGTAGGATCAATAGAAAGGCTATGAGGCATAAAAATTACCCGCTGCAAATAATGAATTAGTTATCACTAATGATTGTCTCATAATCCCTTTCTAGGTTAAATATCAGCAGTCTAAAAAAGACTTATATTGGTTATTATTTACCAGTGATATCACTTTTTGATAGTGAAATTCAGTTTGCCCAAATGAATACCCAAAGATTGAATGGATTTCACCAAAAATGAATTATTTTGCCTCGGATATTATGAATAAATATGGCATAATGCGCCCCTCAATTGCAGTTGTTTAATCAGTTACGCAAATTTCCAATAATAAAAAGTCTTACAATAACCTCAAGTGGCGCTATTTTGGTGTATTGAGTCGTTTTTGTATAACGGTGATATTGTTTAACAGATAACATGCAAAGCGAATTTTTTGGGAGTTGCGTAAGCAATTCTTTTTATTGATTTCCGCAAGGAAAAACTACGGAGTCTATTGATGTTTAACAAGTCTGATAATGTCCAAGATTTTGACCCACAACTATGGGCTGGAATTCAGGAAGAGGAACAACGTCAAGAACAGCATATTGAGCTAATTGCCTCTGAAAACTACACTAGCCCTCGGGTGATGCAGGCACAAGGATCTGGCTTAACCAATAAGTATGCCGAAGGCTACCCTCACAAGCGTTATTATGGCGGTTGTGAATATGTTGATAAGGTAGAAGTTTTGGCTATGGATAGGGCTAAAGAGCTGTTTGGCGCAGACTATGCCAATGTGCAGCCACACTCTGGCTCACAAGCTAATGCTGCCGTATTCCAAGCTTTAGTTAGCCCCGGTGATACCATATTGGGTATGAGCTTGGCTCATGGTGGTCATTTGACTCACGGCGCTCATGTTAACTTTTCTGGCAAAAACTATAACGCTATTCAGTATGGCCTCAATGATCAGGGCTTATTGGACTATGATGAAGTACAGCGTTTGGCCGATGAACATAAGCCAAAGATGATTATTGCTGGCTTCTCTGCTTATTCACAGGTTATGGATTGGGCTAAATTCCGCGCTATCGCCGACAGCGTGGGGGCTTATTTACTAGTTGATATGGCTCACGTAGCAGGTTTGGTTGCTTCCGGTCATTATCCTAGCCCCATTCCCCATGCTGATGTGTGTACCACTACTACCCACAAAACTTTGCGTGGGCCTCGCGGTGGTTTGATTCTCGCACGTGCCAATGAGGCGGTAGAGAAAAAGCTTAATTCAGCGGTTTTCCCTGGTCAGCAGGGTGGCCCATTAATGCATGTTATTGCCGCCAAGGCAGTGGCCTTTAAAGAAGCTTTGGAGCCAGAATTTACTGATTATCAACAAAAAGTTGTTGATAACGCTAAGGTGATGGCGGCTGTATTCCAAGAGCGTGGTTACAAAATTGTTTCTGGTGGTACCGAAAATCATCTTATGTTGGTTGATCTTATCGACAAAGGTATTACGGGTAAGGCAGCTGATGCCGCATTAGGTGCTGCACATATTACGGTAAACAAAAATTCAGTGCCTAATGATCCACAATCACCTTTTGTGACCTCTGGTATTCGTGTAGGTACACCGGCTATCACGAGCCGTGGTTTTGGCACTGAAGAAGTAGGTACCATGACTGGCTGGATGTGCGATGTTTTGGATAACGTCGACAACGAGACAGTGATTACTGAAGTGCGTGCAAAAGTAGCTGAGCTATGTGGTCGCTTCCCAGTCTATAAGTAATTCACGTTACTTTAGATACAAAAAAAGCCCGCTATTAAGAGCGGGCTTTTTTGTGTTTCTAATTAGGCTAGCGGCAGTTCAACTTCATGTTGTCGGCAAGCGGCAACCAAAGTGTTGTACAGCAGGCAGGCAATAGTCATGGGGCCAACACCACCGGGTACTGGAGTAATGGCGCCTGCGATTTCAGCAGCACTGGCAAAATCAACATCTCCCACCAGTTTAGTTTTGCCACCATCTACTGCAATACGGTTTATCCCTACATCTATAACTGTGGCCCCAGGCTTAATCCAAGAACCTTTGACAAGTTCAGGCACGCCAACAGCCGCAACAACAATATCGGCTGCTCTAACAATGGCTTCAATATTCTGGCTGCGAGAATGCGCAACAGTTACTGTGCAGCTTTGTTGTAAAAGTAAGTTAAACATGGGTTTGCCAACGATATTGGAACGTCCAACGACCACGGCATTAAGTCCTGTTAAATCACCCAAGTGATCTTGTAGTAGCATTAGGCTGCCCAAAGGGGTACAAGGAATCATACCTTTACCACCTGTAGCTAATAGCCCGACATTAATGGGATGGAAGCCATCAACATCTTTTGTTGGGTCAATTGCATTTAGTACTTTATCAGCATCAATATGCTTAGGTAGGGGGAGCTGAACTAAGATACCATTGATGGCTGAATCTTGATTCATGTCACTAATCAGTTGCAGTAGTGTTTCTTCACTGGTTGATTCATCAAGTTTATGTTCAATGGAGTTAATACCACATTCCGTGGCTTGTTTGCCTTTGTTGCGCACATAAACCTGGCTAGCTGGGTCTTCACCTACCAGAACAACCGCTAAGCCGGGGGTTATTTGATGCTGGTCAGCAAGGGATGTAACTTGTTTGGCCATTTTCTCTCGCAAGTCGGCAGCGAACTGCTTACCATCGATAATCTTTGCCATGTTAGGAACCTCGAGTTCAATAATCGGAAATGCTTAAACGCTGGGCATTTTACTGGAATGTGGAAGGATATGGCAGGCCTTCTTGAAGTGAGTGAACAATAAAGGTCGTTTTCACATAAATAAATAACATTATTGATATATTCAAAAGTTATAATTGAGCAGGGTTCATAGTACCTGTAATTTCCTCAAGTCGATCTAAATTAGAAAATGTTATGATTAATCATAAGGTTTGTAATGCAAAAGCAGTTGTTAGTCGTTTTCCGGTAATCTGTTGTCGTGGAAATGTCAGCGTCCAATATCAAGCCTGATAACCTAGCCGCCACAGGGTCCCCGATTGTGTTTGGGATATGATTATTTGCAGGAGTGATATCAATGTCCGATGATCAATATGAAGATGATTTAGATCTTAGTACGCTAAGTGATGAAGAGTTGGTAGAACAAATGCATGACGATCTTTATGACGGCATGGAAGACGAAATTGCCGAGGGCACACAGATACTACTTGACCGAGGTTGGGCACCAGATAAGGTGTTGAATGAAGCTTTGGTAGCGGGTATGACAATTGTTGGTATTGATTTCCGTGACGGCATCTTATTTGTGCCTGAGGTATTGATGGCGGCCAACGCCATGAAAGCCGGCATGTCTATTCTGCGGCCACTACTTGCTGAGACGGGTGCTGAACCCTTAGGTAAGGCCGTTATTGGTACGGTAAAAGGTGATATTCACGATATTGGTAAGAATCTGGTTGCCATGATGTGGGAAGGTGCTGGCTTTGAGGTTGTGGACCTTGGTATTAATACACCAGTTGAAGACTATATTGCCGCTTTAGAAGAGCATAAACCCGATATTTTGGGCATGTCTGCCTTGTTAACTACAACCATGCCCTATATGAAGGTGGTTATTGATACCCTTAAGGAGCAGGGTATCCGTGATGATTATTTGGTATTAGTTGGTGGCGCTCCATTAAATGAAGAGTTTGGTGAAGCCATTGGTGCCGATGCCTATTGTCGTGATGCTGCTGTGGCAGTAGAGACGGCAAAAACGCTGATCATGGAACGTCGGGCCAGAGCCTGATATACGTAATTTAACCCCGCGATCTATTATGCAGCCGGCTAAATTGTTGATAATTGCTTGTGGTGCTATTGCTCGTGAAATCTCGGCTGTAGCTCGAAGCAATGGTTGGGATAATGTGCGAATTTCGCAAATTCCAGCTGAGTTGCATAATCGACCGGAAAAAATCCCAGCTGCTGTAGAGCAGCGCTTAAAAGATTTTGCCGGTGAATATGATCAGGTGTTCGTTGGCTTTGCTGATTGTGGTACGGGCGGGCTGTTGGATAAGGTATTAGAAAAATATCAGGTTCAGCGTTTGCAGGGCGCTCATTGTTATGAGTTTTACGCTGGTAGCCAAGCCTTTGCACAATTAGCTGAGGCAGAGTTAGGTACCTTTTACTTAACAGATTACTTAGCCCGGCATTTTGAGCAATTAATAATGCAGGGTATGGGATTAATGGAGAAGCCTAAGTTAATTCCTATGTTATTTGGCCATTATAAGAAATTGGTCTACATGGCCCAGGATGAAAGTCGTGAGCTTGATCATTATGCTGAGGCTGCAGCTCAATATTTGGGCTTGGAGTACCAGAAAATCGTTACTGGTTATGGGCAAATGGCCCAAGATTTGCAGCAATTTATGCAACAGAATGAAGCTAAGGTAATTAAATGGCAACATTAACTTTGGTAATGTGGCGGGATATTCCCGCGCAGGTGATTGTAAAACAGGGACGCAAAGCGGCTAAGCAACCTTTGTCTGAGCGCTTTGAAAAGGCTATAGATAGAGCAGCTATGCGATCAGGTATGCATGGCACTGATGGCTATTTATCTGAGTGGCGGCGCGACAATCAGCCCTGTGACGATGATTTGCAGGCGGTACTGCAGGTTACTGTTGCCCGCCTTGAGCAAGAATATACTGATGAAAGACTAGCGCAATTAGTTGCTGCTGGTGGTTTTCAAGAGGCTTAACGAGTCTAATTCGGAGATCGTGATTATGGCTTTATCTGCGGTGGCTGAAAAACAAGCTATTATTGATCTAATGCAAAAAACAACTGTTGAAGTCACGCCTGGTGGCGCGGCAAAGGTTGACAGTTTTGCTGATATTTTACGTCCTGGCTGTACGGTCTATGTTACTTTTTTGCCAGGCTCTGATTTTGCCGATACGGTTAAAACCGTGCGTCGACTCAAAGATGAGGGGTTTAACCCAGTGCCTCACTTTGCTGCCCGATCTATACCTTCTGCGCAATTTTTGGAACAAAATCTAGCCTCGTTACAAGCTGAGACAGGGGTTACCGAAGGCTTATTGATTGGTGGCGGTGTAACTAATCCAGTAGGCGAATTCAGTAGTTCTATGGAAGTGCTGCAGACGGGTTTATTTGAAAAGTATGGCATGCAAAAAATGGGATTAGCTGGTCATCCCGAAGGCAGCCCGGATATTTCTCCGGCAGATTGTGCCTTGGCTATTCAACAAAAAAATGATTACGCCAAACAGACAGATATGCAGCTTTATTTGGCCACCCAGTTTGCCTTTGAAGCAGCACCTATATTCGCATGGGAACGCTCAATTCGTGCCGCTGGTAATGAGCTACCGGTGCATATTGGCGTGCCAGGTTTGGCCACCATAAAGACCTTAATGCGGCATGCTGCTCATTGTGGAGTAGGGGCTTCGGTTCGATTTTTAACTCGTAACCCAGTAAATATGCTGAAGTTATCCCTTAAAGATTCATTTTTAGGTAAATACGTTAACGCTCCGTCTTCGGAGCCGAGTGAATTAGTGCGTGATCTAGTTGTGGGTATGGCCGCTGATCCAGAGTGTTTGATTGAGCAATGCCATCTTTACCCTCTGGGCGGCTTAAAGAAATCAGCACAATGGATGTATAAGGTGCAGGATGGCCGCTTCACCATAAATAGCAAAGGTTTTACTGTGAGCTAGATAATGACTAAGTTATCCTTAGTTCACAACTGTCGCATTTATAATGTGGCTTTTTATTTTTAATAGGAAAATATCATGACCGATACAATTATCAGTTCAGCAACCAAAGAAGTAGTGATTGGCTTTGATCGCCCTTTTGCCGTAATTGGTGAGCGCATTAATCCAACTGGCCGTAAGTTGTTAGCTGAAGAGATGAAAAATGGTGATTTTAGTCGGGTAGAAGCCGATGCTTTGGCGCAGGTAGCGGCTGGAGCTACTGTGTTGGATGTTAATGCCGGTATTCCTTTGGCGGATGAGCCAGCCATTTTGGCACAAACTATTGAACTGGTGCAGTCATTGGTTGATGTTCCTTTGGCAATTGATTCTTCTATTATTGAAGCTTTAGAAGCCGGCTTAAAAGTGTACAAAGGCAAGGCATTATTGAATTCAGTGACTGGTGAGGACGAATCATTAGAACGTGTCCTGCCTTTGGTTAAAAAATATGGCGCTGCTGTGGTAGCTATTTCAAATGATGAAACGGGTATTTCACAAGATATCAATGTGCGCTTTGATGTAGCTAAAAAGATTGTTAACAGAGCTGCCGATTATGGTATCCCTGCCTCAGATGTTGTGGTTGATCCTCTGGTTATGCCCGTAGGTGCTATTAACACCTCTGGGCGTCAAGTAATGGAGTTAGTTCACCGTTTGCGCACTGAATTAAAGGTTAATACCACTTGCGGAGCCTCTAACTTTAGTTTTGGCTTGCCCAATCGTAATGGGGTTAATTGTACCTTTATTGCCTGTGCAATTGGTGCTGGTATGACTTCCGCTATTGTGAACCCTATGCACGAAGAGGTGATGCTCGGTATTCGTGGTGGAGATTTGATGATGGGGCATGACCCAGAATGCAAAAACTGGATTAAGGCTTATCGTGAACCCACTCCTGAGCGTGAGGGTAGCCGCGGCGGTCGTCGCCGTCGCCGTGGTTAATATCTTAAGATAATCACACACGGGGCTTTAATGGCCCCGTATTTAGTTGCTAATATGCCATTTGCATTGGCTAACTAAGCCATTTTTAAAGACTAGTAGGTTGTTAAACTTTCACTTTTATAGTTCGGGTAAAGTATCGAGAGCAATATTATGACTAATCAGGCTGATGAGGTTTTGGTTGTATTTACCCCTTCAGGGAAACGCGGTAAGTTCCCTGTGGGTACGCCTTTACTGCAGGCTGCGCGCTATTTAAATGTGGATATTGACTCAGTTTGTGGTGGTCGTGGTATTTGTGGCCGTTGCCAAATTCTTGTCAGTGAGGGTGAGTTTGCCAAATTTGGTATCACCTCAACCGCGGATAGCTTAGAACCCATTACAGCCCCAGAATTAAAATATGCGGAACGCCGTGAACTGAAACCCGGGCGACGATTAAGTTGCCATACCAAAGTCCTTAATGACATTGTGGTTGACGTGCCCGCAGAAAGTCAGGTTCACCACCAAACCATTCGGAAAGGTGCTGAACACCATGAAATCTCACTTAACCCCTTGGTGCATTTGTACTATGTAGAAGTACAAGAACCGGATATGCATGATCCATCGGGTGATTTACGACGGTTACTAAATGCCCTAGAACAAGACTGGCAGTTATCTGAATTAGATTATGACGTATCCTTATTGCCCCAATTGCAGACTACATTGCGGCAAGGTAAGTGGTGTGCAACTGTTGCGGTTCGAGAAGGTAAACAAGTCGTTGCTGTGTGGCCAGGGTTTCATGATCGCTTATATGGTATTGCTGTTGATGTGGGTTCCACCACCATTGCTGCTCACTTATGTGATTTGGTTAGTGGTGAAGTGAAAGCCAGTGCTGGGGTAATGAATCCTCAAATACGTTTTGGCGAAGACTTAATGAGCCGCGTCTCTTATGTGATGATGAATCCGGGTGGCGAGCAAGAAATGACTAAGGTAGTGCGTGAAGCCTTAAATACCTTGGTGCTTGATTTAGTCCAGCAAGCAGCTTGTGAGCAGACAGATATTTTAGAAATTACTTTTGTGGCCAACCCCGTAATGCATCATTTGCTATTGGGTATTAATCCCGTTGAGCTGGGTGGTGCACCTTTTGCTTTAGCTACAGATATGGCAGTTAGTAAGCTAGCTAAAGATATGGATATATATCTTAACCCGCAAGCGCGAGCCTATTTGTTGCCATGTATTGCAGGTCATGTGGGTGCCGATACCGCAGGTATGGTATTGGCCGAAGAGCCCTTTAACCATGATGCCATGACTTTGTTGGTTGATGTGGGCACCAATGCTGAGATTGTGCTTGGTAATCGCCATCGTTTGGTGGCTTGTTCTAGTCCCACAGGGCCAGCCTTTGAAGGTGCGCAAATAAGTTCAGGACAGCGTGCAGCTGCTGGTGCAATTGAGCGTATTCGTATTAATCCTGAAACCCTGGAACCACGTTATCGTGTGATCGGATGTGAACTCTGGTCTGATGAAGATGGTTTTGCTGATGCAGTTGCTGATTCAGGGATTACGGGTATTTGTGGTTCTGGCATTATCGAAGTGGTAGCAGAACTCTACTTAGCTGGTGTTATTAATCAGGATGGTGTGATTGATGGCAACTTAGCTGCAAAAAGTCCACGTATTAAAGCTGATGGCCGTACCTTTGCTTATGAAATATTACCGGCTACAGAACAACACTCGGCCGTTAAAATTCTCCAAAATGATGTGCGTGCTATCCAATTGGCTAAAGCGGCGCTCTATGCTGGCATCAAATTATTAATGGATTATCAAGGTGTCGATCGGGTTGAGCGCATTCGTTTAGCTGGTGCCTTTGGTAGTCATATTGATGTTAAGTACGCCATGGTGCTTGGCCTAATACCAGATTGTAAATTAGATCAGGTGTCTGCTGCAGGCAATGCAGCTGGTACTGGGGCTCGTGTCGCTCTCCTAGATCAAGAATCACGACCTGTTATTGAGACTGTGGTGAGGCAAATTGAAAAGATAGAGACAGCCGTAGAGCCGGCTTTCCAAGACTATTTTGTTAATGCTATGGCTTTCCCTAACAAACAAGACCCTTTCCCTGAGCTAGCAAAAGAGGTGGTCTTACCAAGGCCTAAAGAGACCTCTTCAACTGCTGACTCTCGCGACCTTAGGCGACGTCGAAGAAAGCGCTAACAACCTTCAAATCAAGCACTTTTAAACTGATCTGTTTAAGTTTGGGTATCTGTTGCTGTTGCTTCGTCTTCTGCTTCTTCTTGACTAGCTGAAGAGTTCAGTTGACTGCCAGTGCCAGGCGCAAAGCGGCGTCTTTCTTCCCGTGGTGGAATGCCAAAGAAGTCCCGATAACACTTTGAAAAGTGGGGTGCTGAAACAAAACCACAAGCCAAAGACACATCAATAATAGATAGGTTGGTCTGTAATAAAAGTTGGCGAGCGCGGTTTAGACGCAACTCAAGGTAGTAACGCGAGGGTACACATTTTAGATGTTTCTGGAATAGGCGCTCAAGCTGTCGACGAGATACCCCAACATACCTAGCTAAATCATCAAGGGAAATAGTTTCTTCCAAATTGGCTTCCATCAGGGCGACGGCTTCGATTAATTTGGGTTGGCTATTGCCGAGATGTAAGCGTAATGGGATACGTTGCGTGTCATGATGGTCACGAATACGTTCCATAATAAACATTTCTGACACAGCCGCAGCCAATTCAGGACCTTGTTGCTGACCAATTAATTGCAGCATCATATCCAGAGAAGAACTACCTCCTGAACAGGTAAAACGATCACGGTCAATGGCAAATAAGTTAGAGGACATCAGTATATTAGGAAACTCTTCGCGCATCCCAGCTAGATTTTCCCAATGAATAGTGCACTTATAACCCTCTAAAAGACCCGCTGCAGCAAGCAGATAGCTGCCGGTACAGGTGGAACCCAAATTTACTTTAGAATTGGCCACTTTACGGAGGAAGCTTAGAGTGTTTTTATCATAGGCGCGATCAATATAGGTGCCACCACATACAACTAAAGCTTCTAAGCCGCTAAGATTTAACTCACTAATTGATTTGGTAGGCCCAACTTCAAAGCCAACACTGGCAGTGACTGGATTACCAGTCATGGTGATTATTTCCCACTCGTAAAGACGTTGTCCACTGATATAGTTGGCGCCTCGTAATGCCGCTACGGCAGATGAGAAGGTGATCATGGAGTAACTTGGGACTTGCAAAAATGCATAGCGTATAGGCTTTGTCATATTCATATAATTGCCCGCTTTTTATGTCACTATTAGAAATAATTGACTGATTATTGTTTTCGGCAATTGTAGACCAAACTTAGCGCTTTTGGTAAGAAAAATTTTGTTTATTTTAGAATTAATTTTGGCTATAAAGTTTGCAGTAAATGCATCAATTGTTGGGCTGGATTAGACAGACTTCTCTGCTTATGGCTGACACATCCAAGATGCCTAACAATGGTAGGTATATTGCTTGCGATAGGCGTAATGTCGTTGTTTAACAGAGTATGTGGTAATAGGCTCCAACCCATGCCCGTACTGGCCAGCATACGTAAAGTATCTAAGTTATTTGTTGATGTAGCCACGGGTAGGTCAACTTTGGCTTGATCAAAACGTTGGCTTAATAGTTCGCGGGTAAAAGTGCCGGGCTTACTTAGGAGAGCATCATAATTACCGAGGTCTTGCAGACTCACATTGTTAGCAATGGCCAAGGGGTGGCTGGGTGAGCAGACAAAATGCATTTCGTCCTGCCAGACCACTTCTTGTTGTAATTGTGTGTGCGGGTGAGGGCTTAAGGTAATAATGCCAATTTCCCACAGACCTTCCAAAACACCTTGATAGATAACTTCTGATTCGGCAAATTGAATATCCAGTTTTACTTTAGGGAAAGCTTGTTGGTATGCGCGTAAAAAGGGGGGCAAGCGATGTAAGCCTATATGATGGCTAGTAGCAATACGTAATTCACCTTCCACTCGACCAGACAAATTACTTAGTTCGCGACTTGTATCCTCTAAAGTTGCCAATATATGTTTGGCTTTGGGTAGCAGTACCATACCCGCATCAGTAAGATTTACATGGCGGCCTATACGATCAAATAGGCGGGCGTTTAGTTGCTGCTCTAATTTATCTATGCGCTTACTAATTGCTGGCTGGGTTAAATACAGTTGCTCTGCAGCTTGGGAGAATGAGCCCAGTCTGGCGACAGTAACAAAAGCCTGAAGTTGTTGCGTATCCATATCAATTAGGTATGTTTAAGTAAAGCTAAACTTATCCTAAGTATAGTGCATATGTATTCCTAATTGGAATCCAATATATAAAAAATATGAATTAGAGTTATTGTTGATCTGTACGTATAATATCCTCAATAGTCGAAGATAGCGTTATTATTAATGTTATTCCTAGTTAGATAGAGACAAATAACAGGAGGCTGAAATGGCCACAAAGACACTTTACGATAAACTTTGGGATGCGCATCTAGTGCATCAACAAGAAGATGGTAGTTGTCTAATTTATATTGATCGTCATCTATTGCATGAAGTTACTTCGCCACAGGCCTTTGAAGGTTTGCGTATTGCTGGGCGACAACCATGGCGTATAGATACCAACTTGGCTACGCCAGATCACAATGTGCCAACCACGACCCAGGAACGCTCTGTAGGTGTTAATGGTATTGCCGATCCGGTGTCAAAAATTCAGGTTATGACCCTAGGTGAAAACTGTGATCACTTTGGTATTACTGAATTTAAAATGCAGGATGCTCGCCAAGGTATTGTCCATGTTGTAGGGCCTGAGCAGGGTGCTACCTTGCCCGGCATGACAGTAGTCTGTGGCGATTCTCATACTGCCACCCATGGTGCTCTCGGTGCCTTGGCTCATGGTATTGGTACCTCTGAAGTAGAACATGTATTGGCCACTCAATGCCTGATTCAGAAAAAATCTAAAAATATGTTGGTCAAAGTTGATGGTGTCTTAGGTAAAGGCGTCACTGCTAAAGATGTTGTCTTGGCTATTATTGGTGAAATTGGCACTGCTGGTGGCACTGGATACGCCATTGAATTTGCCGGACAAGTGTTTGCTGATATGTCTATGGAAGGGCGTATGACAGTCTGTAATATGGCCATTGAAGCGGGTGCTAGGGTTGGTATGGTAGCCGTTGATAAAACGACCATAGACTATGTACAAGGTCGCCCCTATGCACCCCAAGGCGAACAATGGGATATGGCCGTAGCCGCATGGCAAGATCTGCATTCTGATGCTGATGCGGAGTTTGATCAAGTCGTGGTTATGGATGGTAGTAAGATTGCCCCTCAAGTTACTTGGGGTACGTCCCCAGAAATGGTGTTGCCAGTATCAGCACAGGTACCCAATCCAGCGACAGAGCAAGATCAAGTTAAAGCCAGCAGTATTGAGCGGGCACTTACATATATGGGTTTGCAAGCTGAGCAAGCCATTACCGATATTCAGTTAGATCGAGTATTTATTGGCTCCTGCACCAATAGTCGTATTGAAGATTTGCGTGCCGCGGCAGAAGTGGTTGCTGGCCACAAGGTGGCTGCAACGATTAAGCAAGCTTTGGTAGTACCTGGTTCTGGTCTGGTAAAACAACAGGCTGAGGCAGAAGGTTTGGATAAGATTTTTGAAGCTGCCGGTTTGGAGTGGCGTGAGCCTGGTTGTTCCATGTGTTTGGCCATGAATGCTGACAAGTTGGGTACGGGAGAGCATTGTGCTTCCACTTCCAATCGCAACTTTGAAGGTCGACAAGGCTTTGGTGGCCGGACGCACTTAGTAAGCCCTGCCATGGCCGCCGCCGCCGCTATTGCGGGCCACTTTGTTGATGTTCGTGACTTTGGTTAAGGAGATTATGATGCAAGCATTTACGCAATTAACAGGCATAGTCGCCCCCCTTGATCGTGCTAATGTCGATACGGATATGATTATCCCTAAGCAGTTTTTAAAATCCATTAAACGTTCTGGCTTTGGGCCTAACCTATTTGATGAGTTACGCTATCTGGATGAAGGTCAGCCTGATGCTGATAATTCCCAGCGCCCACTCAATCCTGACTTTATTCTCAATCAAGAACCTTACACTAAAGCCAGTATTCTGCTGGCGCGGGAAAATTTTGGTTGTGGATCCAGTCGCGAGCATGCGCCATGGGCTTTGTTAGACTTTGGCATTCGCTGTGTCATTGCGCCTAGCTTTGCGGATATTTTTTATAATAACTGCTTTAAGAATGGCATTTTGCCCATCACCCTATCTGAGCAACAGGTAGATGAATTGTTTAAAGAAGCCAATAGCAATAAAGGTTTTAATCTTACTGTCGATTTGGAGGCAGGGTGCATTACAGGTGCGCAGATAGGTGATATCAACTTTTCTGTAGATAATTTTAGGCGCCACTGCTTGCTGAATGGCTTAGATGATATTGGTTTGACTTTAGAACAGTCGGATTTTATTAAGCAATATGAAGCTAAGCGCAAAGCGCAGGCTCCCTGGTTGTTTGCTGAATAAGGAATTTATACATGACTCATAACGTATTGGTTTTGCCAGGTGATGGTATAGGCCCAGAGATTATTACTGAAGCTGTTAAGGTACTCGAAGCCAGTAAGGAAAAATTTGGTTTAGATTTAACCATTGATTCAGCTTTGCTAGGTGGTGCTGCCATTGATGCGACTGGTGAGCCTTTGCCAGAAGCAACCATGACTAAAGCCAAGGCCTGCGATGCTATTCTTTTGGGGGCAGTGGGTGGTCCTAAGTGGGATGGCCTAGATATGGCTATTCGTCCAGAGAAAGGCTTGTTAGGCATTCGTTCAGGTCTGGAATTATTTGGTAATTTGCGTCCTGCAATCCTGTATCCACAATTAGCTGATGCTTCAACACTGAAACCAGAGGTGGTTTCAGGTTTGGATATTCTGATAGTCCGTGAACTGACAGGCGGAATTTACTTTGGCCAGCCACGGGGTGTGCGCACCTTGGAATCAGGTGAACGTCAGGGTTATAACACCTATGTTTATAGTGAGTCTGAAATACGCCGTATAGGTAAAGTAGCTTTTGAAGCCGCCCGCGCCCGTAACGGCAAACTTTGTTCCGTGGATAAAGCCAATGTGTTAGAGGTTACTGTTCTGTGGCGTGAAATTATGGACGATATGGCTAAGGACTACCCCGATGTGGAACTAAGTCATATGTATGTGGATAATGCGGCCATGCAACTAGTGCGAGCACCCAAACAATTTGATGTTTTGGTGACAGGTAATATGTTTGGCGATATTCTCTCCGATGCTGCCGCCATGTTAACTGGTTCCATCGGTATGTTACCTTCGGCCTCTCTGGATGCCAACGGTAAAGGTATGTACGAACCTTGCCATGGTTCGGCGCCAGATATTGCTGGGCAGGGCAAGGCAAACCCCTTGGCTACTATTCTATCTGCCGCCATGATGTTGCGTTATTCCCTTGGTGAGGGTGAGGTAGCTGATGCTATTGAATTGGCTGTTAGTAAGGTCTTGGATCAAGGCTTACGCACTGCTGATATAGCTAGCGAAGGCTGTCAAGTCGTCAATACTGAAACTATGGGTGAGGCAGTAGTTTCTGCGCTGGTAAGCGGTTAAAATAGAAATAGTACTGAAGAGCCTTAAATTATTGCTTATTTAAGCAAGAAATAAGGCAGTTTGACCTATACTTAAGGTCACAATAATTTCCCCTTAAAATGAGGGTTTACAGTTTTTTAAATATAAGCATTAAGCTGGCATAATATACTGGCTCTATGGGCTAATTATTTGGCTAAATGCTTATTGGTGATGAGGTTTAAAATGAAGCGTTTAGGTTTAGTAGGCTGGCGGGGCATGGTGGGTTCTGTGCTGATGCAACGTATGCAGGAAGAAAATGATTTTCAGCATATTGAGCCAGTATTTTTTACCACCTCTCAGGCCGGTCAGGCAGCGCCTGACTTTGGTGTTGACGTTCCCGTATTACAGGATGCCCATGATCTTGAGGTCTTAAAGACCATGGATATTATTATTTCCTGTCAGGGTGGTGACTACACAAAAGCTGTTTTTGGTCCTCTACGGGCAGAGGGATGGCAAGGTTATTGGATTGATGCAGCCTCTAGTTTGCGTATGGCCGATGACAGTGTAATTATCCTTGATCCTGTTAACCGAGACGTTATTGATCAGGCCTTAGTGGCTGGCAAAAAAGACTTTATTGGCGGCAATTGCACCGTCAGTCTAATGTTGATGGCCTTGGGTGGCTTGTTTGCTAATAATCAGGTTGAGTGGTTGTCAGCCATGACTTACCAAGCTGCCTCTGGTGGTGGCGCACGGCATATGCGTGAATTACTTAACCAAATGGGTTATATCAATCAATCTGTAGGTGCCGAGTTGGCCGACCCAGCCTCGGCTATTTTGGATATTGATCGTAAAGTGTCTGCTGTCATTCGTGCTGATGCGAATGATATTAGTCAGTTTGGTGCGCCATTGGCAGGTAGTTTAATTCCTTATATTGATTCTCAGCTTGATAATGGTCAGAGCCGAGAAGAGTGGAAGGCGCATTCTGAAACCAACAAAATCCTTGGCAACACAGAGCAAAATGTTATTCCTGTCGATGGTCTGTGTGTGCGCATTGGCGCTATGCGGTGTCATTCTCAAGCCTTTACCATTAAGCTGAATAATGATGTGCCAATGGATGAAATCGAAGATATGTTGGCTGGTGCTAACGAATGGGTTAGCGTCATACCAAATGATCGTGAGGCCACCATGGCAGAATTAACACCAGCAAAGATTACTGGCACCATGGCAACGCCAGTAGGGCGCTTACGCAAGCTTAATATGGGCCCCAAGTATCTGTCTGCCTTTACTGTCGGTGACCAATTGTTATGGGGTGCAGCAGAACCGCTACGTCGTATGTTGCGTATTTTACTTGAGCAGTAATATTAGCTTGAGGATGGGTTTTAATTAATACCTAATAAGGTGCTGCCTTGATTATAAGGCGCACCTTTTTTTATGTTTTAATATATGTTCA
The DNA here is from genome assembly GCA_049625185.1 of Pseudomonadales bacterium. GTDB lineage: Bacteria > Pseudomonadota > Gammaproteobacteria > Pseudomonadales > Balneatricaceae > Njordibacter. The sequence goes on along the minus strand of JBMZUZ010000006.1, from coordinate 83,450 downwards.
AGTTGACTTAACTAGTTGATATCAAATTATGAAGATACACATGGCCTATCATTGGTTATTTACATTAATACTATCAAGTTGCTACCTATTATTCGCCACTCAGGTGAGTGCAGAAGATACTAACAATGCGGATAATCTAGTTGGACAAAAGCAGGTTGTGGTAGAGCCTGAGCAAACCTTATGGCGGGTGGCGGTGGAAAATGCGCCTGTAAATACCAATCCATGGCAGATGCTAATAGCCATTTACAAAACCAATCCAGAGGCTTTTAGAGACGGGCATATTGGTCACATAATTACAGGTAGCCAGATTAACATACCATCAAATGAACAAATAAATCTGTTGAGTGCTAAACAGGCAGAAGCAGAATATCAGCAGTTAATTAATAATCCTCTTTCTTTGGTTACTACATCCAGTGAAGTATTGGCCATACCAAGCCCAGATGTAAGCGCAAAAGAGGTAACACAAACTCAAACAATGGCTTTGCCACAGACGCCTGAAGTCGAAACCCAAGTGACTCGAGATCAGCCGGTTTATGATGAAGAGTCAAAGGCCTTAAGGCAGCAGTTAGAAAATCTGCAACTTGAGATGGCTAAGCAGCAAGCATTGCTGGTGGCATTAACGTCTCAGGTAAAGGACTTGCAACAGGAAAATCAACAACAGACCAAACCTGAACCTACAGCCATACCAAAGGCAGAGCCAGCAGCAAAAGCGTCAACAGAGTCAGCACTTAAATCTACACCTACACCTGTACCAGAAACTATAGATACAGAGTCTAGTATCGAAGATGAAGTTAATGGGTTGCAACCAGTTATTAACTTCGATTATGTATGGTCACAGTTAATCTCGCCACAATTTTACCCTTGGGTCGTAGCTACTTTATGCATTGTAACCAGCATTTTGCTGTTACTTGTATTGGTTTTGTTATGGTCTAGCCGTACACCAAAAAGAAGTAAAAAAATGCGCACGACAGAGCCGTATTTGTCATCTCAGACAGAAGCGAGAGATAAACCACCAGAAACTATTTATGCGACTCGTGGAGCTACCAAAGTTGATGCCCGCCAAGCTAATAAAGCAACGAGCGAAGCAGAATTTATTGCTCAGCTTTTGCAAGAACGTGAGCAACAGAGTGCATCTGCAGGTGATTCTGATCATGAATACGCTGATTTAAGCTTGGCTGATGAAGTGGATAAAGTATTGCAGCAAGAAAATAGAAAACAAAATATTCACGAGCCTCAGCAGTTTAGTAGTAGCGAAGACGAAGTGCTAAGTAAACTCGATTTAGCCCAAAGTTATATTGAAATGGGGCAAGTTGATCAGGCTAGGGAGCTATTGCAGGAAGTGCTGCATGAAGGCAATCTCGAACAGCAAACCAGTGCGACTATGCTGTTAGCTAAACTGCATCAGGATTAAGCCATGACCTTTGCCGCTGATCCAACGGAATATTTGCCTTCAGGCCATGAACGTGTGGCTTTGCAAGTAGCCTATAATGGTCGCCACTATCATGGTTGGCAATGCCAAAAAGGCGCAGTTAGTGTGCAAGAAAAGCTAGAATTAGCTCTCAGCAATGTTGCTGATACACCCATCAAGGTAGTGTGTGCCGGACGCACAGATGCTGGTGTCCATGCCAGTGGTCAAGTTGTGCATTTTGATACTCCCAACACCAGACCTTTGCGGGCATGGACCCATGGTGGCAACGCAAAATTACCCGATGATATCGCTATTCAGTGGGCCCAAGTGGTACCAGAAGCCTTCCATGCCCGCTTTTCTGCCGTTGCCCGTCAATATCGCTATGTGATCTACAATCACCCCATGCGTCCAGCGCTTATGGATAAGGAAGTGACTTGGAATTACCGCCCTTTGGATGTGGAAAAAATGCAGCAGGCAGCGAGTTATTTAGAGGGTGAGCATGATTTTAGTTCGTTCCGCGCTGCTGCTTGTCAAGCTCACAATCCAGTTAGGCAAGTGCATCATATAAAAGTCTATGCCGCGGGCAATTATGTGGTTATAGATGTGCGTGCAAATGCGTTTTTGCAGCATATGATTCGTAACTTTGCTGGTTTATTAATGACTATTGGCGCTGGCCAACAACCACCCAGTTGGGCTAAAGACGTTTTACTGGCTTGTGATCGACGTCAATCAGCAGCCACAGCGCCCGCTTATGGGCTATATTTTGTGAATGCTGAATATGACACTAAATTTGCTTTGCCACAGACAGTCTTAGGGCCACATTTTCTGCAAACATGGTTACCAGAGACATTGTTTTAAGCCCTGTGCTTTGGCTAAAAATCTGGTACTATATTGCCTTCATTTTGTTGTTTAAGAAACCCTTATGAGAACACGGGTAAAAATATGTGGTTTGCGTCACGCTGATGACGTTGTAGCTGCTGCCAATGCGGGTGCTGATGCCCTCGGATTCGTGTTCTATCCTCCCAGTCCTCGCGCTGTTGATGGTCAACAAGCAAAACATCTTGTGGCCCAAGTACCTAGCTTTGTTACTAGCGTGGGCTTATTTGTTAATGCCAGTGCAGAAGCCATAGAACAAGTTCTCCAACAAGTACCTTTAACACTGATACAATTTCATGGTGATGAAAGCCCAGCTTTTTGTCATCAATTTGGCTTGCCTTGGATTAAAGCTGTACGTATGCGTCCAGAAATTAATTTGCTGCAGGTGCAGGAGTCATACCATCAGGCACAAGGTTTGTTATTAGACACTTATCAGCAAGGAACGCCAGGCGGAACGGGAGCGCGCTTTGATTGGCAGGCAATTGATAAAGAATTAAGACATGAGATTATTCTCGCTGGTGGACTTGATGTGTCAAATGTGACCGACGCCATTAGTCAGATTCAACCTTGGGCAGTTGATGTTAGTGGGGGAGTTGAATCCAGCAAAGGCATTAAAGATCATGCTAAAATAGCGGCTTTTATGGCCAAGGTGCGGGCAACTTATTAATGACTTTTAGTGTTTTATTCAAACATAGTCAGTTGTTGCTGCGGCAAACAGAATTTATATTGATAATAGATGACCTAGTAATAGGTTTTTTCAGGAGTATCCATGAGTAGCTGGTTAGATAAAATTGTGCCATCCGGCATCCTTACCAATATCGGCAACAAAGATCGTAAATCATCCGTACCTGAGGGCCTATGGAAGAGCTGCCCAAAATGTTCAGCGGTGCTGTATAAGCCTGAGTTGGAAAAGAACTTAGAAGTTTGTATGAAGTGTAACCATCATATGCGGGTGGGGGCACGGGAACGACTAAACCTGTTTTTAGATGCGGCTGGGCGAGCAGAAATCGCCAGTGAAGTAGAACCAGTTGATCGACTAAAATTTAAAGATCTAAAGAAGTATAAAGATCGTTTAGCTAGTGCCCAGAAAGTTACTCAGGAAAAAGATGCATTAGTGGCAATGAAAGGCTCCATAGATGGCCTTGATATTGTGGCTGTGGCTTTTGAATTTAACTTCCTCGGTGGATCTATGGGTGCTGTGGTTGGTGAACGCTTTGTGCGCGCGGCTGAATATGCCATGGAACATCGTATTCCATTCGTTTGTTTTTCTGCCTCTGGCGGTGCGCGTATGCAAGAAGCCTTAACCTCTTTGTTACAAATGGCGAAAACCAGCGCTGCGCTGGAAAAACTGCGTAATATGGGTATTCCTTATATTTCCGTGCTTACTGATCCAGTTTATGGTGGTGTTTCAGCTAGTTTAGCTATGTTGGGTGATATCAATATTGCTGAGCCTGGAGCACGCATGGGCTTTGCCGGCCCTAGGGTTATTGAACAAACTGTTCGTGAGACCTTGCCTGAAGGTTTTCAAAAGAGTGAGTTTTTATTAGAACACGGCGCCATCGATATGATTGTTGATCGTAAAGATATGAAATCCACAGTGGTGCGTCTGCTTGCCGCTTTCACCAATCAACCTGCGCCTATCGTGGAAGCTGAATAAACGCCTATGAATGCGTCTGCTACTTTTACTTCAGTTGAACAATGTTTAACCTGGCTTGAACAGCAGCATCCAGAGCACGATATTGAACTGGGGCTGGGGCGCATTAGCCAAGTTGCTAAACAGCTGCTTGGTGATAGGCCGATTGCTAAACAAGTAATTACGGTAGCAGGAACTAACGGTAAAGGCTCCACGGTCGCCTTCCTTGGCGCTATTTTAGAAGCATCCGGTTTGACATATGGGGCGTTAACATCGCCCCATTTTGTACGTTTTAACGAACGTATTTGCTTTAATGGCGAAATGGTAAGTGATGCTGATCTATGTGCCAGCTTTGAAAGGGTAAACCAAGCGCGTATTGAAGCTGCCGAGACGCCAGTTGAACTTACTTACTTTGAGTTTAATACCCTAGTTGCCTTTGACCTTATGCAGCACAAGCAGCCTGATGTGGCACTCTTAGAAGTGGGCTTAGGTGGGCGTCTGGATGCGGTCAATGTAATCGATGCTGATATTGCTATTGTGACTAGTATTGCTTTAGATCATATGGATTGGTTAGGTTCTGACCTTGAGGTAATAGGGCGTGAAAAAGCAGGCATTTTCCGAGCTGGTAAAGCGGCTATTTTTGGTCAGATTGATGGACCCATGTCAGTGGGCGACCATGCTCAAAAAGTGGGAAGTCGTTGGTATCAAAATGGCCAACATTTTTTACAAGATGAACAGCTGTGGAAAGGTGAGAGTGGCAACCTAACAGTTCCTAAGGTGAGTTTGCCTGCTATGAACGTCGCAGCTGTGGTGCAAGCAATAAAATTATTGCCGTTTTCCATAAGTGATGCTGCCATTCAAACAGGATTAGCTGAGGCACGCTTAGCTGGCCGTTATCAAGAGCTTAATTGGCAAGGTAAGCAGGTTATTTTAGATGTGGCCCATAATCCTCATGCGGCAGCTAACCTATGCCGTTCTCTGGCTCAAGAAAAAGGCGCTATTCATGGTGTTTTTGCCATGTTGTCTGACAAAGACTATGATGCAGTAATTAAGACTATGAGTGAGCAGCTTGAGCACTGGTTTTTAGCGCCTTCGCAAGGGCCCCGTGGCTTAGATTTGCCGGAGCTAACCAGCAGTTTACAGCAGAGTGGGGTAGCTGAGGATCATTATCATGCTTGTGGTACTATTGTAGAGGCATTGCAGCAAGCGCTTGATTATGCCCAACCCACTGACAAAATTTTAGTGTTTGGTTCGTTCCAAACAGTGGGTGAAGTTTTAGCCTATTTTGAACAACAGCAGCAAGGATAATGGCAACGCTTATGCGACATAAAATTATCGGTTCTCTAGTTTGGCTTGGATTAGCCATTATTGTATTGCCTTTTGTTCTTGATGGTGATGGCCTAAAAGATTTAGCCAAGGCACCGACGCAAATTGCTATGCCAGCGCCCCTAGACGTCGAGCCTATAGAAATTGAGACTGTTGACCCAGCTAAACCCATTGCCCTAGCCCCCATTGCTGATACTAAAGCGTCAAAGCCTGAACAAGAAACTGCTAAACCAAAGGCTACACCAAGCAATAAGCCTAGTTTGGATGCCCAAGGCTTACCTAATTCTTGGGTTGTGCAATTAGCGAGTTTTAAGAGTAAAGATAAAGCTGAAGCATTATTGAAAAAGTTACTAAAGGCTAAATTTGCCGCCTATGTACAAGAGTTTAATGATTACTATCGAGTTCTAGTTGGCCCAGTTAATACCCGGAGTGAAGCGGATACTTTAAAAGGCAAACTGCAACAAGATTATAAATTAAGTGGCATTGTTGTTGCCTATAACCTAAATAATCAATAAGAGCCCTCGCACACCATGGACAGCCTAAACGTTTTTGACTGGATTATTCTGGCCATCATCATTGCTTCCAGTTTATATGGATTGATGCGTGGCTTTGCCCGTGAATTGCTTGCCTTAGGTGCGTGGTTCGCTGGTTATTTTGTGGCTCGGATGTTTGGTTATCAGCTTAGTGGCATGATGGAAAGCTGGATTGATAATGATCTTCTTCGTGTCTCTGTGGCCCATGTAATTTTATTTGTCGCTACGCTGGTCATTGCTGGCTTAGTCATCAAAATGGTGGGTAAGCTGATTGCCATGACAGGCCTTTCGGCCACAGATCATTTATTTGGTATGGTGTTTGGCATTATCCGTGGTGGTTTGATTGTTGTGATAATCGTGTCTTTATTATCCCTAACCCCTATTAGTGGTGATGTGTGGTGGCAAGGGTCCATACTTATACCCCATTTTGTACTAGTAGATGATTGGACTTATAAATTTACTAGTGAAGTTAGCCAACTTTTAAACTTAATAGAACCAACACTGGCAGTTTTGCCTAATGAGGAATAATTCATGTGTGGTATTGTAGGCATCGTTGCCAAATCCTATGTTAATCAGGAAATTTACGATGCGCTAACGTTTTTGCAACATCGTGGGCAGGATGCTGCTGGTATGGTTACCTGTCACAATGGACGTTTTTACCTGCGCAAAGACAATGGCATGGTGCGCGATGTGTTCCGCACGCGGCATATGCAGCGGTTGATCGGTACCATGGGTATAGGTCATGTACGTTATCCAACGGCTGGTAGCTCCAGCCCCGCCGAAGCCCAGCCTTTTTATGTTAACTCACCTTATGGTATTGCCTTGGCTCATAATGGCAATTTAACCAATGCGAGTGAAATTGCAGAAAGTGTATTTAAAGCTGACTTGCGGCATATCAATACCAATTCAGATTCTGAAGTTTTACTTAATGTGTTTGCTCATGAACTTCAACGCCTAGGCCAACTGGTGCCCCGTGCAGAAGATATATTTTATGCCGTAAGCCAACTGCATCGTCGTTGTCGTGGTGGCTATGCCGTTTTAGCTATGATTACCGGTCATGGCATTGTGGGTATTCGCGATCCTCATGGTATACGTCCTCTATGTTATGGGGTGCGTGAGTCAGCCCAAGGTACTGAATATATGGTGGCCTCAGAAAGTGTTGCCCTAGATTCTGCGGGCTTTACTTTAGTTAGGGATATTGCGCCTGGCGAAGCTATCTATATTACTACGGAAGGTGAAGTCCATACCCAGCAATGTGCGCAATCACCCAAGCATGTGCCGTGTTTGTTTGAGTATGTATATTTGGCCCGACCAGATTCAGTAATGGACGGCATCTCAGTATATAAAGCACGTTTAAAAGCGGGCGAATATTTGGCTCAGCAAATATTGGAAGAATGGCCAGATCATGATATTGATGTGGTTATTCCTATTCCCGATACAAGTCGCACGGCGGCTACTGAACTTGCTAGTCGCCTCGGGGTTAAACAGCGTGAAGGCTATATCAAGAACCGCTATATTGGGCGCACCTTTATTATGCCGGGGCAGACGCAACGACGGAAATCTGTCCGCCAAAAGTTGAATCCTATTGAGTTAGAATTCCGTGATAAGAATGTACTCTTGGTTGATGACTCCGTAGTAAGGGGCACCACTTCCCAGCAAATTATTGAAATGGCCCGTGAAATGGGTGCCAAAAAGGTTTATTTTGCTTCCGCAGCCCCAGCTGTGCGTTACCCTAATGTGTATGGTATTGATATGCCTAGTGCTTCAGAGCTAGTGGCCCATGGCCGCACAGATGAAGAGGTAGGCAAGGAAATCGGTGCCGATAAAATGATTTATCTTAAATTGGAGAACCTTATCGCTTCAACACAGGGTGGTGATACCCAGATAAGCGAATTTGATTGCTCTGTTTTTGACGGCAAATATATTACTGGCGATGTTGATGATTTATATCTAAAACGTCTACAGCAAGCCCGTAACGATGAACAAAAAACTAAAAATACTGGTGATCAGGCAGATACCGCTACGGCTACCAATATGCAAAGCAAAATGTAGGGCTAAATATGTCTGATTTACGTCAAAGACAGCAACAATTGCAGGCATTATTAGCTGACTGTGATGCGGCCACCAAAGCTGTGCGCTCTGGGCAGCTTTCAGGGCTGGAACAGGAACATAATGATGCTATTTATGCGACCTCCAGCTTTGTCTTTGCCAGCGCCGAAGAGGCCGCTGCAAGGTTTGGTGGTGAAGTGGATGGCAATGTTTATTCCCGCTTTACCAATCCTACAGTAGCTACCTTTGAAAAACGTATGGCCGCTTTAGAAGGTGCTGAACGAGGTGTTGCCGCTAGTTCTGGCATGGCTGCATTAACAAGTATTTTTCTTGGCCACCTGCAACAAGGTGATCATATCGTTTCATCACGCAGTATTTTTGGTTCTATTATTGGACTGCTTGATAATGTGCTGGCTAAATTTGGTATTAGTACCACTTATGTTGAACCAACGGACCTAAACGCTTGGCAACAAGCTATACAGCCTAATACGCGGATGCTATTTGCAGAATCGCCTTCGAATCCGTTAGCTGAAATTGCTGATATAGGCAGTTTGTCCAGTTTGGCAAACAAGCATAATGCCTTATTGGTGATTGATAATTGCTTCTGCTCGCCGGCATTACAAAATCCATTGGCGCTTGGTGCTGATATTGTTATGCATTCGGCAACCAAATATATAGATGGTCAGGGACGTTGTGTTGGCGGTATCGCCTTAGGCAGTGAGGAACTAATGGAACCAGTGTTTGCTTTTTTACGCACAGCTGGCACTACCATGAGTCCTTTTAACGCTTGGATATTTATTAACGGTTTAGAAACATTACAACTGCGTATGCAAGCCCACTGTGCTGCTGCTTTAAAAGTAGCACAATGGCTGCAAGCCCAGCCCAAGGTAGAGCAGGTGTTTTATGCTGGTTTGCCTAGTCATCCACAACATGAGTTGGCTAAACGCCAACAACATGGTTTTGGTGGGGTACTTAGTTTTACCGTTATGGGAGACCGTGAAGCAGCTTGGCGCTTAGTTAATCATACTCAGTTGATGTCTATTACTGGTAATTTTGGTGATGCCAAAACTACCATTACCCATCCAGCCACTACCACCCATGGTAAAATGACCCCTGAAGCCAGAGCTCAAGTGGGTATTAGTGATAATCTTTTGCGTATTTCTGTCGGTTTAGAAGCCGTTGAAGATATCTTGGCTGATCTAGAGAAAGGCTTAAAGGCGGTTTAACCGCCTTTGCTTTTGGCCAATTCACACTCTGGTTATTGCGCTCAAATAGCTTATTGATGCTCTATATAAGGTCTTGGATATAAACCTTGGGCTTCTTTATTAGCGCCAGTATTCTTTTCCACCACATCACCAATTACAATCCTATAAAAAGGCTTGCCTTAAAACCTTATGCCAGCCTAGCTGCCTGTGTATAATAACAACACATAATGTTTAATTTATAACAACACATTATGTGTTATTTATTATCAATTTTGACAAGATAAACAATATGCCAGCCAAGCAACGTGTACTCACCGGAATTACAACTACAGGGACGCCTCATTTAGGTAACTATTTAGGCGCTTTAAAGCCTGCCATTACGGCCAGCCATAAGGACCAAAATGACAGTTTTTATTTTATGGCTGATTATCATGCTTTGATAAAGTGCCAAGACCCTAATGCACTGCACCAATCCTGCCGTGATATTGCCGCCATATGGTTAGCTTTGGGCTTAGATACCGATAAAGCGACTTTCTATCGTCAATCAGATATTCCAGAAATCCCACAATTGGCTTGGTTATTAACCTGTATGACCCCCAAGGGCATGATGAACCGTGCCCATGCCTATAAAGCGTCGGTGGACGAAAATACTCGTCAAGGTAATGCCGATATTGATGACGGTGTAAATATGGGTTTATATAGCTATCCTATTCTTATGGCGGCTGATATCTTGATGTTTAACGCCCACCAGATTCCCGTTGGTAAAGACCAGATTCAGCATATTGAAATGTGCCGTGATATAGCAGCACGTTTTAATCATGCTTTTGGTGAGCACTTTGTTCTGCCTGAAGCCATGGTGCATGATGGTGAAGCCAAGGTTCTATCTGGTTTAGATGGGCGTAAAATGAGTAAGAGCTATGGCAATATTATTCCGCTTTTTGCGCCATCGGATGAGTTGCGGCGCTTGATAGGCCAGATTACCACTAATAGTCTTGCTCCCGGAGAGGCCAAAGATCCAGATACATGTACACTATTTGAGATATATGCTGCCTTTTCTACTCAAGCTCAAACGGAAGCTATGCGGTTGCGCTATGCTGAAGGTATTGGCTGGGGTGAAATGAAACAGGAACTTTTTGCCTTCCTAGATGATCATTTAGGTGAGGCGCGGGAAAACTACAATCGCATTATTCAAGACCCAGGCTTTATCGAGGCTGAGTTACAAAAGGGTGCCCATAAAGCCCGTGAGTATACTGTACCCTTTATGGATCGATTACGCGCTGCGGTTGGCATTATGCCAGTGGGAGCTAAAGTTGCGTCACAAGTGTCCAAAACCAAGGTAAAGAAAGAGCTTACCCCAGAGGAGCAGGCAAAGGCTGAAGCAGGTAAAGCAAAAGCCTTGGCTATTGCCAAACAGCGTGAAGCTGAGGCTCAAGCAGCCATTGATAAACGTGTCCAAGGGATTCAAAATCAATGGCAAGCAGCTGGTGGAGGTGCAGAGGCGTTAGCGGAACTTTGTGCTCAATTGGAAGACGAAATTAGTCAGGCCAAAAAGAAAACTCGCAAGCAATTACAGCAAGTATTGCAAGCTGTTCGGGAATTGGTCTAAGTCAAATTTAAGGCATATGTATAGACGAAATATAGTTAGGTATACATAAGGGACCCTATAGATTGGAGAGGTAGCATGGCAAAGCACATTGTGATTGTGGAAGACGATGCTGATCAGCGTGAAAACTATCAGGTAGCTTTAGAACAACGAGGCTATCAGGTAACTGCCTTTGCCAGTAAAGAATCGGCCCAAGAAGGTCTGTTACAAATCAAACCTGATGTAGTGATTCTAGATATTATCATGCAGGATAATATTGATGCCGGCTTTCAATTATGCAGTGATATCCTTAAACGCTACCCCCATATACCCGTGTTATTTTTAACCGAGCGGGTGGAAGAAATAGATCGTATTATCGGCCTGCGTATGGGTGCTTGGGACTACCAACCAAAACCCGTTTCTTTGGGCTTTTTAGCCGAAAAGGTTGCCACTCTTTTGCGGTTAAGTGATATTCGCGAAGCGCCACAAGAATTAGAACAAACAGTGCGTGAAGTAGGGCAGTTGCAACTATTGGAAGAAAGCCGCCTAGCCCAGTGGGCAGGGCAAGATATTGAGGGCTTAACACTGACTGAATTCCGTATGCTAGAGGCCTTAACCCGTCGTCCTGGACATATCGTAACCTACGATATATTAGCCCAAGCTACGCACCAGCATTATGTATCCAATAACACCATTAGTACCCATATCCGCAATATTAAGCGCAAGATAAAGAAGCTTGATAACGATTTTGATGCCATTAAATCTGAATATGGTATGGGTTATCGTTGGATGGATAGCCAGTGAATAAGCCTCTAGCCAGTAATCGACAAAATCCAAGGCAATGGCGCCCTAGTGCTCAGGCTATATTGTTTCTGTTGATTTTGATTAGTATGCCCTTACTGGCTTATCGTTTTTTGGCGGAAACTCGAGTATTTATGATTGAAGGTCAGTCCCAAGCTCAGGAACAGCTTGCTCAGGGTGTGGTTACTCTGTTTAAAGGCCGTGAAGATCTCTTGCAAGAGCTACCCTATCTAGATAGTCAGCAAGTCGTATTTAGTCATCCGTTAAGTAGACAGGCTAAAGTAGATGGTTATATCCGTGAATGGCTAGATTTTCAGCTGTTCGCTAATTATTTTGGCGGTGGCGATGATGTTGAAGATGGTTACAGTCTCTTATTAGGTGAATATGAAGAGCGTATATATGGCCTAGTGCGTATTCAAGACGATGTCACTATTTTGCGCCAACGAGGTAATAGGCAACTCGATATTAGTGATCATCTCCGTTTATCGTTACCCGATCGTAATGGCAACGAACGGCGCTTGATTATCGCTGCCACGGAGCCCGGTAAGATGGAGGTTTGGTATGTAAAGGATGACTGGTCTTCACCCATGTATAAAACCCCATCGTCATCCTTTATTATTCAAGCCGTAATGCGTCCATTGGTAGATGGTTATTTGGTTGAATTTGCTCTACCACGATATTTTCTTAATGATCGCCAAGAATTTGGTCTAGCTGTAGCTGATGTGGATGCCGATGATGGCACCATGCGCCACCTGAAGACTCTGGTAGGCTCAGACACTAATATAGAAAGCCACTACAACTTATTAGCCATGCGTTCCCCTGAGGCGAATAAAATTCTTGCTAGTTTAGATAGGGCTAATTCACAGATTGTTATCTATGATAAACAACTGCAAGTGCGCGCCAGTGTGGGTAAGTTAACTGCAGATGTGACTGAGTCCAATCAGATCAATGGCACTTTGGAACAGATGCAATATTGGTTAAACCGTGGTCTAGACTGGTTTGTAGCTATTCCTGCCTATTTGAGTAGCTCGCAAGAGGCCAGTCAAGAACAAGAGTTACTTAATAAAGCCCTTAATAAAGAATTTGCTACAGGCCGTTGGCATCGTAATCCAGGTGAAGAAGTATTAGGGGTAGCCGCGCCGATTACTGACCAAGAGGGGGCGCTCTTGGGTGTGGTGATGATCAAGCAATCCACTGCGCAGATATTAAAGTTACAACAGCAAGCCATGCAAAATATCACCTTGCTAAGCTTTATAACCATGGTGGCTATCTTATTTGTGTTATTAACCTTTTCTTGGCGTCAGGCTTACCGTGTGCAGCGTCTAGGGCGTGAAGCGCAAGAGATAGTTGACCCTAGTGGCCGTTTACGTACCAATCAACTGCGCAGCGATGTGCGTTCCTCTGATCGTATTGGTGCCTTGGCACGGAGTTTTTCTGATGTTGTGGAGCGGTTGCACGAGCATCAGCAGTTTATTGCAACTATGCCAAGAACCTTACGCCACGAAATTAATAATCCCTTAAATGCCACCATGACATCATTGGAAAACTTGCAGCGCCATGGTATTGCTGATGACCAACAGCGCTATCTTGATATTGCTCAGCGGGGCTTAGTAAAAATTGGAGCTATTGTTGAAAAACTTGCTGATGCAGCCAATTTGGAAGAAGCCTTGCAAGAAGATGATCTAGAACCTCTCAATTTGGCTTATTTATTAGAAACCTATGTTAATCATCAAGAGCGAAGTGCAGAGACGGGCCAAGAGGATGTGGTTTTTTCCTGTAATGAATCTCAAATTGCTGTGGCAGGAGTGGATTATCGTATCGAACAACTGCTAGATAAGTTATTAGATAATGCGCGAGATTTTCGGACCCCAGAGAGTACCATTGTCGTGCGCCTTTATAGGCAGGATTTATATTGCTATTTGGAGGTGGAGAACCAAGGACCCCATATCCCAGATAGTATGCAGGGTAAATTATTTAGTTCCATGGTGAGTGCCCGTCAAGGTGGGACTGGGAAGGCACACTTTGGCTTGGGGCTATATATTGTTCGTATGATTGCCTTATATCATGAAGGTGAGGTTTCAGCCCACAATTTAGTTAATCCACAGAGTGTTATGTTCCGTGTGCGCTTGCCCGTACTGTTGGTCTAGGGATTAGTATTAAGAATGTGTAAACATGATTCCCAACCTAGCTTGCCTGAACGCAAACTAGGTTTGGTTAGCCGTTTCCTTATTGGTTTGGTCAAGGCATATCGCTTGGTGCTGAGTCCTTGGTTAGGAGCGAATTGCCGCTATTTGCCCACTTGTTCCAGTTATGCCATTGAAGCAATTACTATACATGGGCCAATAAAAGGCAGTTGGCTAGCTATTTGGCGCATCCTGCGCTGTAACCCTTTTGCCGAGGGTGGGTATGACCCCGTGCCTAAAAAGAAGAATTCAACTGGTTAGTAAGTTTTAAGCAAGTAAAATGGCTTGCAATCAATGCCTACATGCCAAACGGAAAGTCTTCCTCGGCTTGCCAGCCACCTAATTCGCGCCAACGATTGACTATATAACAGAATAACTCAGCTGTTTTCTCAGCGTCATAGAGGGCGCTGTGGGCTTCACGGTTATCAAAATCAATAGCGGCAGCCTGGCAAGCTTTGGCTAGCACTGTTTGGCCAAATGCCAAGCCGGCTAAGGTGGCGGTATCAAAAGTAGAGAAGGGGTGGAATGGATTACGTTTATGCTGTGTGCGCTGCACGGCAGCATTAACAAAACTAATATCAAAGGCGGCATTATGGCCTACCAGAATAGCGCGTTTACAGCCACTGGCTTTAACAGCCCTGCGAATAGGTTTAAATACTTTATCAAGGGCTTCGCGCTCACTTACTGCCATACGTTCTGGGGCAAAGGGGTCAATACCCGTAAATTCAAGGGCAGCAGTTTCCAAGTTAGCACCTTCAAAGGGCGCAACATTAACCTGCACTGAATCACGGCTGTACAGCAAGCCATCACTATCCATATCAATGATCACCGCAGCGACTTCTAACAATGCATCAGTATTGTGATTAAAGCCAGCTGTTTCAACATCAACGATAACTGGTAGATAGCCACGGAAGCGCTCAGATATCATGCTAAATAATCCTTAGTCCTTTAATTTCCAGTTAAGGGTCTCACCTGCGCCCAGTGGTATAATGGTACTCCCAGCAAAATCAAGACTACTGGGGATCTGCCAATCTTCTTTTACTAGGGTAATGGTTTTGCTGTTGACCGGCAAACGATAAAACTTAGGTCCATTAAGACTGGCAAAAGCCTCTAACTTGTCTAATACACCAAGATCATCAAAAATTTGCGCATACAGTTCAATAGCAGCCGGTGCTGAGTAGCAACCAGCACAGCCACAAGCGCTTTCTTTATCGCCTTTTGCATGGGGGGCCGAATCAGTTCCTAAGAAGAAGCGATCATCGCCACTGATGACAGCGTCTTGCAAGGCTTCTTGATGGATATTGCGCTTTAAAACCGGTAGACAGTATAGATGAGGCTTGATGCCACCAACAAGCATATGGTTACGATTATACATTAAGTGCTGTGGGGTGATAGTCGCAGCAACATTAACATCGCTTTGTTGCACAAACTCGGCAGCTTGTTTAGTGGTGATATGTTCCAGCACCATACGTAGTTTCGGAAAGCGTTTTTGTAAAGGTATTAGTTTGGTATCAATAAACACCTTTTCACGATCAAAAATATCCACATGTGAATGGGTTATTTCACCGTGTAGTAATAAAGGCACACCCAATTCTTCCATCATAGCAATGGCTTCATAGGCATTTTCTAGTGCCGTAACACCAGCAGCAGAATTGGTTGTTGCCCCTGCAGGATAGTATTTTAGTGCTTTAACAATTTTCGATTCGCTCGCTTCACGAATATCGTCGGCGGTGGTGTTATCGGTTAGATACAAAGTCATTAAGGCATCAAGATCTGTGCCTTGGGCATCAATACGGGCTTTATAGGCCACAGCCATATCAGTCTTGGTCACTGGCGGTTTAAGGTTGGGCATAACAATAGCGCGACCAAATTGCTTTGCTGTATCGGTAACGGTACGTGCTAAAACCTCGCCATCGCGAAGGTGAAGGTGCCAATCATCTGGCTGAATAATAGTAAGAGTCTGTGCCGTCATTTTGGGTCCATTTGGTGGGCTTGAAGTGATAACAATGTATTGATGTACTAAGTACTTATTTTAACAGCAAAAGCAGTCATTTGTCTTACCAATAAGTTGCTTGATAATAACTATTATTAGTTAGCTTGGCATTACTTATTTCCCTTAAAATAGAGTATAATTCCGGCCTTGGTTTTTATGCATACGCAACTAGAGTGTATGTAACGAACATGTCATTAGGATAGAGCTCATGTCAGACATTAACAAAGTTGTTTTGGCCTACTCAGGTGGTCTAGACACTTCAGTAATCGTTAAATGGTTACAGGAAACTTATAATTGTGAAGTGGTTACCTTTACTGCTGATCTAGGTCAAGGCGAAGAGGTTGAACCAGCCCGTGCCAAAGCCGAGGCTTTGGGGGTGAAAGAAATCTATATCGAAGACTTGCGTGAAGAGTTTGTGCGTGACTTTGTATTCCCTATGTTCCGTGCTAATGCAATCTACGAAGGCGAATACTTATTAGGTACCTCCATAGCCAGGCCACTCATCGCCAAACGTTTGATTGAAATTGCTAATGAAACGGGTGCCGATGCCATTTCCCACGGAGCTACCGGTAAAGGTAACGATCAGGTACGTTTTGAAATAGGTGCCTATGCCCTGAAGCCTGGTGTACAAGTTATAGCACCATGGCGCGAGTGGGACTTAAATTCACGTGAAAGTTTGATGAATTACTGTGAACAGCACGGTATTGAAGTCGATTTCAAGAAAAAGAAAAGCTCTCCATATTCCATGGATGCTAATCTTCTACATATCTCCTACGAAAGTGGCATTCTGGAAGACCCTTGGGTAGAAGCTGAGGAAGATATGTGGCGTTGGAGTTTATCGCCAGAAGCGGCACCAGATAAGCCAACCTATATGGAACTTACCTATGAAAAGGGCGATATTGTCGCCATTGATGGCGTTCCTATGAGCCCTGCGACGATTTTGGAGACCTTAAATAAAATCGGTGGCAGTAATGGTATTGGGCGTTTAGATATCGTTGAGAACCGCTACGTTGGCATGAAATCACGTGGTTGTTATGAAACTCCTGGTGGAACCATTATGCTTCGTGCCCATCGTGCCATTGAATCCATTACCTTGGATCGCGAAGCAGCGCACTTAAAAGATGAAATCATGCCACGTTATGCCAAAGTCGTTTACAACGGTTACTGGTGGTCAGAAGAGCGGCAAATGATGCAAGCTATGATTGACCGTTCACAAGAATATGTAAACGGCGTTGTACGCTTGAAGTTGTATAAGGGTAATGTCGATGTTGTTGGTCGTAAGTCTGCTGATAGCTTGTTCGATGAAGCCATGGCAACCATGGAAGATGATGCTGGCGCATATGATCAACAAGACGCAGCTGGATTTATTAAGCTAAATGCCTTGCGTATGCGGATTGAAGCCAGTAAAGGGCGTAATTTGCTTAAATAATTCCATTAATTCCTAAACAAGACTCGTAGACTTGGTTTACGGGTCTTTTTTTTGCCAAAAAAGGCCTATAAGCCTCATTACACATGTAATTTCCATCATTTCTCCACTTTTGGTGCATTGTTTATCCATGATCAAGTTATCTAATAACACATGGAAAGTACACAGGAGTGACTTATGCAATGCTTTATTCCCTTTTCTGAAGAATTGGTAGAACAACACCCAGAACTGATGGAAGCCGGTTTGGTTCCGTATCGTGAAGAATTTATGAAACACGTGATGCAGTTTGAGGTGTTAACCCCCACAGAAGCCGCTAATATGGAAACCACAGGCTTCACTAGTAATGTAAAATTAAAAGTTTTGTAATATTTTTTTGAACTTTTAGTCGCTGTCCTGTTCTATACCTATATCAGCGCCAGAGCATGCCCTGTAGCAACTATTCGCTTCCCCTTCGAATAAATCTGCACAGGGCATTTTTTTGCCCGCATATTAAGTAATTTACTTACTCAATTACTCTTTTTACTCTTTTTACTCTTTTTACTCTACTTGCTCTTCTTAAAAGCTGGTCGTTTACGATTGCCCTTGGTGGCTGGTTTGCCAGTAGAATTTGACTGTTTATTTGGCCCCGCTGTCTTACTATTTGTATTTTTATTGCTCCTAACTTTAGGGCTTTGTAATTTTGACTTTTTTGGATGCTGGGCCTTAGTGTCAGAACTATTGTAATTACTTGCTGTGTTATTGGCCTTTTTGGGCTTCTTCGGCCGTTTTCGTTTGGGTGGCAAGATGGGTTTGGATAATGGCAACTCATGAACTGGCTCAAACCCAGACTCATATTCGCGCTCAATATGCTTTTGAATAAGACGTTCGATGGCATATAAATTATCAACTTCGTCAGCACTTACTAAAGATAAGGCTTGGCCACTCTGTTCAGCTCGGCCAGTACGACCAATACGGTGCACATAGTCCTCTGCCACGTTGGGTAAGTCGAGATTAATAACAATGGGTAATTGACTGATATCTAGGCCTCTTGCGGCTATATCCGTTGCTACGAGAACTTGCACTTGCTTGTCTTTAAATTTTGCTAGGGCATTCATGCGGGCAGACTGGCTTTTATTGCCATGAATGGCTAAGGCACTTATCTTGGCCGCATCTAGTAGTCTAACCAATTTATTAGCCCCATGTTTTGTGCGGCTAAAAACCAGTATTTGGGGCCAATTATGGTTCTTAATGAGCTGAATTAATAAGGCAGGCTTTTGTTTTTTATCAACCGGAATAAGCCATTGTTTTACCTTTGCTGCGGTACTATTGGGTGGGGTTACATCTATGCGCTGGGGATTCTGCATTAAACTGCCTGCTAGATCACGAATATGATTAGCAAAGGTGGCAGAAAACATAAGGTTTTGCCGCTGGCTTGGGAGCAAGGCAATAATTTTTTTTAAATCATGGATAAAACCCATATCCAGCATGCGGTCAGCTTCATCCAAAACAAGTATTTCAAGATTATCAAAACCAATAGCACGCTGTTGAAACAAATCCAGCAGTCGTCCAGGAGTGGCGACTAGTATATCCGTGCCTTTGCGAAGTCGTTGCATTTGTGGATTAATTTTCACCCCACCATAAACAACTTCACTACGCAGCCCTAAGGGCTCACCATAGTTTTTTGCACTTTCAAAAACCTGAGCGGCCAGTTCCCGTGTTGGGGTTAATATCAAGGCACGAGCTTGATTAGCTTTGGCTTTTTTACCTGCTGCTAAACGTTGCAATATTGGCAAGCAAAAAGCCGCCGTTTTGCCCGTTCCAGTCTGAGCTGCGGCCATAACATCTTTGCCAGCTAGTATGATGGGAATAGCTTTGGCCTGTATTGGGGTTGGCGAACTATAGCCATGTTTAGTGAGATGGTTATTAAGCGTCTGGCTTAAACCAAGCTGGGTAAAGGACATAATATGGGTGCTCCGAGGAAGTGGCCGCAAGGATACATGATTTGCTTAGCCTTGGCTATGTATAGCCATAATATATGGAGCGTTAGAGGGTGGAGTTAAGGGGGCTAGGGTGGAAGAAATAGCCCCCTTTAATCTTCAACAATGAAGAATTTTAGTTTCAACCTTGATGGCTAAAAATAAAGCCTTTTTCGTCAATATCGTGAGCTATCTCAGTAATTAAACCACGCATCCAGCGGTGGGCTGGATTATGTTGTAGTAAAGGACTCCAAGCCATACTAAGAGTCATTTCAGGGATACTAAAAGGCGCCTCCATGACGACAAACTCTTCTGTAGGCACGGGCAGTAGGGTAGCCTTGTATGGAATAGTAACAATTAGATCTTGCTGTGAAGCAAGTTGCATAGCGGCTTGATAATGGCGGGTATAAACACGAATATTGCGCGTTTTACCGATTTCAAATAAGGCATTATCAACCCAACCTCGGCGTTGTACATCTTTTGGATTAATTCCCACGCCGGCACCCATACCGGTTTTATTGACCCAGATATGATGGGCTTGCAGATAGGTTTCTAAATTAAAGTTATCTATGATGGGATTGTTTCTACTAAATAGACACACAAAACGATCACGCCAAAGATTCTTTTGATGAAAAGACTGGGGCATGGAGTCAAAGCGATTAATAACCATATCGACTTTGCCTTGCTCAACATCATAAAAATCCACATCAGAGGGTGTCATAATATCGAGACTAATCCCTGGTGCTTCTTTGCGAAGGCGTTCTACCAAAGGGGGTATCAAAGTAGGTTCAGCATAGTCACTTGCCATTATGCGAAACACTCGGTCAGAGGTCATGGCATCAAATTCAGTTTGTGGCTGCACAGCCTTATCAATAGTAGCCAATACTTCGCGAATCGTTGGTTGTAACTCTTGCGCCCGCTCCGTTGGTGTCATACCGTCGCTAGTGCGAATAAGCAATGGGTCTTCAAATACTTCCCGCAAACGGCGTAAGCCGTTACTCATGGCTGGTTGGCTTAAACCAAGTTGATGGGCTGCTTTGGTGACGTTACGTTCTTTTAATAATGCGTCTAGATATACTAGTAAATTGAGGTCTACTCGATCGATACTCATGCTCTCAAACCCTTGTTATTAACTACAAGTGTCATTCATTATATTGATACTTGTTATTAAATCAATAAATTTTAAGAATATTTCACTTATTACATGGCCTTGTTTTTGGTAGTTTTTTTACAAATAAGCTTATAAAAAGTCAGGGCTTTGAAAATAATTAAAGTAAAAACAGCCACATAAGATTTTGTAAAAAATTTAAAAAACAGAGATTGGTTAAATCAGTGGTTATTATGCTGCGTCACTCTATAGTTTAGGTGAATAATGGTCATAACTGGTGTTGTCTTTATCCCAATTTGTGGCAGGTCTAGACTCAAGGAGTTACTAAGGAGTAGCAAATCCGAGATAAATATTAATAAGAGGATCGGACCATGTCTCAATATCAAGAAGATATCCACAACTTGGATAACCTAAAAACAGCTTATGGTGCCGCTTGGGATGCCATAAGCCCTGAGTCTGCAGCCCGTATGAAAGCGCAAAACCGCTTTAAAACCGGCCTAGATATAGCCCGTTACACAGCCGATATAATGCGTGCTGATATGCATAACTATGACAAAGACCCTGCACAATATACCCAGTCCTTGGGTTGTTGGCATGGCTTTATCGGTCAGCAAAAGATGATTTCGATAAAGAAACATTTTCAATCAACCAAAGGGCGTTATCTCTACCTATCGGGATGGATGGTTGCCGCTCTACGTTCTGAGTTTGGGCCATTGCCAGATCAGTCTATGCATGAGAAAACTTCCGTTGCTGCCTTAATTGCAGAGCTTTATACCTTTCTTCGTCAGGCTGATGCCCGCGAACTTGGTGGTTTATTTCGTGAGTTAGATGATGCAAGGCAAGAGGGAGATGAGCTAGCAGCCAAAGCAGTACAAAATAAGATTGACCAATTCCAAACTCATATAGTGCCTATTGTGGCTGATATTGATGCCGGTTTTGGTAATGCTGAAGCTACCTATCTGCTGGCTAAGCGCATGATTGAAGCAGGGGCCTGTTGTATTCAATTAGAAAACCAAGTCTCTGATGAAAAACAATGTGGTCATCAAGATGGTAAGGTTACCGTTCCCCATGAAGACTTTTTAGCGAAAATTCGTGCTGTGCGTTATGCCTTCCTCGAATTAGGCGTAGATAATGGTGTGATTGTGGCACGTACGGATTCATTGGGGGCTGGCTTGACCAAGCAAATAGCTGTCACCCATACACCCGGTGACCTTGGTGATCAATACAATAGTTTTTTGGATTGTGAAGAAGTGGCCCTAGACGAAATGCAAAATGGTGATGTGGTAATCAACCGCAATGGTAAGTTATTACGTCCCAAGCGTTTGCCTTCTAATCTATTTCAGTTTCGTTCTGGTACTGGTGAAGATCGCTGTGTCCTTGATTGCATTACGTCTCTACAGAATGGTGCAGATTTATTGTGGATTGAAACAGAAAAACCCCATATTGGTCAGATAGCTGGCATGGTTAATCGCATCCGCGAAGTTGTGCCTAATGCCAAATTGGTATACAACAATTCGCCGTCATTTAACTGGACTTTAAATTTCCGTCAACAAGTTTTTGATAGTATGAGCGCCGCTGGTGAAGATGTATCAGCTTATGATCGTGCTAACTTAATGTCTGCTGAATATGATGCTACGCCATTATCTGTGCAGGCAGATGAAAAGATCCGTACTTTCCAAGCCGATGCGGCTCGAGAAGCGGGTATATTCCATCACTTAATTACTTTGCCTACCTATCATACTGCTGCATTATCCACGGATAATCTAGCCAAAGAGTATTTTGGTGAGCAGGGCATGTTGGGCTATGTTGCCGGAGTTCAGCGTCAAGAAATTCGCCAAGGCATAGCCTGCGTGAAACATCAGAATATGGCAGGTTCAGATATCGGTGATGATCATAAAGAATATTTTGCTGGTGAGGCTGCCCTTAAGGCAGGCGGTAAGGATAATACCATGAACCAATTTGGCTAAGTGTAGATAGGGAATGAAAAAAGGGACAAATGTCCCTTTTTTTAGCCCATTTTTAACTCAATAATTCATCGTTTAATTTTTATTATGAATCGACATAAAATACCTCTTCAAGTGGCTGATCAAACACCATGGCTATTTGAAATGCCAACTCTAATGAGGGATTGTATTTACCCTTTTCAACAGCCACTATAGTTTGTCTAGACACGCCAATGGCAGCAGCCAGTTGTTGCTGGGTCATCTCATTATGGTCAAATCGTAAACGTCGAATTTGATTACTAATGGTTAGTTTTGCCTTGGACATAGTCTCTCCTTATCGATACCAATAAAGTTTCAGGAGATCGCCGATTATATTGGCAGCATACATACATAAATATAAGACTACTAAGGACATATTGATAGATAAGTTATTCCAGCCAACTAAGCCCAAAGTAGTAACAAAGCCAATACTAAATATCACCAATATAACCCGCATTACATATAATTCGATTAGTTGATCACGTTCATCAAACACCGGTTTTTCTTCTTTACCGGCAAAGATTCCCACCAATAATGACAGCATAATAACCATAACAATATTGGTTATTACACTGACGCCAATGGTCTTTAATAGAAACTGTCCTACTTGTATCGGATCAGTCATATCTATTATTGGGAACTGGTTGTACATCCAATAACCAACGATACCTGCGGTGATGAGTGAGGCGATAATGTTTTTCTTTTTGGGGTCCATAAAACAGCCTTTAAGTAAATATATTTTGACTTATAGTAAAATATAAGTTACACAAAGTAAACTAAACTTTACTTTTCATTGTGCTGATTTTTAAAATATATGTTGTAAGTACCGGTTTGATTTTGGCTTCAGTAATAATTAATTATCGAAATACACCGGTGATATGTTGAATAATTAATACTATTCATTTTTCAAAATACTATATAATTCAACTTCTTGTATTAATGACATTAGCTCAGTTTATTGGCATACAAGGAAATGGATAGTTAGGTATTGATTGTATTAATTAGCCAAACTACCTCTAAAAACAGCGCAAAGAGTGGCATATGAAACCAACTATTATCACCGATATAGACGTTATTTTAACCAAGCCCAAAGAACATAATTTAGTGGCAGTAAAAGTCCATACTGATCAGGGTATATATGGCTTAGGTTGTGCCACATTTCAGCAACGTCCTTTGGCTGTTAAGGCCACGGTTGAAGAATACCTAAAGCCACTATTAATTGGTCGTGATGCCAATAATATTAACGATCTGTGGAATATGATGATGGTCAACGCTTATTGGCGTAATGGCCCAGTATTAAATAATGCTATTAGTGGTATTGATCAGGCACTGTGGGATATTAAAGGTAAGTTAGCCAATATGCCCCTATATCAATTGCTTGGTGGTAAAGCGAAAGATGCGATTGATGTCTATCGCCATGCAGATGGTGGCTCGCCGCAAGAGGTTGAGGCAAGCGTACGTGGGCTAATGGCTGAGGGTTATCGTTATATTCGCTGTCAGATGGGTCTTTATGGTGGCCAAGCTGCCATTCCGCATGTAAACAAAACAGCTACACATGGCGCCTATTATGACCAAGATCAATATATGCGCAGTGTTATCGAGCTATTTACATATTTGCGCAAAAATATTGGCTATGAAGTGCATTTGCTCCATGATATTCACGAACGGCTGACACCTAATCAAGCGCTGCAGTTTGTTAAGCAAATGGAACAGTTCAAGCCGTATTTTATTGAAGACCCATTACCACCACACCAAACAGAGTGGCTAGAACAAATTCGTAGCCAGTGCGCTACGCCTATTGCGATTGGTGAATTATTTAATAATCCCATGGAATGGCGGGCCATTGTGGAAAAACGACAGCTTGACTATATGCGTGTGCATATTAGCCAAATAGGTGGCATCACCCCGGCACTTAAGTTGATTTCGTTATGTGATAATTATGGCGTTCGCATGGCTTGGCATGGGCCTCAGGATATGACTCCTATTGGCCATAGTGTCAATCTTCACCTCAATATTGCTTTTGCTAATTCAGCAATTCAGGAATGGGATGCACCAAATGACAATATTCGCCAAGCTTTTCCAGGAACGATTGAGGCTGAAAGAGGCTATTTATATCCAAGTGATAAGCCAGGTATCGGTGTTGATTTAGATGTGGATTTTGCTCGCCAGTTTGAGCTTGATTGGGGAGTGCAAGAGTGGACTCAGTCGCGCACACCTAGCGGTGTCATTCATACACCATAATATTGCACAAACCTAATGCTGAAAAATAGAGTAAACAATTAATGGTCCCTAAAGTAGCCTGTATTGGCGAATGTATGGTGGAAATGGTACAACAGCCAAATGGTTGTTATCGCATGGGTTATGGCGGTGATGTTGCTAATACGGGTGTTTACCTTGCGCGACTATTGCAAGGGGCTGGGTTAACTGTTGAGTTTATTTCGGCCATTGGTGATGATCCATATAGCGATAAAATGCGCCATTTTTTAGCGCAAGAAAAACTGGGTACAAAGCATTTGATTTCTATTCCCAATACCATGGCTGGTCTGTATTTTATTCAGACTGATGACCAGGGCGAGCGGCGCTTTTATTACTATCGAACTCACTCAGCTGCGACTCAGATGTTCCATGGTGAGCATGGACAACAACTGCTGAATAGTTTGGCTGATTACCAGTGGTTATACCTAACTGGCATCAGTCTATCTATTCTAGATAAAGCCAGTTTAGATCAGCTTGAGGCTAGGTTAGTCGAGGCTCGCAAGCATGGTCAAAAGATCGTGTTTGATAGCAATTATAGACCACAAGGCTGGTCAGATTGTGCAGTGGCGAAACAAACCTTTAAACGGTTTCTAAAATTAACTGATATAGCCCTAATAACTTTGGCCGATGAAGTTTTGCTATATGATAAGACTGATATTGCCAGCACCATAAATCGATTAAAAGGCTGGGGTGTAAAAGAGGGTGTTATTAAACTTGGTGCTGAGGGTTGCGTTACTTTTACCAATCAGCAACAACATCAAATTATTGCTGAACGCGTCGCTCTGCCAGTAGATACAACGGCTGCAGGTGATGCTTTTAATGCCGCTTATCTTGCAGCTCGGATAGGTGGTATTGGTGTCATTGAAGCTGCTCAGGCTGGTAATAAATTGGCCGCTCAGGTGATTCAACATCCAGGTGCGATCATTGATGCTGAGTTATTGATAAATTAGTCAACAGCATAGAAAACTCTCTGTAAAAGGCTGTATTTTTTGGTTCTTAAAAACCCCAGCTCAATCTAGCCCTAAACCAACAAAACCTGTACTATCTGAGGTGTTAACGGTCGGTTAAGGATGACAGTTATGGAAACGGATATTAAATCAGAGCTAGACCAAGAACTTAATAACGCTATTGATAGATGGTTAGTTGAACGCCAGCAACTGCTTAGCCAATATATTGATTTACCACAAATGAGTATTGATGGCGATGTCTTGGCAGCTGTGCACAGATTATGTGAGGCATTGGTTGACTATACATCCCATGGCCACTTTCAGGTGTATGAACAATTACTGCTGGTGATTACCAGCCGTGATGAGGCTAAGGAAGCATCTTTACGGCAATTATTAGCGAAGATTAACGCAACCACTGATCGAATTTTGGTTTTTGATGACGAATATGGTGATGTTGAAAAGTTATCTATTCAAGACGTTGGTCACTTTACCAAACGCTTATCAAAACTAGGTGAAGATTTGACGGCACGGTTTAATTATGAAGACGACTTTATGGCGTTATTTGATGGCGTTTCTATTAGCCATATTAGCCATAGATAATTATCTTTAATGAGTGAGAGCATTGAGTCAGTTTAATACTATCGGCATTATTGGGCGCTTGCATAGCCAAACTGTGATAGAGACTATAGAGCGGGTGATCGACTTTTTACAGCCCCTAGGTCATACCATAGTGCTACACCAACCGGTGGCGAATGATATTCCTGGTTATCAAGGCCGAGTAGGGCGTCGTAAAGACATTGGTGAACAATGTGATTTGGCTATTGTGGTGGGTGGTGACGGTAGTATGTTGGCCGCAGCCCGCGAACTAGCTATGCATGACGTTCCTGTTATTGGGATTAACCGGGGCAAACTGGGTTTTTTAACCGATATCTCACCAGAAGAAGTAGAAACCTCTCTAGCCCATGTACTGGGTGGCGCCTATGAGGCTAGTAGCCGTTTTATGCTATCAGCAAAGGTGATGCGTGATGGTCAAGAAGTGGCTCGCGGCAGTGGCTTAAATGATATTGTTCTGCATCCGGGTCAATCAGCACGTATGTTGGCCTATGAATTATCCATTGATGGTAACCCTGTGTACGCTGATCGTGCTGATGGTTTAATTATAGCCACCCCTACAGGCTCAACTGCCTATGCCTTGTCAGCAGGTGGGCCGATTATGCACCCTGAATTGGATGCGATTGCCTTGGTACCCATGCACCCTCATAATTTGAGCAGCCGTCCCTTGGTGATTTCGGCAGATGCAGAGCTGGTGTTAAACTTGGGTCAGGATAATCAAACTCAGCCACTATTAAGTTTTGATGGACAAGTAAATATTCCTTGCCAGCACGGAGATCGTATTTTGGTGCAAAGGCATCAAGCGCGACTGCGTGTGTTGCACCCCAAAGGACATTATTTTTATGAGCGTTGCCGTTCTAAACTAGGTTGGCAAGCTCGAACCACTGAAAAATAAACCTGAAAAAGATTGTTCTTAATATGGTTTTAGTCACTGCTTTCCCCCTGCAAGCTGATTTATTGCCTCTAACAAAGGCTCTTTGGGCTCATGATCTTGCGCATCAAATTGTTGAGCAAGATAACCAGCAGCAATTATGGTTAATCAATCCAAACGAACTGGCAGCTACGCTTAGGATATGTGAACAGTTTGCCCAAGGAGAATTACCCAACAAGGCCTCTACAAGCAACACCAAATCGACGCTTCAATGGGCCAAATTATTACGCAAGACACCTGTTACTGTTGGCTTATTGACCATCACATTAGGCTTGGCTTTGCTGACTAATTTGGGTAATAACTACAGTTTGGTCGCGCCTTTTAGCTTTTTCTTGATGTATACATCGCCGGAACCATACTTAATAGGAGGATGGCAACATTTGTTTACCCAGCCATGGCGATTAATCACGCCTATATGGTTGCATTTTGGTATTTTGCATCTGGTATTTAATTGTCTGTGGTGGTGGGAACTGGGGCGGCGCATTGAACTTCAGCAATCAGGTCAAAAGTTGCTATGGTTATTATTGCTAACAGCTATCCTCAGTAACTTGGCTCAAGCTTGGCAGGGGATCAATTTGTTTGGCGGTTTATCCGGTGTAATCTATGGTCTACTTGGTTATATTTGGCTGTGGGACAAACTTAATAAACCGGTATTTCTATTGCCCGAGGGCATTGTGATTTTTATGCTAGCTTGGTTGGTATTAGGATTTACTGATGTCTTTGCTATGGTGGGTGCAGGTAATATGGCCAATATGGCGCATCTGGGTGGTTTGCTTTCAGGTCTGGGTTTGGCCTTGATCATGACCATGTTAGAATCAGGAAATAAAAACAAATGGCAATAAATTGGCCTGTTAATATTGATAAGCCTTGAGTGATGGTTACTATGCAATACGATGAATTATTAGCACAAATGACGCCGGAGATTTACCAGCGTCTTAAACAGGCTGTGGAATTAGGTAAATGGCCTGATGGGCGCGCATTAACAAAAGAGCAAAAAGCTAACTGTATGGAAGCAGTTCTCCGCTATCAATCTATACATTTACCCGCTGAGGAGCAGGCAGGTTTTATGAGTGATACTTGCGCATCGGCAAAAGAATCACCCGCACAAGTGCTTAAGATCAACTGATGTCTGTTTTAGCTCAGGGGCATCTAAATAAAATGCAGGTTACTATCGCCTCAGAACCTGCTGACCAAGCAACTTATTTACTCCAGTTAGGCGGGCAGAATATCAACATCAATGCCTTACTCGGAAAAACCATCAGATTAGAGCATCTTGGTGAGATTATATGTCGGCACTGTGGTCGAGGAACGCGCAAAAGTTATGCTCAAGGTTATTGTTATCCTTGTATGCAGCGCTTACCCGAGTGTGATGTATGTATTATGAGCCCAGAAAAATGTCATTACGCTGCGGGTACTTGTCGTGATCCCAGTTGGGGAGAGCAGTTCTGTATGCAGCCCCATGTTGTATATTTAGCTAACTCTAGTGCCCTTAAAGTTGGTATAACTAGAGTTAATCAAATGCCGACGCGTTGGTTGGATCAAGGGGCTAGTCAGGCTGTGCCAATTATGCAGGTGGCGACCCGAAAATTATCTGGTGAAGTTGAAACAGTGCTCAAAAGCTTTGTCGCAGATAAAACCAATTGGCGTGCTTTATTAAAGGGGCAGGCAGCAGAAATTAACCTTTTGGCAGAGCGAGATCGTCTGTTACAAGAGGCAGCAGCCCCATTGCAGGCACTATTAGCTAATGTAGCTGATAGTGATTATAGTTGGTTGGAGCATATGCCAACGCGTATAAGTTATCCGGTTAATCAGTATCCGGAAAAAATTGTTTCTCATAATTTAGATAAAGAACCTGTTCTAGAAGATCAGTTATTAGGTATTAAAGGTCAGTATCTGATTTTCTCTAAACGGGTAATTAATATTCGTAAATATACTTCTTATTTGGTGCAACTCAGCGCATGACTACACAACCGCCCATTATTTATTTAAAAGATTATCAAGTACCCAGTCATTTAATTGAAGGGACTTATTTGGATATAAGGATTGATTCGGAAAAAACGCGCGTTATCAGTACGCTAAAGATGCGCCGTAATCCGGCTAGTTCGGATTCCAGTAACCAGCTTAAGTTACATGGTGGCAAACTATTAGAGTTGGTCAGTGTCAGTCTTAATGGCGTCGAGTTGGCCCCAACAGAATATCAATTAGTGTCTACGGACTTAGTAGTTAACGATTGCCCTGAGACTTTTGAGCTTCGCACTGAATGCTTGATTGAGCCACAAAACAATACTAGCTTAGAGGGCTTATACCAATCCGGTGGTATGTTTTGTACCCAATGTGAGGCGGAAGGTTTCCGCAATATTACCTTCTATTTGGATCGTCCCGATGCTATGTCCGTGTTTACTACACGCATCAGTGCACCGAAACAACAATACCCAGTCTTACTAGCAAATGGTAATCCAGTGGAGCAGGGTGATGAAGAACAAGGTCGACACTTTGCCGTATGGCATGACCCTTTCCCCAAACCTGCTTATTTGTTTGCTATGGTGGCCGGTGATTTAGTCCGCCATGCCGATACCTTTACCACTTGTTCTGGTCGGGAAGTTGACCTGCATATATTTGTAGAAGCTCATAATAGTCATAAGTGTGATCATGCCATGGCCTCCTTAAAGCGCTCCATGGTATGGGATGAGCAGGTGTATGGTCGTGAATATGATTTGGATCTATTTATGATCGTGGCAGTTGACGACTTTAATATGGGTGCTATGGAAAACAAAGGTTTGAATATCTTTAATTCCGATTGTGTTTTGGCTGACCCAGATACCGCTACTGATGCCATGTTTGAACGTATTGAGGGTATTGTTGCCCACGAATACTTTCATAATTGGTCTGGTAATCGTGTGACTTGTCGTGACTGGTTTCAGTTAAGCCTCAAAGAAGGCTTTACGGTATTTCGTGATGCACAATATACGGCGGATACTTATTCACCAACGGTTAAACGTATTGATGATGTTAGTTTACTGCGCACGGCGCAATTTGCTGAGGATAGTGGTCCCATGGCTCACCCAATTCGGCCAGCATCATATATAGAGATTAGTAATTTTTACTCGGTCACTGTGTATGAAAAAGGTGCCGAAGTAGTAGGCATGATCCACACCTTATTAGGGCCAGACTTATTCCGCCAAGGCAGCGACCTGTATTTTGACCGCCACGATGGTCAAGCGGTTACCACAGATGATTTTGTCTGTGCCATGGAAGATGCGAGTGGGATTGATCTAAAGCAGTTTAAGCGTTGGTATTCCCAAGCAGGCACGCCTACAGTGACGGTTAGAGATGAATATAATGCTGCCACACAAGAATATCGTCTACATATACAACAAGCGACGCCACCAACACCTGAAGTAGAGCATAAACTACCCTTTGTTATTCCTCTGCGCATGGCACTATTTGATGGGCAAGGGCAGCCTATGTCCTTAACCTGGCCCCAGCCCGTTAGCTCTATAAATAGTGATGCCACTGAGGCCGTAATTAATATTACTGCTGAGCAACAAACATTTTGTTTTACTGATGTAACTAGTCAACCTATTCCATCTTTACTACGTCAATTCTCTGCCCCTATTAAACTGGATTACCCATATACCCAGCAGCAACTATTGTTTTTAGCTGAACATGAAAATGATGGCTTTAATCGCTGGGAGGCGGTGCAGAGACTGCTGCTTCAGGCCCTGCAAGAAGTGATGCAAGGTGCCAAGCCAGAGGTAGCGGTAGATAAGAAACTGTTGGCATTATTAGCTGACCTGTTGACGGATACTCATTTAGATCCTGCTCTTGTTGCGCGTTTAGTCTTGTTGCCTAGTGAGGCTTATTTGGCTGAAATGCAAACTAAAGTGGATGTGGATAAAATTTACCATAGTCGTGAAAGTGTTAGGGCCTATTTGGCGCAACAGTTAGAGACAGAATTAGTTAGCTGTTATAAACGTTGTGAGGATAATGGCCCATTTGCGCAAGATGGTATTGCTATTGGTCGTCGCGCTTTAAAAAATGCTTGTTTGCTGTACTTATCAACCCTTAATAATAAGGCTTACCTGCAATTAGCTCAGGCGCAATATGACGCCCAAGGCAATTTGACCGATGTTAATGCGGCACTACAAGCTATAGTCGCCATGGATGAGCAGGCTGCTGATAAAGTTCTGACTGATTTCTACGGACGTTGGCAGCAAGATGCACAAGTAGTAGACCAGTGGTTTGCTTTACAAGCAGGGGTAAATAAACCAGGTTACCTAGATAAGGTGCAGGCATTAATGTCCCACCCTGCGTTTGATATCAAAAATCCCAATAAGGTACGCAGTGTCTTGGGTAGCTTTATGCGAAGTGCCATTAACTTCCATGCTTTAGATGGAAGTGGTTATGCATTTATAGCCCAGCAAATTATTGCTTTAAATGCCATTAACCCTATGATGGCTGCCGCTTTAAGTAAGCCTTTGGGACGCTTTAAAAAGCATAACCCAGAGCGTCAAAGTTTAATTCGTCAACAGTTACAATTAATCTTGGACAGCAAGCCTAGTAAGGATGTTTATGAGGTTGTTAGCAAGGCATTGGCACAATAGTAGGGTAGAGATAAGTAACAAATTTGTTTTTGGTAAAGATAAAGATGCTTAAACAAGAAGTTTTAAAAAAAGCACTTGAGTGGTCTGGTGTTATAACGGCTATCGTTTATTCATTGTTAGTTGCTTCTAACACTGGGTATGAAGTACTTGGCTTTACCTTGCTGTTAATTTCTGCCTTAGCAATTGGCCTCTGGGCCTTACTCTGTAAACATTATGGCATTTTGCTACTGCAGTTTTTCTATGCCAGTGCTGGCATTATTGGCGTGTGGCGTTGGTTGTAAATTTGAAATCTACTTAGTTTAGGGACAAGGGTTAAGGGATAAAGGATGAGTGGGCTAGACAATGTCCTCTAGCCCCCCAAAAAAAAGAAAAAGAAATTTGAAGCTGTTAAATATACCCCTAGCTTTGTTGTTGAGCTAAGACACGTTCTACTGTGGCGACAATGGTTTGAGTATGGTGATCTATTTCCATATTAATCGCGTCACCTGCTTTGGTGCTGCCAAAAGTGGTTATACGCAAAGTTTCGGGAATTAGACAGACACAAAAGCGGGCTTTTTCTACTTTCGCAATAGTAAGACTACAGCCATTGAGGCCAACATAGCCTTGGGGCAATATATGTTTGCTTTGACTAGCAGGCAAGTCAAACCAGATGGTCGTATTTTCCGGTTCTTGAACCACTTCGTTGACATTCAAGGTGGTGGTTATATGACCAGAAATTAGATGTCCACCCAGTTCATCGCCCATTTTTAAAGAACGCTCGATATTAACCTCGTCACCCGTTGCTAAGTTGCCCAGATTGGTTAAATCAAGGGTTTGTTCAATGACATCAAAATAGAGGGCATTTCCTTGTTGTTCCGTCACAGTCAGACAGGTACCATTAACAGCCACGCTAGCACCAATAGTAACGGCTTGAGCTAGTGAAGCTGGTAGTTCAATAACTAGACTATTAAGTTTTTGCCCTTTGCGGATACTTTGGATATGACCTTTACCTTGAACAATGCCGGTAAACATATGAATTCCTCAATAACTGTTTGCTACCTATATTATAAACGTAAAAGACTATGAGCCGCATCATTCTAGCCCCCATGGAGGGCTTAGCTGACAATATTTTACGCGATTGTTTAACTTTGGTTGGCGGTATTGATCTATGTGTCACAGAATTTATCCGTGTCACTGATCAGTTATTGCCTGAGCGGGTATTTTATCGTTTATGTCCGGAGTTATATGACGGCTGTAAAACACCTGCTGGTGTGCCTGTACGTGTGCAATTATTAGGCAGTAATCCGGAGGCTCTTGGGTTAAATGCCCAGCGGGCGCTGGCACTTGGTTCACATGGAGTGGATTTAAATTTTGGTTGCCCAGCAAAAACCGTCAATCGAAGTCAGGGTGGAGCTATATTACTTCGTGAACCTAAGCGGATTGGCAATATTGTCGCTAGTGTCCGAGAGGCTATTGGCCCTAAAGCATGGCTTAGTGCCAAGATGCGACTAGGTTATGAGGATACTCACTTAGCCGTTGATAATGCGCAGGCCATAGCCGCTGCCGGAGCCAATGAATTAGTTGTCCATGCACGCACCAAGCTGCAGGGCTATAAGCCACCAGCCCATTGGCATTTAATCAAACCTATTCGCGAAGCCGTTAATATTCCAGTTATTGCTAATGGTGAGGTATGGAATATTGATGACTATAAACAATGCCAAGCAATCAGTGGCTGTGAAGATGTGATGTTAGGTAGAGGCGTGGTATGGCGGCCGGATTTGGCTTGGAGTATTCGTAATCCAGATCACCTATATTATCAATGGCAGCAAGTACATCCGTTGGTGATGGGTTTTTGTGAGCGTGTTGCCATGCAAGTGCCTGCTCGCTTTCAAGGTGCGCGTGTCAAGCAATGGTTAGCTTTGTTGGGTAGGGTTTATCCTGAGGCGGCGACAACCTTTGCACAGATTAAGCGGTTAAAAACCTTGGCCGAAATAGAAACTTGTCTGCGGGCTATGACTGACCTGCCATAGTCGTGAAAGGCGAAGGCAAATTAGGCTATAATAGGCAGCGTTTGTATTTGAATGTGGTTATTGTTATTTGATTGTTGTCTTTAGTGCCAAGTTGCGCTGAGTAAATAACGTTTAGCAAACTCATTAAGACTTAAAAGGTAAACACTTGTTTTCTATAGCCCGTAATATCCTTTTTCAATTTTCTCCCGAAACGGCTCACGACATCACCATAGATACCCTTGCTGCGGCTGCTAGGTTGCGCTTGGTGCCAGCCCTTGTTCCAAGTGTTCCTGCGGCACCTGTTGAAGTGATGGGCATACAATTCCCCAACCCAGTTGGTCTGGCTGCAGGTTTGGATAAAAATGGTGATTGTATCGATGGTTTAGCCAGTCTGGGCTTTGGCTTTATCGAGATTGGAACTGTTACTCCACGTCCTCAGCCTGGTAATCCGAAGCCACGTATGTTCCGTATTCCTGCTGCCAAGGGCATTATTAATCGAATGGGATTTAATAATGATGGTGTTGATGCCTTAATTGCTAATGTGAAAAAAGCACGTTTTAACGGCATCTTAGGAATTAATATTGGTAAAAACTTTGATACTCCCGTAGAGCAAGCAGTAGATGATTACCTGATTTGTATGCGTAAGGTATATCCATATGCTAGCTATATTACGGTTAATATTTCTTCCCCCAACACACCGGGTTTGCGTGATCTGCAATATGGTGAATCACTGCGTCAGCTGCTGAGCCGCTTAAAACAAGAGCAGACTGCTTTAGCAGCAGAACATAATTGTTATGTACCTTTAGCCGTAAAAATTGCCCCAGATATGGATAGTGAACAGCTAGCCGATGTGGCCATATGTGTGCGTGACGAAAAATTAGATGCCATTATTGCCACCAATACCACCCTTAGCCGAGAGGGGGTTGAAAATATGCCTAATGGACATGAGGCTGGTGGCTTAAGTGGTGCCCCTTTAACGGATCGTTCTACGGCTGTTATTGGCGAGTTGTATCAACTATTGGGTGACACTGTGCCAATTATTGGGGTAGGGGGTATTACTAGTGGTGCTGATGCCAAAGCGAAACTAGATGCGGGAGCGAAACTAGTGCAGATTTATTCTGGTTTTATCTATGCTGGTCCAAAATTAATTGGCGATTGCGTAGAGGCTATCCGTTAGCCCGTTAATAAATGTATTTTGCTTTAGGCTTTGAGAAAGGGAGCAGTGCCATATGCTAAGACAAAATATTGGTCTAGGGCTATGGAAATTTTTGCAGAGTGTTATTGCTGCTCTTGTAGGTGTACAGTCGCAAAATAAGCGTCAGCAAGACTTTGCTGGGGATAATTTGTTGCGCATTATCGGCATAAGTTTAGTCGCAGCAGTGGTGTTGATTTTGGTAATTTTGATGATGGTCAATATGGCCTTACCAGACCCTAGTTGAATAGTTTAATAAAGTAGTTGCAAAAGTAATGTCAAAACCATCATAATGTGCGCTGCTCATTTTAGTCTAATAATTTGAGCAAGCGAGATGATAATACTTTTTTATATCCACCCGAAAAAAATAATCAAGAGGTAAGGTATGAAGATTCGGACTTGGTTGAGCCTAAGTTCCATTGCACTTTTATTGTCATTAAGTTCCATTGTGAAAGCAGAATGGGGCGTTAATATGACTGAGGGTGTGACCGAAATTAGCCAATCTATTTACGATTTACACATGCTCATTTTCTGGATTTGTGTGGGCATAGGCGTTGTGGTTTTTGGCGTGATGTTCTATGTCATGTTTAAGCACCGCAAATCCAAAGGTGCCGTTGCCGCTCAATTCGATGAGAGCGTAACACTCGAATGGTTGTGGACAGTGATTCCAACCATCATTCTTATAGCCATGGCAGTTCCTGCCACCAAAACATTGGTTGAGATGTACGATGCTAGTGATGCCCAGGTGGACATCAAAATCACTGGCTACCAATGGAAATGGCAGTATGATTATTTGGGTGAGGATGTCAGCTTCTTTAGTAACTTAAGCACCTCTAGAGATGCGGTTTACAATAAAGAAGAAAAGGGCGAAAACTACCTCCTTGAAGTGGACAAAGAAGTCGTTATTCCGACTGGTCAAAAAGTCCGCTTCCTTATTACTTCAAACGACGTTATCCATGCTTGGTGGGTGCCAGAGTTTGCTGT
The DNA here is from genome assembly GCA_049625185.1 of Pseudomonadales bacterium. Lineage (GTDB taxonomy): Bacteria > Pseudomonadota > Gammaproteobacteria > Pseudomonadales > Balneatricaceae > Njordibacter. The sequence goes on along the minus strand of JBMZUZ010000006.1, from coordinate 47,876 downwards.
CAAAAAAGATGCTATTCCTGGATATGTTAATGAATCTTGGGTGAATGTACCCGTCGGTCAAGAAGGTGTCTATCGCGGTCAATGTGCCGAATTGTGTGGTGTTGATCATGGCTTTATGCCCATTGTGGTAAGAGCTGTTAGCCAATCCGACTATGCTAATTGGCTTGATGAACAACGCGCTGAAAAAGAAGCTGCTGCCTTGGCTGCACTAGGTGACTATAGCTTTGACGAGCTGATGACAACGGGTGCCGAAGTCTATGCTGGTCGCTGTGCTGCTTGTCATGGACAAAACGGTGAGGGTATGGGTTCCATGTTCCCACCCATGGTTGGCAGTGACATTGTCTTAAATGATGTCGACAAGCATATAGACATTTTGATCAATGGTGTGGCTGGTTCAGCCATGCAATCATTCGCCGAACAGCTGACTGATGTCGAAATTGCCGCTGTTATTACTTATGAGCGTAATGCTTGGGGTAATGATACTGGTGACATTGTCACGCCCCGCGATATTATCGATGCACGTCAATAGGAGGATCAGATGACCACGACTACTGCTGCACATGACGATCATGACCATCATGGCCCCGCCAAAGGCATTATGCGTTGGGTACTAACTACCAACCATAAAGATATTGGTACCATGTACCTATGGTTTAGTTTTATTATGCTGCTAACTGGCGGCGTAATGGCGTTAATCATTCGTGCCGAACTTTTCCAACCTGGTATGCAATTAATTGAGCCAGAGTTTTTTAACCAGATGACCACCATGCATGGTCTGATTATGGTGTTTGGTGCCATTATGCCGGCCTTCGTTGGTTTGGCAAACTGGATGGTGCCAATGATGGTGGGGGCGCCTGATATGGCACTACCCCGTATGAACAACCTGAGCTTTTGGATTTTGCCTTTTGCTTTTGGCATGCTGCTACTGACTCTATTTAGTGAGGCAGGGGCACCTAACTTTGGTTGGACATTCTATGCACCTTTATCCACTACCTATGCGCCTTCAAGTGTAACTTACTTTATTTTTGGTGTGCATTTGATGGGTATCTCTTCCATTATGGGTGCCATTAACATTGTTGCAACTATCTTAAATATGCGTGCTCCAGGCATGACTTATATGAAGATGCCATTGTTTGTATGGACATGGTTTATTACTGCTTATCTGTTAATTGCTGTTATGCCTGTATTAGCAGGTGTAGTAACCATGATGTTGATGGATATTCACTTTGGTACCAGCTTCTTTAATGCGGCTGGTGGTGGTGACCCAGTATTGTTCCAGCACTTGTTCTGGTTCTTTGGACACCCAGAAGTGTATATTATGATTCTGCCAGCCTTTGGTATTGTTTCGCATATTATTCCAACCTTCTCACGTAAGCCATTATTTGGTTATTCGTCTATGGTTTATGCGACTGCATCCATTGCCTTCCTGTCGTTTATTGTATGGGCTCACCATATGTTTACCGTGGGTTTGCCATTGGTGACTGAGCTATTCTTTATGTATGCGACTATGGTTATCGCCATTCCTACTGGCGTGAAGGTATTTAACTGGGTATCAACCATGTTCCAAGGTTCATTAACCTTTGAGACGCCAATGCTGTTTGCGATAGCGTTTGTTATCCTCTTTACCATTGGTGGTTTCTCAGGCTTGATGTTGGCCATTGCCCCAGCAGACTTCCAATACCATGATACCTATTTTGTAGTAGCTCACTTCCACTATGTATTGGTGCCGGGTGCATTATTCGCCATTATTGCCGGTGTTTACTTCTGGTTACCTAAGTGGTGCGGTAATTATTACGATGAGTTTTTGGGTAAGTTGCATTTTTGGCTATCCTTTATTGGTGTCAATATCACCTTCTTCCCAATGCACTTTATCGGCTTAGCAGGTATGCCTCGGCGTATTCCTGACTATGCATTACAGTTTGCTGACTTTAATGCTGTGGCTTCTGTGGGTGCCTTTATCTTTGGTTTCTCTCAGCTACTATTCCTGTATATCGTTATTAAAACGATTCGCAGTGGCAAGCAGGCTACGCCTGAGGTGTGGGAGGGCGCAGATGGCCTTGAGTGGACTTTGCCATCGCCAGCACCTTATCACTCCTTTAGTGAACCACCACAGGTGAAGTAATCTAAAAGAGGGTTATTGAGATGTCATCAAAACCAAATGTAGCTAAGTCAGCAATTAAGCATCTGTTTGTTGCCTTGGCTATGTTTGGCTTCGGTTTTGCCTTAGTACCACTTTATGATGTGTTTTGTGAAATTACCGGCCTTAATGGCAAGGTCACTGGCACCGTGGAGAAGGTTGATTACACCGTTGATACATCCCGCACAGTCACTGTGCAGCTACTGGCTTCGAAAAATGCCGAAATGCCATGGCGCTTTATGGCCCTGCAGGAGCAGATTGACCTTCACCCTGGTGAATGGAAGCAAATCGGCTTTTGGGCATCTAATACAACCGACAGTGACATGGTATCGCAAGCGGTGCCAAGTATTACACCTGCTCGAGCTGCTGAGTATGTGCAAAAAACAGAATGCTTTTGTTTCCAACAACAGCCACTTGCTGCTGGTGAGTCTAAGCAAATGAATATGGTGTTCACGATTTCACCTGAGTTACCAGAGGATATTCAAACAGTCTCTATGGTATATACATTGTTTGACTCGACTGAATTTGCAGACCCAGAAACAGTGGCAAAATTAAACTAGCCAAATTATAAAAATTAGAAACCTTTAAAAAGGAGCGTTTTATGGCAACAAGTAGTTATTACGTACCAGAAAGTAGTCGTTTGCCAATCTTCACCAGTGTTGGTCTGATTTGTATTGCTGCCGGTGCTGCTGGCATGATTAACCATATCAGTTCTGGCTCAGAAGGCTGGGCTTTTCCCCATTTTGTCTTTTTTACTGGGGCTTTGATTGTAGCGGCGGTGTTATATAACTGGTTTGGTATGGTAATCAAAGAAAGTATGGGCGGCCTTTATAGTCAGCAGATGGATAGATCCTTCCGCTGGGGTATGGGTTGGTTTATCTTTTCGGAGGTAATGTTCTTTGCTGCTTTCTTTGGCGCGCTATTTTATGTTCGTCAATGGGCTGGCCCTTGGTTGGGTGGATCAGGTGATAAAGGTGTTAGTCATATGCTGTGGCCTGATTTTATTTATCAATGGCCCATGTTTAATAATCCTGCAGGTGCTGATTTACCTGGCCCTAATGCAATTATTGACCCCTGGCATATTCCATTATTGAACACCATACTCCTGATATCTTCTAGTGTGACCATTACCTTTGCCCACCATGCTCTTCGGACCATGCAAAGAGGGCGGGTCATCTTTTGGTTAGCCTTTACAGTGATTCTTGGTGCTGTATTTGTTTACTATCAGATTCTTGAGTATGTGGAAGCTTATCGTGATCTTGGTTTGACCCTTGCGTCGGGTATTTATGGTTCAACCTTCTTTATGCTGACCGGCTTCCATGGAGTCCACGTTACCATTGGCGCAATTATATTGTTCGTCATGTGGATACGTATTGTGAAGGGGCATTTCACCCCAGATCAACACTTTGGCTTTGAGGCCGCAGCTTGGTATTGGCACTTTGTTGATATGGTATGGATTGGTCTTTTCTTCTTTGTCTATATTATCTAGTCAAGCAAGAGAAGATTGAAAATATTGGTGGTTTTGGAGAGGCAGATACACCTATTGGTGTATCTGTGACCATGGTGAAGCAGTAACTAGCTCACCACTCCAAAACCCATATATGACGACAAGAACCAGTAGTACACATAACCCCACTCTTAACTTCAAAGAGGTGAGTAAGCGTTTTGAGTCTTTTTCATCTTTAAGCAAGAAGAACAAACCGGAAGATAGGCTGATTAGAGCCAATAGGAATATAACGCCAATTATCCACTTGATCAGCATTGCTTAATACCTCCTGCTAATGATTAGCTAGTGTGAGTTTCTATGTGGCATAGTATAACGCAAAATAAAGCTCTGACGGTATTTGTATTAATATTCTTACCAGTCACCATGGCCCTTGGCTTTTGGCAGCTAGATCGAGCTGCACAGAAAGAAACTTTGGTGAGCGCAGCACAAGAAGGCAAAATACTGCGTCAAATAGATGCGCAAGCCGAGCTAGTAGGTTTGCCTGATTATCAGCAAGTTAGTTTTTCAGCCGTCTTTACTGAGCCCTATATTTGGTTATTAGATAATCAAGTTTGGCAATCCCAGGTAGGTGTTGATGTTGTTGGCATTGTGCCTGTTGGATCGCGCCACTTATTAGTTAATCGTGGTTGGTTAAGCTGGTCTGATCGCAGTGAACTACCTGCAGTGGCATTGCCCACGGACACGACCAAATTATTAGGTACTTTATCCCCAATTGCTGGTGAAACCTTTGTACTGGCGCCAGATTCACCGCAGCAACACTACCCTCAATTACGTCAAAGTATTGTCCTAAATGATATTGAAACCCAAACGGGGTATGCATTATGGCCCTATATTCTTTATTTGCAGGATGGTAGTGAAGCACTATTAGAACCCCATTGGCGGATGGTGCAAATGGGACCAGAGAAACACCTTGGTTATGCTGTGCAATGGTTTGGCCTAGCATTAACCCTAGTGATTTTATATTTGTATAGAATTAGACAACATAGTAAAACCAGACATCATAAGGATTTAGACAAGTGAAAAAACAACATGCTAACCGTTTGTCATTAATAGCCATTCTTGTAGTCAGCGTAGTACCGCTAATTTTAGCTATTATGATGTATTTTATGCAGTGGGGTGTACCCACAAACAGAACCAACAATGGCCTATTAATCTCACCACCAGGGCAGTGGCAGGATTTAAATGCGCAGCTAATGAGTGAGGTCAATTATGATGATAGTGGCGCCAATTGGACGCTATTGGTACAGCTCGATGGGGCTTGTGATGAGACTTGTAATACTAATTTACACACTCTGCGTCAGGTGCATTTGGCTCTTGGAAAGGAGGCACATAGAGTTAAAAGATCACTGATTGTAGCTACACCAGATGGTATGGAAACTATTACATCAGAATATCCAAATATGCAGCTTGTGCAGATTACTAATGCCGATATATTAAGCCAAGGTGCGGGTATTTATGTGGTCGATCCACTTGGCAATATCATGATGTTTTATGCTTTTGAGCAAATAGGTAAGCCCATGCTTAAAGATATGAAAAAGCTACTGAGAACGTCAAATATAGGCTAAGTCTTGAGAAAATTATTCTTATATGTTATTGATTAAGAATGGCATTTGGTTTTTCCTTGCCCATGCCTAATACAAAAGAACAAATATAATAATACATGCTGCCTAAGGGCAGAAAAGAGAGGTAAGAATGGTTGCTGTAAATAACCTACTGTCCCATTTATGGGTGGCAAGAGTTTGGCAAAACTTACGTGCAAAGCGCATCTCTATTTGGCAATGCTACTTTAATCGGCTTTCTTGGTTAGCTTTGATCCCAGCTGTTTCAGTTTATATAGGTTTTACTCAAGTTGGTTGGGTATTAGGTGGCAGTGAGAGAAATTTCCTTACTCCCGAAAGTGGCCTAATGCTGGGAGCAACCTTATATATAGGTATTATCCTAGGCATTTCCTGCATTGGTAAGGGTATTCACTGGATGGAAAAAACCTATGGCTCTGGTTCCAGTTACCGTACCTGCGTGGTCTTGGCAACTTATGTAGCGACTCCTGTTTTGCTCGGAAGCGTGGTGTTTGTTTGGCCTATTCTCTGGTTAGTATTAACTGTGTTGAGCCTTACGGCGGCCATTTCTATTTATTTAATGTTTATCGGTGTTAATGTCATGATGCAGGTGCAGGAGAATAGGGGTACCTTGTACAGTGTTTCTATTATGACTATTGCTTTGTGTGTGTTTGTTGGCATGATTATTACCGAGGTGGTTTTATTTTCAACAGTATTAACATTAACCATTCGTTAATAATGATTAATTAATAGCCATCAACTTTATAATTAAAACAGGTGACACTGGTGTTTTTTAGGTATTTTTGGGAATTGGTATATAACCCACAGCGTTCTTGGCGTTTGGTGCGCAAGCAGCGATATGGATTGCGTCATAGCTACTTTACGCAACTAAGCTGGATGGCAGCTATTCCATCTGTATCCTTTTATATTGGCTCTACCCAAATGGGCTGGCGCATAGGTGCTGGTGATTATCATACCTTAGCCCATGAAACCGCCATGTACCTTGGCATTGCCCTTTATATAAGTATTATTGCCTTTGTTAGTTTGCTGGCCTTTAGTGTTTATTGGATTGAGCGTGTATATGGCTCTCATGCCGGCTTTCGCAATTGTATGGTGCTCGCCACCTTTGTTGTTTCGCCTATGTTAGGTGCGGGTATTTGTGCTTTATTACCACTGGTATGGTTTAATGCCCTAGTGTTGTTGTTGGCTATGTTTGTCTCTTTGTATTTTTTATTCACTGGTATGCCAGTGATGATGAAGGTATCCGTCGAACGTAGTTTCTTGTTCTGTTTGGCGACTATAACCGTGGCTGTAATGGTGAAATCTTTGTATTTTGGTATCGCCGCCTTTGTGTTTATCAACTGGTTACCCTTAACAACCCTTTAAGTACCCATCAAAATCGCTAGAAAAATAGCCATTTTCGGCCACTCTAGGTCATAAATTGATTGAACTGAGGGGCTTTTTTACTTAACATCCGGTTTGGTTAAAAAAACAATAAGGATTAATCCATGTCTATACTAGCCATATCTGACAGATATGTGCCTTCTTGGCGTCACTATCTTACTTTGTGTAAGCCCAAGGTAGTGCTGTTGATTGTCTTTACGGCCGTCGTTGGTATGCTGCTGGCCACAGAATCTTTTCCATCTTGGCAAGTATTGGTTTTTGGTAATTTGGGTATAGGTTTAGCAGCGGCCTCTGGTGCTGCAATCAATCATTGGGTGGATCAGCGTATTGATGCTGTAATGGAACGCACTCAAGCACGTCCTTTGCCTACGGGCGGTATTCACCCCATGGCGGCGTTGGTATTTGCCCTCGTCCTATGTATGCTATCGATGCTAATTTTACTGGTATTTATTAATGTGCTTACAGCACTATTAACATTGTTGTCAGTGATTGGCTACGCGGTCATATATACGGTTTATCTTAAGCGCTCCACACCCCACAATATTGTTTTAGGTGGTGCTGCAGGGGCTGCGCCACCAGTATTAGGTTGGGCTGCAGTAACAGGCTCTGTGAATATGGATGCGCTACTGTTATTTCTAATTATTTTTGTTTGGACACCACCGCATTTTTGGGCTCTAGCTATTCGTCGCCGTGATGATTATGCCAAGGCTGGTGTACCAATGTTACCTGTTACCCATGGTATTGCCTTTACAAAGGGACAAATTTTCCTCTATAGCTTATTGCTATTAGTGGTCACTTTGGTGCCGTTTGTAGTTAATATGACTGGCGTTATCTATTTAGCCGGTGCCTTGGGTTTGGGTATTATGTTTGTCTACCACGCATGGAAATTATATCGTGGCAAAGCCGATGAACACGCTATGAAGACTTTTGCCTATTCCATTTTCTATCTGAATGGTATTTTCGCATTTTTATTACTGGACCATTATGCACGCGACTTTGTGCGTACATTAATGGCTTAAATAGGTATATTAATGAGCGGTATGGGTTCAGCACCAGGTTGGGTTGTTAAGCTAGCATTAGTAGCTGTGCTAACTGTTTGCAGTGTCATTATATTGGGTTCTTGGACCCGATTGGCTGATGCAGGTTTAGGCTGTCCTGATTGGCCAGGTTGCTATGGGCAATTAATTGTGCCACAAACTGCTGAGGAAATTCAGCTAGCGGAGTCTTTATACCCTGATAGTCCAGTTGAAGTGGGTAAAGGCTGGCTGGAGATGATACACCGCTACCTTGCCACCATACTAGGCTTCTTTATTCTCGTCATTGCCTTGGGTTCATGGTTCTATCGTCGGCGTTTGTATTATCCTTTTAAACACTCTCAGTTGCTGTTAGCAGTAGTGTTAATGCAGGGCGCTTTTGGTGCTTGGACGGTAACTTGGAAGTTATGGCCTCAGATTGTAACGGCTCATTTGTTCGGGGGTTTTATTACCGCTAGTTTGTTATCTATATTGATGTTGCGCTTATCTCGTATGGGGCGACAGGTGCGTCCACTGCGGTTACAGCATCGTCGAGGTAGTTTGCGCTTTTGGGCATTGATAGGTTTACTGCTGACTAGTGTGCAAATCTTCCTTGGTGGCTGGATGAGTGCTAATTATGCTGCTTTGGCTTGCTCCGATTTGCCCGCCTGTAATGGTCAATGGTGGCCGGCTATGAACTTTGCTGAAGGCTTTAATCTCAGTCAAACCATAGGTCCTAACTACTTGGGTGGTTTAATGGATGGTGAAGGTCGTAAGGCCATTCATGTTATTCATCGTTTTATGGCTGTTATTTTGGGAATATATCTAATCCTTATGGCACGTAAATTATGGCAGCAGCCCGATGCGCGTTTGCACTTTTTCGCTGGCCTAATCATGGTCTTGTTTGCTATTCAGTTTTTGTTAGGTTTAGCCAATGTATACTGGCATCTTCCTTTACCTGTTGCGGTAGCACATAACTTTGGTGGTGCCTGCTTATTTGTCACCATGATGTGCCTTAATTACTTTTTGTTTAGTAGCCGCAGTAGAGTAAGTTACGAATAATCGCCCATACACAGTCTTATGGTGGACTGTTTGTTTGTCTTTTAGGCACTGCCTCCAAAAGAATTGGTCTCCGTTAAGCTGTTTGTGTTTTCAAACCGCATTATCTAGCTAGGGTTGGTGTATAATGCCGACTTTATCTTATCTTTGTCCCGCCTGTTTATGAATCATGCTTATTTTGCAACCTGCCCAAAGGCTATTGAACCTATTCTTGCTGATGAACTAACTAGTTTGGGTGCCGAAAACGTCAAGCTATCACAAGGCGGCGTGCTGTTCTCTGGTACATTAGCTATAGGTTATAAAGCCTGCTTATGGAGCCGTCTTGCGAATCGTATTTTATTACTGGTTCATGAAACCAAAATAGACTCCCCCGCTGATTTATATGCTGCTGTAATGGCTGTTGATTGGCAACAACATATGCATAGTGGACAGACTTTACTGGTCGATTATGCAGGGCGTATGCGTGGTATCGATAATACTCATTTTGGTGCCTTAAAGGTAAAAGATGCCATTGTGGATCAATTTCGTGAGGCTGGCTTAGAACGACCTAGTATTGCCAAGCAAGACCCAGACCTGCGCGTCAATGTGTTTGTTAGCCGAGGTAGAGGCCGTATTAGCATTGATTTGTCTGGTAATAGTTTGCATCGGCGTGGTTATCGCCAAGATGGTGGTATGGCGCCACTGAAAGAGAACTTGGCGGCAGCTATACTAATACGTGCTGGTTGGCCTGAAATGGCGGCTCAGGGAGCGCCTTTAATTGACCCAATGTGTGGTTCGGGCACCTTTTTGATCGAAGCGGCTTTATTAGCTACTGATACAGCGCCAGGTTTATTGCGCTGGCGCTTTGGGCTACAAACCTGGGCTCAGCATGATAGACAATTATGGCAAGAACTATGGGATGAGGCCGAACAACGACGAGAGCTAGGTGAGGCTCAGTTTAAGGCAGAAATTCATGGTTATGATGGTATGCCAAAAGCCCTAACACAGAGTCGTGAAAATATTAAACAAGCGGGTGTAGAGAGTTTTATTCGCGTTAGTCATCGTCAGCTACAAGAATTAAAACCATTAACCCATAAAGCCGATTTATTACCCGGGCTTATTCTTACCAATCCACCTTACGGCGAGCGCTTGAGTGAAGTAGCTGATATACAGTATTTGTATCAGCATTTAGGTGAAAAAGTGAGTCAGCAATTTTCAGATTGGCGTCTTGCTGTGTTTACCGGTAATCCAGATTTAGGTAAGGCTGTTGGATTACGCTCTCATAAACAGTACAGTTTTTTTAATGGGGCGATTAAAAGCCAATTATTATTGTTTAATATCACTGACGATAATCACTTTCACGATCGTCGTCAGACAGATGGTGTCATCCCTTTGCAGGAACTGAGTCAGGGTGCGCAAATGTTTGCCAACCGGATTAAGAAAAATGCTAAGGGATTAAAAACTTGGTTGCGGCAGCAGGATATAAGTTGTTATCGCTTGTATGATGCCGATATGCCTGAATATGCTGTGGCGGTTGATGTCTATGGAGATTGGCTGCATGTGCAGGAATATGCACCACCTGCTAAAGTTGATGCTGATAACGCTGCCCGGCGCTTACAGGAAGTCCTCTTGGCATTACCACAAGTGACGGGTATACCAGAGCAACGAATCGTGTTAAAACAGCGTAAGCAGCAATCGGGTAAGCAGCAATACCAAGCATTACAAAAAGGTGGAGACTACTTAGAGGTAGCGGAAGAGGGTTGTCGATTATTGGTTAACTTAACCGATTATTTGGATACAGGCTTATTTCTTGATCATCGTCCCGTGCGCAAGCGTATTCAAAATATGGCAGCTGGCAAGCGATTTTTAAATCTCTTCTGCTATACGGCAAGTGCCACTATTCATGCTATTAAAGGTGGAGCAAAGAAATCCCTCAGCGTTGATATGTCGGCTACTTATCAAAGCTGGTCACGAAAAAACTTAGCCCTCAATGGTGCTAGTGAGTGGCTGCATAAATTAGAGCAAGCCGATTGTATGGAGTTCTTGCGTCATCATGGCAAAACCCATGCTGGTCAATACGATCTTATCTTTTTGGACCCACCAACCTTTTCCAACTCGAAACGAATGATTGGTGTTATGGATGTACAAAGAGATCATGTATGGATGATAAAGCAGGCTATGAGTTTGCTGTCACCTGAGGGTACGCTTATCTTTTCAACTAACTACCGAAAATTTGTACTTGATGAAAAGGTTACACAGTTTAATGAAGTGGTCGATATAAGTAGCAAAACCATAGACCGTGATTTCTCTCGTAATAAAAAGATTCACTACTGTTTCGAGATTAAACACTTACCTTATAATCACTAATATAGACCAACAAAAAAGGGGTAGACGGCTCACCGTCTACCCCTTTGCTTATCAGTATTTATTACCTACTGATAAAGACCAGTTGGTCAATTACTCCATTGAAGAAGCGCCGATCTTATGGATAGAAATATCGGCACCTTGGAATTCTTCCTCTTCGCTAAGGCGTAGGCCAAACAATGCTTTGGCAATACCGTAGGCGATTAGACCACCAATTACGGCAATACTGATACCAGCCAAAGAACCAATAATCTGGCTCATTAGGCTTACGCCACCCAAGCCACCTAAAGCTTCTAAGCCAAAGATACCTGCAGCTATACCGCCCCAAGCACCACATAGACCATGTAGAGGCCATACACCCAAGACGTCATCTATTTTCCAACGGTTTTGCGTAAGGATAAAGGCATATACAAAAATCGCCCCGGCGATAGCACCAACAGCCAATGCACCAATTGGGTGCATCAGGTCTGATCCGGCACAAACAGCCACTAAGCCAGCAAGAGGGCCATTGTGGACAAACCCTGGGTCATTTCTACCCACCACTAGTGCTGCAAGAGTGCCGCCAACCATAGCCATTAGGGTATTTACTGCAACTAGGCCGCTAATGCCGTCTAAAGTTTGTGCAGACATAACATTAAAGCCGAACCAGCCGATGGTTAGTACCCAAGCACCTAAAGCTAGGAAGGGGATACTGGAAGGAGCAAAGGCGATAACCTGACCATTTTTGTAACGACCTTGGCGATTGCCTAATAAAAGCACAGCTACTAGAGCAATCCAGCCACCAACACCGTGCACAACGATTGAACCAGCAAAGTCGTGGAAGCTTGCACCGAAGGTTGCTTCTAACCAACCTTGGAAGCCAAAGTTACCATTCCAGGCAATACCCTCAAATAGAGGATAAACAAAGCCTACACAGATAGCTGCGCTAAGTAGTAGGGGCCAGAATTTAGCTCGCTCGGCGATACCACCAGAGATAATGGCAGGTATGGCTGCGGCAAAGGTCATTAAGAAGAAGAACTTAACTAAGGCATAGCCATTGTCAGCACTTAAGTCAGCAGCGCTAGTTAGGAATGTTTGGTCGTATGCAACCCAATAACCAATAAAGAAGTAGGCTAAGCAAGATACACCAAAATCGCTGATGATTTTGATCAGGGCATTAACCTGATTCTTGTGCCTTACAGTACCAACTTCAAGAAAAGCAAAGCCAGCATGCATGGCCAGCACCATAATGGCACCGATTAAAATAAATAAGGTGTTGGAACTCTGTACTAAAGTAGCAACATGACTGCTAATGGATTCCACAATATACTCCCATAAGTATAGATGCACTAATAAGGTGCGTTAATGTATTATTATGGCTATGTTTTGGTGCACATAACGCATTTTTACCCCCAAAACCGCACTGCTTTGGGGATTACGCTTATATAAAGCAATATGTGTGCCAATTTGGGGCATATTTTTAGATAATATGTCCAATAAGGTGCAATATGCTATTTGGGGTAGCGTTTCCTAATTGAGATTAGCTTAATTCTTTATTTAGGCATAAAAAAAGCCACTGACAGTGGCTTTTTAATTAACAGATGGGTATTAAGACTATTTCTTTGGGTAGTCTCGCGCCGTTTCACCAGTATAAAGCTGACGTGGGCGACCAATACGATAGGGGCCACTATGCATTTCATGCCAATGGGCTATCCAACCAACAGTCCGTGCCATAGCAAAGATTACCGTAAACATGGAAGTTGGAATGCCAATGGCTTTAAGAATAATGCCAGAGTAGAAATCAACATTTGGATAAAGTTTACGTTGGATAAAGTACTCGTCTTCTAGGGCAATTTGCTCTAGCCGCTTGGCTATTTGTAGCAAAGGATCATCTTCAATACCTAAAAGGTCCAAAACCTCATCACAGGTTTGGCGCATAACTTTAGCCCGTGGGTCAAAGTTCTTATACACACGATGACCAAAACCCATTAAACGGAATGGGTCATTCTTGTCTTTCGCCTTGGCGATAAATGTGTCTATTTGTGATACATCACCAATTTCTTCCAGCATATCCAATACAGCTTCATTGGCACCACCATGGGCTGGGCCCCAAAGTGCTGCAATACCAGAAGCAATACAAGCAAAGGGGTTGGCACCAGAAGAACCAGCTAAGCGCACAGTAGAAGTTGACGCATTTTGTTCGTGATCAGCATGCAGCATAAAGATCTTGTCCATAGCGCGTGCCAGAACAGGATCAACTTTGCTTTCTTCGCATGGTGTGCCAAACATCATATGCAAGAAGTTCTCGCTATAGTTCAGGTCATTACGAGGATACATAAAGGGTTGGCCAACGGAATACTTATATGACATCGCTGCCAAGGTAGGCATTTTGCCAATCAAACGTAGGGCAGATTCTTCACGATGGGCCTCATCACTGATATCGAGACGGTCGTGATAGAAGGCGGATAGGGCGCCTACTACACCACACATAATGGCCATGGGGTGAGCATCACGACGGAAACCACGGAACAAGTTTACCAATTGCTCATGCACCATGGTTTTTTTGCTAACTTGTTCTTCAAAGTCAGCTAGTTGTTCAGCAGTAGGTAGCTCACCGTAGATGAGCAGATAACAGGTTTCTAAATAAGAAGAGTTATTAGCTAATTCTTCAATGGGATAACCACGGTGTAGTAACACACCTTTATCACCATCTATATAAGTTATCTTTGATTCGCATGAAGCGGTGGAAACAAAGCCTGGGTCGTAGGTGAAGATACCTTTACTAACCAGCGAGCGAACATCAATTACATCTGGGCCAGTTGTTCCGGAATAAATAGGTAACTCTATGGGGGCCATGCCTTCTATATGTAGTATGGCTTTCGGGTCGGACATTAATTGGCTCCTTGGTTTTTCATAGTTAGCAAGGCCGCCTAGTTGCCTAGTAAAGTCAGCTTTGCTTGGGACGCCCTACTATAAGGGCTAGATTGTGATTGTCAACGTGTACAAATATTCGTAGTGGTGTGAAACCTTGCTACTTTGCATGTCATCTCAAATGCGGTGGCTATTCTACCTTAAACCGCGGCGCGGCATGATTCCGCCAGTAAATAGCTAATATTACCACGATTTATAACGCAATTCAGGTTCTTTGGCTTTTCTGTTTAATTGTTCCCAAGAGGCAGTGTTTTATAGAGTTTTTACAAAAAATTACATTTAATAAAGCCGATTTGTAGAGCCTTTGCTAAGGCGTTGAGTTACATTGTCTTTTCTAAGTAATGTAACTATAATTGCGCCGAGTTTGACGCCTCTAGCTAAGATGGTGTCGAGCTGGCAATAATTCCTATATGTTTTGGGCTTGGTTTTCGAGTGTCTATTCTTATTAATGATAGGAACAATTGGCACTTTGATTGCAACCATTGAATGCCTACGGCTGAGTTTACATCAGTATTGAGAGAAGGTGATCGTGAGCAAGAACAGACCTGTTAATCTAGATCTCAGGACCATTAGACAACCCCTACCGGCCATCGTGTCGATTAGTCATCGTATCACTGGTGTGATGCTGTTTATTGGTCTTATCTTTATGTTTATTTTATTCGATATGTCCCTGAGTGGAGCCGAGGGCTTTGCCTCTGCAGAAACTATTATGCAGGAATATTTCTTGGCCAAGTTTATCGCTTGGGGTTTGCTAGTTTCCTTATCCTTCCACCTGTTTGCTGGTTTAAAGCATTTGGTTCAGGATTTTGGTTATGGCGAAGAACTAGCAAGTGCCGATGTGGCCGCCAAAGTTGTAATTGCTGCCACATTGGTGACAGCGTTTTTAGCGGGGTACTGGGTATGGTAAGGGCAGTAACAAGCTTTGGTCGCAGTGGTCTCTACGACTGGCTTATGCAACGCGTAAGTGCCGTAGTATTGACCCTATATACAGTATTTATTGTGGCATATATATTAGCTAATCCTCAGCTAACCTATGCGCAATGGAGCGGCTTATTTGACATAACCGCCATGCGCATTTTCAGCTTAATGGCACTATTGTCGTTAGGTGCCCATGTATGGATTGGTTTGTGGTCAGTTTCCACCGACTATATTAAGCCAACGGGTATTCGTTTCGTTTTCCAATTACTAACTGGCGCAGCTATGTTTGCTTATACCGTTTGGGGTATTCAGTTGTTGTGGGGGCTATAGCTATGTCTGAAACATTACGTAAAATGTCTTTTGAGGCCATCGTTATTGGTGGTGGCGGTGCTGGTATGCGCGCCGCACTGCAGCTAACAGAATCTGGTTTGAAGACCGCTTGTATTACTAAAGTATTCCCAACGCGATCCCATACGGTTTCGGCGCAAGGGGGTATTACTTGTGCTATTGCTAGTCATGATCCTAATGATGATTGGCGCTGGCATATGTATGACACCGTCAAAGGCTCTGATTATATTGGTGACCAAGACGCCATTGAATATATGTGTTCCGTCGGTCCGCAAGCTGTGTTTGAGCTTGACCATATGGGATTGCCTTTTTCACGGTTTGAAAATGGGCGTATTTATCAACGTCCTTTTGGCGGTCAGTCCAAAGAATTTGGTGAGGGCGGTCAAGCAGCTCGTACTTGTGCTGCTGCAGACCGAACTGGTCATGCTTTATTACATGCCTTATACCAAGGTAATTTAAAAGGTGGTACTACCTTTTTAAATGAGTGGTATGCTGTTGACCTCGTCGAGAATAACGATGGTGATGTGGTTGGTGTCGTCGCTATTTGTATTGAAACGGGCGAGACTGTTTATATTGAAGCTAAAGCTACTGTTTTGGCTACTGGTGGTGCTGGGCGTATTTATCAGTCCACTACTAACGCTCATATTAATACTGGTGATGGTATTGGTATGGCACTGCGTATGGGTTTGCCTGCCCAGGATATGGAAATGTGGCAATTCCATCCAACCGGTATAGCTGGGGCAGGGACTTTGGTTACTGAGGGTTGCCGTGGTGAAGGTGGCTATCTAATCAATAAAGATGGTGAGCGTTTTATGGAACGCTATGCACCTAACGCTAAGGATCTCGCTGGCCGTGACGTTGTTGCGCGCTCCATGGTTATGGAGATACTAGAGGGTCGAGGTTGTGGTGAAAAAGGTGATCATGTATTCCTCAAGCTCGATCATTTGGGTGAGGAAGTACTAGAGAGTCGTTTGCCTGGTATTTGTGAATTATCGCGTACCTTTGCCCATGCTGATCCAGTGGTTGAGCCAATACCGGTGGTACCTACTTGCCACTATATGATGGGTGGCTTGCCTACAAATATTGGTGGTCAGGTATTATACCCAGAATCAGAATCTGAGAGTCGTGTTGTAGAAGGCTTATATGCTTGTGGTGAAGTTGCCTGTGTTTCTGTGCATGGAGCTAATCGCCTAGGTGGTAACTCTTTGCTAGATTTGGTGGTATTTGGCCGTGCTTGTGGCTTGCAAATAGAAAAATCCATGAGCGAAGGTTTTGAGTCGAAAGCGGCTACCCAAGCTAATTTGGATAAAGCCATGGCGCGTTTGCAGAAACTAAATAGTTCTGAAGGCGGTGAGAGTATTTCAGCCGTGCGGGAAGAGCTGCAAAAAATTATGCAGTTGTACTTTGGTGTGTTCCGTGAAGGTGAGAGTATGCAAAAAGGTTTGCAACTGTTACGTGATCTGAAATCCAAGATTGATAATTTGCACTTGCGTGATAAAAGTGGCGCCTTTAATACCGATCGTATTGAAGCTTTGGAGTTGCAAAACTTGTTTGAAGTAGCATTTGCAACGGCCGTTGCCGCTGAAGAACGTAAAGAAAGCCGTGGCGCCCATGCGCGTAATGACTTTACTGAACGTGATGATGAGAACTGGTTAAAACATTCCATCTATTATCCCCAAGATGAGCGGGTAGGTAAGCGTGACGTAAACTTCAAGCCAGCTACTCTTGATGCTTTCCCACCGAAAGTACGTACTTATTAAGGAGTTCAACATGTTAAATGTGAGTGTTTATCGCTACCATCCTGAGCAGGATCAAAAGCCTTACATGCAGGACTTCCAGGTTGATACTGGCGGTAAGGATCTGATGGTTCTTGACGTTTTGTTTCTGCTTAAAGAACAAGATAGTACCCTAACTTTCCGCCGTTCATGCCGTGAGGGTGTTTGTGGGTCTGACGGTATGAGTATCAATGGTGTTAACGGTCTAGCATGTATAACACCTTTGTCTGACTGTGTTAAAAATGGCAAATTGGTGTTACGCCCGCTGCCAGCATTACCTGTGATTCGTGATCTAGTTATTGATATGGATCAGTTCTATCAAAACTATGAACGTATCAAGCCGTTCTTGCAAAACGATAAGCCGGCGCCGGCTATTGAGCGTCTGCAGTCGCCTGAAGAGCGGGCCAAGCTTGATGGTTTATACGAGTGTATCTTGTGTGCTTGTTGTTCTACTGCTTGTCCTTCTTTTTGGTGGAATCCAGATAAGTTCGTTGGGCCCTCTGGCTTATTGCAAGCCTATCGTTTCTTAGCGGATAGTCGTGATACGGCTACCGAAGAGCGTTTAGCTGAATTGGACGATCCATTTAGCGTGTTCCGTTGTCACGGTATTATGAACTGCGTAAATGTTTGCCCGAAAGGTTTAAACCCAACTAAGGCCATTGGCCATATTCGCAATATGTTATTAAGTCGCGGTACTTAACAAATAAAAACCCCTGAATAAATATCAGGGGTTTTTTTTGGCACTAAAATAGTGCTTTGGCCATGTTTAGGTGGCACTAATATAGTGCTAATAAAAGCCCTCAGTAGGGCTTTTATTTGGCTCTTTATTTAGCTGGAAAAAAAGTCTGTATACCTCGTGCCACTTAGTCATAGGTGTCTAGTATATGCTGTCGCTAAAGGGTATAATAAGCACACATATTTTAATAACAAAAAGGTATAAATATAGCCATGTTGGTTATATAGGGATTGCCTTGAGATTACCTTAAGAGGAACACTGTTATTATTTCTGCCAAAAGTAGGAAAAAATGCAGTGAAAGTTGTTAATTTACAAGTCTGGAAAACGTCGAATGTCCGATAGCCAAATGGATCTGCAACTTAGAGAGTCGCATTTCTCCGGTGGTAATTTTGCTTATATAGAGCAGCTTTACGAAACTTATCTTATTGATCCTAATGCAGTGCCAGAAAACTGGCGTCAGGAGTTCGACAAGTTGCCTCGTGTACCTGAGGCAATTGGCGGTGATGTGCCTCTTGCTCCTATACGTGACCACTTTCTGCTCCATGCTAAAAATCAACGTAAATCTTCGCCACTACCTACTAAGTCAGTAAGTAGTGAACACGAACGCAAGCAAGTGCGTGTGATGCGCTTGATTAATTCTTATCGTTTACACGGTCACCAAGTAGCAGATTTAGATCCATTAAATCTCGCCCATAAGCGCAAACCACCAGTTCCTGCATTAGAGCTAGCCTTTCATGAATTATCTAAGGCCGATCTTGATACTGTTTTCCAAGTGGGTGCTTCTTTCCTTGGAAAAGAGGAAATGCCTTTAGGTGAACTAATTGAGGCACTGGAGCAGACCTATTGCTCAACTGTGGCTGTAGAATACAATCATATTGTTGATACTGATCAAAAAATGTGGATCCGTCAGCGTATGGAGTCGGTGCGCAGCCATCCCTTGCATTCACCAGAAAAGCGTAAGCACATTTTAGAGCGCCTAGTAGCTGCTGAGGGCTTGGAAAAATACCTTGGCTCTCGCTTTGCCGGTGCCAAGCGCTTTGGTTTAGAAGGTGCAGAAAGCATGATTCCCATGTTGGATACCATGATCCAACGGGCTGGTAGTCAAAATACCAAAGAAATTGTTATTGGTATGGCACACCGAGGCCGCCTCAATGTGCTGGTAAATATCTTTGGTAAAAACCCAGCTGACTTGTTTGATGAATTTGAAGGCAAACGTCCCCTAAATACATCGGGCGATGTGAAGTATCACCAAGGTTTTTCTACCAACGTCAATACCCCAGGTGGGGAAGTACATATGGCGTTGGCGTTTAACCCATCACATTTGGAAATTGCCAACCCAGTGGTAGAAGGCTCAGTGCGAGCCCGACAAGACCGCCGTGGTGACGCTAAAGGTGATACGGTGTTGCCGATCTGTATTCACGGTGATGCAGCATTTGCTGGGCAAGGTGTGGTGATGGAGACCTTCCAAATGTCTCAGACCCGAGCTTACAAGACCGGTGGCACGGTGCATCTTGTGGTCAATAACCAAGTTGGTTTTACTACTAGTCATAGAGACGATGCGCGCTCAACGGAATATTGTACCGACGTTGCCAAGTTTATTGATGCACCTATTTTTCATGTTAATGGTGATGATCCTGACGCCGTGGCTTTTGTTTCTGAGCTGGCCCTTGATTATCGCAATGAATATCATCGTGATGTGGTTATTGATTTGGTATGTTACCGTCGTCGCGGCCATAACGAGGCCGATGAACCGTCCGGGACACAACCGTTAATGTATGCGGCAATTAAAGCCCAAAAATCAGTACCAGAACTTTATTCCCAGCGTTTGATTAAGCAGGGAGTTTTGCAACAAAACGAGGCTAAGGCATTTCAAAATGATTATCGTGACGCCCTTGATAATGGTCGACACGTTGCTAAATCTTTGGTTACCCAACCAGACACCAGTACCTTTGTGGACTGGAAGCCTTATCTAAATCATCATTGGACTACGGCTGCTGATACCTCAGTGGATGTAGGTGTTATTCGTGATTTAGGGCAGCGTCTTGCCACTATACCCGAAGGTCATGTGATTCAGCGCCAAGTAAAGAAAATTCTTGATGATCGTGTGAAGATGGCTACTGGTGCCACCCAATGTAATTGGGGCTTCGCCGAGATTATGGCTTATGCTACCTTGTTAGAAGAAGGTTACCCCATCCGCTTAACCGGTCAAGATATTGGCCGTGGTACTTTCTCCCATCGCCATGCTGTGCTCCATGATCAAAAGGGCAAAGGTGCTTATGTGCCTTTGAAGAACCTTTCTGCTGATCAGCCTGAATTTACCATTTTTGATTCCTACCTATCGGAAGAAGCCGTATTGGCTTTTGAATATGGTTACGCAGCAACTGCACCAAAGGGTCTGGTTATTTGGGAAGCGCAATTTGGTGACTTTGCTAATGGCGCGCAAGTGGTTATTGACCAGTTTATCACCAGTGGTGAGCACAAATGGGCACGTATGTGTGGCCTAACCATGTTATTACCACATGGCTACGAAGGTCAGGGTCCTGAGCACTCCTCAGCCCGTCTAGAACGCTTCTTACAATTATGTGCAGAACACAATATTCAGGTTTGTGTGCCATCAACCCCGGCCCAGGTATTCCATATGCTGCGCCGTCAGGCTATTCGCCCAATGCGTAAGCCACTTATTGTGATGTCGCCCAAGAGTTTACTGCGGCATAAGTTAGCTGTATCTGATATTAACGAGCTTGCTGAAGGACAATTCCAGACAGTTATTGATGATAGTTGCACCGACAAAGATGCTATTAAGCGAGTCGTGTTAACCAGTGGTAAGGTTTACTACGATTTGCTGGAAAAACAGCAGGAAGAACAACTTAATGATGTGGCGATTATTCGTATTGAACAACTATACCCATTCCCAGAAGATGATCTGGCAGCTGTTTTAGCTACCTATAAGCAACTGGAAAAAGTGGTATGGTGCCAGGAAGAGCCCCTTAATCAGGGTGCTTGGTATTGCAGTCAGCATCATATGCGTAAGGTGATCCAATCCCAGAACGCCACCCTAGAGATGGGTGTTGCCTCCCGGCCGGCATCAGCCGCACCGGCATCTGGTTATATATCTGTCCACCTTGAAGAACAACGTTTGCTAGTGGCTCAGGCTTTAGGCCTAGAACCCCTAACAACTTAATGAATTTGGTTTGATCAACCCATAACGAGCAATATTGCAAAAGAGAAAGTTATGTCTATGGAAATTAAAGCACCATCCTTTCCTGAATCTGTAGCTGACGGTACCGTCGCTACTTGGCACAAGCAACCCGGCGAAGCCTGTTCACGCGACGAGCTAATTGTCGACATTGAAACCGATAAGGTGGTGATGGAAGTTGTGGCACCTGCCGATGGTACCGTTGCCAAAATTATTAAAGGTGAGGGTGATACTGTCCTAAGCGATGAAGTGATTGCTACTTTTGAAGCTGGTGAAGTGTCAGCAGCTCCTGCTGCTGATACAGCTGCTGATACGGTGATTGAGACAGCCAATGATGCTGGTGATGTGAGTGGCCCAGCGGTACGCAAATTATTGGATGAAAATAACCTTTCAGCTAGTCAAATTACCGGCACTGGTAAAGGTGGACGTATTCTTAAAGAAGATGTGTTAAATCATCTGCAAAGCGCTCCAGTCGCAGCTCCAGCTCCTGCCGCAGCACCTGCTAATACGGCTGTTGAGGCACCTGTAGTGGCCCCTGGTGAACGTCACGAAAGACGTGTGCCCATGACCCGTTTACGCTCAACCATAGCTAAGCGTTTAGTTGCAGCTACTAATGAAACTGCTATGTTGACCACTTACAACGAAGTCAATATGGCACCGGTTATGGCTTTACGTAGTCAATATAAAGACCAGTTCATAAAGACACATAATGGCACCAAACTGGGCTTTATGTCGTTTTTTGTAAAAGCCGCCACAGAAGCACTTAAGCGTTTCCCAGCAGTGAACGCATCCTTGGACGGCAATGATATTGTCTATCATGGTTATCAGGATATATCTGTTGCCGTTTCTACTGAACGTGGTTTGGTAGTACCGGTTTTACGTGATACCGATGGTATGAGCTTGGCGGATGTTGAGCGTGGCATTGCAGAATTGGCCAAGTTAGGCCGTGACGGTAAGCTCACCATGGAACATATGCAAGGTGGTACCTTTACTATTACCAATGGTGGGGTATTTGGATCCTTGATGTCTACTCCCATTCTGAATCAACCGCAAACAGCCATTATGGGCATGCACAAGATTCAAGAGCGTCCAGTTGCCGAAAACGGTGCAGTAGTGATCCGCCCAATGATGTATCTAGCCCTGTCCTATGATCATCGTATGATTGATGGTAAAGAAGCCGTGCAATTCCTAGTGACCATTAAGGAATTACTAGAAGATCCAGCACGCATTCTGTTGGAAATCTAAACTGGAATTTATTGAATATATCATTGCCCTGTGACCTAGGGCATGTCTGTAAGAGAGAATATTATGTCACAAGAATTTGACGTCGTGGTTATTGGTGGTGGCCCTGGTGGCTATGTTGCGGCTATTCGCGCCGCCCAACTGGGTTTAAAAACCGCCTGTGTAGAAAAGTGGACTAACGACAAAGGTGCTGCTGTATTAGGTGGCACCTGTTTAAATGTAGGTTGTATCCCATCCAAAGCATTGCTTGACTCAACGCATAAATTCCATGAAGCGCAAGCCGAATTTAAAGATCACGGTATCAACACTGGCGACGTGAAGATTGACGTGCCAACTATGATCAAGCGTAAAGAGAATATTGTTAACAAATTAACCATGGGTGTGGCTGGCTTATTTAAGGCCAACGGTGTCACACTGATTCATGGTATGGGTAAATTAAACAAAGACCGCCTCATTACCGTTACTGCCAACGATGGCAGTGTTAGTGAGATTACTGCCAAGAATGTTATCTTAGCGTCAGGCTCTGTACCCGTGACTATCCCACCAGCCCCTCTGACAGATGATATTATTCTCGACAATGTGGGTGCTTTGGCGATTACTGAAACGCCTAAGCGTCTTGGCATTATAGGTGCCGGTGTTATTGGTCTCGAAATGGGCACAGTATGGCAGCGACTAGGGAGTGAAGTGGTGGTCTTTGAAGCCATGGATACTTTCTTAGCTGCAACTGATAAAGATATTTCTAAAGAAGCTGCTAAGCTGTTAGGTAAGCAAGGTCTGGATATTCGTCTAGGTACGTTGGTTACGGGTACTGAAGTGAAAAACAATGAAGTACACGTGACTACCAAAAATGCTGCTGGTGAAGAATCACAACAGACTTTTGATAAGTTAATTGTTGCTGTCGGCCGGAAGCCATTTACTGATGGTTTGTTGGCTGAAGATAGTGGTGTGCAACTAGATGAGCGTGGCTTTATCTATGTTGATGAGCATTGTGATACTGGTGCACCTGGTGTTTACGCTATTGGTGATATTGTGCGTGGTCCTATGTTGGCTCATAAAGCCTCCGAAGAGGGCGTTATGGTAGCGGATATTATTGCTGGCCACAAAGCACAGATGAACTATGAGTGTATTCCATGGGTTATTTATACCCACCCAGAAATGGCTTGGGTAGGTAAAAACGAACAAGAGCTTAAAGCCGAGGGTGCCAATATTAAAGTGGGTAAATTCCCATTTGCCGCTAGTGGCCGTGCTATGGCAGCTAATGATACCGATGGCTTTGTTAAGCTTATTGCTGACGCAGATACTGATCGCGTTCTGGGCTGTCATATTATTGGTCCTCAGGCTTCTGAATTGATTGCCCAAGCGGTTATCGCTATGGAGTTTGGTTCCAGTGCCGAAGATTTGGCTTTGACTGTATTTGCCCACCCATCCTTAAGCGAGGCTCTTCATGAGGCAGCCTTAGCAATAGATGGACATGCTATCCACGTTGCTAATCGCAAAAAGCGCTAAATAGTATTCAATTTGTGGGCGCTCAAGCGCCCACTAGACCTTTAGCTAATCCCTAAAGCTCGACTAACCTGCTGAAGCAATTCAGTTTATTTTAACGATCAATCATTACAGGCATTTCAATGAATCTGCATGAGTATCAAGGCAAGCAACTGTTTGCCCAATACGGCCTTCCTGTATCTCAGGGTATCGCCGTTGATTCCGCCGAAGAGGCCATGGCTGCCCTAGACAAAATCCCGGGTAACCGTTGGGTAGTCAAGGCTCAGGTACACGCTGGTGGCCGAGGTAAGGCCGGTGGCGTAGAGCTGATTTCCTCTAAACAAGAAGCGGCTGACTTCGCCAATAAGTGGCTTGGTAACCGCATGGTAACCTATCAAACAGACGCTGACGGGCAGCCGGTTTCTAAAATCTATTTAGAAACGTGTACCGATATTGCTCAAGAACTGTATCTTGGTGCGGTAGTTGACCGTTCTAGTCGCCGCATTGTCTTTATGGCCTCTACTGAAGGTGGTGTAGAGATCGAGAAGGTAGCGGAAGAGACCCCAGAGAAAATTCTCAAGGCAGAAGTTGACCCTTTAAATGGTGCGCAACCTTATCAAGCCCGCGAATTGGCCTTTAAATTAGGCTTGCAGGGTGATCAAATCAAGCAGTTTACTAAGATATTCTTAGGTTTGGCGCAGTTGTTCCAAGACAAGGATCTTGCCTTATTGGAAATCAACCCTTTGGTTATCACTGAAGAAGGTAATTTGCACTGTCTAGATGCCAAGGTCGTTATTGATTCTAATGCTGTTTATCGGCACAAAGATATTCAAGCTATGCATGATCCATCTCAGGATGATGCCCGTGAAGCCCATGCTGCAGAATGGGATCTAAACTATGTAGCCTTGGATGGCACTATTGGTTGCCTAGTAAATGGTGCTGGTTTGGCCATGGGTACCATGGATATTGTTGCCCTACATGGTGGTTTCCCTGCTAACTTCCTTGATGTAGGTGGTGGTGCGACCAAAGAAAGGGTTGCTGAAGCCTTTAAGATCATCTTATCAGACGACCGTGTGAAAGCTATTTTGGTTAATATCTTTGGTGGTATCGTGCGTTGTGACTTAATTGCCGAAGGTATTATTGCTGCGGTTAAAGAAGTAGGCGTTGAAGTGCCTGTAGTAGTGCGTCTAGAAGGCACCAATGCCGAATTAGGTAGCAAGATTTTGGCCGAGAGTGGTTTAGATATTATTGCTGCAACCAGCCTGACTAATGCTGCTCAAAGTGTTGTTGCGGCTGCAGGAGGTGACGCATGAGCATTTTAATCGACAAAAACACCAAGGTAATCTGTCAAGGTTTTACTGGTGGTCAAGGTACTTTCCATTCCGAACAAGCCATTGCTTATGGTACGCAAATGGTAGGTGGTGTGACCCCAGGTAAAGGTGGTTCTGAGCACTTAGGTCTACCCGTATTTAATACTGTTGCTGAAGCCGTCGCTGCTACTGGCGCCGAAGCTTCGGTAATCTATGTACCTGCACCTTTCTGTAAAGATTCTATTTTAGAAGCTGCCAACGCTGGTATTGAGCTTATTGTGGCCATTACCGAAGGTATTCCTACTTTGGATATGCTGGAATGTAAGGTTAAGTGTGATGAACTAGGTGTGCGTCTTATCGGCCCTAACTGCCCGGGTGTAATTACCCCGGGTGAATGTAAAATTGGTATTATGCCTGGTCATATTCACTTACCTGGTAAAGTGGGTATCGTGTCACGTTCTGGCACCTTAACTTATGAAGCTGTGAAGCAAACCACAGACGCTGGGTATGGCCAATCTACTTGTGTAGGTATTGGTGGTGACCCAATCCCAGGTACTAACTTTATCGA
The DNA here is from genome assembly GCA_049625185.1 of Pseudomonadales bacterium. Taxonomy (GTDB): domain Bacteria; phylum Pseudomonadota; class Gammaproteobacteria; order Pseudomonadales; family Balneatricaceae; genus Njordibacter. Next base: position 22,372 of record JBMZUZ010000006.1, on the reverse strand, counting down.
CATTCTAGCGATGTTTGAAAAGGATCCGGCTACGGAAGCCATTGTAATGATTGGTGAGATTGGTGGTACGGCCGAGGAAGAGGCAGCGGCCTTTATTAAAGCTAATGTAACCAAACCAGTGGTTTCTTACATTGCCGGTGTTACTGCGCCTCCAGGTAAGCGTATGGGCCATGCTGGCGCCATTATCTCAGGTGGTAAGGGTACTGCTGATGAGAAATTTGCCGCGCTTAACGATGCTGGTGTGAAAACCGTGCGTTCCTTAGCTGATATCGGTGCTGGCCTGAAAGAAGTTACCGGCTGGGAATAAATCTTATAGTTTGAGCTACTAGCATATAACGAATAACTAATTAAAAAGCCCGCTTCAAAGCGGGCTTTTTTGTTTTAAAAAGATCATGGCAGTTTTTATTAGGCAGACTTGGCCCTCAATCGCATTACTAAAGCCACAATGCCAGCCAAAACCAGCACTAATAAATAATCAATAATGGGGATACGAAATATTTCATGAATATTTGTCCAGCCGCGTTGGTTATAGACCAAGATTAATAATACGAAAAATGCGACCCACAGGCTGTTTAGCCAAAACCGACTAAGGTCAATGCCATACATTTGTGTTAACACAAACATAAGTGCAAAACCAAAGGCAAACATAGGCCAGAATTCCTGCCCAGCAATCAGTGCTACACTCACACCATGGACTAAGACACCAACCTCAAGCAATATGGTCCAATAGCGATTAGTATGCACGCGAGTAAAAATAAACCCTGCCTGAATAAATAACATAAAGGTATAGAAGAAACCTAGTAGATGCCCGAAGGTCGTTTCCATAGGGTGGAACCAGAAGGTATAGGTAATAGCCCAAGCGAAATAGTAGCCATGATAGCGGATAAAAATGGGGCGGATATTTTTAAAAAACTGGGCTTTTCCTCGTCCCATAATTAAGCCCCGACGAGGTGCTTCGATAATCAAGACAATAACTAGTAACATCACCACAGATGCTTGGGAAGAAAACACTGATACATCTTGAGCAAGACCATCATAGAAGAAGGCGGTTTGGGCATAGTGGAGAGCAACAAATGCTAAGGTTCCACCTAAGGCAATATAGTTAATGGTATGTAAACGATTGCGATCAGCTAATAAATGCCGATTTCTCTGTGCCCAAGCAATCACAGCCCATAGAAATAATTGATGTAGCAGATAACCACCCCAAGCACTGGCACGGGTTAACCAAGAGGGGTCGGGTAACTTCCAGTAGTACCAAGCAGCTCCAGTATCAGGGAGTAGGGGTATTTGACGTAACAGTGGCTCCAAAAATAATATGCTTGCTGAGACAATAGCTGCAATGATTAGGCTAAAAGACAATAACCAATGTAGCGAGCCAAACCAGTTAGTTAGCCGTTTTGTATTCATTTGCCCACCAGTATTAAGGTTATTTCAAAATTTTATAATTATTCTATTGAGATAAACGTAGCCAGTCTACCAAAACCTCTGCAGTGGCCTGAATATAAGGATCATCTTCAGCATTGTCATAATTGAATTCATGCTCCTCAATATCAGTAATTGTAGCCAGTCCAGATTGCTCTCGCAGGCTATTAATTGCTTCCAGATACCATTGCTTTTTAGCTGCCCATTCTGTTTTACGTTGAGCTAAATCGAGGCTTAGAATATCCTCTTCTTGATCACGATAGTCCTTTACCTTTATAGCGTAAATTAAGTCTGGGTCCATATCACCCCGTTGCGCTTGCTGCTGTTGCAAGTAGGGAATAATTTGCGGAAAATTAAAATATCTTGGATATTCTAGAGCCGCCACCTGATCCCAAGGCAGAGCATAATCAAGATTGCTTTCGCCGACATGGTCGTGGTCGATAAGCATGGGTAAGGTAACATCAGGGATAACACCTTGGTGCTGAGTAGAGGCACCACTAATGCGATAAAACTTGGCTTGGGTATACTTGATTTGACCTTGGCTTATATCCGTTAGGGTTTGTACTGTACCTTTACCATAGGTCTGGCCACCAACGATAAGCGCGCGTTGATAATCTTGCATAGCGCCAGCAAAGATCTCTGAAGCAGATGCACTGACACGATTAACGAGGACTGCCATAGGGCCATCATAAACGTAGAAAGGATTACGATCTTGGTATTTTTGTATATAACCATTGTTATAACGCACTTGCACAGTCGGGCCCTGACGTATAAATAAGCCCGTTAATTGATTAGCTTCTACCAGAGAACCACCACCATTATTGCGTAAATCAATAATAATACCGTCGACTTGGGCGCTTTTTAGCTCAGTTACCAAATTGTAGACATCGCGGGTGGTACTACGAAAATCTTCTTCCCCATTACTATAAGCAGCATGATCAAAATAGAAGTTGGGAAGGGTAATAATGCCTATTTTTTGCGGCCCCATTTCTGTCTCTAGGGTAACAATATCTTGGGTTGCTGCCTGATCTTCAAGCTTTACTTTGTTGCGTATAATTTGAATCGTTTTAGGCCTTTTCTTGAGATCACCCTCAGGAATAATCTGTAGACTAACCTGACTATCCTTTGGACCACGTATCAAGTTCACAACATCATCCAAGCGCCATCCCACAACATCAACAAATTCACTATTCTCTTGAGCTACGCCAACAATATAATCAGCAGCCTTTAATTCACCAGCCTTATCAGCTGGGCCGCCAGCGACAACTCGCACTACCTTGGTATAGTCATTATCCCTTTGCAAGACAGCGCCAATGCCCTCTAAAGAAAGGCTCATATCAATATTAAAGTCTTCAACCTGGCGTGGGGAGAGATAGGAAGAGTGGGGGTCGGTGACCATGGTTAGGCTATTGGCAATGGCATCAAATAAATCGCGTTCATTAACCTGTAGCAAGCGTTTTAACTGCACTTCATATCGCTTGATGATACGAGAGCGAATTTGTGCTTCTGTTTCATCTTCGATTAAACCATAAATAAATTGATTTTTAAGTTGTCGACGCCACAAGTCTTGTAGTTGCGTATAGTCTTTTTGCCGAGGTAATTGGTCGGCATAAATAGCCAGGCTCTCTTGGCGATCAAAGTCAAAACTATTTTGCTCATTGCGCAACCACTGCAATTTAAAATTAATCGCTTGCCACTGTCTTTTATGTTTGACATTGAAAAGGGTAGTTAAGGCTTCAAGATCACCAGCCAATAACTGCTCATCAAGTGCCGTAGTCAAATAGTCATAGTCTTGGATATCTTGCAGTGATAAAAGCATACGTTGCGGATCAATAATATCCAGATATTGTTGATATACGTCACTAGCAAAATCATTATTGATTTCGCGTTTTTGGTAGTGTTCAAACTCAACAAACTCTAAAATTTCTTTAATAACTTGGCTGTTAGCAGAGCTAGTGGTGAGTTGTGGTAGGTTTGGCTCATTAGCTAGTGTGTATGGACTACTAAGACTAATGATCAGGCACATACTGCTTAATCTAGCGAAGTGCCAAAATTTGGAAACACAATTTTTTTGCATAGGATTAACTGCTGTGACTATATTGGTCTACCATATTACCCTAAGGTCGCAAGAGAAAAAACATATGTATGTCCCTGTAGACTGCAATAATTGTGTAAAGTATGGCACACTAATGTGCCTGCAGAGCGTCATCAAGATCAATATTTAAGTAAAGACTATGAGCAATAAAATTAAGCATTTGTTAACCTTTTTACAAGCTTCTCCCACTCCCTTTCACGCAGTAGCCAATATGCGTGAACAGCTATTAAATGCTGGTTATCAAGCTTTAGATCCCGCTCAAGATTGGGATTTAAAGGCTGCACAAGGTTACTTTGTTGAACGCAATAGTTCGTCAATTGTGGCTTTTAGAATGCCGTCACAGACCGAGTCAGAGCGTTTGCATATGATTGGTGCCCATACGGATAGTCCATGCTTACGGGTTAAGCCAAATCCTGAAATACAGCAACATGGTTATCATCAGCTCGGGGTTGAGGTTTATGGTGGGGCACTATTACACCCATGGTTTGATCGTGATCTATCTCTAGCTGGACGGGTGGTAGGCAAACAAGCAAATGGGCAATTAGCCTCAGCTTTGGTCGATCTAAAACGGCCCATAGCATGTATACCCAGTTTGGCCATTCATCTAAATCGCGAGGCAAATAAAGGCAGCTCAATTAATCCGCAGACTGACTTGCCCGTATTATTGGGTCAGCAATTGGGGGATGATCCGAATTTACGTGAGATGCTACTAAGGCACCTTACTGAACAAGGCCAAGACTTTGTGCAAATTTTAGACTATGAGCTGAGTTTTTATGATACTCAACCACCTGCAGTGGTAGGCTGGCAAGAAGAGTATATTGCTAGTGCACGTTTAGATAATTTATTAAGTTGTTACACTGGACTTCAAGCTTTATTAACAGCCACAACTGAGCAGGGCATATTGCTAGTCTGCAATGATCATGAAGAAGTCGGTAGCCAAACGGCTGAAGGTGCTCAGGGCAGCTTTTTATTATCCGTTTTGCAACGCATATACCCAAATCCTGAAAAGATGCATCAGGTATTACACCAATCGGTTTTAGTTTCGGCTGATAATGCCCATGCTGTGCATCCAAATTTTGCTAGTAAACATGATGGTCAACATGGGCCCAAGCTAAATGCAGGGGCAGTTATAAAGGTAAATGCCAATCAACGTTATGCCACCAATGCGGTGACAAGTGCTTTAATTACTGCCTTGGCACAGGAACAAAGTTTGCCAATACAGTCTTTTGTGGTACGCAGCGATATGGGATGTGGCAGTACCATTGGCCCCATCACAGCGGCTCAATTAGGTATTAAAACTATTGACTTGGGTATGCCTACTTTGGCCATGCACTCCATCCGTGAATGGGCTGGGTGTGAAGATGTAGCAACCACTATTGCTTTACTACAAGCCTTTTATGAGACCCAATTACAAGTTTAGCGTCGGCTTTTGGTTTTTGCCGTGGCCACAGCGTTAAGTGGGTCATCAGGCCAGGGATGTTTTGGATAGCGTCCCTGCATTTCCTTTTTAACTTCTTTATATGAATGACGCCAAAAGTGGGCTAAGTCTTGGGTGATTTGTAAAGGGCGCCCAGCTGGCGATAACAGGTGTATTTGAACAGATATACCATGAGCCACCTTGGGTACATCTTCTAAACCAAATAACTCTTGTAATTTTACCGCTAACACAGGTGGTTCCGAGGTATAGTCAATCTGATGTGAGTTACCAGAAGGCACACGTAGGCGGCTTGGCGCTAAGGTAAGCATTTGTTGTTGTAACGGATAGTCCAACATATTCTGCAAGATACTCAGTAAATCAAGGCGTTTCAGATCTTTACCACTATTAACATCTAATAAGTAAGGCCCCAACCAAGAATTTATCTGATTGATAAGCCATTGCTGGCTTAAATCTGGCCATGGGTTATTCTCTGCTGATGCACTCTTATAGAGTAAGCGTATACGGCTTAACCACTGTAGCACCTCCTTTGACCAATTCAGTCCAGCTAAATCGGAAGACTGTAAAAAGTCACATATAGCCGCTACTTTAGTCGCCTTGGCAATGGATTTGTTTGGTTTTTGTTCAAGCACCAAAGTCTCTAAACCAATTATTTGCGATAGCTCTAGGCGATCGGTTTTGGCATTCCAATGACAAATGGCCCGCTGTTGGAGTAAATGAGCTACAGCAAGGGTGATATCGGCTGGGGTTATGGCTATATAGCTTACAACTAGGTCACGGTTATGATCATGGTGGGCTTGGGTGTTGCTAACCACCAAATAGTCAGGTGCCGGTTGCTGACTTGGCCAGCTTAATTGCACACCACGACCATTAGCCAGTTTATAGTTCACACTGTCTGTTTGTTGTTGCTGTTTTTGTGCAATGCGGTCGGGCCAAGCAGTGGCCATAATATAGGCTAAGGGCTGGCTAATTTGCGTGGCTGCTAAACTATTTACTTCAGTTAGTCCCATAGCAACGGCGTGTAATTGCTTTGCTAATTGTTTTTGGGGTTTAGTTAGATCTTGGTTGATGGCTTGTGACAAATCCGTGCGAGTGGTTTGCGTAGGGTGTTCTAATATACTTATCAACTGACAGGTTGAGTCCATAAAACCATATTTTGCGCCTGTTACTAATAGTTGTCCTAAACTAGGTTCTAAGCCAGTCTTAATTAATTGTTGGCCGTGTGAAGTAAGGGCTAGGCCATGGCTCAATGGCTCTATAGCTTGTAATTGTATTAGTAGTTGCACAGCCTGTTGCCAAGCTCCGGTGGAGGGTTGGTCGAGCCACGCTAGTTCATCCATATGGCCATAGCCGCAGGCAAGTAACTGCAGCACTAAGGCACTGAGATCAGACTGCTTAATGGCTGGCTGATTTTGTGCTGCTAGTGCCTGTTGGTGGCTTTGACTCCACTGGCGATAACAATGTCCAGCTTGAAAGCGCCCAGCTCGCCCGGCACGTTGCTTGGCGGACGCTTGGCTAATTGTGCGCGTATGCAGGCGGGTTAAGCCACTGCCAGCCTCAAAAATAGCCTGCTTATACAGGCCAGTATCAATGACACAGTTTATGCCTTCTATAGTAAGACTAGTTTCAGCTATATTGGTGGCGAGGACGATTTTACGTTGGCCTTTTGGAGCTGGTGCTATGGCCTGACGTTGTTCTGCTAGAGTAAGGCGGCCATAAAGAGGATAAATACTTAGTTGGTCGGAAATAAGGTGTTGCAGCTGTTGCAATAAGCGCTGAATATAACCTTGGCCCGCTAAAAACACCAAAATACTGCCTTCCTGATCGGCTAAAGCCTGTTCAACACTCTGTTGCCAAGTTGTTAGTCGCTGTTGTGGTGTGGGGGTTTTGGCAAGATAATGATAGTCGATTGGATATTGGCGCCCCTTACTAACAATTACGGGGACTGGGGCTAAAAAGTCAGCCAACTTATCGGTATCTAAGGTTGCCGACATTATTAATAGCTGAATGGGTATTTCATCACGGAATAACTGATTGGTTTGCAGGCACAGGCTTAAGCCTAAATCTGCCGTTAAGCTACGCTCATGAAATTCATCAAATATAATGGTATGAATATTGTCTAATGATGGGTCTGCTTGTAAAAGACGCAGCAATACACCTTCGGTAATCACCTCTAAACGCGTTTTTGCACTGACACGGCTATCTTGTCGCATACGATAGCCAACGCGTTCACCAGTGCGCTCACCAAGTTGCTGGGCGAGAAATTCGGCGGTGTTTTTAACGGCTAAACGTCTTGGTTCTAAGAGTAAGATACGTTTTGATCCATGGGGATCTTGTTGCTGCAACTGTTGCAAGAGAAATAAAGGTACTTGTGTGGTTTTACCTGCCCCAGGAGGTGCAACAAGAATGGCCCTTTGTTTTTGGCAAAGAGCGGTATATAACTCGGTTAAGACCGATTGAACGGGTAATTCCACTGTTATAAATCTGCAAGTTGGATTTGAGTATGCAATGTAAGTCTTGAAAGGGCTTAATATGATTAAGCGAAAACTATTAGCCTAATTTTGTCATTGCTAACAAGGTAAAGCAATTTAAACAAAGTCGATTTCTATAATTTAAACTCATATACAGTTTAGCTAATTAAAGTATCTTATTGGCGGCTTTTGGTTTTCAGCGATTGTGAAATCTGATACAAAGTACAGCATATATAATGATTGGTAATACACACTATGGAATTAATTCCTGAATTGGCCGCTAAGGCAAGCACCTATGTGGCTCTTCGTCGTGAAATTCACGCTCACCCTGAACTTGGCTATGAGGAACATCGCACCGCAGCCCTGATCGTTAAATGCCTGCAAGAGTATGGTATTGAAGTACATAAAGGTATTGGTCAAACAGGTGTAGTAGGTGTAATTGCTGGTACACAACCCGGCTTAGGTATAGCTATTCGTGCTGATATGGATGCTTTGCCACTGACGGAAGAAAATGATTTTGACCATGCCAGTCAGTTTCCTGGCAAGATGCACGCCTGTGGTCACGATGGCCATACCGCCAGCTTACTGGCAGCGGCTGACTACCTTGCACAAAACCGTGATTTTGCCGGTACTGTGTATTTGGTTTTTCAGCCTGCCGAAGAGGGTGGAGCTGGTGCCAAAGCGATGATCGAAGATGGTCTGTTTGAGCGTTTTGCTATTGATGAAATTTATGGTTACCACAATTGGCCTGGTTATCCTGAAGGGCATGTGGCTATTAGTTCAGGCCCAGTGATGGCCTCAGCAAATGAATTTAAAATCAACATTAATGGCAAAGGTACCCATGCGGGTATGCCTCATTTAGGTGTTGACTGTCTGCTTGTGGCTACTCATTTGGTACAAGCTTTACAATCTATTGTTAGCCGTAATACCAATCCCTTGGAATCCGTTGTGCTATCAACTACCAAAATTTGTGCTAGTGATGCGACCAATATTATTTCTGATAGTTGTGAATTAGAAGGTACAGTGCGTTGCTTTAGTGACGAAGCCTTAGATATGGTTGAGCAGCGTATGTCCGAATTAACCACGCAGCTATGTAGCGCTTTTGGTTGCCAAGGCGAACTGGAGTTTGAGCGTCATTATCCCGCCACCATTAATCACCCAGATGCAACTGCGCATATGAGGCGCGTCGCTGAGCAAGTAGTGGGGGCAGAAAAGGTTAGCCAATTTACCCCCACCATGGGCTCGGAAGACTTTAGTTTTTTCCTCCAAGCTAAGCCTGGTTGCTATCTAATGCTCGGTAATGGTGATGGACAACATCGAGCTCATGGTCATGGTATGGGGCCTTGTTCTTTACATAACCCTAGCTATGACTTTAATGATCAATTGCTACCTATAGCAGCTAGTCTTTGGGTGGCACTAATACGTGATCGTTTATCTGTAAAATCTAGTTAAACTAATATAAAAATCAGTTAGTTTTTATATTGTTTAGTTAGACAATATATTTGTTTAAATTTTTATTGTAAATATTTTTCACATACTGTAATATTTTTCGGTATGAATGAAAAACACGATAAACATATTGATAGTGAGCAGCTTGATTTAGCTACCAGAGCCGCGTGGCTCAGTTATATTGGTGGATATACTCAAGGTGAAGTTGCTAAGCGTTTGCAGGTCTCACCGGTCAAAGCCCATCGTCTAATCCAACAAGCCCATCAGCTGGGTATGGTAAAAATCTTTATCGAGGGCTCCGCCGGTAATTGTGCTGCCATGGAAGACACCTTGATTGAACGATTTGGCTTGCAGTCATGCTTAATTGTGCCTCTGGCAGAGGATGCCCATGATAATGAGCTACGCGGCTTTAATGAAGTAGGTAGTGGTGCTGCAGGGGTCTTTCATAAACTCCTTAAAAAACTCCCAAATGGATCAAGAATTGGTATTGGTAAAGGTCGTTCGTTAATAGCCATGGCCGAACGTCTGCCAAGCATTGCCCGTTCCGACCTTGTTTTTGCTTCTGTATCAGGCAGTTTTACCCGCAAGTTTTCCGCTAACCGTCTCGATGTTGTGCATGCTTTAGTGGAGCGTACAGGTGGTGAAGGCTATTTTATGCCCATGCCTTATATAGCCAAAGATGATCAAGAGCGTGATATGTTGATGGCGCAACCAAGTGTTCAAGATAGTCTGCAATTAGCTCGTGAGGCTGATCTCTATGTTATTGGTATAGGCGCATTAAAAAATAATCATTATCTAAATAGTGTTGGTTTAGTTGGTGATGAAGATCTAGAAGAATTGCGCCAAGCTGGTGCTGTTTGTGATCTGTTAGGCAGTTTTTATGATTTGCAAGGCAAACCTGTAGATAGCCCAATCAACCATCATGCATTGGGTATTAGCGCAAGTGATGTAGAGGGTAAACGGGTGATGGCAGTAGCGGCAGGACTGGGCAAAGAGTATGCCATTTTGGCAGCGTTAAGATCCCAATTATTAACTGATTTGGTTATGGATGAAGCCACAGCTCAAGCGCTGTTGGCCATAAAGGAGGCCTAAATATGAGCCAGCAAGTATCAGGCGCGAAAGTAGTGCCCTTACATGATAAACAAACTTTGGCTCGCAACCCTGGGATGGAGTTCGATGCTGATTGTTTTGCTAATTTGCAGGTAAATCGCAGTGCTACTGAGCGCCGAGCCTTAAGTTATGGTTCGCGGCGCAGTATTAAACGTGAGCAGCAAGCAGCCTGGTTACTTAAAGCCATTACCCTGATTGATTTAACTACCTTGGCGGGTGATGACACAGCAGCAAGAGTAAGACGCTTATGTGCTAAGGCGAAAAACCCTTTAAGTCAAAATTTGCGTCAGCAATTAGGTTTAAAAGATATATCCATAAGTACCGCAGCTGTCTGTGTTTATCACGATATGATTCAACCTGCTGCCCAGTCCCTTGCTGGCACGGGTATTCATTTAGCAGCCGTATCTACTGGGTTTCCCGCCGGTTTATCGCCACTGCCATTGCGACTTAAAGAAATTGATTATGCTGTCGCGGATGGTGCCAACGAGATTGATATTGTTATTAGTCGAAGGCATGTGTTGGAAGGTAATTGGCGTGCCTTATACGATGAAGTAAAGGCCATGCGTGAAGCCTGTGGAGAGGCTCATATAAAGACTATTCTGGCCACTGGTGAACTAGGCACATTAACCAATATCGCTAAGGCGTCCATGGTGTGCATGATGGCAGGTGCTGACTTTATTAAAACCTCCACTGGTAAAGAGACAACTAATGCTACTTTACCTGTGAGTCTAACCATGGTGCGAGCTATTCGTGAATATCTGGCCATGACTGATTATAAGGTTGGATTTAAACCTGCTGGTGGGGTAGCTGATACCAAGACAGCATTATTGTATATGACTATGATGAAGGAAGAGCTTGGTTTACGTTGGTTACAACCTGATTTGTTCCGCTTTGGAGCTTCCAGTCTACTTGGTGATATTGAACGCCAACTAGATCACTTCGCCAGTGGCTATTATTCCGCTGCTTACCGTCACTCAATGGGCTAACTTGTTATGATGCTTATGGATAATTTTAATAACTTGGAATACAGCAGTGCTCTAGAAAGTTCATCTGAAGCACAGGCTTGGTTGGCCGAACAAAACACCCATTTTGGCCATTTTATTAATGGTAGTTGGCTGCAGAATGAAACAGCAGACACTATGCCAGTAACCAATCCAGCCAATGCAGAACAACTGGCAACCATTGAGTTAGCCGATGCATCTGTAGTGGATGCGGCCGTGGCGGCAGCGCAAAAGGCACTTCCAGCATGGCAAGCCTTGGGTGGTATGGGACGTGCCAAAGTACTCTATGCATTAGCCCGCAGCCTGCAAAAACACACGCGCTTATTTGCCGTTTTGGAAACCTTAGATAATGGCAAACCAATACGCGAATCAAGAGACGCAGATGTGCCCTTAGCTGTGCGCCACTTTTATCACCATGCAGGTTGGGCAAAAATACAGGCAGAAGAATTTGCAGATTATCAACCTGTTGGCGTGGTAGGGCAAATTATTCCTTGGAATTTCCCCCTATTGATGTTGGCATGGAAAATCGCGCCAGCATTGGCTATGGGTAATACCTTAGTTATCAAGCCGGCTGAGCAGACACCACTAACAGCCATGTTATTTGCTCATCTCTGCGTGCAAGCAGGGGTGCCAGCAGGGGTAGTCAATATTATTAATGGTGCTGGCCAAGCTGGCGCTTTGCTTGCCGCTCACGAAGGTGTGAATAAGGTTGCTTTCACTGGGTCTACGCCAGTTGGCAAGGCTATTCGTCAAGCTACAGCAGGACAGGGTAAAAAACTATCTCTGGAATTAGGTGGCAAATCTGCCTTTATCGTTTTTGAAGATGCTGACTTAGATGCAGCTGTTGAAGGCATTGTTGATGCCATTTGGTTTAACCAAGGTGAAGTATGTTGTGCAGGCTCCCGTTTACTTGTGCAGGCGAGCGTTGAAGAACGGTTGATTGCTAAGTTAAAACAGCGCATGCAAACCCTTAGCTATGGCAATCCTCTGGATAAATCCGTGGATATTGGCGCATTGGTCAGTCAGGAGCAATATCAACGAGTTAATAGCATGGTGACTTCAGGTCTTGAGGCCGGTGGTGAGCTTTATCAAACTTGTGAGGCCAATATATCTGCTAACTATTATCCGCCAAGCTTGATTACGGATGTTGAAACCAGTCATCCTTTAGTTCAAGAAGAGATTTTTGGCCCTGTTTTGGTTGCTATTAGTTTTAGAACCCAATCTGAGGCCGTTAGTCTAGCCAATAATAGCCGTTTTGGCCTCGCCTGTAGTATTTGGAGTGAGAATATTAATCGTGCTCTAGATGTGGCTCCGAAAATTAAGTCTGGCGTTGTCTGGATTAATACCCATAACCAATTTGATGCTGCCTGTGGCTTTGGTGGGGTCAAAGAATCAGGGTTTGGTCGTGAAGGTGGTAGAGAAGGTCTATACGAATATCTTAAGCCGGCAGGTTTGAAGGCGCAAAAGCCATTATCCAAAATTAAGGAGCGTTCAGTTGGGGCGTTCTCAGACAATATTGACCATACTCTTAAGTTTTATATTGGTGGTAAACAAGTAAGACCAGACTCAGGGCATAGCCAACCAGTTTATAGCGCCAAAGGTGAGGTAGTTGACTGGGTTGGTTCAGGCAATCGCAAAGATATACGCAATGCTGTTAGTGCTGCCGTTAAAGCTTCTGCATGGTCTGGTTCGGCAGGTCATACGAGGGCACAAATACTTTATTTTATGGCAGAAAATTTAGCCCTAAGAGAATCTGAGTGGGTTGCGAAATTGCAAACTATGGCTGGCCATTCAGCCAAACAAGCAAAGGCTGAATTTACTGCTAGTATAGAAAGATTGTTTACATATGCGGCTTGGGCTGATAAATATGATGGTAATGTACATAACGTACCCTATCGTGGCGTGACCATGGCTTTACCTGAAGCCAAGGGTATCTTGGCTATAGTAACACCAGAACAAAGCCCGTTAGTAAGTTGTATTAGCTTAATTGCTGCTGCATTAGCTATGGGTAATCGTATTGTCCTACTAGCCAATGAGCGATTTGCTAATTTAATATTAGACTTAGTACAAGTTTTGGAAACATCGGATATGCCAGCAGGTGTCGTTAACATTGTTACTGGTTCACGTCAGGACTTAGCAACACAACTAGCTGGTCATGGAGAGGTTGATGGAATTTGGTGTTGGGCTGATGCTGAAACAATTAAACAAGTGGAATATACAAGTGCAGAAAATCTAAAAACCACCTGGTGTCATGATGAAAATGATCGTGACTGGCTGTGTGATAAACAAGGTGAAGGTAAAGAATTTTTGCGCCAAGCAATTGAAGTAAAGAATATTTGGACTCCCTACGGTGATTAACCTAAGGGTGTTAAAAATATATACGAATCGGGTATCCGATACTTTTAACAAGGAGCAATCTATGAAAAACACTCTGATAAGTAAGACTATAAAAGGCGTGAGTTTGGCAATTGCAACCAGCGCTCTGTCACTTTCTGCTATGGCGGCTGATGTAAAGCCAGCTGTGGTATATAGTGACGCTGGTAAATTCGATAAGTCTTTTAGTGAAGCGGTATGGAACAATGGCGTTAAACGTTTTATGGACGAAACGGGCATTGAAGTAAAAGAAGCTGAGCCAACCAACTTGGCTCAAGTTGAGCAATACCTAAAGCGTTTGGCTAAGCGTGGCCATAGCCCAATTGTAGCTGTTGGTTTCTCTCAAACCAATGCTGTACTTGCAGCTGCCCAAGAATACCCAGACACCCAATTCACTTTGCTTGATGGTTGGGCGCCAGAACCCAACGTACAAAATGTTGGCTTTAAAGAACACGAAGGCTCATTCCTTGTGGGTGTTCTTGCGGCAATGAAATCTGAATCTGGTGTTTTAGGTTTTGTCGGTGGTATGGATATTCCATTGATCTCTGCTTTCGGTTGTGGCTATGAGCAAGGTGCTAAGTACCAAAATGCTGATATTAAAGTTATACAAAATATGACAGGTTCTACTCCTGCTGCTTTTGGTAACCCTTCAAAGGGTGCTGAATTAACCCGTAGCCAGATGGAATCCGGTGCTGATGTAATCTTTGCTGCCGCAGGTGGTACAGGTACTGGTGTTTATCAGGCTGCTGCTGATGCTGGTAAATATGCGATTGGTGTCGACTCAAACCAAAACCATTTGCACCCAGGCACCATGCTAACCTCCATGGTTAAGCGTGTTGGTGAAGCGACATACCTAAGCTACACCTCGGCCATGGAAGACAATTGGCAAGCTGGCCCAGTAACTCTTGGCTTAGCTGAAGGTGGTGTTGACTGGGCTCTAGATGAGCATAACCGTCCGCTAATTACTAGCCAGATGGAAGCACGTGTAAATGATATTAAGGCGAAGATTATCGCTGGTGATATTGTTGTACATGACTATCGTACTGATAACGCTTGCACCTACTAGTCTAAGACCTATCTTCCCAAAACAGGCGGTTAATTTACCGCCTGTTTCGGGGGATTTTCTCAACTATTCGTCATATTGATAAATCTTTTGTCGTGACTCTATTAACTAATTTATTTAGTTTGGAGGGGGCGTTTGTACCCCATGTGATGAATATATATTTAAATTTTCAGACCTTCCCTGACAGTGGAATTTAGCTATAAGGACAGTCTTATGAATTTTGCCATAGAGCTGCAAGATATTGACAAGCGCTTCGGAGCTGTTCATGCCAATGATCATGTAAACCTGCAAGTAGAGACAGGGAGCATACATGGTATTGTGGGTGAAAATGGCGCTGGTAAGTCAACCTTAATGAGTATTTTATACGGCTTTTATCAGGCTGACTCAGGCAGTATTAAGATATTTGGTAATGAATATCAGTTTACTGATTCCCATGAAGCTATTGCAGCGGGTATAGGTATGGTACATCAACATTTTATGTTGGTGGATAATTTTACCGTATTAGAAAATGTGATTTTAGGTGCTGAAGGCGGTCAACTTTTAGCTGAAGGACTGCAAGCAGCTAGACAAAGTCTTAAAGAGCTGGAAGAAAAATATGGCTTAGATGTCGATTTGGATGCCACTGTAGACAGTTTATCAGTGGGCTTGCAGCAACGGGTAGAGATTCTTAAAGCCCTGTATAAAGGCGCTAAAATACTCATACTTGATGAACCAACAGGGGTATTAACCCCGCAAGAAACAGATGAGTTATTTAAGATTTTTGCAGCTCTAAAGGAACAGGGCGTAACCATTATTCTAATCACCCATAAACTACGTGAAATTATGGCAGTAACGGACACAGTTTCCGTTATGCGCAGAGGCGCAATGGTGGCCCATCTAGAAACACCAATGACCAGTGAAAGCCAACTCGCTGAGCATATGGTTGGTCGCAAAGTATTATTTAATGTCAATAAAGAAACAGTTGATGCAGGCGATGTACTGCTTAGTGTTAAACACTTAAATTGGACAGATAGCCAAGGTGTTCCACGCTTAAAACGAATTAACTTTGATATCCGCGCTGGTGAAGTTTTAGGTGTTGCTGGCGTATCAGGTAATGGCCAAAGTGAATTACTAGAAGTGTTATCGGGTATAACCCCTATTCAAGAAGGTTCGATTCAAATCAAAGGCCAAACCTTTTCCCCTAAGGAACAAACCAACCCTGCCAAAATGCGCACTATGGGTATGGCACATGTGCCAGAAGATCGTCATAAACAAGGTATGGTGATGGAATTTCGTGCTGCTGAAACAGCCATTTTAGGGTATCACACAGATGATGAATTAAGTAATGGCCCATGGTTAAAACCAGCCTTAGGCAGAGAGCGTTGTACAGACCTAATGCAAGCCTTTGATGTGCGTCCAGATGATGTGGAACTTAAATCGGCCAACTTCTCTGGTGGCAACCAACAGAAGCTTATCTTAGCTCGGGAAATGGAACATGATCCTGAGGTATTGTTAATAGGGCAACCAACGCGGGGAGTGGATGTAGGCGCAATTGAATTTATTCATCAAAAAATTCTAGCTATGCGTGATGCTGGCAAGGCGGTATTACTTGTATCTGTGGAATTAGAGGAAATTCTCTCCCTGAGTGATCGCATAATGGTGTTATGTGATGGTGAAATCACTGGGCAGATGGATGCTGCAAAAGCAGATGAGCGTACTTTGGGCATGTTAATGGCGAATGCACAACAAGCTCACGACCCTCTGCAATCTATAGCTTCAGGGGAGGCACAGTCATGAAGCGAGATACCCGCTTAGCTTGGATAAACGGCCTTTTATTGCCTTTACTTAACGTGCTGACAGCTTTTGCTGCCACAGCTGTATTATTTCTACTGATCGGTGTTAACCCTCTAGAAGCTGCAGAAACCTTACTCTATGGTGCTTTTGGCTATAGTGAAGGTATTGGTTATACCTTCTATTACACAACCAACTTTATTTTTACTGGCTTAGCCGTTGCTGTGGCTTTTCATGCTGGTTTATTTAATATTGGTGGTGAAGGTCAGGCTTATATTGGGGGCTTAGGTGCTGGCTTAGCCGTGTTTATGTTGTTCCCTGAATTAAGCCCATGGCTAATGATTCCAGCGAGTGTATTAGGTGCCATGTTATTTGGTGGTGCTTGGGCCTCGGTGCCTGGTTATTTGCAGGCATATCGCGGTAGTCACATCGTAATTACTACGATAATGTTTAACTTTTTGGCAGCAACCTTAATGGTTTATCTGCTGGTTAAAGTGCTCCGTGAACCAGGGCAAATGACACCGCAAACGGTGCTTTTCCCAGACAATGCTTGGTTGCCATTTGTGCATGATATTTTGCCGACTTTTGGTATTGAGATGGAACGTTCACCGCTCAACCTTTCTATACTTTTAGCTTTAGCTATGTGCTTCTTGGTGTGGTTTTTCCTTTGGCATACTCGCTTGGGTTATGCCATTCGGGTTACTGGGCTTAATCCGCATGCGGCCGTCTACGGTGGTATCAATCAAAAGAAAATTATTGTCGTTGCCATGTGTATTTCAGGTGGCCTAGCAGGTTTGGTAGGCATTAATGAACTCATAGGTTATCACCATCGTATTATTATGAATTTTCATCTTGGCTATGGCTTTGGTGGGATTGCGGTGGCGTTGATGGGGCGTAATCATCCCTTCGGTATTGTTATCGCTGCACTACTGTTTGGTACCTTATATCAAGGTGGCGCCGAGTTAGCTTTTGAATGGAGTAATATTTCTCGCGATATTGTCGTTGTTATGCAGGGACTAGTCATTCTTTTCTGTGGTGCCCTGGAATATATGTATAAACCAACCTTAATACGTTGGCTGGCACCAGTACAGGAGGTGCGCTCATGAGTGAGGTAACAACTTTGAACGACATGTGGATGACAATCTTGTTAACCTTAGATGCGACTATTCGTCTATCTACACCCCTAGTCTTAGCAGCCATGGCGGGCTTATTTAGCGAACGCTCAGGCGTCGTTGATATTGGTTTGGAAGGCAAAATGCTAGCGGCATGTTTTGCCTCTGCTAGCGTTGCGCATTTTACAGGTTCACCATGGTTAGCATTGTTGGTTGCGGTGTTTATTTCACTATGCCTTTCCTTGGTACATGGTTTTGCCACCATAACGCACAAGGGGGATCAAATTGTCAGTGGCGTAGCCCTTAATATTTTGGTTTCCGGCCTTACCATAATTTTAGGTTTGACTTGGTTCCGTCAGGGTGGACAAACGCCATCTCTATCAGGGGATGGGCGCTTCTTGTCGTTAGATTTACCAGGTGCTGAATTAATGCAAAATGTGCCCTTAATAGGCTCTCTTTATAAAGAGCTGCTATCTGGCCACAATATCTTAGTTTATGCTGCCTTTGCTCTAGTGCCAGTTGTTTGGTGGGTATTATTTCATACCCGTTTTGGTTTGCGTTTAAGAGCTGTAGGCGAAAACCCAAAGGCGGTTGATACAGCAGGTATATCGGTCAATGGTCTGCGCTATCGGGCGGTCATGATAGGTGGCGTGCTATGTGGTATTGCTGGTACCTATATTGCCATTGCTCATAATGCACAGTTTACCCGTGATATGACGGCTGGAGCTGGCTATATAGCTTTAGCGGCATTGATCTTTGGTAAATGGCGCCCCGTAACAGTATTAATGGCTTGTTTATTATTTGGTTTCTTACAAGCCTTTGCTATGCGCATAGAAGGGGTGCAACTACCTGTTGTGGGGGTTATTCCAGTACAAATTATTGAGGCTGTACCTTATTTATTAACGGTTATCTTATTAGCTGGCTTTATTGGCAAGGCCATTCCACCTAAGGCGATTGGTAAGCCTTACGTTAAGGAGAGATAAATGCAAGAAGCCTACTTAAAACGCCTGCAGCAGACGATGCAAAAGGCTTATGCCCCTTATTCTGAATACCCTGTAGCAGCCTTGATTGTGACCGCAACTGGTGAAGAGTATGCCGGTTGTAATGTGGAAAATGCGAGTTATGGCGAAGGCCATTGTGCTGAAACTGCCGCTATCGCTGCCATGGTATTAGCAGGCCATAGACGCATTGAAAGTATCTATATTATGAGTAGAGATGAAACAGGCGCCACTCCCTGTGGTGGTTGTCGCCAGCGTATTCGTGAATTTGCTGATGCACAAACGCCAGTATATTTATGTAATCCACAAGGCATTGTGAATAGCTTTACTTTGGGTGAATTATTACCCCATGCCTTTGGGCCAGAGTTCTTGCTTACAGATGGAGACCAATAATGTTGGTGCAAGAAATTATTGCCAAAAAACGTAATGGAGGGGAATTATCCGCTGCCGAAATCACGTTTATGGTAAAGGGAATTGCTGATGGCAGTGTGGGTGATAACCAATTAGGTGCTTTTGCTATGGCCGTCTTTTTGCGTGGCATGGCTATGCAAGAACGTGTCGCCTTAACCCAACAAATGATGCACTCAGGGCGCGTGCTTAGCTGGCAAGATATGGACTTGGACGGCCCCGTATTAGATAAACATTCAACGGGTGGTGTTGGTGACAAGATTAGTTTGATTCTAGCCCCCGTAGTGGCTGCTTGTGGTGGTTATGTGCCTATGATTTCTGGTCGCGGCCTTGGCCATACTGGCGGCACCTTAGATAAGCTTGAAAGCTTAAATGGCTTTGATCCTTATCCACAAGAAGCCGACTTTAAGCGCATAGTTAAACAAGTTGGCTGTGCCATTATTGGCCAGACTGATGACTTAGCGCCAGCAGATAGACGTTTCTATGCTACCCGTGATGTCACAGCAACGGTAGAATCTATTGATTTAATTACCGCATCGATCTTATCTAAAAAGCTAGCTGCCGGACTGGACGGTTTAGTCATGGACGTTAAAACAGGTAGTGGGGCTTTTGCCAAGGATGACGCTATGGCAAATGAACTAGCATTATCCATAGCCCAAGTAGCCAGTGGTGCAGGTGTTCCAACCCATTGCTTAATAACTGATATGAACCAAGTGCTTGGGCATAGTGTGGGTAATACCGTTGAGGTGCAGGAATGTATAGATTGTATGCTCAACCCCGCTGAGTCTGACCCCCGCTTAGTTGATCTGACATTACAGCTTGCTGCTCATATGTTACATATAGGTGGGTTAGCAGATAGCTATGAGCTAGGCTATACCAAGGCAGAGCAAGCCTTAAACTCCGGTGCTGCAGCAGACGTATTTGCCAAAATGTGTCAAGCCCAAGGAACCAAAGGCGATATTTTAATCAAGTCAGTCTTTGCAGATATGCCAATTAATGCCCCCATTATGGCTAAACAAAGCGGTTATATTTCTCAAATAGATACCCGTGCTATTGGTATGGCTATGGTCAGTGTTGGGGCAGGACGCCGTTTAACTACCGACCAAATTGATCACGGTTTAGGCTTAACCAAGGTTGTGGGATTGGGTACTTATATTAAAGCTGGTGAACCATTAGCCATGGCACATATGCGCGAACAGGCACAAATAGATCTACTCACCGAGGCGTTACAAGAAGCTATGGTTGTCAGTGAAGAGCAACCTGCAGCCTTGCCATTAGTCTATAAAACGGTTACTTCACATGGAGCGTAAGTATGAAACGAGCAATTATTTTAGTACTTGATTCTCTTGGTGTTGGCGCTAGTGCCGATGCCGTTAACTACGGTGATGCAGGAGCTGATACCTTTGGTCATATCGTCGAAGCCTGTGCCGCAGGAAAAGCAGATAGTAACCAGCGACAAGGACCTTTAAAGATTCCTAATCTAACCCGTTGGGGCTTGGTTGCAGCAGCCGAAGCCAGCAGGCAACAAGCACTACCTATTGCCAAAGGCCAACAACTTGATGGCGCCTATGGTTTTGCTAAGTCCTTAAGTGTGGGCAAAGATACACCCAGCGGTCATTGGGAAATATGTGGTTTACCCGTGCCTTTTGCTTGGGGTGTATTCCCCAGTGGTCCAGATTGTTTTCCGCAGTCTCTACTTGACAAGTTATGCCAAGAAGCTGGCTTGGCTGGTACTCTGGGAAATTGTCATGCTTCTGGAACAGAAATAATCAAACAATATGGTGAAGAGCATATACGCACTGGCTTGCCTATATGCTATACCTCCGCTGATTCTGTATTTCAGATTGCTGCCCATGAAGAATCCTTTGGCCTAGAGCGCTTATATAAGTTATGCGAACAAGCCCGTGTGTTGGTTGATGATCTTAATGTAACAAGGGTAATTGCACGTCCCTTTACTGGTTCATCGGCAGAAGATTTTAAACGCACCGCTAATCGTCGTGATTTGACTACACCGCCCATGGACGATACCTTGCTTGATGTTATGCAGGCTGCCAATTTGCCGGTAATTTCAATTGGTAAAATAGGCGATATCTTTGCCCATAAGGGCATTGATCAAGTGGTTAAAGGGGTTGATAATATGGCCCTTATGGACGCTCTGCTGGCGCAAATGGAAATTACTAAGGAAGGCTTATTATTCGTTAATTTGGTTGATTTCGACAGTGTCTATGGCCATCGCAGAGATGTGCCTGGTTATGCTTATGCTTTAGAACAACTTGATCAAAGAATACCAGAGCTAGAAAAGTTAATGGGTGCAGATGATTTGGTATTGGTAACCGCTGATCATGGTTGTGATCCAACCATGCCGGGTTCTGATCATACTCGAGAACATGTACCAGCCGTGTTTGTTGGTGCGCAAGTAAAACCGCAATCTCTAGGGCTTCGTGACACCTTTGCTGATATGGGTCAAACCTTGGCATATTACTTTGATTTGCCGCCATTAAAGGTTGGTAGCGTCTGTAAACTAAATTAATTTAGATAGTTATATAAAAGAGAGATAAACATGCAAGCCGAAATACAAGCTATAGCCAAGGTCGAACTTCATGGCCATTTAGAAGGCTGTATCTACCCAAACCTTGTTCGTCGTTTAGCAGAACGCAATAATATTAAGCTAAGTGATGATTTGTTTACCGCAGAAGATACCTTTGCTTGGGATGATTTTGTCGAATTTCTAAATGCTTATGACGCGGCTAGTCTATGTTTGCGTAATGGTGATGATTACGAAGAAATTATGTATGAATACCTAAAGCAGTGCGCAGTAGAAGGGGTTATCTACCTGGAAACTTTTATTTCTCCTGATCATGCCGCCACTGTCGGTATTAGCTACGATGATATGGTGCAAGGTTGTGCTCGGGCCATTGATCGTGCGCAAGCTGAATTTAAAATTATTGGCCGCTTAATCGTTTCTTGTGTCCGCCATTTAGGCCCAGAACAGGCTGTGAAAGTGGCTGAATTGATGGTAAATAATCCCCATCCTTATGTAGTAGGATTTGGCATGGGTGGCAATGAGTCCATGTTTACCCAAGCTGATTTTGCCCCTGCTTTTGAACTAGCTCATGCCGCTGGACTTGGTTGTACTACCCATGCTGGCGAGGTCGTAGGCCCTGAAAGTGTCTGGGATGCCATCAACAATTTACCGGTAACACGTATTGGTCATGGTGTGCGTAGCGTTGAAGATCCTGAGCTAATGGCAACCTTAAAACAACGGGGTATTGCTTTAGAAGTCTGTCCGGGTAGTAATTTAGCCCTTAGTGTTTACCCTGATTGGGATAGTCATCCCCTCAATACCATTTTAGAAGCAGGTATATCGGTTAGTCTTAATGCCGATGATCCACCTTTCTTTGCCACCACCAATGGTGCAGAGTATCAAAATGGTGTAGACCATTTTGATTTATCCATTGAGCAGTTAAAAGATATCTCGCGTATGGCTATTGCTGCTTCCTTTGCTGATTCTGAAACTAAGCAACACCTTTTGGCAAGAATTTAAACCCGCCTCTCTCAAATAAAGATTTGCGGCAATTTTTTAATTATCTGTATTGATATGGTAGAAATTGCCGCGTCCTATTCTAGTATCTAAAAAATTGAAAAACTTGTGATTTTTTTGTTGT
>JBMZUZ010000005.1:0-135423 GCA_049625185.1 Pseudomonadales bacterium | reverse complement strand
TTGGGTGGGTTATTTAGTCAAGTCGCTGGCAATATGGTGGATGCCTTTTGTCAGCGTGCGGAACAGGTTTATGAGTGAGCAAAAAATGATTGCCATAGAAGTGGCCTATGCTTTACCGGATGAGCAGGTAATTTTGACTGTGGAGGTAGCTGAGGGTACCAGTGTTTTTGATGCCGCAAAGCAATCGGGTATTGAGCAACGTTTTGCTGGCTTGTCAGTAGATGATACCCCTATGGGTATCTTTGGTAAGGCCGTGCGTAAACCGAAAGAAGAAAAGATCAAAGCCGGGCAGCGTATTGAAATCTACCGCCCCCTGATTATTGATCCCAAAGAAGCTCGCGCTAATCGCGCTGCGAAAGCCGCAGCAGCGAAAAAGAGTAAATAGTTTAGCGTTACTATTAGCGCTTTAGCGCTGAATCTCACTAACGCGATCGTTGACAAAGATTATCCGCAGTTTTTGCTCTTTCGAACCGCCTTCACCCAGTTGTAGCTGATAAACATAGTCCCAGTGATTATCGTTAAAGGTGTCGACAATTAGCGGTGTGCCCATAACATATTGCACCTGACTGCGGGTCATACTCGGGCGCAGTAACTCCACCATATCATCAGTAATGATATTACCCTGTTGGATATCCATCTTATGGACGCCAGGGAATTCCATATCGGCGAGGCCAGAACAGCCGCTTAAAAGGACACATAAGAGTGTTGCAGTTAATGTGTGTTTTATTGACACTTGACGTCTTCCTAATATCGTTGTGTTTGGGCTTAATGGCGAAATTCGCGCTATTACCCACTGCTTCGTGCAGGGAATCATACCTGATTCCCTGACTAGGCTAAAGAGCAATTTGCTTGCTGTTATGGGACTCTTATTTTGGGCAAAGGTTCCCAATCGTAGTAATGGAAACCCAGATACGCGATCTAGTTTAATGCACCGCACTTGTGCCCAGCATTTCCTTGGCATGGGCAAGGGTTTGCTCGGTTAAGGTGACACCACCCAGCATACGGGCAATTTCCTGCACCCGCTGCTTATCGTCTAAAGGTACTACTTGCGTATGGGTGATTTGATTTTGGTTATGCTTGCTAACTTGCAGATGATGTTGGGCTTGGCTGGCTACTTGTGGCAAGTGGGTAATACATAGCAGTTGGCAATGCTGGCCAAGTTGCGCCAATAGGCGGCCAACAATTTCAGCCGTGGCGCCACCAATACCCACATCAACTTCGTCAAAGATCAAGCTCGGGGTAATGCTGGTGCTAGCAATAACAACTTGAATGGCCAAGCTAATACGGGATAGTTCACCACCCGAGGCGATCTTGGCTAGGGGTTTGGCGGGTTGTCCGGGGTTGGTTTGGATAAGCATTTCTACTTCATCTAAGCCATTAGCAAAAAGTTCGGCTTGTGGCTTTTGGTTAATGGCAAATTCAAGTTGGCAATGGGGCATGCCCAATTGTACCAGTTGCTCTGCCACGGCAGCTCGTAATTGTTTAGCTGTTTGCTGGCGGGCCTTGGTTAACTGTTTGGCTGCTTCAATGTATTCCTCTGCCAGTTGGTCTTGTTGCGCGTTAATAGCCTGTAGATCAGCTTCTTGGTTCTGGTTTAATGATAATTGTGCCTGCAAGGCTTCTGTATGAGCAATTAACTGCTCGGGATGTACTTTGTGTTTGCGCGCAATGCTATAAATTTCATCTAGGCGAGTTTCAATAAAACGCAGACGGTTGGGGTCTTGATCAAAACCATTTAGAAAGCTTTGTAGTTCATACTGGCTTTCTTCTACTTGGATAGCAGCACTGGCTAATAGCTCTACCGCAGTGGCTATTTGGGGGCTATAGCTTGCATATTCCTGCAGGCTTTGCTGCCAACGTTGTAGGTTGGCTTTGGGGTCGTTGCCCTCATCATTCTCTGGCATTACGGCGCCAATAGCTTGGAGCAGTTGCTCGGCTTTGGTGAGCTGTTTATGTTCCTGTTCTAATTGTGCCAACTCGTCTTGTTCAAGGGCTAGATTTTCCAGCTCATCGACTTGATAGGCTAACAGTTGTTGTTCGGCTTCACTAAGAAGGTGTCCGCCCGTCATGGCTTTGGCTTGGCTGTCTAATTCCCGCCATTGTTGGCTAATGGTTTTGACGCTTGCTAACGGCTCTGGATAATCACCATAGGCATCTAATAGTTTTAGGTGGCTATCCCGAGCTAGCAAATGTTGGTGTTCATGTTGCCCATGAATATTAATCAGCTGTTGGCCAAGTAACTTTAGTACGGAGATATTTACTGGGCGGCCATTAACATAACCTCGTGAGCGGCCATCCTGATTAACGATGCGGCGCAAAATGCAGGTATCCGGATCTTCTTCACTAGATAAATGTTTGCTGGCCAAATAATCTTTTACTTTGGGTAATTGGTGCAGATCAAATACGGCATGTATATCGGCTTTATCGGCACCCTGACGCACACAGCCAGATTCGGCACGATCGCCTAATGTTAGCCCCAAGGCATCTAATAGGATAGATTTACCCGCACCTGTTTCACCACTAATGGCCGTCATATTGTTGTTAAAATCTAGGTGCAGAAAGTCGACCAAAGCAAAGTGCTGCACGATTAATTGTTGAAGCATCGCAGGGTCCTCACAGGCGTTAATTTAATCAAATATACTGGAAGTATATACAGTAGTGTATAGATGTCCAGTATATTTGTTTTTAAGTCCCCAAAATATGGCTAAAAAATGCTTGAATCATGGTTTGTTGTCCCCATATAAACTGGCATTCGAGTCTCTTACTTTAGTGAGGCTTTGATTTGATTAAATTAGGCATTCATGAATGGAGTATCCATGAGTAAAAAAGATAATCCAGCAGCAGAACAAGAGCAGGTTGTTGAGCAGGAAACTGTTGAACCAACTGCCGAAGAATCTGCGCCAGAGGTTACGGTAGAATCTTTGCAGCTTGAATTACAAGCTGCTTTGGAACAAGTTGAAAACCAAAAAGAAGATGTTATTCGGGCTCAAGCTGAAGTCCAAAATATCCGCCGCCGCGCTGAGCTTGATGTTTCCAAGGCCCATAAGTTTGGCCAGGAAAAACTAATCACTGAACTCTTGGGTTTGGTTGATAACCTAGAGCGCGCCATTACCGCCAGTAAAGCTGAAAATGCGACTCTCGAGAACCTACTTGAAGGCGTTGAAATGAGCCAAACCATGTTGTTGGATGGCTTGAAAAAATTCAATGTCGAGCAAGTAGACCCCCACGGCGAGCCCTTTAATCCGGAACTACACGAAGCCATGACGGCGGTGCCTAATCCAGATATGGAACCCAATACCGTGATGGATGTGTTCCAAAAAGGCTATACCTTAAATGGGCGTTTGATCCGTCCTGCCATGGTGGTTGTCAGTAAATAGCCTACTGAACTGAATAATTGTAAGTGCCGGCAATAAAAACCTAAAAAAAATGTGGTTTTTGGGTTGAAAAACAGCCTTATGGCCTTACAAACGAAAGCAAGCAAGCAGTGCAACGCACAAGTCGTCAAGATACGGCTTACACCTCTAGCACCGTTTGAACTGAATTAATTTAGCTGCCCGTAGGGACGGGTCAAGGAATTTTGGAGTTAAAGATGGGAAAGATCATCGGGATTGACTTAGGCACCACCAACTCATGTGTGTCTGTATTGGATGGCGACGCGCCAAAAGTAATTGAAAACGCTGAAGGTGATCGCACTACACCTTCCGTTATCGCTTTTGCTGAAGACGGCGAAACACTAGTTGGTCAACCTGCTAAGCGTCAGGCTGTTACCAATCCAACGAATACCTTATTTGCCATCAAGCGTTTGATCGGCCGTAAGTTTAAGGACGATGTGGTACAAAAAGATATCACTATGGTGCCTTATAAAATCGAAGCGGCCGACAATGGTGATGCTTGGGTACAAGTCAATGGTGAAAGCAAAGCACCGCCTCAGATTTCTGCTGAAATTCTGAAGAAAATGAAGAAAACAGCTGAAGATTTCTTAGGTGAAGGTGTTAACGAAGCTGTTATCACTGTACCTGCTTATTTTAACGACTCGCAACGTCAAGCCACTAAAGATGCGGGCAAGATTGCCGGTCTGGATGTAAAGCGTATTATCAACGAGCCTACAGCTGCGGCTTTGGCTTATGGTATGGACAAAAATCGTGGTGATTCCACTATTGCTGTGTATGACTTAGGTGGTGGTACTTTCGATATTTCCATTATCGAAATTGCTGATGTAGATGGCGAGCACCAATTTGAAGTACTGGCTACCAACGGTGATACCTTCCTAGGTGGTGAGGATTTTGACTTACGTTTGATTGAATTCTTGGCCGATGAGTTTAAGAAGGATTCAGGTATTGATCTGCACAATGACCCACTGGCTCTGCAACGTCTAAAAGAAGCGGCAGAAAAGGCCAAGGTAGAATTGTCTAGTGCTAGCCAAACTGATGTTAACTTGCCTTATATTACCGCTGACGCCACAGGTCCTAAGCACCTTAACGTCAAGGTAACCCGTGCCAAGTTAGAATCTTTAGTAGAAGACTTAGTGTCTTCTACCCTAAAGCCATGTGCTCAAGCCCTGAGAGATGCCGACCTTGAAGCGTCTGAAATTGACGAAATCATCCTTGTGGGTGGTCAAAGTCGTATGCCTTTAGTGCAGAGCGAAGTTAGCCAGTTCTTTGGTAAAGAGCCGCGTAAAGATGTCAACCCAGACGAAGCAGTAGCCATGGGTGCGGCTATTCAGGGTGCGGTACTAGCCGGTGACGTAACTGACGTGTTGTTGTTGGACGTAACACCACTAACCTTAGGTATTGAAACTATGGGTGGGGTGATGACTGCATTGATTGAAAAGAACACCACGATTCCTACTAAGAAGTCGCAGGTGTTTTCTACCGCTGATGATAACCAAGCAGCAGTGACTATCCACGTTTGTCAGGGTGAGCGTAAGCAAGCAACGCAAAACAAGTCCTTGGGTCGTTTTGACTTAAGCGATATCCCACCAGCACCACGGGGTATTCCACAAATTGAAGTCAGCTTCGATATTGACGCTAACGGTATCTTAAATGTATCTGCTAAAGACAAAGGTACAGGTAAAGAACAGTCTATCGTTATTAAGGCCTCTTCCGGCTTAAGCGATGATGAAATCGAAAAGATGGTACAAGATGCGGAAGCGAATGCTGCTGAAGACCAGAAGTTTGAAGAGCTAGTAGCCGCGCGCAATACGGGTGACGGTATGGTGCACTCAGTGAAGAAAATGCTAGAAGAAGCGGGTGATAAAGTTTCTGAGGAAGAAAAAACAGCCGTTGAAGCAGCGATCACTGAGTTGGAAGAAGCCCTGAAATCCGATGACAAAGATGATATCGAAGCTAAAACCAAGGCCTTAACGGAAGCTTCCCAAGCTATTGCTGAAAAGATGTATGCTGAGCAAGCCGCTCAGGGTGAGCCAGGTGAAGCTCAGGCTGAAGCTGATGACGCTGTTGATGCAGAATTTGAAGAAGTAAAAGACGACGACAAGAAGTAAGCCCTCGCGCCACATCTTGATGTAGTTGGTAACGCGGGACTCTGGTTCCGCGTTCTTGCATTTACAGTTAGTGATTATAACCAGTGGATTAAACATGTCGAAACGTGATTATTATGAAGTGCTTGGGGTAGACAAGAACGCTTCTGACAAGGACATTAAAAAGGGCTTCCGGCGCATGGCCATGAAGTTCCATCCCGACCGCAACCCTGATGATAAGGTTGCAGAAGAAAGCTTTAAAGAAGTCAACGAAGCCTACGAAGTACTATCCGATGGCCAGAAGAAAGCGGCCTATGATCAATATGGTCACGCGGGAGTAGAAGCTGGTGCTGGCGGTGGTGGCTTTGGTGGCGGCGGCGCGGCCTTTAGCGATGTGTTTGGCGATATGTTTGGTGATATCTTTGGCGGTGGTGCCGGCGGTGGCCGTTCTGGCGTGCAAAGGGGCTCTGATTTACGTTACACCATGGAGCTTGATTTAGAAGAAGCTGTGCGTGGCGTGAGCAAAGAAATTCGTATCCCCACGCAGGTGGAGTGTGAAGTTTGTGATGGTACTGGCGCCAAGCCGGGTACCAAGCCAAAAACCTGTGGCACCTGTAATGGCGCAGGCCAAGTGCGTATGCAGCAGGGCTTTTTCTCGGTACAACAAACCTGCCCCCAATGTCATGGTAAAGGCACCATCATTGCTGACCCTTGTCGTAATTGTCATGGTGAGGGCCGCGTGCAAGAATCGAAAACCTTATCCGTCAAAATTCCTGCTGGGGTGGATACGGGTGATCGTATTCGCTTAACCGGTGAAGGTGAAGCCGGCGTTAACGGTGGGCCCACAGGTGATCTATATGTGCAGGTTTCTGTGCGCGAACACAGTATTTTCCAGCGCGACGGCAAGCATTTATATTGTGAAGTGCCCATTGCCTTTACGGATGCGGCCTTAGGTGGTGAAATAGAAGTACCTACCTTAGATGGTCGAGTAAAGCTAAAAATTCCTGAAGGCGCTCAAAGCGGTAAGCTGTTCCGTTTGCGAGGTAAAGGCGTCACCCAAGTACGTGGGGGTGGCCAAGGTGACTTAATCTGCAAAATTGCCATTGAGACACCGGTGAATCTTAGTAAGCAGCAAAAAGAACTATTGCAAGAATTTCAAGCCACAATGGATGAAGGCAAGCATAAGCATTCGCCGAAAAAATCGTCCTGGTTTGAGGGTGTGAAAAACTTTTTTGAAGATATCTAGTTATAGATAGAGGTGGTTTAGTACAGACTGCCCCAAAGACTACTTGATTGTGTTAATGTAGGTCGGGTTGTTAACTCGTCAAACAGAGATTGTATTATGACCAGAATTGCCGTTATTGGCGCCGCCGGACGCATGGGTAAAGTACTTGTGGAAGCGGTACATACTAGCCCTGGCGTTACCCTAGGCGCAGCCATTGTTTCACCAAATAGTTCTTTACTGGGTGCGGATGCTGGGGAGTTGGCTGGTATTGGCAAGATTGGCGTCAGCTTAAAAGCGAGTTTGGCAGCGGCGGCTGATGATTTTGATGTGCTGATTGATTTTACTAATCCCGAGTTAACCTTGGCTAATTTAGCTGAGTGTGAGCGTTTAAACAAACAGATAGTGATTGGCACTACAGGTTTAGACGACGCACAGAAGGCCTTGCTGCATGACTACGCTGCCAAAATCCCAGTTGTGTTTGCCCCTAATATGAGTGTCGGCGTGAATTTATTACTTGATATACTGTATCGTGCCGCTAGCGTTCTGCAAGAAGGCTATGATGTGGAAATTATTGAGACCCATCATCGACACAAGGTAGATGCGCCATCTGGGACTGCACTGCGCTTAGGCGAGGTGGTCGCTGATGCTATGGGTCGGGATCTTAAGCAATGTGCTGTATATGGTCGAGAGGGTATTACTGGCCCTCGAACTGCTGAAGAAATTGGTTTTGAAACGGTCCGAGCTGGTGATGTGGTTGGTGATCATACGGTGTTATTTGCTACGGAAGGTGAACGTATTGAGATTACCCATAAGGCGAGTAGCCGTATGACCTTTGCTAAAGGTGCGGTGCGTGCATGTGAATGGCTGGCTGATAGGCCCAGCGGTTTGTATGATATGCAAGATGTGCTGGAACTAAAAGATTGAAAATAATATAGCATTAGGGGATGCAAGCTGGCCTCAGTTTTGATAGGGTAACAACCTGTAATGAATTTAATAACTGTTTTCGCGATGGTGATAACGATAACGGTCTTTTTTCTCACCAACAATATGAAGATTATATTATGAGTAAAGGTACTGTTAAGTGGTTTAACGCTGACAAAGGTTATGGTTTTGTAACTCCGGAAGACGGTGGTAAAGACCTATTCGTTCATCATTCTGAAATTCAAAATGGTGGCGGATTCCGCACTTTGGAAGACGGCCAAGCGGTTGAATTTGAAATTGGCGAAGGTCAAAAAGGCCCTTGTGCAACTAACGTTCGCGCTGTTTAAATAGCCACATAAGCAACCACTTATTAACAGAAGCTTGCCATACAATAGTATTGTGAAGTTAGATTAAGAGTATAGTATTACTATATTTGTTGGTTTGTGGTTAACTTATACAGCCATCGCATCATCGATGCAAAAGAGTCTGGGACCAGTCAAATGGCCCAGCTTTTTTTTGCCTAAAATTTCTTATATTGGCATAAGTTCAGTGAATTACATTTTTACGTCTATAAAAAATGGCTATGCCAGCTTTGACCAAGCTTATAATAAATATAGTTTAACTTAAGTAAAATTATTGTAAAAATTTGTCTGACGAGTCAACAAAATGTTATGTTCTAACCTTTATGGTGCTAGTAGTAATCATTTGTATCACCAAATACGCAATTGATACAAAAGGATAAAGAAGATGAGTTATAAAGTTTTTGCTTCAAAACATATTCGACTAAGCAAGCAGTTAGTATTTTCAGATTTTACTTTAGATGGCATTTTAGCTAAGTTTTCAGCTTTATTATTTATCCTATGTATTAGTTGGTCTTATTCGGAAGTGATTATGGCGGCGGAAGAACCTGAATATACCATTATTGAACAAGCCGATGAGTTTGAATTGCGTGCTTATGCTCCTCGTATTATTGCCCAAGCAACTGTTTCTGGTTCTATGGGTCAAGCCAGCAATAGGGGCTTTCAGGTTATAGCTGATTATATCTTTGGTAATAATAGTGTTAGCAATGGCGCTAGTGAGAAGATCAGCATGACCGTGCCAGTAACCATGGAACCCAAGTCAGAAAAGATCAGTATGACAGTTCCAGTAAGCATGAAACAATCTAACGGCACGTGGCGAGTAGATTTCTTTATGCCCAGTAAATACACCATGGAAAATTTGCCAAAACCAAATAATTCCGCGGTTGAGTTAATAGAAATACCGGCTACTAATTATGCTGCCATTCGGTTCTCTGGTCGGACAACTGAAGCCAAAACAGCCAAAAAAACCAAACAACTTCTAGCTTGGTTAAAAAGTAAAGGTTTAACACCCGTTGGTGAGCCAGTATTAGCTAGATACAATTCACCAGTGTCTTTGCCCTTTATGCGCCGTAATGAAGTGATTGTGCCTTACGAATAAGATTTGGGTAATTTATAGACTAACGGCAATAGCTTAATGTTAGTACGCCACCAGCCCAATCCTCAACGTCAATCCATATCTCTGCTTTAGCTGTCGCTAAGTTTTTATAGTCCAGAGGAGTAGAGCGCTGATGTGGGCTTAGCTCGATATAAAGGGGGGCTCTTGGTGCTTCTCCTTTATTCACACTTAAGTTGAAATAGGCCATTTTGCCAACAAGATGGCCTGTTGATGTCAGTTTTAGGTTCACTTCGTTTTGAATATAGCTTCGGTCTTTTGACAGACCGCCCATGTGCCAGCCGCCCCTTTTAATTTGCACTTTGCTGTTCTCAATCGTTATTGCACCACTGGCCATATCCCACTGCTCTATATCTCCTTGTACAGAGGACTCATAGACCACTCTGCGCAAATAAAATGTACAAGTTATGGATTTGGTATGTTTGGCTAGTTTATGACTGCTAAAATCATAATCTGTTTTACTTAGTGGAGTGGAAAGCAAACGTTTCTTATCAGCTGGCTTGAGTGCTACAGCATAAATCTGAATACCGGGTTCAGTGCTTATTGGTTTTGTTGGTACTGTACTTTCAGCCTTGTTGCCATAGCCTGATGGGTTTGGTTTAAAATTTGAACAATCAAGCTTTCTGCGTTTGGCTTCAGCTAGATAGATACTGTTATCTTCTGCTGTAGCAATAACCCGACATACTGTTTTGTCACTCCAATTACCCATATCTTGGGCCCAAGTTTGGCTGGACATAAACAGTATAATAAGGGTCATCAGCCAAATGCGTATCATATTGTTATCCTTTGATAATGGGGCTTAATTAGAGTTGCTAAAGAATTTTAAACAGTATCAGGAAAATATATAGTCATATAGCCGAGGTAATTGTGGGTCAAAAAATATCTCACTAGCTATCCGATCATGGTCTAAACCCAAAGATCGCTCAATACAGGCTGCACAGATAGACCGATAGTCGATAGTTGCCATCAAATCACGCTCTTCAAACTGGTCGCGCTTTCTTAAACCAGGCCAGTCTGCAATTACGTTGCTAGACCTAATACTGCCTCCTGCTAACAGCCCAGCGCTGCCATAGCCATGATCTGTGCCACGGGTGCCATTAGCTGCTACCGTACGGCCAAATTCAGTAAGCGTTAATATAATAGTATCCTTCCATGCCTCACCTAGGCCCTCACGATAAGCGGCAATCACATCATCAACTATGGTAAGTTGTATCGCGTGTCTGCCTTGCATATCTTCGCCATTATCAGCAACCTGATTGGCATGAGTATCAAATTCTCTAACGCGGATAACCGAGGCTACTGGGCCATCGCTACGTGCCATTTCCTGGCCTGCATATTTGGCTAAACTAGTGGCATCTCTAGGTATATTGATCTTATTGGCACTCTTCTTCGCTACCTTATGAAATAGGTTGCTAACATCACCCTGATGACTCATAGCAATCATATCGACTAAATTAGGATTGGGGCGTTTTGATTTACGAATGCTGGCAGGAAAGAAATTATCATTATCATTATACCCACGCAGAATAAGAGGCATATCAAGAGATAGGGCTCTCCCCGGCAACTTTGCTAACTCTAGGGCTCTACCAAGCCAGCCTGTTTTTTCGGCAAATGGGCTTAGGCCTCCACCTTCCATTAAATTCTGTCCCTCAAAATGAGAACGTTTGGTATAAGGAAAAGACGTGGCATGGATAACAGTGGCTTCATTGCGCGCCATTAGGGCAGCATAGTTGGCTAAGGAAGGGTGTAAACCAAAAAATTGATTTAGGGTTAAATAATCAGTCGGTGTCATACTGGCGCGCATGCGCAATAAGTCAGGGTCGCCAATTGGTGGTACTGCAGTTAAACCATCCATCCCTCCTTCCAGCAAAATAACCGCAATATTTCCAGGTGGACGATCTTTGGTATAGCCAGTGATGGGAACCCCCGCCATAAACAAGGATGCTGCTGAGGCTTTAATAAAATCACGACGATCAAATTTTATTTTAGACATACGACAACCCCATTAGCTCCGGACTACACATTAAAGCGATAAACTTGTGTCGCCTTGAGTTGGTACTGGCAACGAGTTGGCGAGTAGTGTCATTAACGCCCAAGCGATCCATTATTGCAGTCGTGGAATGCTTTACCCGGCCAATACTATAAATAGCGTCGGCAAAACGAATACGGCGTTCTAGCATTTCTGCTGATAGCCACTCCTCTTTTTTGTTTGAGTACCCATCCGGTTGGCGTGAACTCCAGAAAGATTGACCCAGTTCAGCAAAAATTTTGCGAGTATTCATAATATCTTCATCATAATTATAAATATCTTCCCAGCCTTTAAAAAAGGTGGCATCACTAAGACGGATAACTTGAAATAGCCATGTCATTGGCCAAATAAACTTCGCTTCATCACTTGCAATAGCACGTTTAATTACAGCTGTATGAATGGCATCAAGCTGGCCATCACTTTGCCGCCAGGCCTCAGAAATATAGGCTATATCGGCTTGCTTGGGCTCATCACTGACAAAATGTTGGCATAATTTGGTGGCTATAAATTGAATGGTATGCTCATTGCTAGCCAGATAGTCAGTTAGCTGTTTTAAGCCATTTTTACCCGCATAAATGGTTTTACCAAACACCTTTTTTAAACCCGGTTCAGCATATCTTGGTTTAAAGGCTTGCCAATGGTTAGTGGTTTTTGCTATTTCAAGCATCTCTTGCGTATTGGCTCCAAAATCCATCCCCCAGCCAGACAAAACCATGGCGGCATTACGAATATCTGCTTCGGTATAGCCAGCCGCAGGCGACAAAGTGTGTAATTCAAGCAGCTCGCGGCCTAAGTTATCATTTAAACCGGCTTGGCAATCAGGTCTTTGGCGACATCTTTTGGTGTGGGGTGAGCGTTCACCAGCACTCCAGACATTATCTAAGTAGGTTAACATGCCTGGGTGAGTGGTCATTAGATATAGCATATTGGCAAAGTCGCCATTGAGATTAGCAATAATGGCTTCATCAATAGCATGACCGATCATGGAACCGGTATCAAAAGTATTGCCAATCGTAAAATGGTTGGCCCAGAAAGCCGCAAAGCGCAATCTTAATTGGTCATCACCATAGATATTGCGATGAGCAAACTTTAGCTCGTCTTTATCACGCATAAGGTTATTGCGGCGATTTGCCTGTTTAGCGGCTTCTGTTTCTTGGCCGTCTCTACGCTCGCGTTCTTTTTTCACATTTTCCCGAAATAATCGCCACATAGCAGCGCGTTTTTTTAAGTTGGGCTGGAGGTTATTAGGCCAAGGTTCAATGGGATCAAATTTATAGGCTTGGCCTAAGGCTGGAGAGGCGGCTTGCAGTTGGCTCAAGGCCCAAGCTTCTATATCCTTGGGTAAAGGATCAGAAGGTTTAAACATTAGACCAAGCTTTTGTGCTATGCGAAAGGATTCATTCATAATGCGGTCCTTAAATTTACCTCAAGGCTACCATTAATGATATTCAACTAGCAATTTTTATTAAGAATGATAAGTGACGAAGTGTGTTTTAAGGGGTTATTTTTGTCTGATGTTGTGCCTGATTTATGTAGACAAAACATCCCTTTTTTTGTTATTATTTAAGGCGTTTGTAGGCGTTGAAAAAACAGCGCGCTAAAAAGATTCAACATAAAAGCGGGGTGTGTTTGTCACATCTCGCTTTTTTGCGAATATAGCCCGCCCTTTTTTGTTTCTAAACGCGATTATTTGTGTTGCATATCCTATTGCCCTTAAAGGAGGCCGCCATTGACCACACCCGCTATCCTGGCTCTTGAAGATGGAAGTATTTTTCACGGCATCGCTATTGGTGCGACTGGACAAAGCATTGGTGAGGTGGTGTTCAACACCTCCATGACTGGCTATCAAGAAATTCTTACAGATCCATCTTATGCCCGCCAAATAGTCACCCTGACTTATCCTCATATTGGCAATACTGGCACCACTAATGAAGATGAAGAATCGACACAAGTATGGGCGGCTGGGCTAGTAATTCGTGATCTACCTTTGTTAGCCAGTAACTGGCGTAATGAGCAATCGCTTGAAGATTACCTCAAGGCTAATAATGTGGTGGCGATTGCTGATATTGATACCCGCCGATTAACACGTATTTTGCGTGAAAAGGGCGCGCAAAATGGTTGTATCTTAGCCGGTGATAATTTGGATGAGGCTGCGGCACTAACAGCAGCTAAGGGCTTCCCCGGTCTCAAGGGTATGGATTTGGCCAAAACAGTAACCACTGCGGAGGGTTACCAATGGACTGAATCCACATGGGATTTGGTGGCTGGCCATCGTGCCGCAGGCGAGACACCTTTTAAAGTTGTTGCTTATGATTATGGCGTAAAGCGCAATATTTTACGTATGCTGGTTGAACGTGGTTGTGACCTAACGGTGGTGCCCGCGCAGACACCAGCAAGTGACGTCTTGGCTATGCAGCCCGATGGGGTGTTTTTATCTAATGGCCCTGGTGACCCAGAACCATGTGATTATGCCATTAATGCCATCAAAGAAATTCTTGAAACTGATATACCGGTGTTTGGTATTTGCTTGGGGCATCAATTGTTGGCCTTGGCTTCTGGCGCCCAGACAGAAAAAATGAAATTTGGTCATCATGGTGCTAATCACCCAGTGCAAGACTTGGATTCAAAAGTCGTTATGATTACCAGTCAAAACCATGGCTTTGCTGTAGCTGAAGATAGTTTCCCTGCTAACTTGCGGGCCACACATAAATCACTATTTGATGGCTCTTTACAGGGTATCGAGCGCACAGATAAGGCCGCGTTTAGTTTCCAAGGTCATCCAGAAGCCAGTCCGGGACCACACGATGTGGCACCTTTGTTCGACCGTTTTATTAATAATATGCAAGCCTACAAGGCCTGATTGGACAGCATTTAATATTGGATTAGTAATATGCCAAAACGTACAGATCTCGAAAGTATTCTTATCCTCGGCGCTGGCCCCATTGTTATCGGCCAAGCCTGTGAATTTGACTATTCCGGTGCTCAAGCCTGTAAGGCCCTGCGTGAAGAAGGTTATCGGGTTATCTTGGTTAACTCCAACCCCGCCACCATTATGACTGACCCTGCTATGGCTGATGCAACCTATATCGAGCCCATTCGCTGGGATACAGTGGAAAAAATTATTGCCAAAGAACGCCCAAGTGCCATCTTGCCAACCATGGGTGGTCAAACCGCTCTTAACTGTGCCTTAGACTTAAACCGCATGGGTGTGCTGGCTAAGTATGATGTTGAAATGATCGGTGCTGATGCCGATACCATTGATAAAGCCGAAGATCGTGACCGCTTTGACAAAGCCATGAAAAATATTGGCTTAGAGTGTCCACGTGCAGAAATTGCCCATTCCATGGAAGATGCCATTGATGTGTTAAGTCGCATTGGTTTCCCTGCCATAATCCGTCCCTCTTTCACGATGGGTGGCTCAGGTGGTGGTATTGCTTATAACCGTGAAGAGTTTGAAGAAATTTGTGCTCGTGGTTTGGAATTATCCCCCACTAACGAATTATTAATTGACGAGTCTTTGATTGGTTGGAAAGAATATGAAATGGAAGTTGTGCGTGATAAAAACGACAACTGCATTATTATCTGTTCGATCGAAAACTTTGACGCCATGGGCGTCCATACAGGTGACTCGATTACCGTTGCCCCAGCACAAACGCTGACTGATAAAGAATACCAAATTATGCGTAATGCCTCCTTGGCCGTATTGCGCGAGATTGGCGTGGAAACAGGTGGTTCCAATGTGCAATTTGGGGTCAACCCAAAAGATGGTCGCATGGTGGTTATTGAAATGAACCCCCGTGTATCCCGTTCATCTGCTTTGGCTTCCAAGGCCACTGGCTTCCCCATTGCTAAAGTGGCTGCCAAGCTGGCTGTGGGTTATACCCTAGATGAATTGCAAAATGATATTACAGGTGGCGCTACACCGGCTTCGTTTGAGCCAGCCATTGATTATGTGGTAACCAAAATACCGCGTTTTACTTTTGAAAAATTCCCCCAAGCTGATGATCGTTTAACCACGCAGATGAAGTCAGTGGGTGAGGTGATGGCCATCGGTCGTACTTTCCAAGAATCTTTGCAAAAAGCTTTACGGGGTTTAGAAACGGGTATTCATGGTCTAGATCCGATTATGGATATTACGGCCGATGATGCTCGCGGTACCATTGTCGCTGAGCTGAAGTCGCCCAAGGCAAATCGAATTCAGTATGTGGCTGATGCTATGCGTTATGGCATGGAAATTGATGAAATCTATCAGCTCTCCGGCATTGATCCTTGGTTCCTAGTGCAAATGCAGGACTTGATTCAAGAGGAAGCTAAATTGGCCACTTTAGGTCTAGCTGATCTTAAACATGATCATGTCTTCCGTCTTAAGCGTAAAGGTTTCTCCGATATCCGTTTGGCGCAGCTATTAGGTTTAACGGAAAAAGGCTTCCGTCAGCATCGTCAAAAGTTAGGCGTGCGTCCGGTATACAAGCGGGTGGATACCTGTGCTGCCGAATTCGCCACAGATACGGCCTATATGTACTCTAGCTACGAGGAAGAGTGCGAATCGCGCCCAAGTGGTCGTGACAAAATTATGGTATTAGGCGGTGGCCCCAACCGTATTGGTCAGGGTATCGAGTTTGACTATTGCTGTGTCCACGCGGCTTTGTCCATGCGTGATGCTGGTTACGAAACCATTATGGTTAACTGTAATCCAGAGACCGTATCCACTGATTATGATACTTCTGACCGTTTGTATTTTGAGCCTGTGACCTTGGAAGATGTACTGGAAATTGTGCATCTCGAACAGCCAAAAGGGGTTATTGTGCAGTACGGTGGTCAAACACCATTGAAGTTGGCTGTCGGCCTAGAAAATGCGGGTGTGCCTATTCTAGGTACTTCACCTGAGGCCATAGACCGTGCTGAAGACCGTGAACGCTTCCAGCAGATGTTGCAGCGCTTAAACCTACTACAACCTGAAAATGCGACAGTGCGTAGTCAAGAAGAAGCGGTTCGTGAAGCCGCCCGCATTGGCTACCCATTGGTGGTACGTCCGTCCTATGTGTTGGGTGGTAGAGCCATGGAAATTGTGCATAAAGAAGCGGAACTAAAACGTTATATGACTGATGCCGTGCAGGTGTCTAATGATGCGCCAGTATTGCTAGATCGTTTCTTAAGTAACGCTGTTGAAGTTGATATTGATGCAGTATGTGATGGTGAGCAAGTCGTCATTGGTGCCATTATGCAACATATCGAACAGGCGGGTATTCACTCTGGTGACTCAGCTTGTTCTTTACCACCTTACAATCTGCCTGCCGATGTGCAGGAAGCTATGCGTGATCAGGTTAAACGTATGGCCTTGGAATTGGGCGTGGTTGGCTTAATGAATACCCAATTGGCTTGGCAAGATGGGCAAATCTATGTGATTGAAGTCAATCCTCGTGCCTCGCGGACTGTGCCCTTTGTATCCAAATGTATTGGTACCTCTTTGGCCGATATCGCCGCCCGAGTTATGGCTGGTCACAGCCTGCAAGAGCTTGGCTTTACCGAGGAAATTGTGCCGGATTACTTTAGTGTTAAAGAATCTGTGTTCCCCTTTAATAAGTTCCCCGGTGTGGATCCGATACTAAGCCCAGAAATGAAATCTACTGGCGAAGTTATGGGAGTGGGTGACAGCTTTGGTGAAGCCTTCGAGAAAGCGCTTAAGGCAACCAATGAAGCGGTTCCCGTTATTGGCAAGTGTTTTGTTTCCGTGCGTGATGCTGATAAAACTGCTGCCGTTAGCTTAGCCAAAGCATTGTTGGAAAAAGGTTTTACCTTGTGTGCCACTGGTGGTACCCAGCAAGCCTTAAAAGCCGCTGGCTTGGCTTGTGATCAAGTGAACAAGGTCACAGAAGGTCGACCCAATATCGTTGATGCCATAAAGAACGATGAAATCACCTATGTGGTTAATACCACTGAAGGTCGCAAGGCAATCAATGATTCGTCCTTAATTCGTCGTTCGGCCTTGCAACACAAGGTGCCTTATGCGACAACTATGACTGGCGCTCTGGCGGTTTTGGAAGCTATGAACTTTGGTGAAGAAAAGGAAGTGCGCCGTTTGCAGGACTTGCATAAGCGCTTAAGCAAGTAACAGCAACAAGGAGCCAATGTGATGAGTATGACTAAAGTACCTATGACAGTACGTGGTGAAAAAATGCTGCGTGATGAGCTAACGGAACTAAAAACCGTTACGCGCCCACGCATCATTGCTGATATTGCCACGGCACGTGAACATGGTGATTTAAAAGAAAATGCCGAATACCATGCAGCTCGTGAGCAGCAAGGCTTTTGCGAAGGGCGTATTCAGGAGATTGAAGGTAAGCTATCTCATGTGCAGGTGATTGATGTTACCCAAATTGCCCATACGGGCAAGGTTATTTTTGGTACTACAGTTACTATAGTCAACTTGGATACCGACGAAGAAAAGACTTATCGTATTGTCGGTGAGGATGAAGCCGATATCAAAGCGGGTATGATTTCTGTGAGTTCCC
This sequence comes from Pseudomonadales bacterium, assembly GCA_049625185.1. GTDB lineage: Bacteria > Pseudomonadota > Gammaproteobacteria > Pseudomonadales > Balneatricaceae > Njordibacter. Next base: position 117,787 of record JBMZUZ010000005.1, on the reverse strand, counting down.
CTATTGCGCGCGCTCTAATTGGTAAGTTAGAGGGTGATGAAGTGCCAGTACAGACGCCAGGTGGGGTCGTAGATTACGAAATTACTGAAGTTAAGCATTTGGCATAAGTTGCTTGTGGTTAACAAAAAAGGGCTAGATAAATGTATCTAGCCCTTTTTTAATCATAGTAGGTAATCATTAAGATTAAACTTAGCGAGTCAAATTGGACTTTTTGGGATCGGCTTGCGGGTTATGACGATAGATTAAAGCGATATTGCCGATACTTTGCACCAGTGTGGCCTGACTTAGCTTAACAAGTTCTTCAATAAGCGCCTTTTTTACCTCACGATCACCAACAGCAAATTTGACTTTAATCAGTTCGTGATCAGTTAAGGCACGCTCTAATTCTTCCATAACGCCACTGGAAAGCCCATTGCCGGCTACAGTGACAAGTGGGTGTAGACTGTGACCTAGACTGCGAAGATGTTTCTTTTGGGATTGACTAAGATTCATAATGATCCAAATTAATACCTGTCGATAGCATCATCGGCAGGTCTGACTGTGATAAACTGGCGCTATTATACCTGAAATGTAGAGTGCTGGTGGTGATTAGGCGGAAAATCCTGATGATTGTCGGTTATTATTTTTGGGCAGATATTTTATAGAGATTGAGTAAGTGGCAAGATCTAAATCTTCGGGGCGTTGGTTAAAAGAACATTTTGATGACCCCTATGTAAAACAATCACAGCAAGATGGCTATCGTTCCAGAGCCAGTTATAAGCTGTTGGAAATGAGTAAGAAAGATAAACTTATTCGGCCCGGTATGACCGTGGTAGATTTGGGCGCTGCCCCTGGTGGCTGGACGCAAGTGGCGATGCAGCTAGTGGGTGACAATGGCACCGTTATCGCTTCGGATATCTTGGCCATGGATCCTATTGCTGGGGTTACCTTTATTGAGGGTGATTTTACCGAGCAGGCTGTTTATGACGAGATCATTATGGCCTTAAATGGTCGTAAGGCAGACCTTGTAATTTCAGATATGGCCCCCAATATGAGTGGTAACCCTGCCATTGATCAGCCCAAATCAATGTACTTGGTTGAGTTGGCTTTAGATATGTCCCGGCATATCCTTAAGCCAGGTGGTAGTTTTTTGGCAAAAGTATTTCAGGGCGAAGGTTTTGATGAGCTGTTGCGCGAAACCCGCAGCAGTTTTGTAAAGGTACAATCACGTAAACCGGGCGCGTCCCGCAGTCGCTCACGTGAAGTGTATCAGTTGGCAACAGGCTTTAAAGGTTAGAAATATCTATTGGAATAAAGAGACAATACTCTTTATTCAGTATATAGCAGGAGTGTACATTGAATAATATGGCTAGAAATTTTGCTCTGTGGTTGATTATTGCGGCCGTCATGTTGGCGGTGTTTAATAACTTTAGTACTGATTCAACATCCAATCGTATGAGCTATTCTGAATTTGTTCAGGAAGTTCAGCGCGATCGTGTAAATAGTGTCACTGTGGATGGTTATACTATTGCTGGCCGTATGTCTGACGGTACTAGTTTTGAAGTGGTGCGTCCGGCCCTGTCAGATCCTAAACTGGTTGATGACCTACTAGCTCATGAAGTGGAAGTAATAGGTAAGCTACCTGAACAGCAAAGTATTTGGTCCCAGCTGTTTGTGGCTACCTTCCCAATCCTAATTATTATTGCTTTATTTATGTTCTTTATGCGCCAGATGCAAGGTGGTGCTGGTGGTCGTGGTGGACCTATGGCCTTTGGCAAGAGTAAAGCGAGATTGATGAGTGAAGATCAAATCAAAACCACCTTTGCCGATGTGGCAGGTGTTGAAGAAGCCAAAGAAGATGTGCAGGAATTGGTTGATTTCTTACGTGACCCGAGCAAATTCCAACGCTTAGGTGGCCATATTCCCCGTGGTATTTTGATGTCAGGCTCACCGGGTACAGGTAAAACCCTACTCGCCAAAGCCATTGCTGGTGAAGCCAAAGTACCTTTCTTTAGTATTTCTGGTTCCGATTTTGTGGAAATGTTTGTTGGTGTTGGTGCATCCCGTGTACGTGACATGTTCGAGCAAGCAAAAAAACAGGCACCTTGTATTATCTTTATCGATGAAATTGATGCCGTTGGTCGCCATCGTGGTGCTGGCATGGGTGGCGGTAATGATGAACGCGAACAAACCCTAAACCAGCTATTGGTAGAGATGGACGGTTTTGATGGTAACGAAGGTATTATCGTTATTGCTGCTACCAACCGACCTGATGTATTGGATAATGCGTTATTGCGTCCGGGTCGTTTTGACCGCCAAGTGAATGTGCCGCTACCTGATATCCGTGGTCGCGAGCAGATTCTAAAAGTACACTTGCGTAAAGTGCCTCTAGGTGATGGTGTTAAGCCAAAGCTAATTGCCCGTGGTACGCCTGGTTTCTCTGGTGCTGATTTGGCCAACTTGGTTAATGAAGCGGCCTTGTTTACTGCCCGTCAAAATAAGCGTGTAGTGGGTATGGAAGAGCTAGAAAAAGCCAAAGACAAGATTATGATGGGCGCTGAGCGCAAGTCCATGGTCATGAGTCATGCCGAAAAGCTCAATACGGCATATCATGAAGCTGGCCACGCCATTGTTGGTCGTTTGGTGCCGCAGCATGATCCTGTATACAAAGTGACGATTATCCCCCGTGGGCGTGCCTTAGGTGTAACCATGTTCTTACCAGAAGATGATCGTTACAGCCTCTCTCGCCAAGCCATACTAAGTCAGATTTGTAGCTTATACGGTGGTCGTATTGCGGAAGAAATGACCCTAGGTAAAGAGGGTGTAACCACAGGTGCCTCCAATGATATTCAGCGCGCAACTCAGTTGGCACGGAATATGGTGACTAAATGGGGTTTATCAGAAAAGTTAGGTCCTCTGCTTTATGAAGCTGAAGATAGCGATCCATTTAGCGGTATGCCTGGTCAAGGTGCAAAGGGTTTCTCCGATGACACAACACAAGCAATAGATCAGGAAGTGAAAGAGATTATCGACAACTGCTATGCTCAAGCTAACCAGATCTTGCACGATAATCGTGATATTTTGGATGCTATGGCAGAAGCTCTGATGAAATATGAGACTATCGATTCAGGTCAGTTGGATCAATTGCTAGCTCGTGAAGAAGTTTCACCCCCAGAAGATTGGGATGAAAACGATAGTGGCAATACTAACAGCGGTAATGACAGTCAAGATGCTGATGAAGAAGTTGTGACTCAGTCAGAGCAAGATCTTGGCGACAGCGACGTGCCAGAAGCACCGGAAAAGCCAAGCCAAAGTTAGATTCAGTCTTAAGACTGAAAGGGAACACTTTATGTGTTCCCTTTTTTGTTATGATAGAACTTACTGCATAGTAAATATGGGAACCTAAGCGTGAATTTTTCCGGTATTGAACTCGACCTAAACCAGCCGCAGGTTATGGGTGTGGTAAATGTGACGCCAGACTCTTTTTCAGATGGTGGCAGTCTCTTTACAAATAACAGTGTCAGCGTGTCAGCAGCTGTTGACCGCGCCGCTACGATGGTGGCAGAAGGGGCCAGCATTATTGATGTTGGTGGTGAGTCGACTCGACCTGGCGCCGATGCGGTGAGTGTTGATGAAGAATTATCACGGGTAATTCCAGTTATTGAAGCTATCCGACAGCGTTTCCCCGTAGCGGTTTCTATTGATACCAGCACTCCCCAAGTAATTACTGCCGCAGCTCGGGCTGGCGTAGGCTTAATTAATGATGTGCGTGCCTTGCAACGTGATGGGGCCCTAGAGGCCGCTGCAGCAACGTCTTTACCAATCTGCTTAATGCATATCCAGGGTGAGCCAAAGACCATGCAAGAGGCGCCCTATTATAAAGACTTACTAGGTGATATCGCTGCCTATTTTACTACTCGTATTGCGGCTTGTGAGCGTGTCGGTATTGCCCGAGATAAACTTATTCTAGATCCTGGATTTGGATTTGGTAAAACCTTGGCACATAATCTGCAGTTACTTAAACACCTGCAACAACTTAAAGCCTTTGACTTGCCCTTATTGGTTGGCATGTCCCGTAAGAGCATGATTGGTAACACCCTCAATAGGCCCGTCGATGAGCGCTTATATGGTGGACTGGCATTGGCAGTAATGGCTCTAGAGCGGGGCACCAATATTGTGCGTACCCATGACGTTTTGGCCACTGTAGATGCCCTCAAGATGGCTCAAGCGGTATTAGATAGCTAAATATACTTTGTGAACTAAACTATAGGACAACTGTCGAAGACAGTATAGGAAAAAGGAATTAAATCGATGAAATATTTTGGTACTGATGGCATTCGTGGCGCGTGTGGGACATATCCTATTACCCCAGATTTTATGCTTAAACTAGGTTGGGCAGCGGGTAAAGTTTTTGCTGAATCTGGTCGTAGTAAAATTATAATTGGCAAGGATACACGTATTTCTGGCTATATGTTTGAATCCGCTTTGCAGGCTGGTCTTTCTGCTGCTGGTGTTGATGTGCTTCTAATAGGGCCTATGCCAACACCTGCCATTGCTTATTTGACCCGTACCTTTAGAGCTGATGCGGGTATTGTTATTAGTGCATCTCATAATGGCTTCCAAGATAACGGTATCAAATTCTTTTCCGCCCAAGGTACCAAGCTTCCAGACAGTGTTGAGGCTGCCATTGAAAGCCAGTTACAAGAGCCAATGGAGTGTGTGCCTGCGGAAAAATTAGGTAAAGCTAAACGTATTAATGATGCTCAAGGCCGTTATATTGAATTCTGCAAAGGTACAGTTGGACCTTATACAAGTTTTAAAGGTTTAAAGATCGTCCTCGATTGTGCCCATGGCGCGACCTATCATATTGCCCCAAACGTATTTAATGAGCTGGGTGCCGAGATTATTCCCATTGGCATTGATCCAGATGGCATAAATATTAATGAAGATTGCGGTTCTACCTCCATTGCTACAGTGCGTAATTTGGTTAGGCAATCAGAGGCAGATCTAGGTATTGCTCTGGATGGTGATGGTGACCGGCTGATTATGGTTGACCATACGGGAGAAGAAGTCGACGGTGATGAACTGATGTTTATCATTGCCGCTGACCAGAAACGCCAAGGCTTACTTGAAGGTGGCGTGGTTGGCACCCAGATGAGTAACTTAGGCATGGAGCTTGGGCTAAAGGATTTGGGTATTGATTTTGCTCGCGCTAAAGTTGGTGACCGTTATGTGATGGCCGAGCTCAAAAAACGTGGCTGGTTATTAGGTGGCGAGTCATCGGGTCATTTAGTGTGTCGCAGCTTAACCAGTACGGGTGATGGCATTGTGGCAGCCTTACAAGTATTACAAGCCATGCGTCGAAATGATAAAACACTGCATGAGTTAAAAAGCCAAATGCAGAAAATGCCCCAGAGTCTCGTTAATGTACGTTTTCCCACGCGGGTAGATTTGGATAACTATCCTGCTGTGCAAGCACAAGTAGATATTATCGAGGAGCGTTTAGCTGGAAAAGGGCGTGTATTATTGCGCCCCTCAGGCACCGAGCCAGTGGTACGCGTAATGGTTGAGGGTGAAAACGCTGATTTGGTTAATCAGTTTGCCAATGAACTCGCCCATGATGTACAGCAAATAGTGAGTTAAAGCAGTAATTTTTGGCCAAGTAAAGCCAGCTGAAATAGCCATAGCCAAATCCTAAGGCCTTGTTTCCAAGGCCTTCCTCCGGTATCATGTCGCGCTCGAATCTGAACTACGGTTGGGTTTTGATACCCTGCGGTTACAGGAGATAAATATGTCTACAATGATGGTCGCAGGAAACTGGAAAATGAATGCCAGTACCTTAACCAATGCAGATTTGATTAACGCTTTGGTCGCTGGTGCGGCAACCTTTACCAATGTGCAAATGGTGGTTTTTCCTCCAACACCTTACCTAGGGCAGGTGCAGGAACTGTTAACTGATTCTGCTATTGCCTTGGGCGCTCAAAACGTTAGTGATAAAGCACAGGGTGCCTATACTGGTGAAGTTTCAGCAACTATGCTGAAAGACTTTGGCGTAAAATATGTTTTGGTTGGGCATTCTGAGCGTCGCTCACTTTATGGTGAGAGTGATGCCATAGTGGCAGCAAAATTTAAGGCCGTAAAGGCGGCTGGTTTGATTCCTGTATTGTGTATTGGGGAAACCCTTGCACAACGTGAAGCAGAGGCAACCCTAGATGTGGTAAACGGTCAGTTGCAGGCTGTGATTGATCTAGTAGGGGTAGCTGAATTGGCTACTGCAGTTGTAGCATATGAGCCCGTTTGGGCCATTGGTACTGGCTTAACGGCAAGCCCTGAGCAAGCCCAAGAGGTGCATCAGGCTATACGTGCCTATTTGGCTACACAAGATGCTGCGGTCGCTGAGCAAGTACAGATTTTATATGGCGGTAGTGTTAACGCAGCGACCGCTAATGAGCTTTTTGCTCAATCGGATATTGACGGTGGCCTAGTTGGTGGAGCGTCATTGGATGCGCAAGCCTTCTTGGCGATTGGTCAAGCTGCGCAAAGTTAATTAATCCAAATAGTTGGATTAACAGGTTAAATGGGCGCAGCCCATAACTGAGAGAATGTTTCGATGGAAGTTGCAATTTTAATTGTTCATGTATTACTAGCCATTGCCTTGGTCGGTTTAATCCTAATTCAACAAGGTAAGGGCGCCGATGCGGGTGCTGCATTTGGTGGTGGCGGTGCGTCACAAACTGTATTTGGTAGCAGTGGTAGTGGTAACTTTTTAAGTAGAGTCACTGCATGGATTGCTGTTGGTTTGTTCGCTACCAGCTTTGCTTTAGCCTTCTATGCCAAGCAGAAAGCTGATGCCATTGCGACAGCAAATATGCCCGTTGTGATTGAACAAGTGCAAGAACAATTGCCAGTCTTGGATAGCATAGTTAAGCCCCTAGATAGCGATATCCCAACTACTGAGTAACCTCATTCGCCGATGTGGTGGAATTGGTAGACACGCCATCTTGAGGGGGTGGTGGGCAATGCTCGTGCCGGTTCAAGTCCGGCCATCGGCACCATATTAAAGTCTATTTGATAAATGGACGTACAAAAAAAGCCCCGTAATATGGGGCTTTTTTGTGCCTGAGTATATACCTCTCCTTAACCTCTGGCTTGTTATAGCTCTGCCATTGAGAATCTCAGATTAAAAAGCAGCCAATAACCTATTTGATCTTGTCATGGGCTTGATTCTGAGAGAATTGCTAGCAGTTCAAGGAATAGGTTAATAATATCTAAGTATATGTTAACGGATATATAAATAGCCGTTGACCAGCTCTCATCACCGGCATTCTTTTGCAAGAAATAGAAGTCAACCAAGAGGAAAAGAGTAAAGATAAGGGCGCCAAAATAGGCTCTTAGCAATGCTAGATAAGGTGAGCGTATAAACAGCGCATTGATTAAACTCATTACTATCAGCACTATCAAACATATTAAAAGCGTGCCGTTAAGAAAGCTAAAATCAATATCAGTTAGTAAGACAATAGATCCTGTTGATAAAACTGCAATAGCGACACCCAGCACAGCTTGAGTAATGATATTTTGCCATTTCTTATGATAGCTATGCTTATCAAATGATTGTTCAAATGCGGCTGTTTGTTCAGGTGTTGGCAGTTCATCTTTTTCTAAAGTGATGCCTTGTTCTTTTAGGTAAAGATCAAGCTTGTAATGATAGCCAAAATGCTCAATAGCCGGGCCAATTTGCCAGCCTACAACTAATGAAAAAGCAGCGACTAGAAAAAGGTTAAGTGGGTAAGAATCTGAATGGCTGAAAATAAGAATTAGCACTAAAAATGAAATGATTAGTGTGGCCCACATTTCAAAGGCCGTTTCAAAATACTTATTTATTTTTGCTGTAATGGCTGTTAAGCACAACATTACGCCAACAATTAAAAATGTCCTCGCGAATAGTATGTCAAACATTGAAGCTCCATTAAACTTAATGGTTAAAAATTTTTTGCTCTCCAAAAAAGTAGGGTTTAAAAATATCAAATTCCATATCGATGCTACCTTGAATCAATAAAACTAACCTTTTTGACATCATATTTGTATAGGCAAAATTCCTAATGTGGTGCTTATTAGTATTGGGTTATTGCTAAAAACACGAAATTTGGTTAGTTATATTGATTCAAGATGTAATATATAAACACAAATCAGGGCGTTTTGAAAAACTAGTAGAAGGAAGTTTCGAAGGTTTAAAAAGCCTTAGCTTTGTGTCGTCAATCGTTGACTAAGGCAGGTGACTGGCGTAGAATGCGCGCACGTTGATGCGGGGTGGAGCAGCTTGGTAGCTCGTCGGGCTCATAACCCGAAGGTCGTCGGTTCAAATCCGGCCCCCGCTACCAATTTTAAAAGAGTGTGATAACCTTAGCTCGTTTGTTACAAGCTAATCACTCATCCGAAGCAGTTAACTCTGTAGAGGTTGTCAGAATTGAGCTGACACGGTTATCAACGTTCAGTTGCACAAGGGTGTGACTGGATTTAGAGGCGAGAGGTGTGTATGCTACTTCTCTTATATTGGCCCCATTTATGGGGCTTTTTGCTTCTTGGGGTTTTGGCCCCATTTGACATAGCTATTTGGTAAACAAATAGTTGGTTTGGATGGGTCAATAGGACCCATTTTTTGTTTTTGTAGAAAGAGGTTATATAGTGGCTACTGCTGCAGCGCAACTAGAGACTCTTATCCAGCCAGCAGTTGCGGCTTGTGAGTGTGAGTTTTGGGGCTTGGAATACCTGTCACAAGGGCGTTTTAGCACTTTGCGGGTATATATTGATCATGCACAAGGTGTGGATGTAGATATGTGTGCCAATGTCAGTCGTCAGGTGAGTGCTATATTGGATGTTGAAGACCCCATTGCTGGTGAATACAACCTTGAAGTATCTTCCCCAGGCCTTGATCGCCCTCTTTTTACATTGGCACAATATGAATTAAATATTGGCCAGACCATAAGCTTACGTTTACGTTTGGCCTTTGAGGGTCGACGTAAGTTTACTGGTTTACTGCGTGGCGTCGAAGGTGACGACGTGGTTTTGCTAGTCGATGATGAAGAATTTTTGTTACCCGTTGGTAGCATTGAAAAAGCGAATGTTGTACCACAGTTTTAGTGGTTTAAGTGAGAGCTGATATGAACAAAGAAATTCTATTGGTAGCCGAAGCGGTTTCTAACGAGAAAGACGTACCTAAAGACGTAATTTTTGAAGCTATTGAGTTGGCACTAGCCACTGCCACGCGCAAGCGTATCGACGATGAGTGCGACATTCGTGTAGCCATTGATCGTAAAACTGGTGAAGCCACGACAAGCCGTTGTTGGACTGTTGTCAGTGACGAAGATTATGTTAATCCTTCTGCCGAACTGATTCTAGAAGAAGCCCAGCAAGATAACCCTGATCTACAATTGGGTGATCTAGTTAGTGAAGAAATAGAGTCAGAGGCCTTTGGTCGTATTGCTGCCCAAACTGCAAAGCAAGTGATTGTGCAAAAAGTACGTGAAGCTGAACGTGCCAAGGTCGTCGAATTATATCGTGATCGTATTGGTGAAATTATTAGTGGTACAGTTAAAAAAGTTACCCGTGATAATGTCATCGTGGATCTTGGTAATAATGCCGAAGCTCTACTTGGCCGTGACCAGCTAATTGGTCGTGAAACTTTCCGTATGGGTGATCGGGTGCGGGCACTGTTATCTGAAGTGCGTACTGAAAATCGTGGCCCACAGTTATTCTTAAGTCGCACAGACCCACAAATGTTAGTGGAGTTGTTCCGTATTGAGGTGCCTGAAATTTCTGAAGAAGTGATTGAAATTCGCGCCGCCGCTCGTGATCCTGGTTCGCGTGCTAAAATTGCGGTAAAAACCAACGATGGTCGTATTGATCCCGTAGGTGCTTGTGTTGGTATGCGTGGTTCCCGTGTACAAGCTGTAACTGGTGAGTTAGGCAATGAGCGTGTGGATATCGTTCTATGGGATGATAATCCAGCCCAGTTAGTTATTAACGCTATGGCGCCAGCCGAAGTTAGCTCTATTGTTGTTGATGAAGACAAGCACTCCATGGATGTGGCAGTAAACGAGGACAATTTGGCCATGGCCATTGGTCGCAGCGGCCAAAATGTGCGTTTGGCAACTGAATTGACTGGTTGGATTATCAACGTCATGTCGGAAGAGGAAGCAGGAGCCAAGCAGCAAGAAGAAGTTGGTAGTTTGGTACAACGTTTTGTCGATGCCTTAGATATCGACGAAGACTTCGCTACTATGCTGGTAGAAGAAGGCTTTACTTCCTTAGAAGAAATCGCCTACGTGCCTTTAGAAGAAATGCTTGAAATAGATGGTCTGGATGAAGAGCTTGTAGAAGAGTTACGTAACCGTGCTAAGAACCAGTTGCTGAACCAAGCTATTGCTGTAGAAGAGCAATTAGATAAATCTGAACCCGCAGCTGATCTATTAGCTATGGAAGGCATGGATACCCACTTGGCCTTTGTTTTGGCCAGCCGAGGCATTATCACTATGGAAGATCTGGCTGAAAAAGCGGTTGATGAACTAATTGATTTAGAAGAATTAAACGAAGAAAAAGCCGCGCAGTTGATTATGACTGCACGTGCCCCTTGGTTTGAGTAATTGCCAACATACAGGAGACATTAACTATGGCAGACCTAACTGTCGAAAAGCTTGCTTTAACAGTAGGCGTTCCCGTTGAGCGATTATTGACTCAAATGGAAGAAGCCGGCCTGGCTAAACGTGCTGCTAAAGATGCCGTATCTGAAGAAGAGCGTAAGTCTTTGTTGGTTCACCTGCAAAAAGCCCATGGTGGCAGTGGTGAAGAGGCTGATGGCCCGAAAAAGATTACCTTACGTCGCAAAACTACTAGTACTCTCAAGGTAGCAGGGTCTGGTGGTAAGCGGACCGTAAACGTAGAAGTGCGGAAGAAGCGTACCTACGTCAAACAAAGTGAAGAAGAACTGCAAGCCAAGTTAGAAGCTGAGCAAGAACAATTGCAAGAGCAACAAGCTGTGGCTGAGCGTGAAGCGGCTGACAAGGTAGAACAGAAGCGTGCTGCGGCTGAGAAAGCGGCGGCAGATAAGGCGGCGGCTGAGAAAGCGGCAGCAGAACAAGCTGTAGCAGAAGCAGCTGCAAAAGAAGCTGAATTAGCGAAAAAAGCGGCTGAACAAGCGAGGGCGGAAGCCGAAAAAGCTGAAGAGTCAAAGAAAAGTGCCAAGAAAGGCAAGGGCTCAGGTGATCGCGAGCGGGTATTTAGCACCCCTGACAAACCTAAGGCTGGTGCTAACAAAGGCAAACAAGCTGCTGGTAAAGGTAAGGATAAAAAGCGCAATCTGATGTCCAATGACGAAGAGCGTTATCGTAAACCACGCAATAAAGGCAAGTTAGCCGCGCCTAAGCGTAATAATAATCAGGAACACGGTTTTTCTCGTCCTACTGAAGCTGTAGTTCATGAGGTATCAATTCCTGAATCCATTACCGTCGCTGAACTAGCTAGCAAGATGAGTGTTAAGGCTGCAGAAGTGATCAAGGTGATGTTTAGTATGGGCGCTATGGCCACCATCAACCAAACTATTGATCAGGATACAGCCACCATTGTGGTTGAAGAAATGGGTCATACGGTTAAGTTATTGAAAGATGATGCCGTAGAAACAGAAGTGGTTGATAGCATTAGCTATGAGGGTACGCAAGTAACGCGGGCGCCTGTAGTCACTGTTATGGGCCATGTTGACCATGGTAAAACATCTTTGCTAGATCATATTCGTGAGTCGCGTGTTGCCTCTGGTGAATCGGGTGGTATAACCCAGCATATTGGTGCCTATCATGTTGATACAGATAAAGGCATGGTGACCTTCTTGGATACCCCGGGACACGCTGCCTTTACTGCCATGCGTGCCCGTGGTGCGCAAGCAACAGATATTGTTATTCTGGTAGTTGCTGCTGATGATGGTGTGATGCCCCAAACTGAAGAGGCCGTGCAACATGCTAAGGCTGCGGGTGTGCCACTTGTCGTTGCTATCAATAAGATGGACAAAGAAGCTGCTGATCCAGATCGGGTGAAGACTGAATTGTCTAGTCGTGAAGTTGTTCCCGAAGATTGGGGTGGCGATGTACAGTTTATTCCTGTGTCTGCTAAGACAGGTTTGGGTATTGATAGTCTACTAGATGCGGTCTTGTTGGAAGCGGAAGTGTTAGAACTGACTGCTGTGCCAGAGGCCCCAGCTAAAGGCGTGGTGGTTGAAGCCCGTTTGGATAAAGGGCGTGGTTCAGTAGCCACTGTACTAGTACAAAATGGCACCTTACAACAAGGTGATATTGTTCTAGCCGGTCAACAGTTTGGACGGGTGAGAGCCATGTTGGATGAAAATGGCCGCCCAGTGAAAACCGCAGGCCCTGCTATTCCAGTAGAAATTTTGGGTCTTGATGGTACACCTGATTCTGGCGAGGACTTCACTGTTGTGCCAAGTGAGAAAAAGGCTCGTGAAGTTGCCATGTTCCGTCAGGGTAAATATCGTGACGTTAAATTGGCTCGTCAGCAGGCGGCTAAACTCGATTCCATGTTTGCTAGTATGGGCAAAGAGCAGGCTAAGGTACTTAATGTAGTTTTGAAGACCGACGTGCGCGGCTCTTTGGAAGCCTTAACGGCCTCACTAATGGATCTTGGTACTGACGAAGTAAAAGTCAACGTTGTCTCTGGTGGCGTGGGTGGTATCGCTGAGTCTGATGTAAACCTAGCAGTCGCCTCGAGTGCGGTTATCTTTGGTTTTAATGTGCGTGCCGATGGCCCAGCTAAACAACTGATTGAAAAAGAAGGTGTTGATCTGCGTTATTACAGTGTTATTTATGACATTATTAACGATGTAAAACAGGCACTTTCTGGCATGCTGTCGCCAGAGTTGCGCGAACAGATTGTTGGTGTTGCTGAAGTACGCGATGTATTCCGTTCACCTAAGCTGGGTTTAATCGCTGGTTGTATGGTGACAGAAGGCACTGTGCATCGCAGCAAGCCTATCCGTGTATTACGTGATAATGTGGTTATCTTTGAAGGTGAGCTTGAATCCTTGCGCCGCTTTAAAGATGCTGTACAGGAAGTACGTAATGGTATGGAATGTGGTATCGGTGTGAAGAGCTACAATGACGTCAAGGTCGGTGATCAAATCGAAGTCTTTGACACTATTGAAGTACAACGTAGCCTGTAACCATCAGCGAACAAGAGTGACTACTAATGGCTCAGGAATATAGCCGAACTCAGCGGGTTGCTGATCAGGTACAACGTGAACTGGCGATGCTTATTCAGCAGGAAGTCAAAGACCCACGGGTTGGTATGGCAACTGTCAGTGCGGTGGAAGTATCCAAAGATATGGGGCATGCCAAGGTGTATGTCACCATACTTAATGGGGATGATGCCGAAGCTACGCAAACGGCCATTAAAGTGCTTAATAATGCGGCCAGCTTCTTACGTGGTCAACTTGGTCGTCGGATGCAACTGCGCACCGTGCCAAGCTTGCGTTTTCATTACGATGATAGCCTCAAGCGCGGTAACCATTTAAGTAGTCTGATTGATCAGGCTCGTGCTAAAGACAGCTTCTAGGTAGGCTGTTGTTATAAGCTATGGCAAAGCAACCTAAAGGTCGTGCTGTCAGCGGGATCTTGATTCTCGATAAGCCCACGGGCATGAGTTCAAATCATGCCCTACAAAGGGTTAAACGTATTTTTGGTGCGCGTAAAGCTGGTCATACCGGGGCTCTAGACCCCCTTGCTACTGGCTTACTGCCTATCTGTTTGGGTGAGGCGACTAAATTTACCCAATTTCTACTTGATGCTAATAAGCGCTACCAGACTAGTGCCCAATTAGGTGTGCGTACAGATTCCAGTGATGCCGATGGCAAAGTGATAGAAACTAAGCCCTGTGAGCATATTACACAAGCTAAAGTAGAAGCCGAATTGCCTCAGTTTCGAGGTAAAATTAGCCAAGTGCCTTCTATGTTTTCTGCCTTAAAGCATCAAGGTCAACCCTTATATAAACTAGCCCGCGCTGGCAAGCAGGTAGCGGTCAAACCTCGTCAAGTTGAGGTTTTTGATCTGACTTTGCTGGCTATGCAGGATTCCCGAGTGGCCATGGATATTACCTGTAGTAAGGGTACTTATATTCGCTCTATTGTCGAAGATTTAGGTTTGGCCTTGGGTTGCGGTGCCCATGTAGCGGAGTTAAGACGTTTACAAGCTGGGCCTTTTGTAGCTGAACAGATGGTCACCCTCGAGCAATTGCATGAGCTGGTTGAGTCGGTGCAACAAGAATATGCAGGTAAAGCACCCGAAAAGGCCCTGTTTGCAGCCTTAGATAAGCTATTATTGCCCTTGGATACTGCCGTTTTGCATTTAAATGCTGTACAATTAGCCCCCCAACAATCGGGTGCGCTGCAACAGGGTAAAATTGTCACTCTGGACGAGCAGCAGGTAATGCCCGGTGTCGTGCGAGTTTACAGCTCGCCAGTGGTCTCAGCGGAATCTTTTATTGGCTTGGCTGAGGTTACAGAAGATGGTGTCTTACGTGCTAAGCGACTATTGCAAACTCAGTCTCAGGCTGACTAGCTAAGTTACTTTGCAGAGTAAGATTTTTTCGGTTCCACTGTTAATATGCGCGGTGTGAACCTAGTCAAGCTTCAAATTATTTTGAAGGCATATTAGGAGAAAATATTATGGCATTGTCCGTACAAGAAAAGGCTGCCATCGTAGCCGATTATCAAGTTGCTGAAGGTGACACTGGTTCCCCTGAAGTACAAGTTGCTTTGTTAACAGCTAACATCGTTGGTCTGCAAAGCCACTTTAAAGAGCACAATCAAGATCACCATTCACGTCGTGGTTTGATTCGCATGGTAAACCAGCGTCGTAAGTTGTTGGATTACTTGAAGCGTAAAGATGCTCAGCGTTACACGGCCCTTATCGGTCGCCTAGGACTACGTCGCTAGGAGTATTAAGGGCTGGGTTTTACCCGGCCCTGTTTATTTAAGGTGGCTTAAAAAAGCCACTCAAACTAACGGAAACTAATTTTCACAGCTTGGCCCGTACTTCTTATTAGCTTGTAAGCAGTCTATTAGCGAGTTAATAAGAGTACTGGTGGAACAAACTGTAAGTAAAAGACGTTTCCAAAACTGGAGAAAAAAATGTCTGTTATTACTAAGACTTTTCAATATGGCCAGCAAACTGTAACCCTGGAAACAGGCCGCATTGCTCGTCAAGCTTCTGGTGCGGTATTGGTTACTGTTGATGATACCATTCAGGTATTAGTAGCTGTTGTAGGCGCCAAGACTGCGCGTCCTGATCAAGGTTTCTTTCCTTTGTCAGTCCACTACCAAGAAAAAACCTATTCCGTGGGTAAAATTCCTGGTGGCTTCTTTAAGCGTGAAGCCCGCCCTAGTGAATTTGAAACCTTAACTAGCCGTTTGATTGACCGCCCAATTCGTCCATTATTCCCCAAAGGTTTTATGAACGAAGTCCAGGTTATTTGTACTGTAGTTTCTGCTGACAAGAAAAACTGTCCAGATATTGCAGCGATGATTGGTACATCTGCAGCCCTAGCTATTTCAGGTATTCCTTTTGCTGGCCCTATTGGTGCTGCGCGCGTTGGTTACAATGATGATGGTTATATCTTAAACCCAAGCTTCGCTGACATGGAAGGTTCTGACCTAGACATGGTCGTAGCCGGTACTAGCGATGCGGTATTGATGGTTGAATCTGAAGCCGACGAGTTAAGTGAAGACGAAATGCTGGGTGCGGTACTATTTGCCCATGACGAAATGCAAGCCGTCATCAGTGCCGTCAATGAATTTGCCGCTGAAGCAGCTAAGCCAACTTGGGACTGGGAAGCGCCAGCCGAAGATGTGCAGCTAAAAGAAGCTGTCACTAGTGCGGTGGGTGCTGCTATCGGTGAAGCTTATCAAATTAGCGACAAAATGGATCGCTATACCCGTTTAGGCGAAATTAAAGCTGATGCCGTGGCACAGTTGTGTACTGACGAAGAAGGTCCTTCCGAGTCAGCAGTCCTAGCTATGGTAGCTAAGCTGGAAAAAAATACTGTGCGCTCCCGTGTTGTAGCGGGTGAGCCACGTATCGACGGTCGTGATAATAAGACCGTACGTGGTATCAATGTTGAAATTGGTACCTTGGCCAAAGCCCATGGTTCTTCCTTGTTTACCCGTGGTGAAACACAGGCGATCGTGGCAGCTACCTTGGGTACTAGTCGCGATCAACAGATCATTGATTCCTTGGAAGGTGAGCGTAAAGATCCCTTTATGCTGCACTATAACTTCCCTAGCTATTCAGTTGGTGAAACGGGTCGCATGATGGGTCCTGGTCGTCGTGAAATTGGTCATGGTCGTCTAGCCCGTCGTGGTGTGCAGGCTATGCTGCCAACCCAAGAAGACTTTCCTTATACCATCCGTGTAGTTTCAGAAATTACCGAATCTAATGGTTCCAGTTCTATGGCTTCCGTATGCGGTACTTCGCTAGCGCTTATGGATGCTGGTGTGCCTCTAAAAGCACCGGTTGCTGGTATCGCCATGGGTCTAGTAAAAGAAGACGAAGGCTTTGCCGTATTGACCGATATCTTGGGTGATGAAGATCATCTAGGCGATATGGACTTTAAGGTAGCTGGATCTGCTGAAGGTATCACTGCTTTGCAGATGGATATTAAGATTCAAGGTATCACTGAAGAAATTATGGAAATCGCTCTGGAGCAAGCATTTGATGCACGTATCCATATTTTGGGCGAGATGAACAAGGTGATTGCTACCCCACGCGCTGAGTTAAATGACAATGCGCCGACCATGAAGACCATCAAGATTGATCAAGATAAGATCCGTGATGTGATTGGTAAAGGTGGTGCAACTATCCGTGGTCTATGCGAAGAAACTGGCGCTTCTATTGATATCGAAGATGATGGTACTGTGCGTGTTTATGCTGACGATAAAGCGGCTGCTGAACTAGCCGAGCAGAAGATCTTAGCGATTACTGCCGAAGCTGAAGTAGGTGCTATTTATGAAGGTAAAGTAGAACGCATTGTCGACTTTGGTGCCTTTGTAAATATCTTACCAGGCAAAGATGGTTTGGTTCACATTTCTCAAATCTCTCAAGAGCGAGTTGAGAAAGTGACTGACTATCTTGAAGAAGGTCAGATGGTGAAGGTCAAAGTTTTAGATGTTGACGCTCGCGGTCGCATTAAGTTGACCATGAAGGATATGGAAGCCTAATTTGGCAGTATAATACCTGTATGGTAAGACATAATAAACTTCGTTTATTATAGGAAAAAAGGGTCGCAAATTAGCGGCCCTTTTTTATGCTTATTGCGTCTATTTGACCTGTTTTGCCACAAAAATCGTGATAAAATAGTCGTTTCTAGACCAAATTGGTCGAATATAGATAACTCAGACCCTCAAAGAAAAATACTTGCCCTCTAATCCAAAACACCACTCTTATTACGATCACGATCAGACCATGGTTTGGAACACGGTTAGTTTTTATTTTTGTTGGAAATAACCGGCAGAACAGCTGCCATTGCTTGGGAAAACCGAACCGTGCCAAACGATATGAACTATTCTTTAAACAAGGACAAAATTAAGATTGTACTGTTAGAGGGCGTTCACCAGTCGGCGGTGGAAACGTTAAAAAATGAAGGCTATCAGAACATTCATTTTTACACCACCGCATTGCCTGAAGATGAGCTAATCGAAATCCTTGCAGACGCACATTTTGTTGGCATTCGTTCACGTACCCAGATCACCCGTAAGGTACTAGAATCGGCACCAAAACTGCTGGCAGTAGGCTGTTTCTGTATTGGTACTAACCAAGTTGATTTGGGCGCTGCCCTAGAAATGGGTGTGCCAGTCTTTAATGCTCCTTATAGTAATACCCGCAGTGTAGCAGAACTCGTGATTGCTGAGGCTGTCATATTATTGCGTGGTGTGGCAGAGAAAAATGCCAAAGCCCATCGTGGCGTATGGTTAAAGTCCGCTAAAAACTCCTATGAAATGCGTGGCAAAGTCTTAGGCTTAATAGGCTATGGCTCTATCGGTTCCCAACTAGGGATTATGGCTGAGTTTATGGGTATGCATGTTATCTATTACGATACGGTTGCCAAATTAAGTCTAGGTAATGCCCAAGCAGTCAATTCTTTAGCAGAACTGTTGGGTAAGGCTGATGTGGTTAGTTTGCATGTGCCAGAAACCAAGTCTACGGCTAATTTGATGGGGCCAAAACAGTTTGCACAAATGAAAGATGGTGCCATTCTAATTAATGCTGCCCGTGGCACGGTAGTGGATATAGATGCCCTAGCCAATAGTCTGGAAAGCGGTAAACTGCTTGGGGCTGCTATTGATGTATTCCCTGTTGAGCCACGTTCCAATGATGAAGAATTTATATCGCCTTTGCGTGACTTTGATAATGTGATTCTGACTCCCCATGTTGGTGGTTCAACAGTAGAAGCACAAGAAAACATTGGTATTGAAGTGGCTGATAAGCTGGCTCGTTACTGCGGTAATGGTACCACCTTGTCAGCGGTCAACTTCCCTGAGGTATCCTTGCCTAATCATGAAAACACCCACCGCCTATTGCATATCCATGCTAACGTCCCCGGTGTTTTGTCACAAATAAACAATGTGTTTTCTGAAAACAATATCAATATTTCTGGTCAGTACCTAAATACCAATGACAAGATTGGTTACGTGGTCATTGATATTGATGCGGCACACTCTGAGTTCGCCCTCTCCAAACTGAAAGCGGTCACTGGCACTAAGAGTTGTCGCGTTTTGTTCTAGAACAAATAAAGCAAGGCTTAACTTGTAAGCCTTGCTTTAGTCTAACTGTTTAATACCTTCCGGTGTTGCAAGCAAGAGTAGGTCTGCACTGCGCATAGCGAAGATGCCATTAGTTACCACCCCAGTAATCTGGTTAATCTCAGTTTCTAGTGCTGTGGGATTGGTTATCTCTAAACCGTGGACATCTAAAATATAGTTACCATTATCCGTAACCACGTCTTGACGCCAAACAGGCTCGCCACCTAAGCCAACTAGCTTGCGCGCTACATAGCTCCGGGCCATAGGGATGACCTCTACAGGCAGAGGGAAGGCACCTAAGGTATTAACCAACTTAGACTCGTCAGCTATACAGATAAATTCTTCCGCCACGGCGGCAACAATTTTTTCCCGGGTTAAGGCTGCGCCCCCACCCTTAATAAGATTAAGTTGGTGGTCGCTTTCGTCGGCACCATCAATATAGAAACGCAGTTGCTGAACGCTATTAAGTTCCAATACATTGATACCACGTTCACGCAATCTTGAAGCTGTTTCTTCGGAACTAGCAACAGCCGCATCAAAGGTATGTTTAATGGTGGCTAGGGCGTCAATAAAACAGTTTGCCGTCGAGCCAGTACCAACACCCACAATAGAATCTTTGTTAAGGTGTGGGGTGATATAATCAACAGCAGCCTGAGCGACGGCTTGCTTTAGTTCATCTTGATTCATAACTGGCTCGATAAGTGGTGTAAAAGAGCTATTATACTCGAAATCTGTAGTCTGCATGTAGACGTTAAGGTTATGAATTATTACCATAACCACCAGATGATTATTAATTTTTTATTTTTGCACAGGTGGCATCAATGCCCAGTCGTTATATCAAAAAAATCCTCGCTGCCAATATCTATGATTTGGCCAAGGAAACGCCAGTAGATCGAGCTAAAGGCTTATCCACTAGATTGCAGAATAATGTGCTTATTAAGCGTGAGGATTTGCAACCGGTATTCTCGTTTAAACTGCGCGGTGCCTATAACTGCTTACAGAATTTATCCCCAGCGGAACAGGCTTTAGGCGTGGTAACGGCTTCGGCTGGTAACCATGCCCAAGGCTTAGCCTTGGCGGCCCAACATATGGGCGTGGCGGCAACCATTGTGATGCCCAGAACAACCCCTGAAATTAAGGTCAATGCTGTACGCTCTTTTGGTGCCACTGTAGTGCTACAAGGCGATAGCTTTCCAGAAGCCTATGCCCACTCATTAAAATTAATTGAGGAGCATGGTTATGTATATGTGCACCCCTTTGATAATGATGATGTAATTGCTGGCCAAGGTACCGTTGCTGTTGAGTTAATTCGTCAAATTCCCGAGATGCATGCGGTATTTATACCCGTTGGCGGTGGTGGCTTGATGGCAGGTATGGCGGTGTATTTAAAATACCTTAACCCAGATATTAAAGTGATCGGCGTAGAACCAGAGGACGCGGCTTGCTTAAAAGCTGCGCTGGAAGCCGGGGAACGGGTGGTGCTGCCAGAAATTGGCCTCTTCGCTGATGGTGTGGCAGTGGCCCAAATCGGTGAGCGCAATTTCGCCATAGCTAAGGATTTTGTGGATGACGTTATTACCGTTACCACAGATGAAATGTGCGCCGCCATTAAAGATTTATATGACGATACCAGAGCTATTACCGAACCAGCTGGTGCCTGTTCCGTGGCTGGATTAAAAAAATATGTTGCTCAACAACAAGTGGCAGACCAAAATCTGGTAGCTATTGCCAGCGGTGCCAATGTGAACTTTGACCGTTTACGGCACGTTGCCGAGCGGGCAGAAATAGGTGAGCAGCGAGAAGCCATTATTGCGGCCATGATTCCTGAACGTCCAGGTAGTTTTAAAACCTTCTGTCAGGCTTTAGGCAACCGCAATGTCACCGAGTTTAATTATCGTTATGCTGATCAGCAAAGTGCACAGGTATTTGTGGGTGTGCAATTAATGGCCAATGGCGGAGGTCGTGAGGAGCTATTGGCAGAATTATCGGCAGCAGATATCCAAGCCCAAGATCTTAGTGATAATGAGATGGCTAAGATCCATATTCGTTATATGGTCGGTGGCCATGCCAAGGTAAATGATGAAGCAGTATATCGCTTTACTTTTCCTGAGCGTCCAGGTGCCTTACTGAATTTCTTAAATAAGCTAGGCCACAACTGGAATATAACCATGTTTCATTACCGTAATCATGGTAATGCTTATGGTAGGGTGCTGGTTGGTTTGCAGGTCGCACCAGACGATAAAGCCCGTCTTATGGGTTACCTAGAAGAACTAGGCTATGCTTTCCACGAGGAAACGGAAAATCCAGCCTATCAACTGTTTTTGAGTCCATCTGCAGATTAACAGTGCTATACAGGTAGTCGTAAGGTGACCTCTAAACCACCTTGAGGCCGATTGCTGGCAGAAATTGAGCCGCCCTGACTGCGCATAGATTGCTCGGCAATGGCCATCCCAATACCATAGCCCCCAGCCTGTTGGTTGCGACTTTCATCGACTCGGAAAAAGGGTTCAAACAGATTTGCCAAAGCTGACTCTGGAACGCCAGGACCATCGTCGGCAATGACAATATCAACCCAGCCTTTTGTACGTTGAACCTGAATATATACTTTGCCGTTGTCACCCGTATACCGTATGGCGTTACGAATAATATTTTCGAGAGCACGAGAGGTGGCTTCGGGATAACCTTGCAAAGTTAATGAGGGAGGTAAATTTAACTGAATTTTGTTTTCATTTTGTGCTTCATAGGTCGCATCATGAACCACAAGGCGAATAAGTTCGGCAATATCATATTCAAATGCTTCCGGCTGACTTTCACCCTGTTCCAGACGTAATAAGGTCAAAACTTGGTCTATCAAAATACTCATACGATCTATTTCACGCTCGATGCGTTCTATATCACCCTGATCTCTATCCTCTAGTTTTCGCGCTAATATCTCTAGGGCTATTTGCTGACGTGCAAGTGGCGTTCTAAGTTCGTGGGATATGTCTCGAAACAAGCGTTGCTGATTGTTGAGTAGCTGCGAGGTGCGCTCAGCCATATGGTTAATTGACTGCCCAAGTTGACTGATTTCATCTTTGCGTGAAAGCACCTTATCTTCCACTCGGGTATCAAATTTACCCCGGGCGAAGGCATTAGTTGTGCGCCTTAAGCTGGCTAAAGGCGTGGTAATGCGCCAAGTAATAAAAGTGGTAAATATCGCCACGATAAGTAATGCCGTGGTCACTTGCAGGCCTGGGAGATGCTTAAGCCAGCCTTGATAGGAGTTATCGGTAAATACGCGTGCTATAAATACGTATTTTTCACCACTAGTACTGGAAATAGGATATACGCGTAAACCACGTTTGGTGCGTTCAATAAAGCGATTAGGCGTAAGGGGTAAGGCCAAAGACAACCAGTCTTTAGGTAGATTTATTTTGCTAATTGGTCGGTTCTGTTCGTCGAGCATAAACGCTCTAATATTGTAGCGTTTTTCAATATCCTGGAGCTTTTTGGAAAGTGCTTGATGGCCTTTCTGTTCAAAAATATCAGCGGCATCCATAGCCAAAGCAATAACTTGGTGGGATTCAACGGCTTGACGATTTTTGATTATGGTGCCGGTCAAGGCGGCCACAGCGGCTATGGTAATAATTACCGTAAGCCAAAAAAACAGGAAGATTTTCCAGTACAAACTACGCATGCTAAACCTTACAAATTACAAACCGTTTAGTTGGCAACATAGAGATAGCCGATGCCACGAACGGTTTTGATGCGTGGTTTGCCATCAGCGAAAGGCCCCAACTTACGGCGTAAATTACTTAGATGCATATCAATACTACGATCATATAGAGTCAGCTTACGACCCAATGCTGATTCAGTTAGTTCTTCTTTACTTAATACGCTGCCAGCATTAGCGAGCAGGTTTTCCAATAAATTAAATTCGGTGCTGGTAAGCTCTAGCACTTCAGCATCCAAGGTGGCAACTCTGGTGGCTGGGTTAAGCTCAATATCATCGGCCTTAACAAGTCCGTTACTTGGCGACGGCTTGATATCTTCTCTATCCATATCAACACGTCTTAAAATCGCTTTAATACGAGCAATAATTTCCCGTGGATTACAAGGTTTGGGTAGGTAGTCATCAGCACCCATTTCAAAGCCAATTATACGATCTACCTCATCGCCACGAGCGGTTAGCATCAAGACGGGGGTTTTTTTAGTGTTACGCAATTGTTTTAGCACTTCTAGCCCATTTACTTTGGGCAACATAATATCTAAAACGATGGCGTCATAATCGTTATGCAATGCTTTTTCTATGCCCTCAGCTCCATCAAATGTACTTGTGACGGAGAAATTCTCTAGTTGCAGGAATTCCGTCAAGAGCTCATTGAGTTCCTTATCATCTTCAACCAGCAATATCTTGTTACTTTTGCTCATCTCGAGACTCCTTGGGGGACAGGCTTATTGTGGCATATTTGGATTCTTATGAGTTGAGTTGCAGAGTTGGTTTACGTTTTTTTACGTCATCTTGACACACTCTTGCACTCGTATCCTTATACTAGTAAGTCGATCGTATTATATTGGCTTGTTCATCGAAAATGGTCAACACCGTTTTATAAAGAGCGCATCGCTAAATAATTCGTTAGCAGGATTCAATAGTGGGCTGTTACTGTCTTTTATCAGTTGGATGCCTTTTCGCGGGACTTGTTCCCGCTTTTTTTTGCCTGTTTTTTGATGATAGTTGTTACTAAGAGTGATTTTAGACTACTAAAACAGTATCTAACTTTCGGCTAATTCTGCACCCAGAATAATATTGGGTTTGGAACTACTACTGACAGAGGTGGGACAGGACTCCCCACAGTTGCGTTTTCGGTAGTGGCCCTGAACCCGATGGGTTCAAGGTGGAAGAAGCTGTCTGGTAGAAGGCTTTCCGTTACACGGACATGCGCAGAACCAGTGCGAGCTAATTCCTTGCTGGTAATATCGGCTCAAGGACGTAACCGAATGTCGCTAACCACAGGGAGTCTTGGGCGCATTATAGAGTGCTGATATTAAGCTTGGCAATAATTTAATAGTAAAGGAATTGAAAATATTTTTGTCACCTAACGGCGTCAGGTGGCGGGGAAAATAAATATTACCGGCAGCCAAAAAGTTAACAAAATGATTTCGTTATGCTTTTTCTGTGAAGGTTCTATCCAACTTAATTAGGGTTAAGGTGATCTTGGACTTTACTGTCTAATTGGCTTAGGGCAGCTTCTAACACTTGCATATCTTTTTGGTTTTGCAAGGACTCAGCACTAAAGTTGAGGGCGGCCATAACGGCCATACGTTCTAATCCGCTGACGCGACCGCTATCCTTGATAGCTTTTAGGCGTGCATCTAGATTACGCGCTGCCTCGCGCAAGTGTTCTTCCTTACCAACTGGACTGGTGAGGGTATAGCTTTGTTCAAGGATGGTGATTTGCACAGCGACATTATCAGTCATGACTTTGCTCCTTATTTGAGCCACCTAGTCCTGCATCCAATAAACTTATTAATTGGGTCATGGTCGCTTCATCTTCGGCACTAAAGCCAGCTTGATCTTGATTCTGTTCTGTTATGGCGGTCAAGGTTTGTTCTTGCTCTGCAGTTTGGTTACGCAAAGTTTGATTTTCCTGTTGTAGTAGCTGATTTTGTTTAATCAACTGCTCTACATGTAACACGAGGGAGTGGATATTAGACACGTTAGTCACCGCCAGATAAAAAAATAATCTTAATCATTGACTGGCGATGGGTCAATGGTCGGACACCTTGGATTAATAAGGTATAATCATTGAGTTTATAAATGCCAGAGTTAAAAGTATGTCTGATATGCCTGAATCTGTAACCTATTGTTTTGACGATTTTGCTGATATGTTCGTTGAATTAAGAGCTTTTGGTACACCCTCTGAGCTACATGGATTAATGTGTGGACAGTTAGCTGCTGGGGTGCGTTTAGATGCCGATGCTTGGTTAACTATGGTGATTGCTCATCTTGATGTGCAAGAAATTGAAGATGATGATGACAAGGCCGAACTAGTAGGTTTGTATGAGGGCGCCTTGGGGCAATTAACTGATGGTGGATTT
Source organism: Pseudomonadales bacterium (assembly GCA_049625185.1). Taxonomy (GTDB): domain Bacteria; phylum Pseudomonadota; class Gammaproteobacteria; order Pseudomonadales; family Balneatricaceae; genus Njordibacter. The sequence continues at coordinate 92,880 of JBMZUZ010000005.1, read as the reverse complement.
AGTTTTAACTTATTACTGCCTGATGACGATACAGAACTAATGGCTAGGGCAGAATCCTTGGGTAGTTGGTGTAGTGGGTTCTTAGGTGGATTTGGTTTAGCCTTTGATCGTAAGACGCAAAAGTTAACCCCAGAGATTACCGAAACCATGGACGATTTGTCACAAATTGCCTTAATATCTTTAGATGATGAAGACGATGAGCATGCTGAGCATAATTTGATGGAGTTGGTTGAATATGTGCGTATGGCAGCCTTAATGGTCTTTAGTGAGTTTAATCAGGATGCTGTAAAGCAGCCATCTCCCGCGGTACATTAATATGAATATGTTGCACTCCTTGCCAACTACAGAGTATCAGCAGCGCCGTCAGCAACTGATGGAGCAGCTGCCGGATAATTCGGTGGTTATGGTTTTTGCTGCTGCAGTCAGTGTGCGTAATGGTGACGTTGATCACGCTTACCGTCAGGATAGCTATTTTTATTACCTAACAGGTTTTGTTGAGCCTGAATCTGTGCTGCTGTTACGCCGTTTAGATAACACGGTTGATAGCTTGTTACTATGTCGTGAAAAAAATCCCCTGCAGGAAACATGGCATGGACGTCGGCTGGGCGTGGAAGCAGCGCCTGAGGCGTTGCAGTTAAATGCCGCGAAACCGATTAGTGAACTAGAATCTGTCTTGGATAGTTGGCTGGATGGTGCTGATTATGTTTATTCTGCCCAAGTTCGAGAAGATGTAAGCCTGCATTTACAAGCTAGCATTAGTCGCTTACGTCGGCGGGTTAGACAGGGGGCACAAGTGCCGGCATTTTATGGCGATATTGATAGTGTGCTAGATGAAATGCGGCTTATTAAGTCAGCTGCTGAAGTAGCGCTAATGGAGCGGGCTGCAGATATAAGTGCCCGTGCTCATCAGCGGCTCATGGAAACTACCGTGCCCGGGGTTATGGAATATCAATTAGCGGCACATTTTTCCCATGCTTGTAGTATGGAAGGTAGTCGTCGTTTGGCCTATGGCAGTATTGTGGCAGGTGGGGCTAACGCCTGCATTTTGCACTATGAAGACAATAATCAGGCTTTACAGGATGGTGATTTGGTATTAATCGATGCCGGCTGTGAGTTGGATTACTATGCCTCGGATATTACCCGTACTTTTCCAGTAAATGGACGTTTTAGTGAGCCCCAAAAAGCTATTTATAATCTGGTTTTAGAAGCCCTAGAGACGGCAATTGCTGAAGTTAAGGAAGGTGTCCCAGTTAATACGTTGCAAATGGCGGCGGTTAAAGTGATTACCACAGGTTTGGTGGAGCTTGGTATATTACAAGGGGAAGTCGAACAATTGATTGCTGATGAAGCCTACAAACCCTTTTATTTGCATAGTATTGGCCATTGGCTGGGTATGGATGTGCATGATGTTGGCAAATACAAATTACAGGGTGATTGGCGGGCCTTAAAGGCTGGCATGGTTACCACTATTGAGCCAGGCATTTATATTCCCATGGATACACCAGATATTGATCCACAGTGGTTAGGTATAGGTGTGCGCATAGAGGACGATATACTGGTGACCAAAACGGGTCATAAAAATCTGACTCGACAAGTGCCAGTCACCGTGGCAGAGATTGAAAGTCTGATGCAACAAAACGCCCAGCAGGCGCATAGCTAAGTCTATGCAACAGGCCAATTATGACATGGTTATTGTTGGTGGTGGCTTAGTTGGCACGGCCATGGCCATTGCTGTGGCAGGTATTGCCCAACGTTATCAGTTGAAGATCGCCATTATTGATGGAACTAAGACTAAGTCCTCGGAATCTAAAGCTGCCAGTAGCCTCGATGGTCGTGCCACCGCACTTGCCCTTGGTAGCCGCAATCTACTTGAAAGAGTAGGTGTTTGGTCGGCTCTAGAAGCTTATGCGCAGCCCATTTTTGATATTGATGTTAGTGATCAAGGGCAGCCATTTGGGGTGCAGATGCAGGCTCAGGAGATGGGCCAAGAGGCATTAGGTTATGTTTTGCAGAATGAGCATATGGGCAATGTGTTTCGGCACCAGTTAAGCCAACATTGTGAGGGCTTAGTAACCTTTATTAACGAAGCTCAGGTGTTGAGTGTGGATAATGCGGTCAAGGATAGCCAGCTAGTTTATGAACACACTTTAGAGGGTGAAACGCAGCAAGTTGAGGTCACCTGTCAGCTAATTATTATGGCCGATGGCGGACGTTCTAGTTTGCGGGCCGACTTAGGCATGCATAGCCACAACAAAAACTATGAGCAGGTGGCGGTGGTGGTCAATGTGGCCCTAGATAAAGCTCATCAAGGCTTAGCTTGTGAACGTTTTACGGCTGATGGGCCGATGGCCGTATTGCCCTTATTGTCAGAACAGGATCAGTATTATGCGGCCATTGTGTGGACCCAGCCTGCAGATCAAGCAGCAACACTAGCCGCTATGGATGATGAAGAAATGCGCGTCGCACTGCAAAATCAAATTGGTTTTCGTATGGGTGAGTTTCGGGCTCTTGGTGCGCGCCAGATTTATCCTTTAGCGTTGAGTGTGGCCGAGGAACAGGCACGGCAGGGTCTGGCCGTGATTGGTAATGCGGCGCATACTTTACACCCTATTGCTGGTCAGGGTTTTAATCTCGCCTTGCGGGGTGTTTTTGCTTTAGCTGAGCAAGTCTATAAAGCGTGTCAGGCACAAGCACCTCTTGGGGATCTGACTTATTTAAATGCTTTTTTAGCGACTAGCAGTCGAGATCAAAAAATGACGGTGAGTGCCACTGATCAAATTATGCAATTATTTTCTAGTCGCCAAAAAACCTTAACTTGGGGTCGTCAATTGGGCTTACTTGCTATGCAAAATATACCTCTGGCAAAGACTGTATTTACCCGCACCGCAATGGGTTTGGATCAACCTTTGGCAGATGTGCTGCCATTACCGGTCAGGCAGGTTTAGTATGGCTGACAAGCAAGAGCAGGTGCAGCAGACACCACCACACTTCCCCGTCGTTATTGTTGGTGCTGGTATGGTGGGTGCAGCACTGGCCTGTGCCTTACAAGATGTAGGTATCGATTGCTTGGTGTTGGAAGCAGGGGCTCTTAATCAGCAAGCAGATTGGTCAGCAGATGATGTAGATCCACGGGTATCAGCCATTAGTTTGGCTTCGCAAAATGTCTTAAATCATATTGGTGCATGGCCGCGCATAGAAGCTATGGCGCGTTTGCAGGATTACCAAAGTATGTATGTTTGGGATGCTTGTGGTACTGGTCATATTGCCTTTAGTGCTGGTGAGCAGCACTTGCCTAATTTGGGCCATATTGTGGAAAATAAAACCATTACCACCGCTTTGCATCAGGAACTGGCAGAGCGTGGTATCGAGGTTTGGTCAGCTGTAAAATTGCAGGATATTAGCCCCCAATCCCAATCACCCCGCCATGTGAACTTGGCTGATGGTCGCGTGGTTACTGCTGATTTGGTTGTCGGAGCAGATGGCGCTAATTCGAAAGTGCGGCAGTTATCTGGCTTAGCTACCCGTGAGTGGGATTATCCCCATCATGGTTTGGTCACCCGAGTTGCCCTTGAACAAGGCCATGCCAATACCGCTTGGCAGCGTTTTACAGAAGATGGTATTTTGGCTTTCTTGCCTTTGCAGTCACCGGCTGATGCCACAGCGGGCAGTTATTGTTCTATTGTATGGTCCATGCCAGCCATGGCGGCTAAAGCCCATGCCGAGATGCCAGATGAGGCTTTCTGTGCAGCTTTAGAAAGGGCGTTTGAGGGACGCTTGGGTAAAGTCTTAGGCACCGATGCGCGTTATGTATTCCCGCTGCGTCAGCGCCATGCGAAACGCTATTATCAGCCGGGCCTAGTGGTTGTTGGTGATGCTGCCCATACTATCCATCCCTTGGCTGGACAGGGTGTTAATCTGGGCTTTCTTGATGTGGCAGCTTTGGTGCAAACGCTGCAAGAGGCCCAGCACAATAGACAGTCCCTTGGCGATACTGCCGTATTAAATATTTACCAGCACCGGCGCCAAGGAGATAACCTGCGTATGATGGCCTTGATGGAAAGTTTTGCCCGTTTGTTTGGTAATCAACATCCCTTATTGAGTTTGGTGCGTAATCAAGCCATGCGCTCTATGCAGACCCTAAAACCCATTAAACAACACTTGGCACAAGAAGCTTTGGGGGTGGGTAAGCACTTGCCACCTTTAGCCCAGCGTTCGGCTTAATCTATTTTTTACCCCTTTTTGGAATCTATATATGGCCCATCTGATACTTAAGCCTAAAGCTGACCGACGTTTGCGTAATGGCCACTTATGGATTTATAGCAATGAAGTGAATGTGGCTAAAACCCCTTTGCAGCAATTTATGCATGGACAACAGGTGGATGTGCTGGATCATAAAGGTAAGCCATTGGGCACTGCCATGGTGAATCCTCAGCAATTGATTTGTGGACGTTTGGTAAGTCGTCATGCTGATGCTCCCTTAGGCGAGGCTGAACTAGTACAACGTTTGCAGCGAGCTTTGGAGAGCCGAGAACAGCTGTTTGCCGCCCATTGTTACCGCTGGGTCTATGGTGATAGTGATGGTTTGCCAGGGCTAGTGATTGATCGCTTTGCTGATACCATTGTTATACAGATTTCCCTAGCCGGTATGGAATTGTTATTGGAGCCATTATTGGCGGCCATTGATCAGGTACAGCCCGGGCTCAATATATTATTAAAGAATGATGGCAAGATGCGTGCTGTGGAAGGTCTGGAAGAATATGTACGCATTGCGCAGGGACAGGTACCTGAGTTAGTGCCATTACAGGAAAATGGTGTGCAATTTATGGCGCCAGTCTGGCATGGCCAAAAGACCGGTTGGTTTTATGACCATCGGTTAAATCGAGCCCGAGTACAAAGCTTAAGTAAGGGTAAACGGGTATTGGATCTGTTTAGCTATATTGGTGGCTGGGGTATTCAGGCTGGGGCGGCTGGTGCTAGTGAAGTGGTCTGTGTTGATGCTTCAGCGCAGGCTTTGGAGCTGGTACATCAACAAGCACAACTAAATGGTATCAGTGAACGTGTCCAAACCATTAAGGGCGATGCTTTTGCGGCCCTTAAGCAGTTAAAGGAAGCGGGTGAAAAGTTTGATGTGGTGATTCTTGATCCACCGGCTTTTATTCAACGACGTAAAGATATTAAAAGCGGTGAGTTGGCCTACTTACGGGCTAACCAACTGGCCATGCGCCTAGTAGCCGATACAGGCTTTTTGGTATCGGCTTCCTGCTCTATGCACTTACAGCGTGACCGTCTAGTTGCTATTGTTAATGAAGCTAGTCGCAAAAATGGCCGCCATGGGCAAATACTGGAGCAGGGTGGCCAAGGTGGTGATCACCCTATTCACCCAGCTATCGCTGAAACAGACTATTTGAAATCTATTCTGGTTGGTGTCAGCCCTGCTTTGTAAGGATTTAGGCGAGGCACGGCACTCGCCTATTATTTAGTTATGTCTTTATTGAGAATGGGAAAGGCGCTTTTCTAGGATCCCCACTAAAGCATCTATATGCACTGGGTCGTCATTTAAGCAAGGGATATAGTGGAACTGCTCGCCACCATGTTCAATAAAGCTTTCCCGTGCTTCCATATCAATTTCTTCAATGGTCTCTAAGCAATCTGAAGAGAAGCCTGGGCAGATAACAGCAATATGTTTAACGCCATCTTTGGGTAGCTGCTCCAAGGTTTTGTCCGTATAGGGTTGTAGCCAAGGTTCACGGCCAAAACGTGACTGGAAGGTGGTCATCACCTGAGCTTCATCAAAGCCCAGTTTTTCCCTTACCAGACGAGTGGTCTGATGACAGAAACAATGGTAGGGATCACCTTTTTTTAGGTAGCGCTCAGGCGTGCCATGATAGGAAAAAATAAATTTATCTGGTTGGCCATGGGCTTCAATATGACGTTTTATGGTGGTGCAAAGGGCGTCTAAATAACCCTCAGACTTATGGTAACCATTAATAAACTGCAACTCTGGTACCCAGCGTAATTGGGTAAAGGTTTTGGCTATAGCATCAAAGGTGGAGCCCGTCGTGGCGCCGGCATACTGGGGGTATAAGGGCAGTACAATAATATCCCGCACATTTTGGTCAGTTAGTTCTTTAACGGCTGCCGCCATGGATGGATTACCATAACGCATACCTAAGACCACGGGGATATCCCCATATTTTTCGGCTAAGCGGTGTTTGACAGCTTTTACCTGTTCTTGGCTGTACACCATTAATGGTGAGCCAGAGTCAGTCCATACAGATTGATAGAGCTTGGCTGAGCGGCGTGGGCGAATGCGCAAAATAATCAGATTAAGGATCATCCACCATAGTAGCCTTGGCAGCTCCACAACCCGAGGATCACTTAAGAATTCTTTTAGGTAACGTCTTAGCTCCGTGGGCCGAGGCGCGTCTGGGGTGCCCAGATTACACAATAAAATACCCTGTCGCGGAGAGGCTCCGTCGTGGTCATAGTCAGTTTGACCAATATATTTCATTTACTGCTCCTAAAATTTAGCCAGCAAGTTGCCAATAATGATAACCATAAAGCACGTGTCTGTTATCAACAACCATTGATATATTGATTATACGCCACATCACCAGCTTAGGTTGAATGGTTTGTGTATAGATAGTGTAAAAATAAATAGTGTAAAAATTCTCTTGAATAAATTCTTGTAGTGGAAGATACTGTATAAATAAACAGTACTTTTGATGATATTCCTCCGAGAACCCTATGAATATTACACTATTAGGCCGTAGCCATTCCCAAGCATGGTTTCAAGCTAACGGTCTGAAGATACCACTTTTTACAGAGGCCGTATCTGCTGGCTTTCCCTCGCCGGCACAAGATTATGTGGAAAAAGCCCTTGATTTAAATGAGCTCTGTATTAAGCGACCGGCAGCGACATTCTTTGTGCGCGTGGAAGGCGATTCTATGATTGAAGCGGGTATTTATGCTGGTGATATCTTGGTAGTGGATCGCTCTGTTACTGCTGAGCATGGGGATATTGTGATTGTGGCTATTTATGGCGAAATGACGGTCAAAGAGTTACAGCTGCGGCCTACAGTAAAACTGGTACCACGTAATCCCGCCTACCCAACCATAGATATTGCCGAAGGAACAGCACTGGATATCTTTGGTGTCGTCACTAATGTGGTACGTAATGTACGCTATAAATCGTAACCGAAACCATGTCGCCTGTTTTTGCCCTTGTCGATTGCAATAATTTTTATGCGAGTTGTGAGAAATTATTTCGGCCAGACTTAGCGGATACGCCAGTGGTGGTGCTATCCAATAATGATGGCTGTGTAGTGGCACGTTCCAAAGAAGCCAAAGCCCTAGGGATCAAAATGGGGGTGCCCGTATTTAAAATTCAAGCCCAAATTAAGCAATACGGTATTCAGGTGTTTTCCTCGAATTACAGCTTATATGCCGATATGAGTGATCGGGTGATGCGTACCCTAGAAGAGATGGCGCCAAGGGTGGAAATCTATTCTATAGATGAAGCTTTTCTAGATCTTACCGGCGTAGAATCTGCCGTATCTCTAGTGGACTTTGGTCAACAGGTTAAACACACTATTGATCGTTGGATTGGTATTGCCGTTTGTGTGGGTATAGCACCCACCAAAACCTTAGCCAAGTTAGCCAATCATGCTGCCAAAAAATACACTGCCACCGGTGGCGTAGTGGATTTAACCCATCCCAGCAGGCAGCGTAAATTGCTCGCACTTACACCAGTAGAAGATATTTGGGGGGTTGGTAATAGGCTATCAAGACGCTTAAAAGCTATGGGTATTCACACCGCATTAGATTTAGCTGATACCTCCGCCAAATCGATACGAAAACATTTTTCTGTGGTCTTGGAACGAACCGTGAGGGAGCTTAATGGCGAAGCCTGTATGGAATTAGAGCAAATACCACCCATTAAAAAACAGATTATCTGTAGCCGTTCCTTTGGTAGTAGAGTCACTTCTCGTATGCAAATGCGCCAAGCCCTATGTGAGCATGTCACGAGAGCCGCAGAAAAACTACGTAAAGAACGCCAACAAGCCAAATTGTTAAGTGTTTTTATTCGTACCAGTCCTTTTCAAAATAATGTACCTCAATACCGTAATGGCCTCACAGCAAAGCTACCTAGACCCACTGATGACACCCGCGACCTGATCCAATTAACGATGGTGCTACTGGAACAAATATGGCGTGATGGGTACGACTATGCCAAAGCTGGTGTTGTCTTGTCCGACTTCTATGATATTGGTACCTATCAATTGGGGTTATTTGAGAATCATATAGAGCGCAGTAATAGCCGCCAACTTATGCATGTATTGGATACCATTAACCATAGCGGCCAAGGGCGACTATTTTTTGCACGGCAAGGGGTAACAAGAGGCTGGGTTATGAAGCGTGACCATTTATCACCGGCCTATACCACCCATTGGCAGCAGTTGGTTAAGGTTAGTTAGGCTAATTATCACAAGCTTGATAAGGTGTTGGCTGGCCTATTGCCTGATAATAAGCAAAGCGGTTGCTGAATCGAGTTAGCCTACTAACTGATCTTTCAATCTACAAAAAGATCGCTATAACTCCAGCAATTACGAATATAACTGACTCCTTATATTGGAAACCAAATAAGTAATGCAACACACAAAAAGTGGCAATTGCTATACATGCAACAACCAGTAACGGGCTGCTGGTGCGTTTTATATCAGGACTGAAATAGCTTGCTAAGCCTATCAGCGCTAGCAACGTTAAAGTCGATCCAAGGCTCATAGAGTTTTCAATCATGAAGTAAGTAATGTTTTAGTAAAGAAATATATGCGTGGCGCCAAAAAAATAACGATCGGATATATAGGCATGTTGTGTACTCATTAAAATAAGTTTGTAAAAAAAGTAACGCTTTCCTTTAACTGCATGATGAACTCTACTACTCACTTTCCAGCAATAAGCAGTGGGAATCAGAGGGGTGACGGTTATTTTCGCAGGCTTCCATGGCAGCGTTTTCGGCTTGGGTTAAGGTCTCTTGCTTGGCGAACCAAAACGCTTGCCCTGAGCCAGCGGCGAAAACAAAAGCTTTTGGAGCCTTGGCATCCTTGTAAGAATAATATTCTTTAATATTACCATGGCTAATCAATTCTTCTGGGGCAGCATCGATTTGTGTTTGACTAAGGCCGTGCCAGCCTTGCTTGCTGCCTTTATCAACAATGACACAAGTGCCAAGGCCTTCGCTGTAGTATTGGCACATATATAGTGCTCCATACTCAGCTAAATCCATAGTGATATTGTCATCACTAAAGCCAGTGGCCATTACGGTATTATTAAAAATGGCGATGGCAAAGGCTTTGTGTCCGCGGCGGGATTTGTATTCGGCATATTCATCGATTACCCATTGTTCTGTTTCTAAGGCTTCAGAAAAAGCTTGATTAGGTGCTTCAGAGTAGCTTTTATTTATATAATTAGAGACGATGAAATAATAAGCAACTATCATGCTTATACATATCATAATCGCTAAATCACCACGTCGAACTTTATTGAACATAATCAATCCTTGTAAAGTCTATAGCCAAATAAAATGTCCTTGGTTTGGCAAACTAAAACTAGTTACAAGACTGGCGATAATTTATCAAACATCAGCCTAGACAATTATTTGAAATAATAAATTATAGTTACAGCCTAGTTCAAAAAGCACAAAAATCAAGCTTGCCCATATTGTTATTTGTTTCAGAATTCTTTATGTCACTACCTTCATAGAATTTTGCTATTACAAATTGTGACAAAGCTTCTCACCTTGCTTGGCATTATCAAAATAGGCTTCAAATAAAGGCTTATTATCAAAAAAATTATCACTTGCTTTAGCCAGTGGGCTTATTAACAACATAATAGTGACAAGAAATAATTTCATATCGCTGCCTCCAAATAAACAGACCCCCCATAAATAAATGATGGGGGATTGTTTCATCATCAACACACTCACTAATGTTTAGCTTGCTTAAGGATTAAGTACAGCAATGGTGCGGCTATGGTGATTATTAACAAACGCGTCAAGCATGGCATCCAGAGTGGCAGCTTTAATATTGGGGTAGGCTGCTTTGGCATCCAAAAGAGTGCTTGGCTCAATATCTAGTAATTGTGCGTTCACCAATTCCCAGGTCATAAACTTGGCTTTATGGCGATGGTTGCCGTAATCACCACGTAGCATGTTAACTTCTTGATTTATGTCTTTTTGGCTTAAGCCTTCTTTAACTAACTCATTGAGGCTTTGGTCTATGGTGGCTAGAACTTTATCCACTTGTGCCGGGTCACACTCAAGATTAATTGACAATAATTGTAAAGGGTCTTGAGGATAAAGTTGGTTAATATCTCCACCAACACTGTAAGTTAGGCCTAACTCTTCACGAATGGTTTGTCGCAGGCGTTCAGATATAAGGTTGCTAAGTATTTCTGTCTGCGTATAGTAATCAGTATTATTTATGGGCTCTTGTAACTGCAGGTTGTAAGACACAATAGCGGCTTTATGGTTGCTTTTGTTGCCTTCAATGCGAATATCACCGGGCCATTTAGGTGATGGTTTAGGCTCTATCTGCTGACCTTGTTTGGGTAGGCTGGCAATATAACTTGTTAAATGGGGCTGTAACTGTGCCAGTGAAATATCACCGACAATATGCAATACGTAGTTTTGAGCACCAGCTATATATTGCTGATAAATTTGATACATATCATCGGCATCAACTGATTGAATTTCGTCAATAGTTAGTGAGCGGTAAGCTGGGTTGCCTTGACTGATATGGGCTTCAATTTCATGAATATAGTCTTTATAGTCCAATGTATTGAGGTCGTTAATTTCTTGCTCAAATTTAGCCATAAAGTGGTCGTAAAGTGCTTTATCAACTCGTGCGTCCTGTAAGGCAACATGTAGCAGCTGTAACAATACTTCTGCTTTATCGCTTGGACCTTCCAACGTCATGCCACGACTATCAAAATCGAATACAGGTTCTAAGCCAAGTGCCTGCCCTTCTAACCAATTTCTTAGCTGGTGCCCGTCAAGTGATTGCAAACCACTAGCAGACATTACTTCCATGCCAAGGCGAGTATTGATTATCTCCTTTGGGGTTAAGATATTAAATCCACCTAATGTCACCATTTCCATATAAAACTTACCAGGTGCTGAATCGCTGTAGCTATACTGTACTTTGATACCATTACTAAGGGTCAGTAGATGAATGCCATTATCCAGTTTTTCCTGTTGGATGATTGTGCCAGGTGGGTGGTTTATCTCCCAATTGATCACTTCACTTGCTGCTTGCGTGACAATTGGTTGCAAGCTAGTTTGCTGGCCTTCGGTAATCCAATTGCGTACCTCTGCCTCCGATGGCATAGGAGCATCAGGTTTGGCAACAATTTCGATTTTATAGGGTCGCGTAAATATTTCTTGGGCTAGTTGCTGAAGATCATTTGGTGTTAATTCTGGCAAGCGGTTTTCTAGCATGTCGAGATAATGCTCTTTATCTCTTAACCAAAAATTATAAAGAGCATGATGGGTAGCAAGATGTGCCAAATGGGCAGCGCTATCCTGCTGTACCCGTTCGTGTTGCAACATCTCATTACGTACATTGTCCAATTCTGTTTGGGTAAAGCCATCACTAATTAGGTCATGGATAACGCTTCCCATTAACTTGACACCGGCTTCGAGATCCTCTTCTTGGCTGCGGAAGCCAACACCCATTTCGACAAAGTCACCGACTGGATTGAAGTGGGCTGCCATAAAATCTCGCAAGCTATTGGTTTGTTGTGTAGATAGCTTTTGCAAGCGTTCATCCAATAAGTCCATCATGAGTTCAAATTTCAGATGAGTAAATAGTGTATCTGAGTTTGTGGGTACATTACTTGGGTAGGCATTGCCCAGCCAAAAATAGTAGGCGGGTTCTCTTTTGTCTGTAAAAATATCAAAGGTGTTTACCCGCATTTCTGGCAGTGGGTATACCTTATCTCGGCCTGCATTTGAACTAGGCCAATTGTGGAACTTTCTGGCAACGGTTTTTACGACTTCATCAAGATCAATATTACCCGTCACAATTAGGGTAGCGTTTGCTGGATGATAATGTTGCTGATAAAAATCTTGAAGTGCCTTTGGCTTTGCTGCTTCAATACTTTCCAGGGTACCTATTGGGAAGCGTTCAAGGTGACGGCTGTTGGCATAATGTAACTGCTCCTGTTGGTATTGATAGGTTTCCTTTTCGGGTTCGGATTGGCGCCATTCTTCTCGAACTACGCCAATTTCTTTGGCTACTTCTTGGCTATCAAATTTGGCCTTGTAGGCAAAGAAAGAGAGTAGTTCTATGGCTTTATTTATACGCTCTTGAGAAGCATTAGGGATGTCTAGATGATAGCGAGTATGATCAAAGCTAGTATAGGCATTAGCATGATCAGCCATGGTTATATTCAGTTCTTCTAGAATAGAAAACACCGGATCTTTACTACCATATTCAGGTTGGTTAAAGAGCATATGTTCAACAAAATGGGCGTAGCCAAGTTGGTCATCTTCTTCATGGAGGCTGCCAGCATGGATTAACAGGTCAAGGCGAGCTTCATTTTGGGAGTGGCTATTACTATTGGGCCACAATATTATCTGCAAACCGTTATCGAGTCGGTAGGTATAGGTTTGGCTGTATTCGCCTTCTATGGTGGAATTAGGTAAAACTTCATTAGGCTTAGATAGTGAAATAGTCTGACATCCACTAAGTATGACTAGGGTAGAGACGATTAGGGCAATAAAATTAACAAGGCGCATAGGTTATCCATAACTATAATAATTTATAGTATATAAGGATAGCCTAAAAAGGTCAGAAATCAAGTTTGGTTGTGATTTTGATCTGCGCTAGCTAAACATTTGGCTATTCAGTTAACCAATCAGCGCAAGCTGATAATGGGCCAACCACAAGCTTGGGCATGGGCGCGTAGTTTGTCGTCGGGATCCACCGCCACGGGCTCGTCTACTTCTTGCAATAGTGGTATATCGTTAAAAGAATCACTGTAGAAGCGGGCACCAGTCAGGCTAAGATCGGTGGTGTCTAACCAGTCTTTAAGTTTGCTGATTTTGCCTTCCTGAATACAGGGGGTACCAATTATATTGCCTGTATACTGGTCGTTTATCTGTTCAGCAGTGGTGGAAATAAGAATATCAACGCCCATATATTTGGCAATGGGGTAGGTAATAAAGTCGTGGGTGGCGGTGATAATAATAATGGTATCACCCGCTTCACGATGCTGTTGCAATAATTCTTGGCCCTTAGGCAGAACCATAGGGATAATATGTTCATGCATAAAACGGTAATGCAATTTATTGAGTTCTTCTTTGCTGTAACGACTAAGGGGCTCCAATGCAAAAGCGGCATAGGCATACATATCCAAGCAACCATTTTGGTAGTCTTGATAGAACTGATCGTTTTGTTGCTTAAAGTAGTCACCGTCCACCAGTTGATTGACGACCATAAATTCTCCCCAGCTGTGGTCGCTATCACCACCTAGTAGTGTGTTGTCTAGGTCAAAAAGGGCAAGTCGAGTCATAATCTTGGTTCTCTTTGGCTACTTTGGGCCACAGTGTTCTGCTACATAATAGCTTCGATTGGGTAGAAGCTATCTAATTGAATTGTAAAACTTATCTTATTCTACTATAGAAGTTGTTGTTGATGCGCTTTTTATGGAACAATGGGGTATGAGAAATTTTTTGGTGAAAAACCGTGATAGATAAAGATGGTTTTCGCCCTAACGTAGGTATTATTCTCGCTAACTCCAAAGGTCAGGTATTGTGGGCAAAACGGGTTGGTTGGGATGCTTGGCAGTTTCCTCAGGGGGGTATTGATGCCCATGAGACGCCAGAGCAAGCTTTGTTTAGGGAGTTAAAAGAAGAGGTAGGCCTTGATCCACATCATGTGGAGGTATTGGCCTGTACCCGTGGTTGGCTGCGTTATCGTTTGCCAAAACGTATGGTTCGACATGGTTCCCATCCGGTATGTATTGGGCAAAAACAAAAATGGTTTTTGTTAAAAATGCTGGCTGATGATGATGCCGTGCAGACCATGTCTGGTGAGACCCCTGAGTTTGATGATTGGCAGTGGGTAAGCTATTGGTATCCTGTGGCACAGGTTGTGCCCTTTAAGCGCGAAGTCTATCGACGGGCAATGAAGGAACTTTGTCCTCGTCATTCTAGACTGGTTTATCAAAGACAAAATCTGACCTCACAGTATCAGGAAGACTGAGGCACGTTATGCTAGCAAGTATCAAAAAAATTACTCAACAAGTCGCGGCAGCTGATGATTTACAGTCGGCTCTGGATCTTGTTGTGGATAATGTGAAGCGTGCCATGCGCACAGATATTTGCTCTATTTATTTGCATTTTCCGGCCACTGAAAATTTTGTCTTAATGTCCACTAAAGGTTTGGATCAGGGAGCTATTGGTAATCTATGTATTCCTACGGATAAGGGCTTAGTGGGTTTTGTAGCCAAGCGTTCGGAGCCTTTTCGCACTAATAACGCTTCCTCCCATCGGCATTTTCACCCCGTTGAAGGTATTGGCGAGGAGCCTTTTAATGCCTTTTTAGGCGTGCCCATTGTGCATCATCGTGTGGTATTGGGGGTGTTGGTCGTCCAGCATGGCGATAGCCGACAATATACCGATGACGATGAAGCCATGTTGGTTACTCTGTCTGCCCAGTTGGCTGGTTTTATTGCTCATGCTGAGGCCACTGGTGGTGGTTTGCGAGCCAATGTATTAGCCGACGAACAATCTACTGATGTCTGCTATACCGGTGTCTGTGGTGTTGGTGGGGTGGCCATTGCATCGGTCGCAGTGATTTCACCACCCGCGGACTTTAAAAAAGTACCTGATCGCCAATGTGAAGATATTGAAGCCGAGGTAGAATCCTTCCAAAATGCTTTGCAGGCCGTGCGCCGCAAAATTAAGGTGGTTAGCCGTATGTTGGCACGCAGCCTTAAGGATCAGGAGCACGAGCTGTTTGAAGTCTATATGCGCATGCTCGATGATAATGCTCTGGCTGGGGAAATTATTGCCAGAATTCGTGAGGGGCAATGGGCTCAGGGTGCCTTAAAACATGTAATTCGACAGCATGTACAGGCCTTTGAAATCATGGATGATCCTTATTTGCGTGAGCGCGCCACGGATATTCGTGACTTAGGTCGACGGGTGTTAGCTGAGTTGCAACAAACCCAAACCCAAGCCCGAACATACGCTGATGCGACGGTATTAGTCGCTGAAGAAGTGACAGCAACCATGTTGGCTGAGGTACCGGTAGATAAGTTACAGGCGATTGTTTCTATTCGTGGTTCCAGTAACTCCCATGCGGCTATCTTAGCCCGCTCTATGGGTATTCCAACGGTAATGGGGGCAGTGGATTTCCCTTATACCCGTATGGAAGGCCGTGAAATTATTATTGATGGTCATTTGGGGCATATTTATGTTAATCCCAGTGCTGACTTATACCATCATTATGAGCAGGTCATTGTTGAGGAAGCTAACTTTTTCAAAGAATTGGAGGTGCTGCGTGATTTGCCGGCTGAGACCCGCGATGGCCATACGGTATCGTTATTAGTTAATACCAGTTTACCTATTGATGTCAGTCGCTCTTTGGAGCGAGGCGCTGAAGGCGTGGGTCTGTATCGCACAGAGGTGCCCTTTATGATTAAAGAGCATTTTCCTTCAGAGCAGGAACAAATTGATTGTTACCGCACTCAGCTAGAGGGGTTTGCACCTCGTCCTGTAACCATGCGCACACTGGATATTGGTGGGGATAAATCCTTACCTTACTTCCCTATTGAGGAAGATAATCCGTTTTTGGGTTGGCGGGGTATCCGCGTGACTTTGGACCATCCAGAAATATTTCTGGTTCAAATCAGGGCTATGTTAAAAGCCAATCAGGGCTTAAATAACCTACAAATTTTGTTACCCATGGTGACCCACGTAAGTGAAGTTGATGAGGCTTTAACCTTAATTGATCAGGCTTATCAGGAGATCTTGGAAGAAGGTTGTCAGGTCGACAAGCCTCCTGTTGGGGTTATGATTGAAGTACCTGCGGCGGTTTATCAAGCTAGCCAATTAGCGGCTAAGGTTGATTTTATTTCTGTGGGTAGTAATGACCTAACCCAATATTTGCTGGCAGTAGACCGCGATAACCCCCAGGTTGCTGAGCTTTACCATGCCTTACACCCTGCCGTATTAGCTGCTTTGCAGCAGATTGTTGATGCGGGAAAGACGGCCAATATTCCAGTGAGTCTTTGTGGTGAGTTGGCTAGTGATCCTGCTGGCGCGTTGCTACTGATGGCCATGGGTTATGATACCTTATCGATGAATGCGGCTGGCTTACCTAAGGTTAAGTCGGCGCTGCGTAATTTCACTTTGCAGCAAGCCCAAACCATGTTGCAAGATGCCTTGGCCAAATCAAACTCCGATCAAGTTGAGGAGCTAGTAAAAGAGTCTATGGAAGCAGCTGGTCTTAATCGTTTGCATAGTCATGTGGTTAAGCTAAAAGCAAAGTCCTGATCAGGACTATCTGCTCTATCAAAGTCACGTTCTTTAATCCCTAACTGCCCCTGTTGATCCTGTAGCAGACTAATGCAGGTGCGGGTACCATAATCCATGGCTGGGGCATCAATAAAACAAGCCGAAAGGCTTTGCTCCAAGGCTAAGGGAATACCCGTATCGGGTAGTAAATGATCGGCAGCGATTTGTTTATCGTGCATAAGTCCTTGTAGATCTAGGTGACTAACCACTGATTCTTGCAGTAACTTCTGCATATGAGCTTTCACTTTCTGTACTTTCGGCCAATTGCTATCCAGACCAGCATTGCTTAAACCATAAATGCCTGCTGCTAACGTCTGCGGAGGTTGGTGGTTATGGTTAGCAAAATAAACCAACTCTTTACCATCCCAGAGTAAAATATTGTAACCATCAAACTGCTCTTTGCTGATGGTATTGGCAAAACTTATAGCTGAATCTCCCTCTTGCAGGAATCTGACGCAAAGCTCGCCTCGAGATGCACCTTTAACAGCAGTAGCATTACCATCACGGAAATTTGTTAGGGCTGCCCAGCGTCCATTTGGGTTAATGCCAAACCAGGTACCATTGCCTTTTAGATCCTTGCCAGCAAGGATCTCAGGGTGTTGCCAATAGTGCATACGCTGGGTTGGGCGCTGACGGAATTCGTCTCGATTTGCCGCCATTAGTAAGGGATAGTTAGGGTGTATTTGGTGGGCAACAACAATCAAACACATAGGCTTACCTAGCTTTACGTAACAGTAAATACAGACCTAAAGCAATCATCGGCATGGATAATAACTGGCCTTGGGTAAGCCAGCCAAAGGCAATAAAATTAAGATGAGCATCGGGTTGTCGAGCAAACTCGACAACCAAACGTTGACCACCATAGCCTAATAAAAACATACCCGATACCTGTAAGCTGGCGCGGGGTTTCGCTGAATATAGCCACACTAGTATAAAAAGGAAGATGCCTTCCAGCGCAAATTGATAGAGTTGGGATGGGTGCCGTGCCAGCTGGTCGACATGGGGGAAAACCATACCCCAAGGAAGATCTGTGGGACGCCCCCATAGTTCGCCTCCAATAAAATTACCCAATCGTCCTGCACCTAGGCCTAGAGGTACAATCGGTGCCACAAAGTCCATAATGCTAGCAAAACTACGTTGTTGCCTGCGGGCACAAAATATCACGGCCAGAATGACACCGATTAGGCCGCCATGGAAAGACATACCACCTTCCCATACTCGCAAAATCATACTGGGTTCTTCAATAAAGGAGCCAAATTGATAGAACAGGATATACCCTATGCGGCCACCTAGCACGACGCCAATAGCGCCATAGAAAATAATATCGCTAACCTGCTCTTTGCTAAAACCGGCAGTTGGTGCTCGACGCATGGCTAGCCACCATGCCGAAGCAAAGGCCAGCATATACATAATGCCATACCAATGAATGCTGATAGGCCCTAGCTGCAGGGCAATAGGGTCAATATTGGGATAAGTCAGCATACAATGGTTCCTGATACTGGTTAAAAAATAAAACTGCTCAGCATGCGTATACCTACCAATATCAGCAGTACAGCAAACATTAATTGTAGCCATTTTGCTGGCATCTTATGGGCCAAGCGGGCTCCAAAATGGGCACTAATGGCACTGGTGAGCAGAATACCTAACAGGGCAGGTAGATAAACATATCCTAGAGCATAGCTCGGCAGATTGTCTATATTTTGCCCGAGCAGAATATTTGTGGTGGCGCCCACCAAGCCAATAGCTAGACCACAAGCCGCCGCCGTAGCCACGGCTTGTTTTATCATCACGCCGCGGTTAACTAACCAAGCAACAAGAAGGTTGCCACCACCAATACCAAACAGGGCCGATGCCCAGCCAATTAATGTGCCTGTAATTGTGATAGCTATATTATTAGGGAGTTGTTTGCTAGCTGGGCGTTGCGTAAGTAAGAGCATCTTGCCACCTAGATAGATTACAAACACCCCAAAGATAGCCTGTAAGATATGGCTTGGTAGGGCGATGGCTGTATTAACCCCAATAAAGGCACCTAGCAATATGCCTATGGCCACTGGCTTAGCAAGACTCCAGACAATGGCTTGCTTTTTTTGATGAGTGTAGATAGCAGTGAGGGCGGTAAAAACAATATTAGCGAGTGAGGTGGCAACGGCCATATGCATCACTAGGTTGGAATCTATACCCTGTAAGGTAAAGGCAAAAACCAAGGCTGGCACCACAATAACGCCACCACCAATACCAAATAAACCAGCCAATAAGCCAGCAATAGCACCAACCAGTAGATAAATCAGCAATAACATAGCTGGTGCTCATTAGTGATAGTTAAACCACTAAAATAATACTCCAAACTGCTTATAACCAATGGCGCTATCATGCGCTCTCTGTCCGATCCATAACTAGGTAGCTGAAATCATAAGGGTTAGGTTCCTCGGCAGCGATATCTTCGCGAGCAATTTCTTGCCATTGGCTTGGGTCTAGTTCTGGAAACCAAGCATCACCCTCTACATGGCGGTGAACTCGGGTCAGATAAACACGTGCTGCCATGGGCAAGGCCTGCTTATATATTTGGGCGCCGCCTATAATCATAATTTCTTCACCTCCGTTAACCAGCACTAGGCTTTCTGCTAGCTCAATAGCGGCTTGCAGGCTGGCCACCACATGAATACCCTCGGCTGGGTAATCGCTATTGCGGGTGATAACAATATTGTCGCGGCCGGGGAGGGGCTTGCCAATAGATTCGTAGGTTTTACGTCCCATTATCACCGGCTTAGCCATGGTTATTGCTTTAAAGTAGGCGAGGTCACCGGGCAGATACCAGGGGAGTTGGTTATCGCGACCGATAACGTTATTTTCTGAAGCGGCGACAATCAGTGCTAGGGACATAGTTTGTTGGTCATTTAAGTTGGTAAACACTACAGGATATTGTACTAGGCTCGCTTGCAATCTGCTAACATATGCAAGCAAAAGTTTTTCTATAAATGGTTTGGAAGAAATGAAGCAATATCTCGATTTATGTCAACGCATTATTGATGAAGGTGTTTGGGTTGACAATGAACGCACTGGCAAACGTTGTTTAACGGTCATCAATGCTGATTTAACCTATAACGTTGGGGCGGCTGAATTTCCTCTGGTAACGACGCGTAAAAGCTACTACAAGTCAGCTATTGCTGAATTATTAGGTTATATTCGAGGCTATGATAATGCCGCTGACTTCCGTCGTCTGGGCACCAAGACCTGGGATGCTAATGCCAATCTAAATGAAGCTTGGCTTAATAATCCCTACCGAAAAGGTGAAGATGATTGTGGCTTTATTTATGGCAAAGTGGGTCGCAATTTCCCCAAGCCAGATGGTGGTAGCCTGGATTTACTGCGCAAAATTTATGACGACTTAAAAGCCGGTCGTGATGATCGGGGTGAGATATATACCTTTTACCATCCGGGCGCTTTTCATATGGGTTGTCTGCGCCCATGTATGTATAGCCATCACTTTTCTTTGTTAGGGGATACCCTCTATTTAAATAGTACGCAACGCAGTTGTGATGTACCTTTGGGGCTTAATTTTAATATGGTACAGGTGTATTTTTTCCTTGCTATCATGGCACAAATTACTGGTCATAAAGCGGGTCTTGCCTATCATAAGATAGTGAATGCACATATCTATGAAGATCAATTGGCGTTAATGCGTGATGTGCAATTAAAGCGCGAGCCTTTTGCCTCTCCGACATTAAATATTAATCCGGATATAAAAACCTTAGAAGATTTGGAAACTTGGGTAACTGTGGATGACTTTGAAGTAGTGGGCTATGAGAGCCATCCACCTATTGCTTACCAGTTTTCTGTGTAAATATTTAAACCAAATGCTCAGGCAGAGCTTGCCTCCGCCTGAGTATAAAGGATACTAGTCCAGCTTAGATATATCCCGAACTGCCCCTTTATCGGCACTGGTGGCCATCTTGCCATAGGCTTTTAAGGCACTGGTTACTTTGCGTGGTCGCTCAGCGGCTGGTTGCCAAGCGTTTTTACCTTTAGCTGCCATAGCGGCACGTCGAGCAGCTAGCTCATCATCACTCACCATAACATCAATGCTACGATTAGGGATATCAATACGGATCATATCACCTGCTTCAATCAAAGCGATATTGCCACCACCGGCCGCTTCTGGGGATACATGACCAATTGACAAACCGGATGTGCCACCGGAGAAGCGGCCATCGGTTAATAATGCACAAACTTTACCTAAACCCTTAGATTTAAGGTAACTGGTTGGGTAAAGCATTTCTTGCATACCAGGACCACCACTTGGTCCTTCATAGCGGATAACCACTACATCACCGGCTTTTACTTTATCACCTAGGATATCAGCCACAGCATCATCTTGGCTTTCGCAGATATGAGCAGGGCCTTCAAATACCCAGATGCTTTCGTCAACGCCAGAGGTTTTAACAACGCAACCGTCTGCGGCCAGATTACCTTTTAGGACAGCCAAACCACCTTCAGTAGAATAAGCGTTTTCTAGACTACGGATACAACCATCGGCGCGATCATCATCTAAGGTTGGCCAGCGTGTAGCCTGACTAAAGGCTGTTTGGGTAGGAATACCGGCAGGGCCAGCTTGATAAAATTGCGCAACATCAGCGTCTTTGCTATTCACAATATCCCATTTGTCCAAGGCTTCCCCCATGGAAGGGCTATGCACAGTGGGTTGATCCGTATGCAGTAAACCAGCACGGTTGAGCTCACCAAGTATGCCCATTACACCACCAGCTCGGTGGACATCTTCCATATGATACTTAGGAGTATTGGGGGCCACTTTACATAGTTGAGGTACGCGTCGAGATAGAGCATCAATATTGGTCATATCAAAGTCTATTTCACCTTCTTGGGCGGCAGCCAAGAGGTGCAGAATAGTATTGGTAGACCCACCCATAGCAATATCCAGACTCATGGCGTTTTCAAAGGCGTTAAAGTTGGCAATATTCCGTGGTAGTAGGCTGGTTTCATCGTTTTCATAATAACGCTTGGTAATATCAACAATCATACGACCAGCATTGAGGAACAGCTGTTCACGATCAGCATGAGTTGCTAGCAAGGAGCCATTACCTGGTAAAGATAGACCCAAGGCTTCGGTTAAGCAGTTCATTGAGTTGGCAGTAAACATACCTGAACAAGAGCCACAGGTGGGGCAGGCGGAGCGTTCATACTCTTCAACTTTCTCATCGTCGGCATTGGGGTCAGCCGCAATAACCATGGCGTCAACCAGATCCAGTTTGTTCTCACTGAGTTTGGTTTTACCCGCTTCCATGGGGCCACCAGAGACAAAGATACAAGGAATATTTAGACGCATAGCAGCATTTAGCATGCCCGGGGTGATCTTGTCACAGTTAGAGATACATACCATGGCATCGGCACAATGGGCATTAACCATATATTCTACTGAGTCGGAAATAATATCCCTAGAAGGCAAGGAATAGAGCATGCCATCGTGCCCCATGGCAATACCATCATCAACGGCTATAGTATTAAATTCTTTTGCCACACCGCCAGCACGTTCGATTTCCCGCGCTACCAATTGCCCCAAATCTTTTAAGTGCACATGACCAGGCACAAATTGGGTAAAGGAGTTACAGACAGCAATAATAGGTTTTTTAAAGTCTTCGTCTTGCATGCCAGTGGCGCGCCATAAGGCACGAGCACCGGCCATATTGCGGCCTGAAGTGGAAGTTTTAGAACGATATTGAGGCATAGTTTTAATCTGCTTTATGTTAATTGAGGGCGCTGACGTCTTAGCGTAGGGCCTTAGTAAATACTTTTGAGTTACGTTGATAATTATACAGCTGCTGCTTTTCAGCAGGTAAAGCTTTTAGTGTTGAGGGCGCAAACCCATTTTCTACAAACCAGTGGGCCGCCGCAGTGGTGAGGACAAAAATTTGGTCTAAGCCTAAACGCTCAGCTTGCTCCTCAATATGCTGCAGTAAAGCGGCACCCCTGTCAGCACCACGATAAGCATTATTGATGGCTACACAGGCTAATTCTGCTTGCCGTTCCTCCGCAAATGGGTAAAGGGCGGCACAGCCAATAATAGCACCATCAAGTTCGATAACACTAAAGTAATGAATTTCGGCTTCGAGCAATTCTCTTGAGCGGCGAACCAATAAACCATCTTGTTCCATGGGCCGGATCAATTCGAGAATGCCGCCAGCATCATCAATGGTAGCAGTGCGAATTTTCTCGTAACTTTCTTTTACTAGCATGGTGCCAGAGCCATCACGGCTAAACAGTTCAGTTAATAGGGCGCCGTTGACTTGATAGCTGAGTAGATGACCACGTTTTACCCCGGCTTCACAAGCTTGACTGAGCACTTCCAAGTATACCGAAAGTTCCGTTGCTTGCTGTGTTTGATGTTGTTGCACCAGACGCTGGGCGGCTTTGGTTAACAGCTCAGTTACCCGTTCGCCGCGGGAGTTAGTGATCCCACTGTCAGCTCCCAACATAATCAATTTATCGGCCTTAAGACTGGTAGCAACTTGCCCAGCAACTTGCTCCGCTGCAAGGTTAAAGCCCTCACCCGTTGGGGAGTAACCTAAACAGGAAATAAGCACCAAACTATTTAGTTCTAATTGTGCCCGAATAGCCTTGGCATCAACTCGACGCACAGTACCATTGTGGGCGTAGTCGATACCATTATGGATGCCAATAGGCTGGGCAATAATAAAGTTGCCACGCACCGTGCGAATCCGTGAGCCTTGCATAGGTGAATTGGCTAAACCCATAGAAAATAGGGCTTCCAATTTAGCATTCTGCTGGCCAACAACGGCGCTTACCAAGGACATTTCTTCAGCCGAGGTAATGGTTTCGCCCTGCTGGCCACCATTGGTCAAGCCAGCATTTTTTCTAGCCGCAGCGATTTGTGGTCGGCTACCATGCACTAATACCAGCTTCACTCCTAGACTACTTAACAGATTAATATCATGGACTAGGTGTTTAAAGTTATCGTGATCAACTGCTTCACCAGATACGTAAACCACAAAGGTACGCCCACGGTGCGCATTGATATAGGGCGCAGAGTGGCGGAACCAGTTAACATAATCCTGGTCAGGTTGTTGCACGATATTGCCTTTTTGATAGTTCGGGTGTTATTGGGTCTGATTTTAACCGCAAACGTTAGTATTGGAAACCCAAAACAACTTAGGGGCTGGTGATGGCTAGATAATATTCAGGTTTTGATGAGCTACCAAAACTAATCGTGTGGGCAATTTCCTATTTGGATTACAACTTGGACGCAGTCAATATTGCTGATTTGGTTTTTTTATTGATTAAATGTGGCTATAGTCTTTGCTTGCTGTTTAGGCATATTGGCCTGTGAGTTAATTGATAATTCTCATAGCTCTTTATTCAGTTTTATAGGATTAAGTATGGTTGTTCCTCAGGTAAAAGTACCCGCTCTTCTCAATAATGAGCAACAACAAATGTGGGCTCGTCTAACGGATGTTGTGGGGCAATCTGACCAGCAACACTGGCAGGCCTGTTTGCCCTATAAAGACGCTATTACAAAGGTCATGTTAGCAAGCCCTTGGTGTCTACAAAACTGGCTAGTCGAACCAAATATGCTCAATCCAGCATGGTTTGCACATGCTTATGATAAAGCGGGTATGCAGCAAGAGCTGGCCGCCGCTATGGCCGAGGTTAGTAATAAAGAACAGTTAGCCAAGGCCTTGAGAGTGTTTCGCCGGCGCCATCAACTGCGTTTGATATGGCGTAATACCTTGCGCTTATGCACTAGTGCTGAGTTGACCCAAGAAGTCACCAATATGGCGGATATCTGTATTGAGTTGGCTCTACAATGGCTCTATGACCAAGCTGTGGCTAATTGGGGTCAACCTCAAGATGCACATGGTAAACCCCAGCATATGGTGGTGCTAGGGATGGGTAAGCAAGGTGGAGGAGAACTTAATTTATCTTCTGATATTGATTTGATATTTGCTTTTCCACAGCCAGGTGAAACCCACGGTGCTAAAAAAAGTTTGGCTAACCAACAATTTTTTATTCGCCTTGGCCAACGCTTAATTCAAGCCTTGGATCAAACCACTGTCGATGGTTTTGTGTTTCGAGTAGATATGCGCTTACGGCCCTATGGCGAAAGTGGAGCTTTGGCATTACATTTTGCGGCCATGGAACGCTATTACGAGGAGCAAGGGCGAGAGTGGGAGCGTTATGCCCTTATTAAGGCTCGGGTCGTTGCTGGTGATAAGCAGGCAGGGGCTGAATTACTCAAGACTCTGCGCCCCTTTGTCTACCGACGTTATTTAGATTTCAGCGCTATTGAGTCCCTGCGTAGTTTAAAACAGATGATAGCTGTGGAGGTGCGGCGGCGAGGCTTAGATAACAATATTAAGTTAGGCAGTGGTGGTATTCGAGAAGTTGAATTTATTGCCCAAGCATTACAGTTAATTCGAGGTGGTCGCGATCAGCGCCTACAGACGCCAAGTTTAATGACGGTTATCGACTTTTTACCAGAGCTAGCTGGCTGGCAAAATGATGAAGCGCAGAGCTTAACTGAGGCTTACTGGTTTTTGCGTGATGTGGAACATGCTCTGCAAGGAGTTCATGATAAGCAAACCCAAGAATTGCCGGGGGATGATATTGGCCAAGGGCGGTTAGCATATGCCATGGGTTTTGCTGATTGGAAAAGTTTAGATCAACAAATCGAACAGCACCGGGCCTTTATTCGTAAGCAATTTGCTTTGGTGGTTGCCACTCCCCATGAAGAAGAGGTTGATGACCTTGAAGTATCAGCCATTCAAGTATTGTGCGGTGAGCTAGAATTGATCGATAGATCCTCTCAGGATGCTGTGCCCAAGCAAGCATGGCAGCAACTCTTATCCACATCTGGTTTTAGCGACTCAGGTACGGCACTTCAGCATTTACTTGGTCTATATCAAAGTCATTCCGCTCGCAGTATGCAAACGGTAGGTAAGGAACGCTTAAGGCAAATATTGCCGAGCTTGTTATTCTTATGTAGCCAGCAAGCAGAGCCAGAGCAAACCTTGGCACGGGTGCTAATGTTGATTGAAGCCGTATTAAGGCGCTCAGTGTATTTGGTTTTGCTGCAAGAAAACCCCTCTACTCTTCGCTTGGTAGTGGATTTATGTGCAGCTAGCCCATGGTTTGCTGAGTTCTTGGCTTATCAGCCATCCCTCTTGGATGAGTTATTGGATGCCAATACATTATTCTCGGTGCCCAATCAGGCTCAGGTATCTGGGGAGCTACGGGAACGTTTATTACGCGTACCTGAAGATAATATTGAACAAACCATGGAAGTCTTACGCCATTTTAAACAAGCTTGTTTATTACGTGTGGCTGCCCAGGAGGTGACAGGTAAACTGCCTTTGATGCGTGTCAGTGACCAGTTAACCTTTACTGCTGAGGCGGTGTTGCAACATGTGTTGCGGTTGGCTTGGCGTGCTCTTGCGCAGCGCCATGGCGAGCCTTGCGATGGGCAGGAGCCTTGCCCTGAGTTTATTATTGTTGGCTATGGCAAGGTGGGTGGTTGGGAGCTAAGTTATGGGTCTGATTTGGATTTGGTATTTATTTATGATGCGCCCTTTGATGGTATGACTAATGGTGAAAAAAGCATTCCTAATAGTGTATTTTTCACTCGTTTAGGTCAGCGCATTATCAGTTATCTAAGCACCATTACTGCAGCAGGCCAGCTATATGAAGTCGATATGCGGCTGCGCCCTGATGGCGCCAAAGGCTTATTGGTAACCACCCTATCGGCTTTTGAGAAATATCAGCAACAGCAAGCATGGACATGGGAACATCAGGCCTTGGTAAGGGCGCGACCCATTGCTGGCAGTCAAACTTTGGCTGGCCGTTTTAATAAAGTCCGACGCAAGATATTAGCGCAGTCACGAGACGAAGATAAACTGCGTCAAGATGTGATTACTATGCGGGAAAAAATGCGTGCTAGTCTGGCCACTAAGCCCAGCTCTCAAGGTGAGCAATTTTTCCATATTAAACAAGATCAGGGTGGCATGGTAGATATTGAGTTTATGGTGCAATTTGCTGTCTTGGCCTATGCTACCCGCGCCGAGTCATTGTTGACTTACACAGATAATATGCGCATTTTGGATGCCTTACGCGAGGCTGATTTAATGTCTGTTGAGGCAACACAAAGGTTAGCCGATTGTTATCGCCAGATGCGCTCAGCGGAGCATCGTCAGGCACTGCAAAATCAAGCTGGTAAGGTGGCTATTCATAAACTGCAAGAACAACGCCAACAGGTGCAGGCAATTTGGCAGGCCTTTATGTTGGACTTAGCAGCTTTGCCGTAAGAAATATTATTGGGAATATTTAATATATCTCTGGCGAACCGTGAGGGCGCGTTTTAAAACGTCGATGTAGCCATAGATATTGAGCAGGATACTGTCTTACAGCTTCTTCTATTTGACTGTTAATAATAGCGGCATCTTGAGCCTCTTCGCCACTAGGTAATTTATCAAGGGGTATAAGCTGAAGATGATAGCTCTGGTTATTGCGTTGCTGGTGGGAAAAGAAAAATACTCGGCATTGAGTGCTCTTTGCCAATCGACTTGCAATAGCCGTAGTTGCCGTTGGGATACCAAAAAAATGCGCAAACACAGACCGGTCTGGGCCTAAATCCTGATCTGGCGCCAAC
Source organism: Pseudomonadales bacterium (assembly GCA_049625185.1). GTDB lineage: Bacteria > Pseudomonadota > Gammaproteobacteria > Pseudomonadales > Balneatricaceae > Njordibacter. The sequence continues at coordinate 65,620 of JBMZUZ010000005.1, read as the reverse complement.
CAAACCGTTTGGCCGTCTTTTAATGTTTTTACCACCTGACGGATTTGATCTCGTTCAATGGCACCACCTAAACAATGGCTGCGGCCGCGCAGAATAAGGGCATCCATTAACGGATTTTTATGGCGCTGATAAGTGACACTGAACGGTTGGTGCTGATTAAGCAGAGCACATCCAAGGTCAGGGCTAGTAAAATGAGCACCTAATAGCAGTACACCTTGCTCAGAATCACAGGCCTCTTGCAGGGCCTCTAAACCGTCAATTTGTATATGTTTATTAAACGGTTTTAGGGAACTCCACCAAGCATAGGCTGTCTCAATAACGCCAGTGCCATTGGCATAGAACGTCTGTAAAACTAGATTATATTGTTGCTGTTGATCAAGTTTGGGAAAGCAGGTGGCAATATTTTTTTCTGTAATGCCCCGACGACGCTTGGAGAGCTGGTACAATAGATAACCCAGAGCAGGGCCAAATTTTTTACCCACAGACCAAGGCAAAAAAGTAATTAGTCTTAGGAACCCCATAGCTAACCAGATTGGCCAATACTTAATGCCAGTAAAGGCTAATAGAGAAGCGTTTTGGGGTGAGAATTTGGCGCTAGACACGAGATTATTATGAGCTCTGGCAAAGATTGGGTCAGTTTACACTGCTAGTGCATTGGCGGCAACGGGCGGTAATATTTGCTACAGGCCCAGCAACAGGAAACGGTATGGATTTAGACACAAAGGTAACAGGTAAGCAATCGGCTTGGTCATCATACAAGCGCTTGTTAAACTATGTGGCCAGCTATTGGATGGTCTTTGTCGTGGCCATCCTAGGTTTTGCTCTGTTTGCTGCCTCGCAGGCTGCCTTTGTTGAACTAACTAAACACATGGTTGAAAGCGTCGAGCAAAATAATCTTGATGCTCGGTATATTGTCCCTGTGCTAGTTATTCTGATTTTTTTGGCTCGGGGTATCGGTTTCTTCCTTGGTAACTACGGTATTGCCTATGTGGCTAGACATGTAGTCCATGATTTGCGGGTAGCTATATTTGATAAGCTACTGGTGTTGCCTGCTGCATACTATCATCGTCACGCCTCAGGCACCTTGTTGTCCAAATTAACCTTTAATGTGGAACAAATTACCGGCGCTGCCACGGATGCGTTAAAAATACTGGTGCGTGAAGGGCTGACTATTATTGGTTTATTCGCTTATTTACTATATCTAAATTGGCAGCTAACCCTGGCTTTCTTATTGGTTGGCCCTTTTATTGGTTTAGTGGTAAGCAAGGCCGCAAAACGCTTTCGAACTATTAGTAGCAATCTGCAAGATAGTATGGGTGATGTCACTGCTAGTGCTAGTGAAACCATCAAGGGCTATGATGTGGTGCGGATGTTTGGTGGCCAGGCCAAAGAGCGTCAACGTTTTTTTAAAGCCAGTAATGGTAATCGTCAACAAGCCATGAAATTAGCTCTGGCTGAATCTATCTCTACTCCTGTGGTGCAGATGTTAGTTGCAGTGGCTATGGCATTGCTGATTTTCCTTGCCTTACAGCCGGAGATTATTGCGGTTATGACGGCGGGTGAGTTTATCGCCTTTATAATTGCGGCGGGTATGCTAACCAAACCCTTGCGCAGCTTAACGGAAGTGAACTCTATTTTGCAGCAAGGCATCGCTGCTGCGCAGAGTATCTTTACTTTACTTGATGAAACTCCTGAGCCAGACGACTCGCAACAACAACTGTTACAACCCAAGGGTGATATCACTTTCCAACAACTTGGCTTTGCCTATCAGGATAAGCCCATTCTGGAAGATATTGAATTAACCCTACCAGCTGGCAAAGTGGTTGCCTTGGTTGGGCGCTCAGGTAGTGGCAAGTCGACATTAGTTAATTTACTGTTACGCTTTTATGACCCTCAAAGTGGCCAAATTTGTATTGGCGGACAGGATATTAGTCAAGTCAAGCGGGCTGATTTGCGGGCTCAGATTGCCTTGGTGAATCAGCAGGTCACCTTGTTTAATGGCACTATTGCTGAAAATATAGCCTATGGTGCTAAGGCTGATGCACCCCTAGAAGCTATTGAGGCAGCAGCGACAGCGGCACGGGTGGATGAATTTACTGATCAAATGCCCGCTGGCTTGCAGACCCAAATTGGTGAGTCGGGTGTGCTTTTGTCGGGTGGCCAGAGACAACGTATTGCCTTAGCTAGAGCACTATTAAAAGATGCTCCCATACTGGTATTGGATGAAGCCACGTCTGCCTTGGATACAGAATCAGAACGCCATATTCAAGGAGCTATTAATGCCGTTATGGCTGGTCGCACAACTTTAGTAATTGCTCACCGGTTATCAACTATTGAGCAAGCCGATTTAATTGTAGTGATGGATAAAGGCCGAATTGTAGAGCAGGGCTCTCATCAGTCTTTACTAAATCAAAAGGGTGTTTATGCCCATTTATATGATTTGCAGTTTGCCGAAGCCGAATAAATTCAACTCTGAGTTAGGGTATCGAGCATCAGCTGCAAACGTTGTCGAAATGGTTGGCTACTATAATTTCGTACCACATGTTGGTAAGCCCGCTCACAAATTTCTAGATGCTCGGTTTCACTTAGTTTCATAATTCGTTCTAGTTGGGTTGCCATTGATTTAGCATCAATGTCCGTAAGAAACCCTGTTTTTCCATCTTCAATAATGCCTTCTGGGCCTCCACAGCGGGTCGCCAAAACCAGTTTTTTTCTTGCCATGGCTTCAATAATGACCATGCCAAAGGTTTCACTGCGGGAGGGAATACAAATGATATCAGCAGCATCAAAAAAAGTGTCTCTTTGCTGATTGTCCACCCAGCCCATTAAGTCAACCTGATTCTGTAATTTATATTGGCTAACCAACTTACTGATTTTATTATACCAGCGGCCTTTGCCTGCCAAGGTAGCACGAAAATGTGGCTGGGAAGTCTTTAACAATTGCAAAGCCTCTACAAGTAGATCTTGGCCTTTGGTGCGACGCATTACGCCCATATGAGCAATATGAAAGGGTGTTTGTTGGGCTCGCGCAATGGGTTCCTGTGTATTGAGTTCTACTAAATTAGGCATGACCAGCACTGGGTCATTAAAGCCATTATTAATAACAAAGTCTCTCACTGGCTCGGATACGGCTAATATCATATCAGCTGCATTTATGCCGCGAGCTGTGTAACTATGCAGTACCAAAACCAACTTACACTGATTAGGTAGAATAGGTTTTATCAAAGCTGCATCAATAGGTTTATGAACCAATACTAGGTCTGCAGGTATTTGCTCAAATAATGCTTTAAGACGTCGTTGAGCTAGATGTCGAAAACCGGGCAGAAGACTCCGTGAGTAGTCCAGAAATTGGTAATCGAGTTGGCGTTGGTCAAGCAATGCTTGCACTTGAGCCCCAGACCGAATAATGGAGGTGACTTGGTGGCCTAAGTAGCGTAAATTATCGCTGTAATGTACAAACGCTTGTTTGGGGCCGCCAAGATCTTTTCCGGAGATTAAATTTACAATACGCATGGTAAATGGCAGCCAATTAAGTAACTAACAAAAGTTTTGTTGGTTGGCATTCTATCAAGCTAAATGCTTGTACAAAACCCATCTAGTCGAAAGGAAGAGAAAATTTGTCACTCATCTATCGCATACTTTGGTATCTGTTGTTACCTATTGGGGTTATAACACACCTGATTTTTATCTGGCGGCGACCTGAGTTTAGATCAGATTTTTGGCAGCGTTATGGTTGGGTCCCAACCATGGATCAGCAGCCCTTAGTTGTGCATGCCGCTTCGGTGGGTGAGATCAATGCTGTTGCCGACATGTTATCTCAACTTGCTAAAGCAACCAGTATGCCCATTTTAGTTACCACAACAACGGCGACTGGAAGAGACCGGTGTATAAAATTATTCGCCGACTATCCAACTATTATGCACGCTTATATGCCCTTTGATATGGGGGTTGCTCAAAGACTATTTTTACATAGAGTAAATCCGCGGGGTCTATTGCTAGTGGAAACTGAATTATGGCCAAATATGCTCCACTTATGGCAGGCGCGTGGACTCCCCGTATGGCTTATTAATGGCCGTTTATCAAATCGTTCAGCTCGTGGCTATAGTCGTCTACGAAGCCTTAGTAAGACGATGCTGGCTAATTTACAGCGAGTGCTGGTGCAAGATAAGGCTAGTGCCCGACGTTTTACTTGGCTTGGTGCTGAAGCTGCCAAAGTACAGATTATGGGTAGTGTAAAGTTTGATATTGCGTTACCTGAGACAAAAAAATCATTAAAAACCAAGCCTTGGTTGCTCGAAGATGATACCTGTTGGGTATGCGGAAGTACCAGGGAAGGTGAAGAGAGTATCTTATTACAAGCTTGGGCAAAAATGGATGCCATAAATAATGGCTTACTTATTTTGGTGCCACGGCATCCACAACGTTTTGCCGAAGTGGCGGATCTATGTGAATCTAGTGGCTTGCCATGGCAACGATATAGTGATGCCAAGCCCGAGAATTTAAACCAAACTGGGCGTCGAGTGTTATTGGTTGATGCAATGGGTTTGCTAATTGATTTTTACGGTCTGGCCGATGTGGTTTTTGTAGGGGGTAGTTTGGCAGCTAAAGGTGGTCATAACCCCCTAGAGGCGGCGGCTTTGGGCAAGCCAATATTAATGGGTCCTCATACGTTTAATTTTGCCGAGGTTTGTGAACTTTTGCAGCAAGCAGGAAATTTGCAATTTACTTCAGCTGGTCAGCTAACTGAGCAAATTCCTGCACTAATGGCTGATACTGAGAGAAGACAGTTAATGGGACATGCTGGGCAGCAATTGCTAGCCGAGAAAAAGGGGGCTACAGCAGCCTATGTGCAAATGATTAGCCAACAGTTTGGTGCTTAGACGACGATGAATTTAGCTGTTAAGCACTATCATTGGTTTTGGCTTTCTGGCCTAGCTTTACTGCTGGTTTTATTGCCATTCTTAACGGCATTAGGTGCCCTTGGAAGTTATATGGGCGCTATTGATTGGCAATTGTTGCGCACCGACCCTTATCTACGCGGGGTTATCTGGTTTTCACTATGGCAGGCGCTATTGTCCACCTTGATCAGTGTTGGCTTGGCCGTACCCCTTGCTAGAGCCTTAGCAAGGCGCCATTTTCCTGGGCGTGATTTACTATTACAAATATTTAGTGTGGCTTTAGTTGTGCCAGCCATTGTCGCTGTGTTTGGATTAGTTGTGGTGCATGGCCGACAGGGTTGGGTCAATGGTCTTTTAACTAGCCTTGATTGGTCATCTGGTTCCTACCTTTATGGGCTAACGGGTATTTTATTGGCCCATGTATTTTTTAATTTACCTTTGGCCACCCGCATAATCTTGCAACGCATGCAGTCTGTGCCCCCTGAATCATGGCGCTTGGCTCAGCAATTGGGAATGTCTTCATGGCAGCATTGGCGCCTATTGGAGTGGCCCCATGTGCGCATGGTGTTGGCCCCAGTAGCGGCCTTAGTATTTGCTTTATGCTTTACTAGTTTTGCTGTGGTAATGAGTCTGGGTGGTGGGCCTAAAGCGACCACCTTAGAGGTTGCTATTTATCAGGCCGTGCGCTTAGATTTTGACTTACCTTTGGCGACTCAATTAAGTTTAGTGCAGCTATTATTGTGTGGTCTGATATTGTGGTTAGGTATTCGCTTAGGGCGACCAACAGTGATTAATCCTAGTTATGGTCTTAAGGTAATGCGTCCAGATACTGATCACTGGCTTGGCAAATTGATTGACAGTGTTTTCTTACTAGTTGGTTTGCTATTAGTTGTATTGCCTTTAACGGGTGTGATCTTAGCTGGATTTAATGATCATTGGTGGCAAGTATTAGCAGACCAGCAGTTATGGTTAGCGGCGTGGAATAGCCTTTGGGTTGCCTTGAGTGCGGCCCTTCTTTGCTTGTTTATGGCTTGGGGTTTATTGTTGATGCGACGCCATACTCAGCAGCGTTGGCCGTGGATGGCTGCGGTAATCGAGTCATTGGGTATGGTGACATTGGTGGTTCCGGCATTGGTATTGGGGACCGGCTTGTTTTTAGCTTTGCGCCACTGGGTGGATGTGTTTGCCATAAACCTTTATCTTGTCATGCTCATTAATAGTGTTTTGGGTTTACCCTTTATGTTGCGAGTGCTAACTGAACCTTATATGCAATTGGCACAACAGCATGATCGATTGTGTATGAGTTTAAATATGCAAGGCTGGCAACGTTGGCGCTGGCTGGAATGGCCGGTGTTACGCCCAGCTATGGGTTTGGGTTTAGCCATAGTGGCGGCTTTCTCAGTAGGTGATCTTGGTGTCGTGGCGTTATTCGGTACGCCAGATGTCAAAACCTTGCCACTACTTATGTACCAGCGCTTGGGGAGTTATCAAGCGGCAGCCGCAGCGGTTACCGCTTTGGTATTATTAGCACTGTGTTTATTGGTCTTTGTGGGTTTGGAAAAGGGTGTGGGAAAGCGTCGTGCTTGAGTTACAGCAATTGCATGTTTGTCAGGGGCAAAATAAATTTTGTTTTGATGCCATATTGCCCACAGAAAAGTGTACAGCTCTCGTGGGTGCTAGTGGCGCAGGCAAAACAACACTATTAAATACGTTAGCCGGTTTTGTTACGCCAACCAGTGGGAAACTGCTATGGCAAGGGCAAGATCTAGTGCCACAATTGCCAGCCCAAAGGCCTTTTACTAGCTTGTTTCAGGAACACAATTTATTTGCTCATTTAGATCTATTTACCAATGTTGGCTTGGGTATTGATCCTGGGCTACGCTTGACAGAGAATCAGCGGCAAGCCGTGGAGGAAGCTCTCATGCAAGTCGGTTTGGCTGGCATGGGCAAACGTTTGCCAGGCAGTCTATCTGGGGGTCAGCGTCAGCGTGCAGCTTTAGCAAGGGCATTAGTGCGGCGGCAACCCTGGTTATTGTTGGATGAGCCATTTAGTGCTTTAGATCCAGGCTTACGTAGGGAAATGATCGACTTGGTTGCTGATTTACAAGAGCGCAATAAGCTGAGTTTGGTTTTGGTTACTCATGATCCTGAAGAGGCCTTGCAGTTAGCATCAGAGGTTATATTTATCGCTGAGGGTGGCGTATACTGGCAGGGTCAAGGGCGTGATTTCTTACAACAACAAAGTGAGCCAATTGCACGCTACCTAGGTCATATGGCTAGTGTATAAGCCTTTTTAATTTGCGTTAACAGTGATAGCAAGTGCCAGAGTTAGCTGGCTTTTGCCAGTAAAAATGAGCCTTTTTTAGGGTTAAGATTTAGTTTTTGAGACAATCATGCAAGACACAGATACACACAATACCGCTACCAACAGCCTAGAAGGTATGGCAGGTCCCATACCGCAAGCGCCAAAGGGGCACTCTGGTGGCCAGCAGGTAATTGTGATTGGTGCCGGTATTTCAGGCCTCTGTAGCGCTTGGTTTTTGCAACAACAGGGCTATGATGTGCTGGTTTTAGAAGCTGGTGCATGTGTGGGTGGTAATTTGCAAACTGTACAACGTGATGGTTGTCAGTTTGAGCGTGGGCCCAACTCATTTATTAATAACCGCCAAGCCATGGCAGATTTAATCAAAGGGGCGGGCCTGGAAGAAGAAATAGTCTTGGCCAATGCTGCAGCTCACCGTCGTTATATTGGTAAACACGGAAAACTGATTGCTTTACCCAGTAAACCCCTAGAGGCTATCACCAGTAAAATTTTACCTTGGGTAGGTAAGCTTAGAGTTGCTAAAGAGCCCTTTGTAGGGCGGTCTGAAGGGGAAGAGACAATTGCACAATTTGCCACACGCAGGCTTGGCAAAGACATATTTGACTGGTTAATTGATCCCTTTATATCAGGCATTTACGCAGGTGATCCTAGTAAGCTTTCCATCCAAGCAGCGGCGCCTAAGTTATTTGCCCTTGAGCAGCAACATGGTTCTTTAATAAAGGGCGCTTGGACACAAATAAAAGCCCGTCGTGCAGCAACTGGCCCCAAGTTGGATGGGGCTATGATGAGCTTTAAATCAGGCTTGCATCAGTTGATGAGTACGCTGGCAGACCAGCTATTAAATCCGGTGCAAGTAAACACGCAGGTCGAGAGTGTCAGTTATAGCCAAGATCATGGTTATATGGTGCGCAGTGGGGACACCATTTGGCAGGCAGAAAAGTTGGTTATGGCGGTGCCCGCAGCGCAGGTTGCCCGACTTATTGAGGACCTGCCAACGCCCAATGAGCAACAATTAGTTGCAGCTCAAAAGCAATTACGTAGTATCGAATACCCTGCTGTTGCAACCATCTCTATGGCTTTTGAAAAAGGCCAAATACAGCACCCACTGGATGGTTTTGGGGCCCTTATTCCAAGTAAAGAGAATAAACAAACCTTAGGCGTATTATTTCCTTCCAGTATTTTTCCAGACCGCGCAAATGCCAATCAACATATGCTTACTGTATTTGTTGGCGGTGGCCGTGGCCACCAAGCCATGCAACTTAATGCTGACGAGCGTCTAGCTTTAGTGCTAGAGGAACTCCATAGTTATCTGGGCATTGATGGCCAGCCTCTATGGAGCGAAGAAAGTTATTGGCCGGCGGCCATTCCGCAATATACCCTTGGCCATTTACAAAAAGTGGCTGAGATTGACCAAGCTTTAGCTCATCTACCAGGTCTTTATCTGCGCAGCAATTGGCGTGATGGTGTGGCTCTTGGTGATTGTGTTGAACAAGCCCAAGCCCTTGCCCTGCATATTGCAGGTGAAGATGTAGAGGATAAATAACATGCCAAAGTTTATGGCAAATGATGTTGAAATTCTGGATGAAAAAGAAGCTTATCGGGGTTTTTATCAGCTTAAGCAATATCTTCTGCGGCACCGTTTATTTGCTGGTGGTTGGAGTCGTCCATTAAAGCGTGAAGTGGTCTGGCGCATCCCTGCGGTGGCGGTTTTGCTCTATGATGCCAAAGCTGATGCGGTGGTGTTAATCGAACAGTTTAGGGTGGGCGCCTTGCAGCACCCAGACGGTCCGTGGCAGCTAGAAATGGTGGCGGGACTAATTGATACCGACGAAACCCCAGAACAGGTGGCAGTACGAGAGTGTCAGGAAGAGGCAGGTGTTAGCATTACCACAGACCAGTTACACAAAATATGTGAATATTTAGTTACCCCTGGGGGTAGTAACGAATCCCTAACAATTTATTGCGCCCCTGTTGATGCTAGTCTTATTGGTGGGTTCCATGGCGTACCTAATGAGGGTGAGGATATTAGAGTGTTAAGTATGGCACGAACAGAATTATGGCAGTGGCTACAAGAAGGTAAAGTGACTAACGCGGCGACCATTATTGCTTTGCAATGGTTAGAACTTAATTTTTCCCACATGCAGGTGCTTAAATGAGTGCAGTTAAGCGGCGTTATATTCCTAATTTAACTCGGCAAATGGCTGTTGCAGAGACCAATTATCATCGTTTACAACGCTTGTTGGGTGATCTCAAGCAATTGAAATCGTTACAGGTTACCTTGCAACATGAGCAAGCCACCCCAAATACGCAATTACATATAAAGGTCATAGAACGCTTTAACTATACGACCACTCTGGAAATACAATTAGGCAGTGGCTCAAATTGGTGGCATAAGCCATTACATGTGCGCCTCTATCATGATGTGCGTATGGCTGAAGTAGTCAAAAGTGCTGACTATCGTCAGTATCGTGGCAGTTACGGTTACCCCAATGACCAAGGCCTAGTGGCGGATGAAAAAGCCCAATTAAATAGTTACCTAGCCTTACTTTTACAACAGGCCGTCCAGCATGGCACCCATTTGCAACGTCAAGCACAAGAGGTGGCATGATTAAACGTATTATCCAGTTAACGGATCTCCATTTGCAGACTACGACTGATATTCTTTACAAAGGTGTTCTGCCTGATGCCAGATTGAACCAATGTTTAACTTGGTTGGAGAAACAGGCATATGATCTGTTATTACTAACTGGTGATCTTTGTCACGGAGGGCATGTCAATGCATACCAAAGGTTAAAGGATTATCTGGCACTTGTGGACAAGCCTTGGTTATGGCTGCCGGGTAATCATGACAATGTTGATCATATGCTGCAAGTAAGTGACCAGCCCATAGATTCCGTGCGAACACTTGCTCTAGCAGATTGGCAGGTAATATTGCTCAATAGTACCCATAAACCAGATGGGCGAGGCGGCGGCAGTATTAGCCAAGCCCATATGCTTGAATTAACCCATTGTCTTGAAGCTAATCAATCAAAGCCCACGCTAATTATCTTACATCATAACTCCATCCCCGTGGCTTCCACTTGGCAGGATAAAATTATGTTAGGCAATGCTAGTGATTTTACGCAGTTATTGAACGAGCATAAGCAAGTAAAAGGCGTAGTATTTGGCCATATTCATCAACCCCTTGATCGCCTAGAAGGCGGTGTGCGCTATTTAGGTACACCAGCCACGTCAGTGCAATTTGCTGTACAGCAGGAACAATTTACCTTACAGCCAGAATTAGGTCCCGGATTAAGAACCATTGATCTGGCAGCCGACCAGACTTGGCAAACCCAAGTCACCTATTTAGATAATCAGGCAAGTCATAATGGTTGAGCATATTGTCTATCTACATGGTTTTAATAGTTCCCCGGCGTCGTATAAGGCACAGCAGTTTATGCACATTATGGCTCGTGACTATGCTCACGTTAGGGTCCATGTACCGCATTTATCAACATGGCCACAAGAGGCGATGACAGAGGTTGTTGAGTTAGTGCAGAGTTTGGCTGGCAAGGTGGCCTTTGTCGGCAGTTCTTTGGGTGGCTTTTATGCTACTTGGTTGGCGCAAAAATTTACCACCAAAGCCGTGTTAATAAATCCAGCGGTAAGGCCTGATTTATTGCTTGCGGATAAGCTTGGTACTAACACCAATTATCATACCGATGATGGAGAATATGAATTTACCATTACGCATCTGGAGCAGCTAAGAAGTTTGGTCGTAGAGCCCTTAACCAGAGCTGATGACTTCTTGGTTTTACTGCAAACGGCGGATGCAACCCTCGATTATCAAGATGCGGTAAAATTCTATGCTGACAGCCATTTAGATATTACCCAGGGTGGCAGCCACGCATATGATAATTTTCCGCAACGTATTCCCCAAATCATGTCATTTCTCGGTTAGAATAAGACCTTAAAGAAAGCCATGTTGGTAACATTTTTATATGGTCTTAGTGGCCCAATGCGATGGATTGAAAAACAACCATGACTGTGCAAGAAAATTATAATGCTGATGCTATTGAGGTACTAAGTGGCCTCGACCCTGTTAAGAAGCGTCCAGGGATGTACACAGAAACAGTGCGTCCTAATCACCTGGCTCAGGAGGTTATTGATAACTCTGTTGACGAGGCTTTGGCAGGCCATGCTAGTCAGATAGATGTGGTTCTCCATGCTGACCAATCCATTAGTGTCAGTGATAATGGCCGCGGTATGCCTGTGGATATTCATGCTGAAGAGGGCGTCAGCGGTGTAGAATTGATCCTTACTCGGTTGCATGCAGGGGGTAAATTTTCCAATAAAAACTACCAGTTCTCTGGTGGTTTGCATGGTGTTGGTGTTTCTGTCGTAAATGCCTTATCGACCAGTCTAGAAGTAAAAATTCGCCGCGATGGTCAGCTATACCGTATTGGTTTTGCCGATGGCGAAAAGGTTAGTGAGCTGGAGGTTATCGATACCGTAGGACGGCGCAATACCGGCACAATGGTTACCTTTCATCCTGATCCTCAGTATTTTGATTCACCCAAATTTTCTGTCGCCCGCTTAAAGCATATTTTACGTGCTAAGGCCGTATTATGCAGTGGCCTTCTAGTCACTTTTACTGACCATACCGGGGCGCAAAAAGAAAAGCAGGAATGGTATTACGAGGCTGGTTTAGAAGATTACCTAGCAGCAGCAAATACTGGATATAGCTGTTTGCCAGAAACGCCTTTTGTTGGGCAGCGCAAGAGTGATATGGAAGCTGTTGATTGGGCTGTGCAGTGGCTCCCCGAAGGCGGTGAGCTGCTACAAGAAGGCTACGTTAATCTTATTCCAACGGCCCAAGGTGGCACCCATGTTAATGGGCTGCGGACTGGTTTGCTAGAGGCGTTACGCGAGTTTTGTGAGATTCGCAATTTGTTGCCTCGTGGTATCAAGTTAACGCCTGATGATATATGGGATCGCTGTTGTTTTGTGTTATCTGTAAAGATGCAGGACCCACAGTTTTCTGGTCAGACTAAAGAGCGCTTGTCGTCGCGGCAGATAGTGAGTTATGTATCTGGTGAAATCAAAGATGCCTTTAGTTTATGGTTAAATAAGCATACTGCTGAAGGTGAGTTACTGGCCGAGCTGGCTATAAGTCACGCCCAAAAACGCCTGCGTGCTGGTAAAAAAGTTACTCGTAAAAAAATTACTCAAGGCCCAGCCTTGCCGGGTAAATTGGCAGACTGTGTCGGTGCTGATGCAGAGCGTGGTGAGTTATTCCTAGTTGAGGGTGATTCAGCTGGTGGTTCCGCTAAGCAAGCAAGAGACCGTGAATTTCAGGCGATTATGCCTTTGCGTGGCAAAATTCTAAATACTTGGGAAGTGGATGCCGGGCAGATCTTGGCCTCCCAGGAAGTGCATGATATTGCCGTTGCTATTGGCGTTGATCCGGGTGCCGATGACTTGCAAGGTTTGCGCTACGGTAAGATATGTATTCTCGCTGATGCGGACTCCGATGGTCTGCATATTGCCACCCTCTTGTGCGCTCTCTTTGTGCGTCATTTTAAGCCCTTAGTAGCCGCCGGACATGTATATGTAGCTATGCCACCTTTATATCGTATTGATGTTGGCAAAGAGGTTTTTTATGCCCTTGATGAAAGTGAAAAGCAGAGTGTATTAGAGCATATTGAAGCGGAAAAGAAGCGTGGTAAAGTCAATGTGCAACGCTTTAAGGGCTTGGGTGAAATGAACCCTTCACAATTACGGGAAACCACCATGTTGCCTGATACCCGCCGCCTAGTGCAGCTTAATCTGGAAGTGGGTGATGATACCCATGAAGTGCTGGATATGTTGTTGGCCAAAAAGCGTTCTGGAGATCGTAAGAGCTGGTTACAGTCCAAAGGTAATTTAGCTGACGTGGGTTAGCCCCTTTACATCACTTTACTATCATTAGACCCAACTTTGCATTGCTTTATTTATAATGGCAAATACCAAGAAGTATAGTTCTTGTCGTCACAAATAAACTAATAACAATGCGGAGAAAGGGTGATGAATAAGATTGTTGATTACTCATTTTTTCTATTGCCTGCTTTGATATTTTTAGGTGCAACGTCTACTAATGCCGTTGCTCACAATCATAGCGCCAAGGTCGATAAAGATTCCAGCTGTAGTCCAGCTAAAGAAAGCCAGCAAAGTAAACCAGCAAAACATGCTGCGTTAAGTCAAAATATCCTCAATGACCGAATGCTAATGGTGTTGATCTATAAACTAGATTTGACTGATGCCCAAGAAGAAGTGTTAAAAGATATTTTTGCCCAGCAGAAAACCCAAATTCAAGATCAAGCAGAGTTAATTGACGATATGTTGGACGAGTTAGTCAAGCTGGAACCTGGCAGTGATCCATACAACCAACAAATCGATATGATTGCGCAAATGAGAGTCGATAGCTGGGCTAATAATATGAAGGAAAGAGGTCATATGCATGCGGCTATTGTGTCAATGTTAAATAGCAAGCAGAGGGCTGACTTCAAAAAGGTCATCGCAGAAGCGAAAAAATAAATTGCTAAAACAAAAAACCGCAGACGTTAGCTGCGGTTTTTTTTAAACTAGTTATGGCTAGCGAATATTGTTACCTACACGAATAACCTTAAGTGTATTGGTACCACCATGTACCTGTGTATAGTCACCTTTGGTTATCAATACAAGATCACCATCAGTCACCACGCCAGCAGCTTTTAATTCGTCAACAGCAACCTGGTTAATGGCTGCATTTTCAATCTGTTCAGAATCAAAAACGTGTGTAAGCACACCACGATAAAGGCATACACGACGTTGCGTTGCTTGCACTGGCGTATAAGCAAAGATAGGAATACCAGAACTTAAGCGAGACATAAGTAGTGGCGTGGCGCCAGTCTGGGTCATACTGATAATCGCTTTCACACCTTGTAGGTGGTTAGCTATATAGATGGCACCTAAGGCAACACTCTCATCAATGGCCTCAACAGGCATATCAATACGGTGTGAGGAGCGTAGGGTAGATGGGTGCTTTTCAGCTCCCAAACAAACCCGAGCCATGGCCTCTACAGTTTGTGACGGGAAATCACCGACAGCTGTTTCAGCAGATAGCATCACCGCATCGGTCCCATCTAGTACAGCATTGGCTACGTCAGAAACCTCTGCCCTAGTGGGCATAGGGCTTTCGATCATGGACTCCATCATCTGGGTGGCCGTGATAACCACGCGGTTAAGTTGGCGGGCACGTTTGATAATATCTTTTTGCACACCTACCAAAGCCGCATCACCAATTTCTACAGCCAAGTCACCACGGGCAACCATAACTGCTTCACTGGCTTCAATAATGCCATCTAAAGTACTGGCCTCAATGGCTTCAGCACGTTCGATTTTGGCTACCAGGCTAGCGTCACTATTGGCGGCTTCTAATAAAGCTCGAGCCTCCAGCATATCTGCTGCATTGCGAACAAAAGAAATAGCTATATAGTCGACGCCAATTTCGGCGGCAGTGAGTAAGTCTTTGCGATCTTTGTCAGTCAATGCTGCTGCAGACAGTCCGCCACCCTGAAGGTTGATACCTTTATTGTTCGATAAAGGGCCACCTACCTGCACGGTGGTAAAGACTTTGTTGCCTTCAGTGCGTGTCACTTCTAGGATAATGCGGCCATCATCAAGCAGCAGCACATCGCCAGCTTTTAAGTCTTTACCTAATTCAGGAAAATCCAAGCCAACGGCATGCTCAGTCCCAGCTTCACCATCCATAGTGGGGTCTAGAATAAATTCTTGACCCGCAACAAGCATAACCTTGTTGTTAACAAAGCGTGCTACTCGTACCTTGGGGCCTTGCAGATCGGCTAGTAAAGCAACATGACGACCTTCCTGTTCAGCCGCTGCTAGTACGTTAGCGGCTCGCTGTTTATGGTCGTCAGCGCTGCCATGGGAAAAGTTAAGGCGCACCACGTCTGTTCCGGCTTTAATAATGCCACGCAGATCTTCAATGGAACTAGTGGCGGGGCCTAGAGTGGCAACGATTTTGGTGCGACGTAATTGCATGGTTTTCTCAATAGTTAAAATGTAGGAATATTGTACTTAATTTAGGCAGCAATGGCTTGTTTGTTTGCTTCCATAAGTGCCAAAGCTGTATCCAACATACGATTTGAGAAACCCCATTCGTTATCATACCAAGACATCACTTTCACCAAGCGTCCATCCACTTTAGTGTGGTTGCTATCGAAGCAAGAGGAATAGCTGCTGTGGTTGAAGTCGATAGATACCAGTGGATCTTCCACGTAGTTTAATGCTTGCGCTAAAACTGGATTATCGGCAATAGCCTGACGAATGCAGTCATTGACTTCTTCAGCAGTGGTATCAGTACCGGCAACAAAGGTTAAGTCAACCAGAGATACGTTAATGGTAGGTACCCGCACAGCCATACCATCTAACTTGCCTGCTAGTTCAGGTAGCACTAGGCCAACAGCTGCCGCAGCACCAGTTTTGGTAGGAATCATAGACATGGTAGCGGCACGTGCACGATACAAGTCGGTGTGGTACACATCAGACAAGTTCTGGTCGTTGGTATAGGCATGAATAGTTGTCATCTGGCCTTGTTCAATACCAATCTTGTCGTTTAATGCTTTAGCGATAGGGGCTAAGCAGTTAGTCGTACAAGAAGCGTTAGAGATAATGGTTTCATTACCAGTCAGACTGTCGTGGTTAACACCAAATACGATGGTGGCATCCATATCTTTTCCAGGCGCAGAAATAATCACTTTCTTGGCACCAGCATCGATATGAGCTTGGGCTTTATCGCGGCTAGTAAATAGGCCGGTACATTCAAATACCACATCAATATCTAAATCACCCCAAGGCAGTTCAGCAGGATTGCGTATTTGGCTAAGACTAATTTGGTCATCGTTAACACTCATTGAGTTATCGTCGTGACTCACACTAGCATTAAATTGTCCGTGTACTGTGTCGTACTTAAGTAGATGGGCATTGGTACGAGCATCACCTAAATCATTAATAGCAACAACTTGAAGGTTGTCGCGGTGGTCGCCTTCGTAAAGTGCGCGCAATACATTCCGGCCGATACGACCGAAACCGTTTATGGCTATACGTACAGTCATAATTTCTTACCTATTTATTACAATAATTACGTAATATTACTAAATAAATGGCGTTTTAACAATGAAAAACCCATTTAAACAGCATAAATGTTTTAATAATTACGAATATTGTGTAGAATCACCCACAATTTAACTCAAGAAAGATTTTTTATGCATAAGGTAGTCGAACAGGTAACAGAAGCCATCATAAAACGCAGTCAGTCAGAACGCGGCGCATATATGCAGCGTATGACTGAGGCGGGTAGCAATAAAGTTGCACGTAGTCAGCTGTCTTGTGGCAATTTGGCTCATGGTTTTGCCGCCTGTCCCAAAGAAGATAAAGATCGTTTGGTGATGATGGATCATGCCGATGTCGCTATTGTGTCGTCTTATAACGATATGTTGTCGGCTCACCAGCCTTACGAGCACTATCCTGCATTAATCAAGGAAACCGTGCGCGATATGGGTGGCGTTGCGCAGTTTGCTGGTGGTGTACCAGCTATGTGTGACGGTGTGACTCAGGGTCAACCTGGTATGGAGTTAAGCTTATTTAGTCGCGATGTGATTGCCATGTCAGCAGCGGTTGGTCTGTCCCACAATATGTTTGATGCCAGCTTGTGTTTAGGTGTGTGTGACAAAATTGTCCCTGGTTTATTGATTGGCAGTTTAAGTTTTGGTCACTTGCCCACAGTTTTTGTTCCGGCTGGTCCCATGCCATCAGGCCTACCCAATAAAGAAAAAGCTCGGATTCGTCAGTTGTATGCTGAAGGCAAGGTGGGTCGTGAAGAGTTACTTGAATGCGAGTCTGCTTCTTATCACAGTGCAGGTACTTGTACCTTCTATGGTACTGCCAATAGTAACCAGCTGTTAGTAGAAATTATGGGTCTGCATTTGCCCGGTAGTTCTTTTGTGCCTCCTAGTACGCCCTTACGTGATGCCCTCACTGCTGAAGCCGCACGTCAGGCAGTCCGTAATGCGAGCAGTGGTAATAAAATCACCTTAGCTGAGGTGGTATCAGAAAAAACCATCGTTAACGCTATTGTGGCCTTGCTGGCGACTGGTGGCTCCACTAACCATACTATGCACCTTGTGGCCATTGCCCGAGCGGCGGGTATTATTATTAATTGGGATGATTTTGCTGCCTTGTCTGCAGTGGTGCCCAGTCTGACGCGGATTTATCCCAACGGTTATGCTGATATCAATGTGTTCCATGCCGCTGGTGGTGTGCCTTATTTAGTGCAGACCCTGCTGGATGAAGGTTACTTACATGAAGACGTGATGACCATTATGGGTAAGGGTTTGCGTAACTATTGTCAGGAACCAAAATTGGTTGATGGCGCTCTGCAGTGGCAAGCAGCACCTGCTGAATCAGGTGATAAAGATGTTTTACGCAGTGCTATAGAGCCCTTCCACCCAACGGGTGGTTTGGTATGTGTTAAAGGTAATGTTGGCCGTGGTGTGGTTAAAGTCTCGGCAGTAAAAGAAGAGCACTGGGTTATAGAAGCACCGGCTGTGGTGTTTGATGATCAGTCGCAAATCGGTGTGGCTTTTGAAGCCGGTGAGTTAAATAAAGATTTTATTGCTGTGGTACGTTATCAAGGGCCACAGGCATGTGGTATGCCAGAGTTGCATAAACTGACACCTTACTTAGGTTCTTTGCAAGATAAGGGCTATAAAGTGGCTTTAGTCACTGATGGTCGTATGTCAGGTGCCTCAGGTAAAGTACCTGCGGCTATTCATTTGTATCCCGAGGCCAAAGCGGGTGGTATGATTGGTAAAATTCAAACCGGCGATATGCTGCGTCTTGATTGTCATACAAGTGAGTTACAATTATTGGTAGCCGCGGCAGAACTTGATGCACGTGAAGTTGCCGCTCCCAGCGAAGAAATTAAACAATATGGTATGGGGCGTGAATTGTTTGGTAATTTACGGGACAATGTTAGCCATGCTGAGTTGGGCGCCAGTATCGCCCTCTAACTAAGCGCCGTTTTTTCACCAAGAGATGCGCAGGTAATTAAAGGTTTTTTTCGTTTAAACCTTTGCCTGTGTATCTTTTTGGCCTTGGCATAAGGCAAAATATATAGCTTGCCAAGCTGACTAATAAAACTTCTGATAAAGACACGTTATATGAATCACTTTGAACTTGTTGCTGATATTGGCGCCACTAATGCCCGCTTTGCCCTAGTTGCCTCTGGTCAGACAGAACTTCAACATCTGCATATACTGCCAGCGGCAGACTACGACGACTTGACCCAAGCGGTGCAGGCCTATCTGGGTATGGTGGAAAAACCAAGTTTGCAAGCTGCCAGTATTGCTATTGCTGGACCGGTTCATAAGCCTGTATTTACCCTAGCCAATAATCATTGGCAAGTGAATAAGGCTGAGGTTGAACAACAACTTGGTTGCCAAACCCTTTGGTTAAATGACTTCGCTGCCCAAGCTTGGGGTGTGACTGCTTTGGATCCTGAACATCAGGTGGTGATTAAAACGGGTGAGGATAAGCCAAGGGAAAATCGTCTAGTGATTGGCCCTGGTTCTGGTTTAGGTGTTGCAGGTTTGGTATACAACAAATCTAGTTGGGTGCCCGTCATTGGCGAAGGAGGGCATGCTAGCTTTGCCCCGGGTAATGCTCGAGAAATGGCTGTTTTAGGCGAATTATTAAATGACTTTGAGCATGTTTCCGTGGAACGGGTAGCTTCTGGTTCAGGGATTCCTTTATTGTACGGTGCCCTAGCTAAATTAGACGGCCAAGCACCCCAATATACTGATGCTGGTGCTATCAGTGCAGCCGCAGCAACAGATCCTTTAGCGAAAGAAACTATGGCTTTGTTTTTTGGTATTTTGGGTCAGGCGGCGGCCAGTGCGGCACTGCATATGGGCGCTATTGGTGGCGTTTATTTGGTCGGTGGTATTCTGCCTAAAATTTTATCGAGCATGCAAGACAGTGATTTTGCAGATCGTTTTTGTCAACGTGGACGTTTCCGTCAGTATATGGAGGAAATGCCTGTTATACTAAGTACAGATAATGACTTAGGTCTTAAAGGTGCGGCACTAGCATTAAAAAATCAATATTAATTGGAAGATAACATGCTTAAACTCGAGCAGTCAGACTATTGGCAAAAGTTACAAGATCTGGCTCAAACTCACAGAAATACCCACTTACGTGATTTATTTGCTAGGGATAATGAGCGTTTTCAGAAGTACTCCTTAGGCGTACAAAATATTCTTTTCGATTATTCTAAGAATTGCATTACCGATGAAGTAATGGCGGCTTTATTTGGCCTGGCCAAAGATATGGACCTCACAGGTGCCATTGAACGCATGTATCGTGGTGACAAGATTAACACCACTGAAGATCGTGCTGTGCTGCATACAGCTTTACGTAATCGTGGTAACGCACCCATCTTGGTCGATGGTATCAATGTCATGGAGCAGGTTAACGATGAATTGGCTAATATGCGTCAGTTTGTTGAGCAGGTGCGGTCTGGGGAATGGTTAGGTTACTCTGGTAAGCGTATTACTGATGTCGTTAATATCGGTATTGGTGGCTCAAATTTGGGGCCGAAAATGGTTACCCAGGCTTTATCAGCTTATGCCGATAATACAATTCGTGTGCACTTTATTTCTAATGTCGATGGGGTTGAAGTTGCTGAAGTCTTACGCCCCTTAAATCCTGAACAAGTGCTCTTTGTGGTGGCTAGTAAAACCTTTACTACCAGTGAAACCATGACCAATGCGCAAACAGCACGTAACTGGCTAATGGCTTCTGCTTTTGATGAGCGGGCGGTAAAGAAGCACTTCGTAGCGGTGTCCACCAATACTGAAGCGGTAAGTGAGTTTGGTATTGATACTGAGCATATGTTTACCATGTGGGACTGGGTAGGTGGCCGCTATTCTATTTGGTCTGCTATTGGCTTACCCATTGCTTTGTATTTGGGCTTTGATCAGTTTGAAGAGCTGCTAACCGGCGCCTATGATATGGATCAACATTTCCGAGAACAACCGATGGCCAGTAATGCCCCGGTTATTTTGGCTTTGATTGGTATCTGGAATAGCTTGTTACATGGTGCTCAAAGTTTGGTTATTTTGCCCTATGACCAGCCCCTAGAAAGCTTTACTGACTATATCCAGCAAGCGGATATGGAAAGTAATGGTAAACATGTTGACCAGACTGGTAATCGAGTGAATTACCCTACTTCACCTGTGGTATGGGGCCAGTTAGGTATTGATGGGCAGCATGCGTTTTATCAGCTTCTGCATCAGGGTAATGTTATTGTGCCTGCCGACTTTATTGGCTCAGTGGAAAGTTCCACGCCAGTGCGTGGGCACCATGAAAACCTGATGGCTAACTTTTTTGCCCAGACTGAAGCACTAATGAATGGCATTAGTGAAGATCAGGTGCGCGAGCAACTGCAGGCGCAGGGATTAGATCAGAAAGAGATTGAAGCATTGTTGCCCCATAAGGTTCATGAAGGCAATCGCCCAAGTAATACTTTGCTGTTAAAGCGTGTTGACCCACGCACTTTAGGTGCTTTGATCGCTTTATATGAGCATAAGATCTTTACCCAAGGTGTGGTATGGGATATTTGCTCTTTTGATCAGTGGGGTGTTGAGCTGGGTAAAACTCTAGCCCAAGGTATCTTGTCTGAAATTAATGGCGATAGCACCAATGCTCACGATAGTTCTACCAATGGCTTGATTGACTATTTTAAAAGTCGGCGCGCTTAACATTTAAGGTCATGAGGGCGCTGGCTAAAGCTTAGTATAGCGCCTTTCTGGCCGACCCACGCTACCATAATTAACCTCAGTTTTTACCTCTTCGGTACTGGTTAGGTATTCCAGATAGCGTCTGGCAGTGGTGCGACTGGCGCCTATAATTGAGCCCATCTGTTCAGCACTAAACAATTCCTTTGGATTATCAGCAAATGCGTCACGTACTTTATTTAAGGTGAGTGCATCTACGCCCTTGGGAAGTCGCTCTTGCGCTGTTGTGGCCTGCTTGGCAGTTTGTTTAAGCAGGCTATCGACATCGGTTTGGGCTAATTGATCGAGCTGTTGTAGCTTTTGTAGATGGTCGCGATAATTATGCAGTGCCTCTTGTAAGCGGGCAAAAATTAGCGGTTTAATAAGTAAGTAAAATACCCCACCATGCATGGCTTCGCGTAAGGTATCTACATCTTTGGCGGCGGTGATCAGTATCACATCTGTGTGATGGGCGTTGCTGCGCAGGTCGCGTAGCAAATCTAAGCCAGTGCCATCAGGAAAATATACGTCTAGTAGCAGTAAGTCGGGTTTAAGCACCTCAACTAGGTCTTTGGCTTCGGCAATACTTCGCGCCACTCCAACTAGTTCAAAACCATCAATACGATCTAGAAAGCGCTGCTGAATTTCGGCAATTTGAGGATCGTCTTCAGCGATAATGACACGAATACTCATGCTTTCTCCTGACGCTTATCAATATAGACAGTAAAGCGACAGCCCTGATCAGTATTTTCTAGGGTCAGACGCCCTGGTAATAAGGGTAGTAACTGTTGCACTAAATGGAGCCCTAAACCATGATCGGGCTCACTTTTGCTGCTATAGCCACGAGCAAAGATTTGTTCTTGTTGTTGTTCGCTGATACCTGGGCCTTGATCTTCAATTTCAAAAATCAGCTCTTGACCTAAATCCGTCATATGAATAAAGACCGTATCATTGCCCTGCTTTTTAGTGGCTTCCATGGCATTGTCAATGATGTTACTTAGCACACTAACTAGTTGTTCCCGCGGCAGACTTAATGGAATATCGTGCATACTGCTTTCGGCATCAATGACTAGGTTTAGGCCTAGTTCTTTGGCGCGATTATACTTGCCTAATAGGCACCCAGACAGAATAGGATCTGAGACGGTTGCTGTAAGTAGGCCAATTAATTCTTGATGGCTGAGACTTTCTTGGCCGATGAGTGTTAATGCCTCGTCAGTAGAGCCAATTTGAATCAAGCCGGCAATGGTTTGCAGTTTATTGGCATACTCATGAGATTGGCTACGCAGAGAATCAGCATAGGCTTGAATATCCGTTAGCTTTTGGGATACCAAGTCCAATTCATCTTTAAGGCGAAAGCTGGATACAACACCGGTAATTTCACCCCCTTGAATAAGCGGTATACGGTTAACAATAAAATTACGGTCGCGCAGCCAAATTTCCCGGTCAAATTCTGCTTCCCCAGTTTCTAGTATTTCGAGCATATGGCTGTTAGGTAACACTGTCCGTATATGCTGGCCGTTGAGTTGGGTGTCTTTTTGTAGTTCGAGGGTTTGCACCGCAGCGCGGTTAAAGGTGGTGATATATCCATCTCTATTAATGGCAATGATACCCTCGCGAACTGACTCCAAGGTAGCATTACGTTCTTGATACAGACGCCCAATTTGTTCTGGCTCAAGGCCAAACAGGGCTTTCTTAAAGTGTTGGGTAAACCATAAAGCAATGAGCACTGAAGCAATTAGGCTGACACTGATGGCAAGTAATAGGCTATTGCGATATTGGCTGGATATAAGCTGCACAGTATCCATTTTAAAGCCTACTGAAACAATACCAATAATCTGCTCATCAGTAGAGTTAAAAATAGGTGCCTTACCACGCATGGAAGCACCTAAACTACCCACTGCAACTTGCGTGTAGGGGCGGCCATAAACCAGAGCTGGTTCATTATCATCACCTTCGTCGTCATACATAGGTTGACCGATACGCGCCAGGGTAGGGTGGGCTAAGCGAATACCTTTGCGGTCACCAATCACCACAAATAAAGCATCGTTTTTACTGGCCATGGTTAAGGCCAATTCGGGTAGTGTTTCTACTTGCTTGGTTTCTATAGCATTGATTACTTGCGGCATAGCGGCAATGGTTTTAGCTACATGGAGCGCCCGTTGAGCAATCTGGTCATGGAGTGACTCTTTCAGGGTAGTGATTGCATATAGCCCAATCAGTCCGGACTGGATAAGCACAACCAATCCAAACACAAGAATCATGCGCGTTTTAAGTTTTAAGCGGCGGATCGAATAAGTCATAACCCAAATGGTATGGTGCGTAAGTTATTGTTGTTTTCCAATTATTATAATTAACTTGGTAAACCTCTGCAAAATGACCTAAGCAGCCAATTAAGTGAGTTTTGGCAGTTTTAAGCCTCTAAATTGACCATGTAGTGGCTGCTAATCTAGGTGCCCAAAACCTTGTAAACCAAGCCGTTTCAGCGTTTCTTACTATCATGGTACAGGTTTATGAAAATGATTGCTGTGAACAATATGCACAAAAAGACCAATAAGCTCGTTAAATTCTTTAAGTGACTAAACTGGTTCGCCTAGGTAAGGAAGATTAATCTGTTTGCGCTTTATGCTAATAACAAAATTTAGGAGAGAATCCATGCTAAAAAAATTAATAAGCAAGCAAACAGCTTTGGCTGCGGCTTTAGTAGTAGCCACCAGTTTTGGTGCTACTAGCGCACAAGCTGCAGATAGTGTTCACTTTTTGATTCCTGGCGGTGCTGGGGGTGGTTGGGATGGTACTGCGCGTGGTACTGGTGAAGCCTTGACCAAATCTGGTCTGCTAGACAGTGCTTCCTATGAAAATATGTCTGGTGGTGGCGGCGGTAAAGCCATTGCACACTTGATCGAAACTTCTGATCAAGCCCACGGCACATTAATGGTTAACTCTACACCCATCGTTATTCGTTCTTTGTCAGGTGTATTCCCACAAAACTTCCGCGACCTAACGCCTATTGCAGCTACTATTGGTGACTATGCTGCATTTGTCGTACCGACTGCTTCTGAGTATCAGTCTTTCTCTGATATCGTTGCTGATTATCAAGCTGACCCACGCTCTGTTGCTGTTGCTGGTGGTTCTTCCCGCGGTGGTATGGACCACTTGGTTGCAGCCATGGCGTTTAAAGCCGCTGGTGGTGATCCAACACAAGTGAAGTATGTTGCCTATGATGCTGGTGGTAAGGCTATGGCTGGTATGTTGTCTGGTGAGACACATGTATTGTCTACTGGCTTTAGTGAAGCCATTGCCATGATGAATGCTGGCGAAGTGCGTATTCTGGCTATCACTAGCGACGAGCGTTCTCCTGCTGCGCCAAATGTGCCTACGCTACAAGAATTAGGCTACGATGCTAGCTTTGTAAACTGGCGTGGTTTCTTCGGCGCGCCTAGTTTGAGCGATGCTGAAGCAGCTGAATACCAGAAGCTATTGGCTGATATGTACTCTACTGACGCATGGCAAGAAGTTCGTGACCGTAATGGTTGGACTGAAATCTTCCGCCCAGGCCCTGAGTTTATGACTTTCCTAGAAGGTCAAGAACAAGTCATTGGCGATCTGATGCGTGAGCTTGGCTTCCTATAAGGTCTAGCCTGTTGCCAGTGAACTACTGGCAACAACATATCTTGGTCTGGTATAACTTATGTTGTACCAGACCAATTACTTTGCAGTACCCAATTACTGAAGTATTGGATAAATAAGCAAGAGCTCCGGTGGCTAGTGCATATTTGATTTGCTAAATACTTATTAAGTTCATGATTATCAAGACAGTAATTAAGGCTATTAAACTGTATACCCATGGTTACTTTTGTTAATTGAGCTGCAGTAATAGTTTGTTAAATCAAGCTTTTAAACAATGTGGAATTACCCATGACACTAAATAAAGATCATATAGGCGGTCTGATCTTCCTCACCATCTCGGTGGTATATGGTTACTATGCCTACGAAATTCGTATGTTTCCTGGTGACCAATTTGAACCTTTTAATGCCCAAACACTTCCTATTGCACTGGCATGGGTGGGTGGTTTGATTAGCTTAGTTATGTTGGCCACAGCTGGGCGCTCGGAAGAGCCGAATCCAAATCTTGCGCAATTAAACTTTCTCCTTGTCGGTAAGTTAATGGTGCTTGTATGGCTATTTGCTCAAGCTTTAAGTTGGATTGGTTTTTTGGCTTCTACTATTTTGTTTTTAATAGTGGGTTATTGGATTTTGGGAGAGCGCAATCCGCGCATCCTATTGCTAGCTAGCGTTCCGTTTGCAGTGGGATTTTGGTTGTTGTTAGCCAAGGTATTAGATATTTATCTAGCACCTGGCAAATTTTGGCAAATGGTATTGGGAGCATAACCTATGTGGGATGGTATTTTTACTGGTTTAACCACGGCTGTTGCACCATTTAATATAATGATGGTGGTTGTAGGTTGTTTCTGCGGCACTTTTATTGGTATGTTGCCAGGCTTGGGTCCTATTTCGGCCGTGGCATTAATGATCCCCATTACCTATGGCCTTGATCCTTCATCAGGTATTATTTTAATGGCGGGTGTTTATTATGGGGCTGTATTTGGTGGCTCAACATCGTCTATCTTGATTAATGCACCAGGCTGCTCAAGTACTGTGGTAACCGCCTTTGATGGATATCCCATGGCGCAGCAAGGTCAAGCAGGTAAAGCCTTGGCTCTGGCAGCCTATTGTTCCTTTACTGGCGGCACTATTGGCGCCCTTATTCTCTTGGTAGCTGCACCCGCATTAGCGACTGTATCCTTAAGTTTTCAATCCAGTGATTATTTTGCCTTAATGGTATTGGGCTTGAGTGCAGTAGCTGCTTTCTCTGGTAAAGGGCAAGTGCTTAAGGCCTTGCTAATGACTATTTTTGGTCTAATGATTGCTACCATTGGTACCGATGTTATTTATGGTATTCCCCGCTTTACCTTTGGCAATCTTGATTTAATCGATGGTATTAGCTTCCTACTCTTGGCCATGGCTACCTTTGCTTTGGCAGAAGTGGTAATGACAGTGCTAAAAGGCGAGCATAAGGAAGATGACGTGCCTATGGATATGTCTTCTTTAGGTAGTATGAAACTGAGTAAAGAAGAAGTGAAGCATGTGGCTCCTACAGCAGGTCGCTCATCATTATTTGGCTTTTTGGTTGGCGTATTGCCGGGCGCAGGTGCAACCATTGCTGCGTTTTTGGCTTATGGCGTAGAGCGTAATCTTGCTCCTAGAGCCATAAAAGATAAGTTTGGCAAGGGTGCGTTACGTGGTTTAGCTGCCCCAGAGGCGGCTAATAATGCTGCCTCCACAGGTTCTTTCGTACCTCTGCTGACTTTAGGTATACCTGGATCAGGCACCACAGCAATTATGCTGGGGGCACTGATTGCCTATGGTATTCAGCCTGGCCCACGGTTGTTTGTTGATAATCCAGAGGTATTTTGGTCAGTCATTATTTCCATGTACTTTGGTAATATTGTCCTGCTGATTTTGAATTTACCACTAATTCCTTATATTTCTCGGCTATTAATTATTCCCCGACCTATTTTGATTCCTTTGATTCTATTCTTCTCGATTACTGGGGTTTATCTAGTTAGCTTTAATAGCTTTGATATTGAGTTAATGGTGCTTATTACTGTTGTAGCAATCTTTTTACGGCTTTTGTCTTTCCCCATGGCGCCTATGTTACTGGGCTTTATTCTAGGTGGCATGATGGAAACTAATTTAAGTAGGGCGCTGATTATATCTGATGGTAGTTTGGCTTTCTTATGGGAGCGGCCTCTGACCGCACTGATTATGAGTATAGCCATAATCGCTTTATTGCTACCTATCCTAGGTCGTTATATTGGTCTAAAGCGTTTTAGTGCTGATAGTCTGGTCGTTGCGGATAAAGGCGAAGGTTAAGTGCATGGTCGTTAAATTGATTCGCCGAAATCGTTATCAAGTTGGTGACTATATTGTCCAGAAACGACAACAGCAGTGGTGGGTATTTCCCTATAACAGTAAGCGTATAGGCTGTATCGCCCGAGTACATGAAGTTGTTTACTTTGCACCTAGTTTAGAAACCGCCATTATCTGGCTAGAAGCTAAAGAGTCCAATTAACTATTGCAGTGATAGAGTAATGTCTATCTTTTTAGCCCTGCGCACAACCGCAGGGCTTTTTTTGTGCCAAAAAAAATGGATGGCATCTGGCCAACAAGAGACTAAAAACACCAAAGCCATCCACATAAATGCGAAAATAAACTAGCCAAGTAAATATAGGCCATATTTTATTTTTTGCTTTAATACCTATGCTAAATAGCGTTAATTCAAGCAAAAATATAAATTGTCTTGACAACTTTACAATTAATATTTAAGCTCTCCTACAGATATCTAGTAATGGCTTAAAAAATGCTTAATTCGGCTTCACCAGTGCCCCTGTACCAACAACTTGCAGAGTTGTTGCGTAGGTCTATGGAAGCTGGCGAATTAGCTGAGCGAGAGAAAATTCCGTCAGAACATGCCTTGGCAGAAACCTATGGCATTGGTCGTCCCACGGTACGCCAAGCCACAGATATGCTGGTTAGAGAAGGGATTTTAGAACGTCGCCGCGGCTCAGGTACTTATGTCATGCCTAAAGCTAAGCATATCGACCTATTATCATTAGGTGGGACAGGGCAGGCTTTGCAGGCTAGTGAGTTAGCAGCTGATAGTGAGTGGTTACTATTACCCCATTTGGTGACAGGTGATGATTGCAAAGGTGGCTTTGCGGCGGCATATCAACTGCAGCGTTTAACGCGGATTGATAGTGAGCCGGTGTTATTAGAAACCTTTTACTTGGATGCTGAGGTATTTAATGATTTTGATCAAATTTTTAATCCTCAACTTTCCCTATCAGGCCAAGTAAAACAACAATATTTTTATGCGGTAACGAGTGCAGAACAAAGTTTTCATGTGCTGTTTCCAAACCGAAGGCTGGCGACATTGATGCAGGCTAATACGAAATTGCCCCTTTTGCATGTTGCTCGAAAGCTACATTTTGGTAAGCAAATCGGACTAATCTATTGCGATATTGTATGCCGCACAGACCGATTTAATTTTTCACAGAACATTTATACAACACCCTAGGACATAGCGATGAAGAACCGCGGATATTTTAACCAGTTTGGTGGTGCTTTTATTCCCGAAATATTAGTACCTACGTTTGACCAGTTGGAGGCGGCCTACTTGGAAGCAAAGGCTGATCCGGCTTTTTGGCAGGAATATGTCAATTTAATGTCGACCTACTCCTGTCGGGCTACGCCTATAACTTATGCTGAGAACCTATCTAATTATTTGGGTGGCGCACAGATTTATATCAAACGTGAAGACTTAAATCATACCGGTGCCCATAAGGCTAATAATGTTATGGGCCAGGGCCTATTAACAAAACGCATGGGTAAACGCCGAGTGATTGCTGAAACAGGGGCTGGGCAGCATGGTGTTGCGACGGCCACTATGGCGGCTAAATTTGGCTTTGACTGTACTATTTATATGGGCGCCGTAGACGTGGCTCGACAACGCCCTAATGTCTTCTGGATGGAGCAAATGGGTGCCACTGTGGTGCCTGTTGAAGACGGCAGTGCTACCTTAAAAGATGCTATTAATGAGGCGTTCCGTGATTGGGTAACCAATATGGATGATACTCATTATGCCTTAGGTACCGCTTGTGGCCCTTATCCTTTCCCAGAAATGGTCGCTTGGTTCCAGTCCATTATTGGTATTGAAGCACGGGAGCAAATGTTAAGCCAACAAGGCCGTTTGCCAGACCGAGTGTATGCCTGCGTCGGTGGTGGTTCTAATGCCATGGGATTATTTAGTGGTTTCTTAGATGATAAAGAGGTTGAACTGGTAGGCGTAGAAGCTGGTGGTCGTGGTAAAGGTATGGGTGAGCATGCTGCACGGCTAGCCTATGATGATGCGACTGTGGGTGTGGCTCAGGGTTATAAAACCTATTTCTTGCAGAATCCTAATGGCCAAATGATGGATACCCATTCTGTTTCCGCTGGACTTGATTATGTTGGTGTATCACCCATCTTAGCTAATTATCATGATACAGGTCAGGTGCGCTTTGAAGCCGCGACTGATGATGAAGTGGTTGCAGCGATGCAGCTTACAGTGCAAAAAGAAGGACTGATTCCCGCCCTTGAATCATCCCATGCTTTTGCCCAAGCCTTTAAAGAAGCGCCAAAAATGGGCAAAGATGAGATCATTCTGATTAATCAGTCTGGCCGCGCTGATAAAGATATCTTTACTGTGGCTGATGCCATAGATGATCCTAAATGGCGAGAATTTATTATTACTAAGGCCGACCAATACCGAGCCCGCGCTGCTACTGAAGGAGGCGTTAGATAAATATGTTGGAACAATATATTCAAGACCGTTTGCAGCACAAAGAATTGCTCTTGATGACCCATATTGTATTGGGTTATCCGTCCTATGATAAATCCATGTACTTGGTAGAAAGCATGGTAGAGGCTGGGGTGGATCTAATGGAGTTGCAGATTCCCTTTTCTGAACCTATGGCCGATGGTCCGGTAATTTTAAAAGCCAATGCGGAAGCCTTAAAAGCAGGTGCGACCTTAGAGAAAAGTTTAGAGATGGCGGAAAAGATCACCGCTAATTTCGATATACCCTTTCTGTTTATGACTTACTACAACATTCTCTTTAAGCATGGTGTGACGGACTTTGTTTCCAAGATGCATGATATAGGTATCAAAGGAGCGATTATCCCAGATCTACCTCCTGAGGAAGCTAGTGAATACTTACAATCTATGCAGCAGCATAAGCTAGACCCAGTGCATATTTTTACCCCCAATAGTTCCCTAGAGCGCAAACAGGAACTTAACGAACATACCTCAGGATTTATGTATACCGTGGCTCGCAAGGGGGTAACGGGTAAAGATACACAGTTTGGTGATGAATTAGGTGACTATCTAGTGGAATGTCGCCAAGCGACAGATCTGCCCTTAGCTCTTGGTTTTGGTGTTAAATCCAAAGCTGATTTTGACTTTATCCGTGGCAAAGCAGATGTCGCTATTATTGGCTCTGAGGCCATTCGCGTGATGGAAGACAAGGGTGTTGAGGCAGTTGGCCCATTTATTCACTCGATCATCAATTAGGTAATCACCAGAGCCAGTAAACGATTGCAGGTATTGGTGTCCAGATACCATCATCAGGAGGGCCTATGGATTTGTTCGATGACCAGCAAAATCCAAGTCATAATTGGCTTCCTTATGATGGTGAAGTTTATTACCACGGGCCCATAATGTCTTATGCTGAGGCGGATAAATACCTGCAACAGTTAACCACTGGCTTGGACTGGCAGGCTGACCAAGTAAACATGATGGGGCGACTCATCACCACTCGGCGTTTGGTAGCCTGGTATGCTAGTCAGACCCTAAGTTATACCTATGCTGGTGTCACCAAAACGCCTTTGCCTTGGACTCAACCTTTGTTGCGTCTTAAGCAGTTAATTGAAGCCTGCTCTGATAGTACCTTTAATGCTTGTTTGGCAAATTTCTATCATGATGGTAACGATGCTATGGGCTACCATTGTGATAATGAAAAAGATTTGCAGCCAGAAGCTGCCATTGCGTCTTTAAGTCTGGGTGCGCCGCGGCGGTTTTGCTTTAAGCACAGGGCAACAAAGGCTAAAGTGGAGCTAACTTTAGCCCATGGCAGTTTGCTGGTTATGCAGGGCGATACCCAAAAGCACTGGCTACACACCTTGCCTGCAGCCAAAAAAGTAGATCAGAGTAGGGTAAATCTGACATTTCGAAGCATGCAAACTAGATAATGTTATGTAAAAGGGTCGCTTATTGAGGCCAAGAAATAAGTTGCTCACTGTCTTTATCTAGATGCAACCATTGATCGGGAGCATCCCCCTCTTGCCAACCAGAGGCAACACAGCGGATTTGTAAATCAGCAGACTCTATTTCCAGTAATGCTTGTTGCGCACAGCTTTTATCGTCAGTCCAAGGTAATTGGCTATGGTTAAACCAAATGCTGGTAAACCCATCTTGCACCCTAAGCAAGACGATAACTTCAAATTCCATGCCCTGCCAGTTAGCTAAAAAGTGACACCGTTGCTTACCCTGTCTAGTTACAGTTAAGGAATCAAAGCGACTTACTAACCACTCCTGTATTTGCTCAGCTGTTGGCCCTTTAACATAGATTTCAATATCAGGTTGTGACATAAAACTTGTACTTAGAAAATAGCTAATAGCTAAGCCAATAAGCGTTGCATAATATCAGCATAAATATCCGTTAGGGTTTCTAGATCGGCTATTTTTACACACTCATTTAGTTTATGGATGGTGGCGTTACAAGGGCCAAGTTCCACCACTTGTGCACCAGTGGGCGCAATAAAGCGACCATCGGATGTGCCACCAGCAGTAGACAGTTCCGTTTGCTGATCGGTCAACTGCATAATGGCTGCTTGGCAGGCATCTACAAGCTCGCCAGCTGCAGTCAGGAAGGGCAGGCCGTTATAGGTCCAGTTAATATCATAATCCATTTGATGGCTGTCTAAGATAGCTTCTAGTCTTTGCACTAACTGGTCTGCCGTCACTTCAGTAGAGTAGCGGAAGTTGCACTGAATTTTTACCTGTCCTGGCACCACATTAGACGCACCAGTACCACCATTAATATTAGCCACTTGAAAGCTAGTGGGTGGGAAGAAATCATTGCCCTGATCCCATTCTGTGTTGGCTAACTCAGCCAACGCGGGTGCGACCTTATGAATAGGGTTATCTACCAAATGTGGATAGGCCACATGACCCTGAATACCCTTGGCAGTGATTTCCGCAGTTAGGGAGCCGCGACGCCCATTTTTGATAGTATCGCCCACTTTATTTGATGATGAAGGCTCACCGACGATACACCAGTCCATCTTCTCATTGCGTGCTTCAAGGGCATCGACTACCCGAGTGGTGCCATCGACAAAAGGACCCTCTTCATCACTGGTTATCAACAGTGCCAAACTACCTTTGTGGTCTGGATGTTGGTCAATAAACCTTTCTAAAGCTACTACCCATGCTGCAAGGCTGCCTTTCATATCGGCAGCGCCACGACCATACAGATAACCATCTTTTTCAGTTGGCTCAAACGGCGGGCTATCCCAATTGGCTTCGGGGCCAGAAGGTACAACATCAGTATGCCCAGCAAAGGCTAGCACCGGATGTTGGTCGCCTCGGCGCGCCCAGAAATTATCTACTTCACCAAATCGCATGCGTTCTACCACAAAACCAATAGCTTCAAGGCGAGCGATCATAACCTCCTGACAGCCAGCATCAACAGGCGTTACAGATGGACGACTGATAAGGTCTTTGGTGAGCGCTAAGGTGGCTGAGTCGGTCATGATATTTCCAATTAGTTGTTGCTATGTAAAGCGTCATTAAGCATAACAGCGGTGCCATTTGGCTTCACTTCTACGCGGCCTGATTGTGAGTTGCGGCGGAATAGTAGATCGTCTTTGCCAGATAGTGCGATGCCTTTGGTTGTGCCCAATTCTTGATTGTGAGCATCTAGCACGGTGATCTTGGTGCCTGCGGTAACATATAAACCAGCTTCGACAATGCAGCGGTCTCCTAAGGCAATACCAATACCTGCATTGGCACCAATTAGGCAGTCTTCACCCACGGCAATAATTTCCTTACCACCGCCTGATAGGGTGCCCATGGTTGAACAACCACCACCCAAATCAGAGTTTTTACCAACCATTACCCCAGCCGAAATACGTCCTTCGATCATACTATTGCCAGCTGTGCCAGCATTAAAGTTAACAAAACCTTCATGCATAACCGTAGTGCCAGAGGCCAGATGGGCACCCAAGCGTACTCGGGAAGCATCACCAATTCTGACACCTGCTGGTACTTTGTAATCTACCATACGGGGGAATTTATCGACGGCGTTGACATGCAACCACTCACCACGAAGGCGCGCGTCCATTTGACGTTGCGTAAGGTCGCCTACAGCAATAGGGCCTTCATTAGTCCATGCGACATTGGGTAGTAAACCAAAGATGCCAGTTAAGTCTTGACCATGGGGTTGAATTTGACCATCCGAAAGCAATTGCAACTTTAAGTAAACTTCGGGTGTGCTAGTGGGAGCCGTATCATGCTCCAAAAGCGTAATAACCATGGGCTGACTGGCATCTGCTGCTTGGCTTAGCCATTTGGCTTGGTCTTGACTATCAATTGCCGCAAAAGCTTTACCGAGTTGACTAGCTTGCTGGCCAGTAATGGTTACCGCATGATTGCCGGTGATCAAATTACTACCAAGCACATCAGCAATGGCTTGCACAAGGCTATCGTTTGGGTTTAAAACTGGGTGCGGATAGAACACCTCCAACCATTCACCTTGACTGGACTGAGTGCCCACCCCAAAAGCAAAACTAAAGTGGCTCATAAAAATCTCCTGAGAATAGGGTATTAAGCAAAAAATTGTTCGTAGCTAGTAATAGTAAACCCAAGTATGGCTTGATCACCTTTGATAACCAATGGTCGTTTAATCATACTAGGATTGTCGGCCAATAATTGTGGTGCAGAATCGGCATTAACACTGTTTTGCAATGCAGGATCGAGTTTGCGCCAAGTGGTACCACGTTTATTTACTAACTGCTCCCAAGCCACTAGCTTAGTCCAATTTTCTATTTCTGAAACACTGGGTGGCTGCTTTTTGTAATCGCGAAAATCATAAGCAATACCTGCTTCAGTAAGCCATTTTTTGGCTTTTTTGATGGTGTCACAATTGGCAATGCCATGCATGGTAATATCACTCAAATAATTGGCTTCCATAGCTTGGGTGGGTTGAATTGATAAAAACGTCTATGATAACAAACTTTGTTATAGCCTGCCCCATCAAGGTAGCTGTAATTTTCACACTATTGTGTTTGTTTTACATGGCTATCCAGAGCAGCACAGAGTTGTTGTTCTAGATCTTGCAAAATGTCATTATCAGTAATGCGTTGGCCGTCTCGGTCAGTAATAAAGAAAACGTCCTCTACGCGCTCTCCCATAGACTGGATTTTGGCTTTTTGAATACTAATGCCAAGACGCATAAACACCAGCCCTATCTGTGCCAACAGACCAGGTCGATCAGCACAGATTAACTCCAAGCGGCTCCAACTAAAGCCTTTGGGATTGGTGATATTGATCTGTGTTGGTATGTTAAACAGCTTTTGTAAACGTGGGGTGCGCTGCTCTACCAGATAAGCAAAGTCTTTGGGGTGCTGCAAAGCATTGGTCAACCTATCTTGTAATGCCTGCCGCACCTCTGTGGTTTGGTCCAAAGTTTGGCCTTCATTATCTAAGACAATAAAGGTATCCATACTATAACCATCATCGGTAGTAATAATGCGTGCATCAAAGATATTTAAGTTTAGTTGCCCAATAATCGCACACATGGCGGCAAATAGATTAGGTTGGTCTTTGGTATACACAAAGATCTGACTACCACCCTCATAATCGTTAAAACTAAAATCACTAATAGCTACTAAGGGGGCGTTGCTCTGATGGCCAATAATTTGCTGGGTATGCCAAGCTACCGTTGCCGCCTGCTCGCGGATAAAGTAATCATCCCCTAATTTGTCCCATAGATTCTGCACAGCAGCAGGGTTTAGGCGTTTTTCAACCAGTAAATGGCGGGCATCAAATTGGGTTTGTTCAATCAGGCTAGCATGGTCAATGGGCGTATCCAGATCAAGGCCTAGACGTAAGACACGATTGGTTTCCGTATATAGCTGGCGCATTAAAGAAGCCCGCCAGTTATTCCATAGTTCTGGATTGGTGGCATAGATATCACATACGGTCATTACATATAGATAGTCCAGATGCAATTCATCACCGACAATAGCGGCAAATTCATGGATGACTTCTGGGCTACCTATATCACGTTTCTGGGCGGTCATGGACATTAACAAATGATGGCGTATTAACCAGCTCACCAGATCCGTATCCCACTTGCCTAGTTGATGCTGCTGGCAAAACGCTTTTACTTCTTCTGCACCCAATTTAGAGTGATCACCACCTTTACCCTTGGCGATATCATGATATAGGCCAGCTATATATAGTAACTCTATTTTAGGTAGTTCATGCACCACCCTTGTAGCAATGGGAAAACGTTCACGATCTCTGGGGAGTAGCATTTCACGCATTCGCTTAACCATTTTTAGGGTATGAGCATCAACAGTATAGATATGGAATAAATCGTGCTGCATGCGCCCGGTAATATGATCAAACGCGGGTAAATATCTTGAAAGCAGGCCGATACGTTGCATATCTATCAAGGTATGAGACATGCGTTTAGGAGAACGTAAAAGTTCCATAAACAAGCTATTTACGCGAATATCCTTGCGCAGCTTTTCGTTCATCAGTGGCCGATGAGTGCGAATTAGGCGTTGGGTTGCGGCACCAATAGCTGAGCAATCAGGATGC
Source organism: Pseudomonadales bacterium (assembly GCA_049625185.1). Classification (GTDB taxonomy): domain Bacteria; phylum Pseudomonadota; class Gammaproteobacteria; order Pseudomonadales; family Balneatricaceae; genus Njordibacter. The sequence goes on along the minus strand of JBMZUZ010000005.1, from coordinate 30,056 downwards.
TGTGCCAAGATGACGTAGGCTTCCATTAGGGCAAAAGGCTGTTTGGCAAACACCAGCGGATGTTTTGCCTCTAACAAACCATTCCGAATTTCAAAGCGGCGGTTAACTTGAATAACTAAGTCTGGTTGATGAGCACGTAAAATGGCTTGATCAAATAGCTGTAGCAAAGTTTGGTTAAGTTCAGCTAACCGCATAGCGACGCGATAATACTTACGCATAAACTGCTCTACAGCTAGGTCTTGGTCATTATCCTTATAGCCAAAAAAAGCCGCTAACTTGCGTTGTTGGTCAAACAGCAAGCGATCTTCTGGGCGGCGGTTTTGCAAGTGCAAGGCATAGCGAATAGTCCACAGGTATTCAATGGCACGGTAAAGGAAACTTAGTTCATCTTCGGTAATAAAATCATGTTGGTATAGGTCACGCATATAACGCAAACCAAAATGGCGCTTACCAATCCAGGTGATTGTTTGAATATCCCGTAAACCACCAGGTGAGCTTTTAAGATTGGGCTCTAGATTGTATTCCGTATCATTGGTGCGCTGATAACGGTCTTGTTGGGCTTTAATGCGGGCTTTGTAGAAGGCTTCATCAGACCAAGCGTCATCGGTCATAAGCCATTCAAATAGGCATTTACGCGTGTCACTGTCACCAATAATCACTCGTGACTCAATTAGATTGGTAGCGATAGTAATGTCGCCCTTAGCTTGAGTTTGGCATTCGCTGTAGGTGCGTACACTACTGCCAATGGCCACACCTAGATCCCATAGAGCAGTAACAAATGCCTGGGCACTAGCTTCCCAGCTGGCAGGGGGCTCTTTATCGTCAACTAAAATTAGCAGATCAATATCAGAATGTGGATGAAGCTCTCCACGCCCATAGCCGCCTACGGCAACCAAGGCCACACCCTTTGGCCAGCTATATTGCTGCCACAGGAGCATTAGAATCTGATCAGTTAACCAAGCTCTGGCATGGACCATCTCCACCACCCTTTCATGGCGGGAGCTGCGAAAAATTTCATCCAGCTGGTCCGTTCCACTTTGTAAAGCTTGTCTCAGGAGGGGGGTGATTGGGCCAGTTTGCGAGGCTATTTGAGTGCTTAATGACCCATGGTCAAAAATAGCTTGCTGTATATCTTGGCCAATATTGGTCTGGGCGTTCAGAGTTTTTCCTCCTGGCGCAGAGTAAGATTTTCATAGCCTGTTGGGGTAACCAGTATGGTGTGTTCAAATTGCGCAGATAGGCGTTTATCCGTCGTTTCCACAGTCCAGCCATCACGTTTGAGCAATTTCACGTGGCGCTTGCCAGCATTAATCATTGGTTCAATGGTAAAAATCATACCAGGCTTGAGTTCGACACCCGTTCCGGCTTGGCCATAATGCAGTACTTGTGGTTCTTCATGGAAGACTTCGCCAATGCCATGGCCACAATATTCTCTGACTACAGAATAATGATGCGCTTCAGCATGTTGCTGAATAACTGCGCCAATATCACCTAAACGAGCCCCGGGTTTTACTAGCTCAATACCTTTGTTCATACATTCATATGTAACATCAATTAAGCGCTGCGCATGAGCAGGGATAGGGCCAACATTAAACATTTTGCTGGTGTCGCCGTGAAGTCCATCTTTAATGACGGTAATATCAATATTGATTACATCGCCTTTTTTTAAGGGTTTGTCATTGGGTATGCCATGACAAACGACATGATTTACCGAAGTGCAAATAGACTTGGGGAAACCGTGATAGTTTAAAGGCGCTGGAATAGCCTGCTGCACGTCGACTATATAATCGTGACAAATTTGATTCAGCTGATTAGTTGTGACCCCTGGTTTTACATGGGGTTCGATCATCTCCAATACTTCGGCTGCAAGGCGGCCGGCAATCCGCATTTTTTCGATTTGATCTGGGGTCTTGATAATAATACTCACGACGAAATTCTCTCGTTGATAAGCTGCAGTTTTTGGGAGGTTTAAGGCCTATTATCCTAGTTGTTTAAAAGCCGTATTTGGCTACTGGACCAAATTGCTGTGGAGTATACAGAATAGGTTAACGATGCACTTGCTAAAGTCCCATTTAAAGAGGTTTGAGTGTAACAGATATTGGCCGTAAGGGTCACGATTAAATTAGCAATTTACCTTTCTTTTCATAGGTCTTTGTGATATAAATACGCGCCTGATTTTTGTAGGTCAGGAAATTTAATTTAACGTCACACACAAACCGACACATGCCCTCGGGTGTCAATGGTTCTCGAATCATTGATTTGGGTATGCTCCAGCGCTGCTGGTTAAGGGTTTGTGGAGGCCTAACCCATAACGGAAAATATTATGACTCAAGTAGCAATGCGTGATCTGCTAAAAGCAGGCGCTCACTTTGGTCACCAAACTCGTTACTGGAACCCAAAAATGGGTCAGTACATCTTTGGTGCACGTAACAAAATTCATATCATCAACCTGGATCAAACTGTTCCGGCGTTGAACGAAGCCCTAGCCATTGTTCAAAACATGGCGTCTAACAAGAACAAAGTTCTGTTTGTTGGCACCAAGCGCGCCGCCGCTAAGGTTATCAAAGAGCAAGCAGAGCGTGTTGGCATGCCTTATGTTAACCACCGCTGGTTAGGTGGCATGTTGACTAACTACAAGACAATCCGTCAATCCATCCGTCGTTTCCGCGATTTAGAAACCCAAGCCAACGATGGCACATTTGAGCAGCTAACTAAGAAAGAAGCACTAATGCGTCAGCGTGAAATGGAAAAGCTTGAGCGTTCCATTGGCGGTATCAAAAGCATGGGCGGTCTGCCAGATGCATTATTTGTAGTTGACGTTGATCACGAACGTATCGCTGTTAACGAAGCTAACAAATTAGGCATTCCCGTTATTGGCATTGTGGATACTAACAGTAATCCAGATGGTGTTGATTATGTTATTCCTGGGAATGACGATGCTTTACGTGCCATTCAGATTTATGTCAACGCTATGGCTGATGCCTGTGCGGCCGGTCAAAATGCTGCTGGTGCAGCGGCTGGTGAGTTTGTTGAAGTTGCTGAAGAGGCAACTGAAGCAGAAGCCTAACTGTCGATTATTGAGGATCTAACAATGGCTGCAATTTCTGCAACTATGGTAAAAGAACTGCGCGACCGTACTGGTCTGGGCATGATGGAATGTAAGAAAGCTTTGACAGCTGCTGGTGGCGACATTGAGGCAGCAATCGAAGAAATGCGTAAAAACAGTGGCATGAAGGCAGCCAAAAAAGCTGGTCGTACTGCCGCTGAAGGTGTTGTTGCTGTGCGTATCGCTGATGACAACTCCTACGCTGTAATGGTTGAAGTGAACTCTGAAACTGACTTTGCTGCGCGTGATGCTGGCTTCTTGGCCTTTGTGGACCAAGTGGCTGATGCTGCTTTTGCTGCAAAAGCAACAGATATGGCACCCATCGCGGCTGCCCTAGATGCTGAGCGTGAAGCTTTGGTACAGAAAATTGGTGAGAACATCACCCCTCGTCGTACTGTATTACTGGAAGGCGCTAATGTTGGTGCTTATGTTCACAGTAACAGCAAGATTGGCGCTTTAGTTTCTATGACAGCTGGCGACGCAGAATTGGCAAAAGATATTGCCATGCATGTTACGGCGGTAAATCCACGTGTTAATACTCGTGACGATATGCCAGCGGAAGAATTAGCTAAGGAAGAAGAGATCATTAAGGCCCAGCCGGATATGGCTGGTAAGCCTGAAGCTATCATCGAAAAAATGATGGTTGGTCGTATCAACAAATTCTTGGCTGAAAACAGCTTGGTAGAACAGCCTTTTGTTAAGAACCCAGAGCAAAAAGTGGGTGACTTAGCAAAAGCTGCTGGTGCTGAAGTATCTGCTTTCGTGCGTTTGGAAGTGGGTGAAGGTATTGAAGTCGAAGAAACTGACTTTGCTGCCGAGGTAGCTGCCCAGTTGCAAGGTTAAGCGAAATAATTAAAAAAGGCGTCGATAATATCGGCGCCTTTTTTTTAGCTTGTCGTTTTGTTTAGACCTTGTATTTGCACCACTATTGTTGGCAAAGTATAGCTAACTAAATATAAATGCTGCAATTTTGTTGTCATGGTTAAAGCACTTTGGCAAAATTTTTTGTAGAATAAGCCACTTGCTGAAATTGGAGACCCATATATGCCCTCATTCGATAAGCGCCAGCCACGCTATAAGCGTATTTTATTGAAGCTAAGTGGCGAAGCCCTCATGGGTGACGAAAATTTTGGTATTGACCCCAAAGTCTTGGATCGTATGGCTTTAGAAATCGGTCAGCTAGTGGGTATCGGTGTGCAAGTAGGATTAGTCATCGGTGGTGGTAACTTGTTCCGCGGAGCAGCTCTGAGCCAAGCTGGTATGGATCGTGTTACTGGCGACCATATGGGGATGCTGGCAACAGTTATGAATGCCCTAGCAATGCGAGATGCATTGGAGCGATCAAATATCACTACGCGCGTAATGTCAGCTATTCCCATGAGTGGTGTTGTTGATCACTATGATCGCCGTAATGCCATGTTATATTTATCCCAAGGTAATGTCGTGATCTTTTCGGCTGGTACGGGTAACCCTTTCTTTACAACGGACTCTGCGGCTAGTCTGCGTGGTATTGAAGTTGAGGCTGATGCAGTCCTCAAGGCAACCAAGGTGGATGGTATTTATACTGATGACCCAGTCACCAACCCCGATGCGGAAAAATTTGACTATTTAACCTTTGATGAAGCTATTGAACGTCAATTAGGGGTGATGGATTTAACGGCTATGTGCTTATGTCGAGATCAAGGCATGCCGGTACGTGTATTTAATATGAATAAGTCTGGTGCACTGGTTAACCTAGTTGTAGGGGGCCATGAAGGCACCTTGGTTAATGTTAACCTGCCAGAAGCTGGAGAAATAAATGATTAATGAAATTCGTGATGATGCTGATGAGCGCATGGATAAGAGTGTAGAAGCCCTACATACGGCTTTTAAGAAAATCCGCACTGGTCGAGCTCACCCGAGTATTCTAGATACAGTTATGGTGCCATATTATGGTGCTGATACACCTCTGAGTCAGTTAGCTAATATTAACGTCGAAGATGGCCGTACTTTATCGATTGTGCCATGGGAGAAGCCACTGATTCCGGAAATAGAAAAAGCTATCATGAAGGCTGATTTAGGTTTGAATCCTGCCACCAGTGGTGAAATTATTCGTGTCCCTATGCCGGCCCTAACCGAGGAAACCCGCAAGGGCTATATTCGACAGGCGCGGGAAGAGGCAGAAAAGTCACGTATTTCAATTCGTAATATTCGTCGTGATGCTAATGGTGATATCAAAGACTTATTAAAAGAAAAAGAAGTTACTGAAGATGATGCCCGTCGTGGTGAAGATGCAATCCAAAAAGTAACTAACACCCATATCGAAGCAGTTGATCAGGCTTTGGCAGCAAAAGAAAAAGATTTAATGGCAGTTTGAGCCTAGAATGGATACTGATGGTTCAAGCAGCTGGCGTTAGAAAAAATTTTAAGTGGTCATTTACTATGTATAAATTACCCACAAGCGTTAGTTTAGGTTGTGCCAAGGAACAAGTTATTCATTTGGTTAGAGTTGTCTGTGACAAATTTCCCAATCTGGAAGGGGGCGTGAATGGATGATCCACGCGCGGCAATATTGGCAACATCGATTACCAATATGCCTGAACATGTAGCTATTATAATGGATGGCAATAATCGCTGGGCTAAAGCAAGGGACTTGTCCGGTGTGGCAGGTCATAAAGCCGGTGTTGAAGCCGTAAAAGCGGTTATTGAAACGGCGGTACATTATGAACTAAAAGCCCTAACTTTATTTGCTTTTAGTAGTGAAAATTGGCGCCGACCTCCACTCGAAGTGCGGGCGTTGATGGATTTGTTTGTGTATGTGTTAGAACGCGAAGTTGATAAACTTCATGAACATAATATCCGCCTACGTATTATTGGTAATACGGCTGAATTTGAGTCTGGATTACAGGATCTGATTGTCAAAGCTGAAGCTTTGACTGAGAAGAATACTGGTTTACAGCTTAATATCGCGGCAAATTACGGTGGTCATTGGGATATTGCTAGGGCTGCACGTCAAGCCGCCAGTGCTGTGCTTGAAGGTCAGATGCGTGTTGATGACATAGACGAGAAAAGCTTGGCTAATTGGTTATGCCTAAGTGATTTGCCTGCCGTTGACTTATGTGTGCGCACGAGTGGCGAACAGCGTATTAGTAATTTTCTGCTATGGCAGCTGGCCTATGCTGAGTTTGTCTTTGCTCCAGCTTTGTGGCCAGAGTTTCAACACCAGCAATTTGTCGACACGCTGGTTGAATTTAGTAAACGCCAACGGAGATTTGGTTGTACTGCCGAGCAGTTAGAACAACAGGAAGCTAGTGCCTAATTGGATGGGGCCCTAGTAGAATAAAATAACAAGATGCTTAAATCGCGAATCATTACTGCACTAATCTTAGCGCCTATTACCTTGGGCTCGGTGTTTCTTTTGCCAAGCCCGTGGTTTGCTGCTTTTATCGGCCTAGTGGTGCTTATGGGGGCATGGGAATGGACCGCCATGATGCGTCTGATGCGTTTTAGTCAGCGTATGGCGTACGTTTTATTATTGTTGTTAATATTACTACTGACCAGTAAGTATCTGATTGAATATCAGGTGGTCATCTTTTCGATTGCTGTGTGTTGGTGGTTAATCGCCACAGCCCTTGTCATCGTTTATCCCCGTTTTACCTTATCTTGGCGCAATAAAGTAAGCAAAGGTATGATTGGTTTATTGGTACTGCTACCAACTTGGTTGGCACTAGTGCAAGTAAGAGAATTAGCGGCAGGTCCTTGGCTTATTTTATATCTTTTCTTATTGGTATGGGGGGCTGATACGGGCGCCTATTTTGCTGGTAAGCGCTATGGTAAACGTAAACTCATGCCGCGGGTTAGCCCAGCTAAATCATGGGCGGGCGTCGGTGGCGCCGTGGTAACTGTATTGTTAGTATCTTTTGCTGCAAAACCCTACTTTGATTTCGCCGCTAATACTTTATTAGGTATATACTTGTTAGCATTATTGGTGGTGTTTGCCTCGGTGGTTGGTGACCTCTTAGAAAGTATGTTTAAACGCCACTGTGGTATTAAAGACAGTGGCAGATTGTTGCCCGGTCATGGTGGGGTCATGGATCGTATTGATAGTTTGACTGCGGCAGCCCCAGTATTTGCTTTATGTCTTATCGGTCTTGGTGCTTAAGCTAAGGTTGATTAATAGCCTTAGCATCACATAAGATGCTGTTATCTTTAGTGGAAATAAAAAGCTCCCATGCAAGTTTTAACTAGTTCACTATTATTTACTATCCCTGTTTTTTTAGTGGCGATTGCTATACTAATAGCTGTCCATGAAGCAGGTCATTTCTTTGTCGCACGTTGGTGTAAAGTAAAAGTATTACGCTTTGCCATTGGTTTTGGTCGGCCTATCTGGCGGCGAGTCGGCGCCGATGGTACTGAGTATGTGTTGGCAGCCATTCCACTCGGTGGTTATGTGCGTATGCTGGATAGTCGCAATGATGCGTTGACCCAGCAGGAATATAGTACGGCTTTTGACCAACAAAATGTGTATAAGCGTATTGCTATTGTGGCTGCGGGGCCTATGGTCAATCTGTTATTTGCGGCCTTGTTATATGCGGGTGTGCAATATGCTGGTGTGTCGCAGTTATTGCCTGTTATTGGTCAGGTGGCTGCCGGCTCGCCAGCGGCATCGGCACAGATTCCCGCTGGGCAATTAATACGTTCAGTTGATGGCGTTAGTACCAAGAGTTGGCAAGATGTGAATATACAGCTGTTGCAACACATGGGGGAGACAAAAAATATTCAACTCCAACTGCAAGCTTTAAATATACCTCGCTTGCAAGCTCAGGCAGAACAGCAAATTGACCAAAGGGTGAGCCAAGATCTTACTTTTGAGGGTGCCCCAAGAACCTATTCCTTGGGCGTCAGTAATTGGTTGGCAGAAGTCAAAGAAGCGTCTCCGATCAGTCAGTTAGGGTTTAGGGTTTGGCGGCCTCAGGTTCCTGTCAAACTAGACCAAATTATGGATGCTGGTGCAGCGCAGCTGGCTGGTTTAAAAAGTGGTGATGTGATTACGCATTTAAATAATGAACCTGTCGATGAATATGCTGTCTTTGTAAATAGGATAAAAGCCTTGCCTGATCAGTCTGTGATGGTGACCTATCGGCGCCAAGGTGAAGTAATGCAAGCACCTGTGCAAGTCCAAAGTAAGCAGTTGGCTGATGGTAGCTTGGTAGGTGTTATTGGCGTCAGTATAGTATCCTTAGCTTGGCCAGATAGCTTGATTGTTAAAGCTGAACCATCCTTATGGCAAGCGTTGCAGGGTGGGGTGGCGCAAGTTGGACAAATGATTAGCCTTACCTTTCAGGGTATTACCCGGATGATCATGGGTGAGATGTCCGTAGAGCACCTTAGTGGGCCAATTAGCATTGCCAAAGTGGCTACAGATTCAGCTGCCATGGGGCTAGCATCATTTGTTACTTTTTTGGCTTACATAAGTGTTAGCCTCGGGGTACTTAATTTACTGCCAGTACCTATGTTGGATGGTGGGCATTTATTGTATTATTTGGTTGAATTGATCACCGGTAAGCCGGTTTCCGATGGTGTGCAGCAAGTTGGTATGCGTATTGGTATGGCTTTGGTCGGTGGACTGATGTTTTTAGCTATCTTTAATGATATAGCGCGTTTATAAAAATTGACTGTTAATTTGTTGGGTAAAGTAAAAATGATAATGATAAAACGACTAATGCTGGGTGTCTTGTTAGGCTTAATGTCCCTGACCACACAGATAGCCCAAGCGGCCGATTTTGTAATTGCTGATATCCGTATTGAAGGTTTACAACGGGTGGATAACGCCCTCGCTTTTCGCTTTTTGCCCCTCCAAGTTGGTGATGAGGTTGACCAACGTGCCCTAGCGGCAGCGACCCGAAGTCTATTTAAAAGTGGTTATTTTGAAGATATTAGCTTGCAGCGCGACGATAATATTCTGGTTATTAAACTAAAAGAACGCCCAGCTATTGCTAGTATCGCACTTTCCGGTAATAAGATTATCGGTACTGAGCAGTTACAAGGGGCGTTAAAAAGTGCCAAATTGATTGAAGGAGAGATCTTCCAACAGTCAACCTTAGCGCAGATAGAATTGGAGTTAGAACGTCAATATAACGCAATGGGGCGTTACTCGGTATTGGTAGAGACAAGGGTTCAAGAGCTAGAAGAAAATCGTGTTGGTTTAGAGGTAGAAATCAACGAAGGCGTGAATTCGGTTATTAGTCAGATTAATATTATTGGTAATAACCAATATAGCGATAGCCAACTGCTCGATTTAATGAGTTTACGTGCTGATGGTTTTTGGTCACTATTTTCGAAATCAAGCCAGTATTCGCGGGAAAAATTGACCGCTGATTTAGAAAATATTCGCTCCCATTATTTGGATCGTGGCCATGTTTTATTCAATATAGAATCCACCCAAGTAGCCATTGCAGCGGATAAAACCCAAGTTTTTATCACCATAAATATTAACGAGGGGCCTGAGTTTAAAGTCGGCGAGGTTAATATTTCTGGTGATGTGCCCGTGGCCGAAGAGCAAGTTAGAAAGCTGGTAGGCGCTATTCAAGGTGATGTGTTTTCACGCTATGAACTGATGAATGTTGGGCAAGAAGTAAAACAGCTGTTGGGTGATAATGGCTTTGCTTTTGCTGAGGTGCAGCCAGTTCCCCTAGTGAATAATGAAGATAGTACTGTTGATCTGCAGTTCTTGATCAGGTCTGGTAAGCGCACCTATGTGCGCCGCATAAACTTCAATGGTAATACTCGCACAGTGGATGATGTATTACGCCGAGAAATGCGCCAGATGGAAGGTGGTGTGGCCTCATTTGCGGATATTAGGGCTTCTCGACTACGTTTGCAGCGCTTGGGGTATTTTAGTAGTGTCAATGTCAATACCAAACCAGTTGCTGGTACCGATGATATGTTGGATGTGGAATTCGATGTAGTGGAAGGTCTAACTGCTGACTGGTCAATTATGCTTGGCTATACCGACGGTGAGGGAGCTTTCTGGGGTGGTTCCATTAATCAGAACAATTTCCTAGGTACGGGTAATAAGTTGGAAGCCAGCTTGTCTTCTAGTGCTAGTACCCAAGAATATAATTTTAGTTATCTCAATCCCTACTATACCGTTAATGGTGTGAGTTTGGGTGTGGATGTGACTTATCAACAGCGCGATTATTCTGAAATAGATGTAAGTAGTTATGCGACTGACCGCGTGGGGCTGGGTATGCAGTTTGGTTATCCCTTGTCCGATAATGCTAACTTAAGTTTTAACTTAGGCTATGAAAAAATTGATCTGACTTTGGGTTCCTCAGTGACAACTGAACTACAAACATTTGTTGATACTGAAGGCTCAGAATTTACTCAATACAAAGGCAATATAAGCTATAAAGATAATAGCTTAAATGATTTTTGGTACCCTACGGAAGGTCGCTCTCATAATCTGAATTTGTTTTTGGCTTTGCCAGGTAGTGACTTGAATTATTATCAGGCTAAGTATAATTATCGTTACTTTACTCCTCTAGATAATAGCGCCAACTATATTGCCTCCTTTGGTGCCCAGTTAGGCTACACGGATACTTTTGGCAGCTCTACACTAACGCCACCCTTTGCTAATTACTACGCAGGGGGTTTTGGTTCTGTACGTGGTTTTGGGCATAACTCTTTGGGTCCTGTATCAGAGACTGATAATAGCCCCATGGGTGGTCAAATATTGACGACTGCCACAGGTGAATGGATTTTCCCTTTACTTGACGATATGCCATCCGTTAGAACCATGTTGTTCCTAGATGTCGGTAATGTCTTTGCACAAGGTGATTTTTCTGGTGCTGATTTACGAGCATCAACAGGGTTTAGTCTGGCTTGGTTAACACCAGTGGGCCCATTAACCTTAGTTATGGCTCAACCATTGGTATCTGAACCTACTGACTCAACAACCAGTACGCATATAACCTTGGGACGTTCTTACTAGTCTTGTTAATTTAAGTGTGCTACTTAGAGCAGATATAATTTGTTACTTAGGGTAGGTGTAAAAATTCACTATGGGACTTGGTTTGCTGACAGGGGCAGGTGGTCTTGCTGCAATTGCATGGTTTATTGCCTTAGGCGTTAGTCTGTTGCGGCGCCCTGTTGGGGTGAAAATTTAATTATCGCTACACTGATTTGGCTACTAAAATAAGTAGTCAAATCATCCTACGATCGGGTTGTTAGGATATTGTATTGTAAAAAAGGAATGACAAAATGAGAAATTTATTGAAAGGGTTGTTAGTAGCCCTAGGTATTAGTTTGAGCAGTCTAGCTGCAGCCGACAAAATTGCTATTTTTAGCCCTGAAAAAGCTATTTTTGATACTCAAGCAGCAATTCAGCTGGGACAACAATTAAGTGAGCAGTTACAGCCCCAAAGTCAACGTTTGGAGTCAGTTGGTCAAGAACTACAAGCACTGCAAAAGCGTTTGGAAGAAGATCAAGCGTTATTGAGTAGTGAAGAATTGCAGCAGTTACAGCAGCAAATTAATCAGCAGTCGCAGGTATTTCAACAATTAAACCAATATTTAAATAATGCCAAGTTACAAACTGAACAAGAATTTTTGCAATTAATGCGTCCAAAGCTGGATGAGGTCCTCACCAAATATATAGAGGCCAATAATATTAGCTTAATTTTAAATCGTAATGCCGTTGTCTATGTGCAGGATGATATTGAGATTACTGCTGCCATCACCGCATTGTTAGATGAAAAATAGGTTTCTATATGAAGCACTGGACTTTATTTGAACTGGCACAGCATCTAAATGCTGAGTTAATTGGCGATGGCGATTATCCGGTGACGGGTATTGCCACACTGGCTAATGCTGAGCCCCATCAAGTAAGTTTTTTAGCGAATATGAAATACGCCTCGCAACTAGCGGATTGTAAAGCGGGGGCAGTTATTCTGCACCCTGATCAAGCCCATTATTTTGCTGGCAATAAGCTATTGCTTGATAACCCCTATCTGGGTTATGCCAAACTTTCGGCATTATTTTCCCCAGCCAGCGCCTACCAGGGTGTACATGACAGTGCAGTGGTTGCCTTATCAGCCTTTATTGGTGAGGATGTGGTGATAGGACCTGGTGTCGTTATTGGTGAGCATGTGCGTCTAGACGCTGGTGTTCATATTGGCCCTAATTGCGTTATAGGTGATCATTGCAGCATAGGCAAAGAAACTCGCTTAGCAGCAAATGTAACGCTTTATCATGGCATAACTTTAGGACAGCGCAATATTTTGCATAGTGGTGCGGTTATTGGCGCTGATGGCTTTGGGTTTGCAAAAGATGGCGCTGATTGGGTAAAAATCCATCAGTTAGGTGGTGTAGTCACGGGTGATGATGTAGAGATTGGTGCTGGCACAACAATTGACCGTGGGGCACTGGATGATACCCGCATTGGTAACGGTGTAAAACTGGATAATCAGGTGCAAATTGCTCATAATGTGGTCTTGGGAGACCATACAGCTATTGCCGGATGTACAGCTATTGCAGGTAGTACAACCTTAGGCAAAAACTGCACCATTGCAGGTGCCTGTGGTATTACCGGTCACCTTTATTTAGCAGATGGTGTGCATGTGACCGCTATGTCATTGGTCACTCATTCAATTAAAGAAGCTGGTGCTTATTCATCAGGTACTAGTTTAGATGCCAATCATAAATGGCGTCGTAACGCTGCTCGATTTAAACAATTGGACCAAATAGCCAAACGTGTAAAACAATTGGAACAAGAGCAGTAAAATATACTTAATAATCACATAGTGGTTAGTCGACGCAACTTAAATGTTGACGCCAACTAGTGTTGAACAACAAGGCAAATAAACTCATGTTAATGGATGTTAAGGAAATTAGGGAATATCTACCTCATCGTTACCCGTTTTTATTGGTAGATCGTGTTATTGATCTACAGCTAGGCGAATCTATTGTTGCCTACAAAAATGTTACCGTTAATGAGCCCTTTTTTAATGGGCACTTTCCAGATCACCCCGTAATGCCTGGTGTGTTAATAGTTGAGGCTATGGCTCAAGCGGCTGGTATTCTTGGCTTTAAAACCATGGATAAGAAGCCACAAGATGGTTCCATTTATTATTTTGTCGGCTCCGATAAGTTACGCTTTAAGCGTCCTGTGGTGCCTGGTGATCAATTAAAATTAGAAGCTACCATCGTCTCTGAGAAACGCGGTATTTGGAAGTTTGATTGTCAGGCTACTGTGGATGGCGATATGGTAGCATCAGCCACCATTCTGTGTGCTGATAGAAAGGTATAATAACTTCGTGACTATTCATCCAACTGCACTTATAGATACCACCGCTATTGTAGCTGATGACGTTGAAGTTGGCCCCTACAGTGTTATTGGGCCCCATGTCGAGATTGGCTCTGGTACTAAAATCGAGTCCCATGTTGTTATCAAGGGGCCGACCACGATTGGTGCCAATAACCATATCTATCAGTTTAGTTCCGTCGGTGAGGCTTGCCAGGATCTCAAGTATAAAGGTGAACCTACGCGTCTGGTCATAGGCGATAATAATATCATCCGTGAAGGCTGTACTCTGCACCGCGGCACGATTCAAGATGCAGGTATCACGCAACTTGGCTCCAATAATCTACTGATGGCCAATGTCCATATTGCTCATGACTGTGTGGTTGGTGATAACATTATTATTGCCAACAATGCCGCCCTTGCTGGCCATGTTAGGATCAGTGATCACGCCATTTTAGGCGGCTTTACAGCTGTTCACCAGTTTTGCCAGCTAGGCGCCCATTGTATGACTGGAGCGGGTAGTGTTGTTTTGAAAGATATCCCCGCCTTTGTGATGGCCAATGGTAATGCTGTTGCTCCTCATGGAATTAATACTGAAGGCCTCAAGCGTCGCGGTTTTAGTAAATCGGCTATTCGTGGTTTACGTGAAGCCTATAAAGTCATTTACCGCCAGGGCAACACCTTAGAAGAAGCCATTGCTCAGTTACAGAAAATGGTACCTGAGGTAAACGAAGTGGCTGTTTTAGTAGCATCTCTGCAGGCATCGACCCGCGGTATTATCCGCTAATCGTCGGGCCTTATGACTAGCAAGACAATCGTTATCATTGCCGGAGAAGCCTCTGGCGATCTACTGGGTGCTGGCCTAATGAGCGCTTTGTTAGAGCGTGATCCTAATTTGCAATTTGAGGGGATTGGTGGGCCGGCCATGGAGGCCCTTGGCTTTAATAGTCTAGTGCCTATGGAGCGCTTGTCAGTAATGGGTTTGGTAGAAGTGCTAGGGCGCTTACCTGAGTTACTTTTCTTGCGCCGCCGCTTGATTAAAAAATATCAAGCGACACCGCCCTTAGCCATGATTGGTATTGATGCCCCCGATTTTAACCTAGGACTAGAGACGCGTCTGAAGCAAGCAGGTATAGCGACGGTACACTATGTCAGCCCTTCAGTTTGGGCTTGGCGGGAAGATAGGGTTTTTACCGTAGCCAAGGCCTGTCACCATGTTTTAGCTCTACTACCATTTGAAATTCCTTACTATCGTCAACATGATATCCCTGCTACTTTTGTGGGTCATCGGTTGGCAGATGAGTTGCCTGGCGAATGGCATCAAGCAGGTGCCCGAGCCCAATTAGGACTAACACTTGATGCACCAGTGTTAGCCCTGTTGCCGGGCAGTCGTGCTATGGAGGTAAAGCAGTTAGCTAGTCAATTTATTGATACAGCTTTGCGGTTACAAGACTGTTACCCACAATTGCAAGTAGTCCTAGCAGCAGCAAACCAAGCCAGATATAAAGAGTTGCAAAATTTGGTCGCCACCCGCGCCAAAACTGATACGATCATGATCGTGCTGCATCAAACACGTGCCGCCCTAGCTGCTGCCGATGCTGTTTTGGTAGCTTCAGGTACAGCAACCCTAGAAACCATGTTATTTTCCAAGCCTATGCTGGTATGTTATCGGCTGTCGCCTATTAGTTATCGTTTATTTAAGCGCAAATTGCAGGTGCCCTATGTTAGCTTGCCCAATTTATTAGCGGGTAATAGAGTGGTGGAGGAGTTGCTCCAAGAGCAGGTGCAAGTCGATGTATTGGTCGAAAAGATGGCTGCTCTTTTATATGATAATGAAGTGCGTGCCCAACAACAAAACACCTTTTTGGCATTACATGATAAGCTAGCCCAGAATGCTGATCATCAAGCTGCACAAGTGGTGATGCAAGTGATAAAGGAGCAGTCAGGGCAGGAGTCAATCCATGTCTGACCAACTTGGCCTTGATTTGCCTGCATGGCAACCAGAAATCGTATGTGGTGTTGATGAGGCTGGCCGTGGTCCTTTATTTGGTGAAGTGGTGGCTGCAGCTGTTATTCTTGACCCAAGCCAGCCTATTGCAGGTTTAGGTGACTCGAAACAGTTATCGGAAAAGGTACGCGATCAGCTGTTTAAATTGATATGGGAACAGGCAATAGCAGTATCGATTGGGCGAGCAAGTGTCGCTGAGATTGATCAGTTAAATATTTTGCATGCCAGTATGCTAGCTATGCAGAGGGCGGTTGAGGGTTTAAGTGTGCAACCAGATATGGCGTTAATTGATGGTAATCGTTGCCCAACCTTAGCTTGCCCGGCCCAAGCCATTGTTAAAGGTGATGCCAAAGAACTGTGTATTGGTGCTGCCTCTATTATTGCTAAGGTGACTCGTGATCAGGATATGCAAGCATGGCATAAACGTTACCCATACTATGGCTTGGATAAGCACAAGGGCTATCCGACTAAACAACATTTACTAGCATTGGCTGAGCATGGTGTTTGTGATCAACATCGACGTAGTTTTGGCCCCGTAGCAAGAATACTGGAACAACAACCATGAGTGCAGTTGATTTTGTCCACTTACGTATGCATTCAGAGTTTTCTCTGAGTGATAGTTTGGTACGTATCAAACCTTTGATGCAAGCTTTACAGGCTGAGCATATGCCAGCTATTGCGCTGACCGATCAGAGCAATATGTTTGGCATGATCAAGTTCTATAAGGCCGCTCAAGCTGCTGGTATCAAACCTTTATGTGGTTGTGATATTTTGCTGGCACCCCCTGCTGGTAGTGACCTGCCAGTCTCACGGATGACTTTGTTGGCCATGAATGCACAAGGTTATCTGCATTTAACAGAACTTATATCAATGGCTTTCCAGTTTGGTCAAAATTTAGGTAAGGCCATCATTCAACGTGAATGGCTGCGTGATCGGCAAGCGGGTTTAATAGCCCTCTCTGGTGCCAATTATGGTGATATCGGGCGCATGCTGCTGGTGCATGGTGTGGAAGAGGCCAAGCCTATCTTACAGGAATGGCTAGATATCTTTGGTGATCGCTTTTATCTTGAATTACAACGTACAGGTCGCACCGATGATGAGGCTTGTGTGGCGTTAACGGTTACTTTGGCACAGGCTATGCAGGTGCCTGTGGTGGCTACCAATGACGTGATGTTTATTAGTGCCGATGAGTTTGAGGCCCATGAAACTCGGGTCGCTATCAACCAAAGTATGACCCTTGATGACCCGCGGCGACCGAAAGAATATTCTGCCCAACAGTATCTGCGCAGCAATGAAGAAATGCTGTCCTTATTTGCTGATATCCCTTCAGCTTTAACCAATTCAGTGGAAATAGCCAAACGCTGTAATCTTGATATTGAGTTGGGACGTTGTTGCCTACCTAATTTTCCAGTGCCTGATGATATGACCATAGACGACTTCTTCCGCAAGTTGTCTTATGAAGGTTTAGAAAAACGCTTAGTAAGTATTTTGGATAGCAATGATCCAAACTATGCCGAGAAGAAACAAGGCTTTGTCGAGCGTCTAGAATTTGAACTCGACATTATTATTCAGATGGGCTTTCCGGGTTATTTCCTTATCGTGATGGACTTTATCGGCTGGGCGAAGCGTAACAAAATCCCAGTTGGGCCCGGTCGTGGTTCCGGTGCCGGCTCCTTGGTAGCTTATGTTTTGGATATTACGGATTTGGATCCTTTACGTTATGACTTACTATTCGAACGCTTCTTAAATCCCGAGCGGGTTTCCATGCCAGATTTTGATATAGATTTCTGCATGGATAACCGCGACCGCGTTATCGAGTATGTGGCTCAGACCTATGGTAAAGATGCTGTATCTCAGATTATTACCTTCGGTACCATGGCGGCTAAAGCTGTAGTGCGAGATGTGGCCAGGGTGCAGGGCAAACCTTTTGGTTTGGCAGATAAATTATCCAAATTAATCCCTTTTGAAGTGGGTATGACTCTATCAAAAGCTGTAGAGCAAGAAGAAGCTCTGCGCAGCTTTATTGATGAAGACGAAGAAGTACAGGAAATTATGGATATGGCCTTTCAGCTTGAAGGCCTTACTCGTAATGTTGGTAAACATGCTGGGGGCGTGGTTATCGCTCCCACCAAGCTCACTGATTTCTCACCTTTATATTGTGATGAAGATGGTGGTGGTTTGGTTACTCAATATGACAAAGGTGATGTTGAGGATGCTGGCTTGGTTAAGTTTGACTTCCTTGGTTTAAGAACCCTCACTATTGTTGATTGGGCTGTGGAGATGATTAATAGTCGTCGCCAAAGTCAAGGCCAAGAAGCTATAGTCATTGAAGCGATTGATCTAGAAGATCCTGAAGTATACGGTCTATTGCAACGGGCAGAGACCACGGGTGTATTCCAGTTGGAATCCCGCGGTATGAAGGATTTGATCAAGCGATTATTGCCCAGCACCTTTGAAGATATTATCGCTCTAGTAGCCTTATTTCGCCCGGGTCCATTGCAGTCAGGCATGGTAGATGATTTTATCAATCGTAAACATGGTCGTGCCCAATTGGCTTGGCCTCATGAAAATTATCAACTTGATTCCTTGCAACCAGTATTAGAACCTACCTATGGCATTATTCTGTATCAGGAGCAGGTAATGCAGATTGCGCAGGTTATGGCTGGTTATACCCTAGGTGGAGCGGATATGTTACGCCGAGCCATGGGTAAGAAAAAGCCTGAAGAAATGGCCAAGCAGCGCGCCGTATTTTTGGATGGCTGCGTTAATCAGGGTATAGATAAGGACCTGTCTGGTAATATTTTTGACCTGGTGGAAAAGTTTGCCGGTTATGGCTTTAATAAATCCCACTCCGCCGCTTATGCCTTGGTTTCTTATCAAACAGCTTGGCTTAAGCACCATTACCCTGCCGAATTTATGGCTGCTGTACTGTCAGCAGATATGCAGAATATTGAAAAGGTTGTGATTCTGGTAGAAGAGTGCCGGCGCATGGAATTGCCTTTGCGCTTGCCCGATGTCAATGTCAGTCATTTTAAATTCACCGTTAATGACAATAATGAAGTTGTTTATGGTCTGGGCGCGGTTAAAGGCGTGGGTGAAGGCCCAGTAGAAGCCATTATTGCGGCCCGTGAAGCCGGTGGCGAATTTACCGATCTCTTTGATTTTTGTCAGCGAGTTGGTAGTAAGAAAATCAACAAACGGGTGCTAGAAGCCTTGGTGGCTAGTGGTGCTCTGGATAATTTAATTGCTTCTAAAGAGCGCGCGGTTTTATATGCGGCTATTGGTGATGCTGTGCAGGCAGCCGATCAAAGTGAGCGCAATGCTGATGCCGGCATTATGGATTTATTTGGTGACCCCTCAAGTGCTGTGGTTAATGAAACGGGTGATCCGTATGCTCGCTATGAAAATGTGCGGGTGCTTAATCTTAAGCAGCGCCTGCAAGGAGAAAAAGACACTCTTGGCTTATATGTGACAGGTCATCCCATAGATGATTATGATGCTGAGTTAGCCAAATTTATGCGTGCTAGTTTGGATAATATTTATGCCAAGCGGGAAGATCAATGGTTAGCCGGTATGGTGGTAGCCCACCGTACTATGAAAACTAAGCGTGGTAAGACCATTGCCTTTTTAACTATCGATGACCGTCGGGCGCGTATTGAAGTGGCCCTATTTGGCGATAGCTATGATAAGTATCGAGATATTATTCAAAATGATCGTCTCTTAATTATCAAAGGCGAAGTGGGCGAAGATGATTATTCAGGTGGCCTAAAGGTGAGTGCCAAAGAAGTGCTTACTATGACTCAGGCGCGGACTGTCTTTTCACAAGGTTTACAGATTAATGTGCAGCCTGAGCATTTACAGGGCGATACTTGGCCACGCTTGCAAGCCCTATTAAGTGCGCGTCAGGTGCTAGGTGATGCCCCTGCGACCCGCTTAGCTATTCAGGTCAGCAATAATATTGGTGCTGGGCTGATTCGATGTGCATCGCCTTGGCGGCTTTCCATAGATGATGATTTACTGCAAGAATTACGTTACCTGTTAGGTGATCAAGCCGTGCAAATGAGTTATCGACGTATTGGTCAGCATTAGGCGTGATTGATCCTGATGCATCAGTTATAATATAGCGAGATATCGTTTTACCTAATTCAAGATACTACTTCAAGATACTACCTTATGAACCCGAATTATCTGGACTTTGAGCAACCTATCGCCGAACTAGAAGCAAAAATTGACGCTCTGCGTCTGTTGGGCAACGACAATGAGTTAAATATTGCTGACGAAATTGCCACTTTGCAAGACAAAAGCGTTAGTTTAACTGGCACTATCTTTTCGAAATTATCTGCAGCACAAGTATCACAGGTAGCACGCCACCCGCAGCGACCCTATATGCTCGATTATGTGGAGCGGATCTTTACTGATTTTGATGAATTACACGGCGATCGCCACTTTGGTGATGATCAGGCTATTGTCTGTGGTATAGCTCGTCTGGATGACAAACCGGTTATGTTGATTGGTCAACAAAAGGGTCGTGGCGTTAAAGAAAAGGTTGCTCGCAACTTTGGTATGCCGCGTCCCGAAGGTTATCGTAAGGCCTTGCGTTTAATGCAGACGGCTGAGCGCTTTAACATGCCCGTGTTAACCTTTATTGATACCCCAGGTGCTTACCCGGGTATTGATGCAGAAGAGCGTGGCCAGAGTGAAGCCATTGCCTATAACTTACTGAAAATGTCAGATTTACGTAGTCCAGTTATTGCCACTGTTATTGGTGAAGGTGGTTCTGGAGGCGCACTAGCCATTGGCGTCTGTGACCATTTAAATATGTTGCAATATTCAACCTATTCGGTAATTTCACCTGAAGGTTGCGCATCTATTTTATGGAAAAGTGCTGACTATGCCGCTGATGCTGCTAATGCTATGGGTATTACCGCCCAGCGTTTACAAGAGTTAGGCTTGGTTGATCATATCGTGCAAGAACCTTTGGGTGGCGCCCATCGTGATATGGATATGATTGCCGCCAGCTTGAAAAAATCCTTAGTGCAGCAACTCCATGATTTACAGCAAATGGATATGGATGCTTTGCTAGAACGCCGTTATCAGCGCTTGATGGCTTACGGCATTAGCTCCTAACGTCTATGAATTCGCTGGCTCAGCATGTGCAGGCCAGCTTGCCTTTGCAGGCCAAGCGCTGGTGGCTTGCTGTTAGTGGCGGCCTTGATTCCATGTGTTTGTTACATCTGGTAAAGCAGATGCAGCAAAATACCTCTCTTACTCTGCCTGCAGTTGATGTCCTACATATTCATCATGGATTGCAGGCTGATGCTGATCGTTGGCAAGCCTTTGTTGCCGAACAATCACAAAGCTATGGCTTTCCTTATCAATGTGTCAAAGTCACTGTTGATGCAGAATTGCAACAGAAGCAAGGTCTCGAAGCAGCCGCACGCGCGGCACGCCATCAAGTATTTGCAGAGGTTATTGAGGCTGATGATGTTGTGATGCTGGCCCAGCATGCTAATGATCAAGTAGAAACCCTATTGCTAAGGCTGTTGCGTGGAGCGGGTGTGGCAGGCTTGGGCGCTATGCGCCAGCGTCGTCCCTTGGGGGAAGGCTATGTGCAAAGACCTCTGCTATCGGTAACTAGGGAAGCCCTTGTGGCTTATGCCCAAGAACATCATATTCAATGGTGTGAAGATCCTAGTAATGCAGATGAAGACTTTGATCGCAACTATTTGCGCCATCAAGTGATGCCTTTACTACAACAGCGCTGGCCGGATCTCTGCAAGCGTGTAGAGACGACCAGTCATATTATGCAGGGCACACATGATCTTTTGCAGCAGCTAGCACAGGCAGATTATCAGCAATTAACTGCTCAGCCGCCAGCTTCAAAGGTTGGATTATCAGTGACTAGTTTGTTGGCTCTGAGCCTAGAAAGACGCCATAACTTATTACGTTGGTGGCTCCACCAATTGGGTGAGCCAGCTCCCGACTTTTTGTCGCTGCAACATATTGATCAACAGGTATTGTTAGCTGGTGCCGATCGCCAACCTTGTTTTACTTTGACTCAGGGTGAATTGCGTCGTGCCTATGGCAAGTTGTATTGGGTAGATTCTCAGCAAAGTATCAGTTATGAAGAGCCGTCCCAGATGCTTCAAGAATGGGTGTGGGATGCTAGCGTGACTGGATCTGAACCCATAGCCACAGCAACTGGCTTTTTGCATCCTGTAATGGGTGGCCTGAATTTACAAGCAGGAGATTGTATTCGCATAACCAAGCGTCAGGGTGGGGAGCGTTGTCAGCCTCAGGGTCGTGCCCATAGTCAAAGTTTAAAAAAGCTTTTACAAGAATATCAAATACCGGTCTGGCAGCGGGACAATTTACCCTTATTTTGGGTCAATGATTGTCTGGCAATGGTCGGTGATTTGTGGATTTGTGAGGGTTTTTCTGCGGCCCAAGGCGAGCTTGGTTGGCGTTGGTCAAGGAGTCGAAAATTAGACTGAGTTAAGACTTTTTTTAGGCACTTGCCAAAGCCTAAAAACATTAGTTATAACTATCTTAGTTGGTCTGTTTTTAATCTAAGTAGGTTGCTCAAATGAGCTCAGAAAAACACCATGAAAACCACTTAGGGCAATTGTTCTACTGCCTGCTTTCTGGTATCCTACACTCCCATCTTGAAGAGAAAGTTGCGACCCCTTTTAGTCCACTTTCACATCAAAGTTTACACATGTTCGCAACGCGTATTTCAGCATACTAAAACCTGGTCTGTAGCCAGTATATAGTTGCGTCATATGCTTATGCGGTTTTTTGCTTTAGGTAGTACAACAGTTAATAGGCATTACATGACTCGTTTTATCTTTGTAACAGGTGGCGTGGTATCTTCCTTGGGTAAGGGCATTGCTTCAGCATCCTTAGCCGCTATCTTGGAAGCGCGTGGTTTAAAAGTGACCATGCTTAAGCTTGATCCTTATATCAATGTCGACCCTGGCACTATGAGTCCATTCCAGCATGGTGAAGTGTTTGTCACCGAAGATGGGGCTGAAACGGATCTGGATCTTGGCCACTATGAGCGTTTTATTCGCACTAAAATGAGCCAAGATAACAACTTTACCACTGGTCGCGTATATGACCATGTGCTGCTTAAAGAACGTCGTGGTGACTATCTCGGTGGCACTGTACAAGTTATTCCCCACATTACCGATGAAATCAAACGTCGAGTGCATCTAGGGGCTAAAGATGCTGACGTAGCATTGGTCGAAATTGGCGGCACTGTAGGTGATATTGAATCCTTGCCTTTCCTAGAAGCTGTGCGCCAACTAAAAGTGGAGTTGGGTTCCAATCGAGCTATGTTTATGCACCTGACATTGGTGCCTTATATAGCCACTGCGGGTGAGACCAAGACTAAGCCTACGCAACACTCGGTAAAAGAATTGCGTTCCATTGGTATTCAGCCAGATATTTTGGTGTGCCGTTCTGAAGTATCTATTGAATCCCCCGAGCGCAAGAAGATTGCCCTCTTTACCAATGTCGAAGAGCGAGCGGTAATTTCATTACCAGATGCCAATACCATATATAAAATCCCCGCCATGCTACGTGAGCAAGGCTTGGATAATATTGTTGTTGAGCGCTTCGGTCTGCAATGCCCTGAAGCTGACCTTTCAGCGTGGCAAGCTGTGGCTGATGCTAAACTTAATCCAGAGCGTGAAATCACCATTGCCATGGTCGGTAAGTATATGGAGCTACTGGATGCTTATAAATCCTTAATCGAAGCCATTAGTCATGCTGGTATTAAAACCCGCACCAAG
Organism: Pseudomonadales bacterium; assembly: GCA_049625185.1. Taxonomy (GTDB): domain Bacteria; phylum Pseudomonadota; class Gammaproteobacteria; order Pseudomonadales; family Balneatricaceae; genus Njordibacter. The sequence continues at coordinate 6,864 of JBMZUZ010000005.1, read as the reverse complement.
GTCAATACGCTATATATTGATGCGGAAGAAATTGAAACCAATGGTACGGATCAATTGCGTGATGTTGACGCGATTTTGGTGCCGGGCGGTTTTGGTGAACGGGGCACTGAGGGTAAGATTGAAACGGTTAAGTTTGCTCGAGAAAATAAGATTCCCTATTTGGGAATCTGCTTGGGTATGCAGGTAGCCGTGATTGAATTTGCTCGTAATGTGGTTGGCTGGGCTGATGCTAGCAGTAGTGAGTTTAATCCAGAATCAGAACATAATGTGATTGGTTTAATTACCGAATGGCTCGACCAAGACGGAAATATTGAACAACGGGATGAGAACTCAGATTTGGGTGGCACTATGCGCTTAGGTGCACAGGAGTGTCGCTTACAACAGGGTTCCATCGCTCATCAATGTTATGGTCAAGATGTTGTGGTGGAGCGTCATCGCCACCGCTATGAAGTGAATAATAACTTTGTGGCCGATCTAGAAAACGCAGGTATGGTTTTCTCGGGTCGCTCAATAGATGATAGTTTGGTAGAAATGGTTGAGTTGGTAGATCATCCTTGGTTTGTTGCTTGTCAGTTCCACCCCGAATTTACCTCGACTCCGCGTGATGGACATGGTCTGTTTGAAGGCTTTGTGCGTGCCGGCATTAACTTCGCTGGAGTCAAATAATCGTCCTTTTAGAGACGTAACCTTTATCCTTATAGGAGTTAGTTTTGGATCAGTTTATTGTTGATATTAAAGCCCGTGAAGTTCTTGATTCGCGTGGCAACCCTACTGTTGAAGCCGATGTTATTTTGGCTGCCGGCCAGATAGGTAGTGCGTGTGCGCCATCCGGTGCTTCAACGGGTTCCCGAGAAGCACTAGAGTTACGTGATGGTGATAAAAGTCGTTATTTAGGCAAAGGCGTACAAAATGCTGTTGCCGGTATTCGTGGTCCTATCCTCGAGCGTTTAAAGGGTATGGATGCGACAGATCAAGCTGCCTTAGATGCTGCCATGATTGAACTTGATGGCACGGAAAACAAAGAAAATTTAGGCGCTAATGCCATTCTAGCCGTATCACTGGCAGCGGCCAAAGCGGCGGCACAGTTTAAAGGCATCCCTTTATATGCCCATATTGCTGAATTAAATGGTACCCCTGGCCAATACAGCATGCCTGTGCCAATGATGAATATTCTTAATGGTGGTGAACACGCCGACAACAATGTGGATATTCAAGAATTTATGGTGCAGCCAGTAAGTGCTACAAACTTTGCTGAAGCCTTGCGTTGTGGTGCGGAAATATTCCATTCTCTAAAGAAAGTATTGAGTAGCCGTGGCCTAAATACAGCAGTTGGCGACGAAGGTGGTTTTGCACCTAACTTGCCTTCAAATGAAGCCGCACTAGAAGTGATTGCTGAAGCAGTAGGTAACTGTGGTTATAAGCTAGGTGAAGATGTCACCTTGGCCCTAGACTGTGCCTCTTCAGAGTTTTATAAAGATGGTAAATACAATCTGAGTGGTGAAGGCAAGAGCTTTGATGCTGAAGGCTTTGCCGATTATTTAGTGGCTTTGACCGACAAGCACCCAATTGTCTCTATCGAAGATGGTATGGACGAAAGTGATTGGGATGGTTGGCAGGATCTCACCAATAAGTGTGGTGATCGTGTACAGTTAGTTGGTGACGATTTGTTTGTTACCAATACCAAAATTCTTGCGCGTGGTATTGAGCAAGGTGTGGCTAATTCTATCTTGATTAAATTTAATCAAATTGGCTCTTTGACTGAAACTCTGGCGGCCATCAAAATGGCGCAAGCTGCAGGTTTTAGTGTGGTTATTTCCCACCGTTCTGGTGAAACTGAAGATACCACCATTGCTGATTTAGCCGTTGCTACCAGTGCTGGTCAAATTAAGACTGGCTCACTATGTCGCTCTGACCGGGTAGCTAAATACAATCGTTTGTTACGTATTGAAGAAGAATTACAAGCGGCTGCACCTTATCGAGGTCGTGCGGAAATTAAAAGTCAGTAATCGACAATTGAGCTGAGAAAAAGGGAGTAGATTTATGATGATAAACTGCTCCCTTTTTTATTCCTTAAGGTAGTTAAAAAGTTTATTGCTTGAACAGCAAACTCTGACAGCAGCAATTGCAGCTGATCACTGGCAAATAAACTTTTGTGTAGTAGCTATATTTCAATATATGATAGTTCAGGTAAAGTTTAGCTAAGTAATGAAGGCTAATGGTGACAGTAATGCGGGCAATGGTTGTATTGTTATTTTTGGCGGTGGTTTTTTTGCAATACCAGTACTGGTTTGGCGATGCTGGGCAGCTTGAAGTACAGGCCTTGCAAGAGAAAATTTCGGCGCAAGAACAGATAAATCAGGCCTTAGCCCAACGTAATCAGCAGCTATATGCTGAAGTCGAGGATCTAAAGCAAGGCTTGGCTGCCGTTGAAGAGCATGCACGTAGTGATTTAGGTATGGTCAAACCCAATGAGACGTTCTACCAGCTAGTGGAAAAACCATGACACAGTTAGCGCCATTAGCGTGGCCTGCTGCCTGGCACTATGTTGCTGGAGCTCCCTCCCAAACAGCCAAATTCAAACAACATTGGCAAGATTTTCAAGTCCATGAACAGCTTGGTTTTACCCCATCCGGAGACGGCGAGCATGTGTATTTGGATATCACTAAAACCGACACCAATACAGACTTTCTGGCCCGTCAACTAGCCCAGCATGCAAATGTTTCCTATAAGCAGGTCACCTATTCAGGCTTAAAGGATCGCCATGGTATCACCCGCCAGTGGTTTGCCGTGCATTTGCCCGGTAAAGTGTCTCTGGAGCCCGACTGGCAGCAACTTGCTTCGGATAAAGTGTGTATTAATCAGGCCATACGTCACCAAAAAAAATTACATACGGGTACCCATAAAAGCAACCAATTTGTTGTGCGTTTACGGGATATTAAAAGCACATCTGACCTTGAGCAGCGTCTGCAAACAATAGGTAAAGTAGGTGTACCAAACTATTTTGGTGAACAACGTTTTGGTCATCAAGGTAATAACCTTAACTTAGCTCAGCGCTTATTATCTGGAGAGCGTTTTAAGGATCGCTTTCAGCAGGGTATAGCCATGTCTGCAGCGCGTTCTTATTTGTTTAATCAATTGCTTTCACAACGCATCCAACAGAACAATTGGCTTACCGCCAAGCCAGGTGATTTTTATATTCCAAGTGATGCTTATAATCCCTTTAAGGCACCTGCTGACGAGGATATTCAGGGGCGAATAGATAATGCTGAGGTGGCACCTACAGGTTGGCTTGCAGGCAATACTGGGCGTGGTGAAAGTAGTTTTCCTTCTGCTTTGGAAGCCGACTGTTTAAATGATTATAGCCATTGGATAGAGGGTCTAGCCGACCTTCGGTTGCAAGCTGATCGCCGAGCTTTGCGGTTACTCCCCATAGATTGGCAATGGCAATGGATTGACCACCATGTGCTAGAATTACGGTTTGGCCTGTTGCGAGGCACTTATGCTACTAGCGTATTGCGCGAACTGGTGCATACTTGTAACCCACACCAGAAACATGAATAGAAGGCCCTAAAGTATTATGCATATTTTAATAGCCAATGATGACGGAGTTAATGCCCAAGGAATCCGCCATCTTGCTGAGGCAGTCGCAGCAAAACATAATATTACTGTTATAGCGCCTGATCGTGATATGAGCGGCTCTAGTAATTCCTTAACCTTAACCAGACCATTACGCCTAATCCCTCAGGACAATGGCTACATAGCCGTTGATGGAACCCCAGCTGATTGTGTGCACTTGGGTATTAATGGCGCCTTAGATAACCAGCCCGATATGGTGCTAGCCGGCATCAATCATGGGCCCAACCTTGGTGACGATATAATCTATTCAGGTACTGTAGGAGCTGCTATGGAGGGGCGTTTTTTAGACTATCCTGCCATAGCGGTCTCACTTGCTGGTACAGAGCATTTTGATACTGCTGCAAAAGTAGCGACGCGGCTTATAGAAGCAGTAGACAAGTTTAACCTGCCGCCACGGTGTATCCTTAATGTAAATGTTCCCGATTTACCATATGCCGAAATAAAAGGTGTGCAATTGACGACATTAGGTAATCGTCATTTAGGGGAGCCAGCCCTTAAAGGGAAGGACCCGCGTGGACACCGCTGCTTTTGGATTGGCAAGCTTGGAAGTGTAGCTGATGCTAGCCCCGGTACTGATTTTCATGCCATAGCCAATGGTTATGTGGCAGTCACACCTATAGCCCCCGATATGGCCAACCTAAGTGCTTTTTCATCCCTGTCACCTTGGCTTGAGGAACTGCTCTGATGCGCTTTGGTCAATCCCCTGTCGATCGTCACCAGCGCACCGGTATTGGTATGACCTCCGCGCGCACCCGACAACGTTTAGTGGAGCAGTTACAGCAAAATGGTGTCTCCCATGACAAAGTTCTGCAAGTAATGGCAACCACACCGCGTCACTTATTCTTAGACGAGGCCCTTGCTCACCGTGCTTATGAAGATACATCCTTACCCATTGGTCATAATCAAACGTTGTCGCGGCCTTATACAGTGGCTCGTATGAGTGAACTGTTACTTTCCTCGTGTAAGGCCAACAAAGTACTTGAAGTAGGTACCGGCTCAGGCTATCAAACTAGCGTATTAGCACAATTAGTACCCAAGTTATTTACCATTGAGCGTATCGAGCCTTTATTGCGTCGCGCTCGCAAACGCTTGCAGGAATTGCAGTTAAATAATGTTGTGTATCGTTATGGTGATGGTTATGAGGGGTGGCCAGATAGGGAGCCCTTTGATGGTATTATGGTGACCGCTGCACCAGCTGAAGTGCCGCAAGCATTACAATGGCAGTTGGCTGAAGGGGGATGTATGATTATACCTGTAGGTGAAGGTGATCAGCATTTGTTAAAAATAACCCGTTCAGGTAATTATTTTGCCAAGCAAAAAATAGAAGCAGCTAATTTTGTGCCTTTAGTAAATGGAACGATTGAGTAATCCCTGCAGTAAAAAACAGATAAGGATATAAACCAAGCCTATGAGTAATCCTGTGGAGCCCCATTCTACCCGTATTTTTATAACCGGCTTTATTATGGGTATGGCAGACCTTGTGCCAGGTATATCTGGCGGAACCGTGGCCTTATTAGGTGGTATATATGCACGTTTATTAGGGGCCATCAGTGCCTTTAACCTAAGTTCTCTAAAAATGTTATTGACTGGTCGTTGGCTGCAGTTATGGCAACAAGTAGATGGCCGTTTCCTGCTGACTCTGCTGTTAGGTATAGCCAGTGCTATTTTTGGTGTCGCAAAAATACTCCACTATCTGTTAGATCACCATCCAATTATTATGTGGAGCTTGTTTTTGGGGTTGGTATTTACAGCCGGCATTATGCTCCTAAGAACCTTGTACAAGGAGCAGTGTCTGGTTTTTGGTTATGTTTTGTTAGGTTTTTTAATCAGTGGTTTATTGGCTCAGTTACCCATGCATAGTGGCTGGGATGTTGTGTCTGGGTGGGGTTATTTGGCTTTATTTGCGGCTGGTGCTATAGCCATTTGTGCCATGATTTTGCCAGGTGTGTCAGGCAGTTTTATTTTACTTTTATTAGGCTTCTATCCATTGATTATAGCTAGTTTAGCAAGTATTAATATTCCTGTATTAGCCGTCTTTGCTCTTGGTTGTGTCATCGGACTGATGAGTTTTAGTCGTTTGTTGAATTGGCTTTTAAGACATTATCTTGGGGCCACCATGAGTGCTTTAACGGGATTGATGTTGGGCTCGGCCATTAAATTATGGCCATGGAAATATACCTTAGCATACCGACTTAGTTCCTCTGGTGAGCAGGTTCCTTTAGTACAGGAAAATCTCTGGCCTTGGAATTATTCCGCATTAACAGGTATTGCCCATGAATTACCAATAGCATTAATAGTGATGCTGATAGCTGCTGTTTTGGTAATTCGTTTTGGACAATTTAAACTGCAAGGACTGGGGCAATAGTATGTTGAAAATGCTGGCCAATTGGCGGTCTATCTTCTACCTGATGGTGCTTGTTATTGTAACTGCTTGTGGCGGCAGAGGTTATGTACCTATACAGGACTTAACTGTATCCACAGCAAAGGGTGCTGGTGAGGTTATTATGTACGACCAAGCTGGACAGATAGTGGCTCCTGAGAATTATGTTGTTAAAGCGGGGGATACACTTATTGCTATTGCTTGGCGCTATGGATGGGATTATAAACGTTTAGCACTGCTTAATAATATTTCACCGCCTTACACAATATATGTTGGCCAAAAACTTGTTTTTAAGGCTAGCAATAAAGCCCCAACAACCAAAAAACAGCAAGTGGCTGCCAAAACCTCTACGCCGTCTAAGGAAAAAGTAGTATCCACACAGCCGGTCAGTAAGCCCCTACCGCAATATGATGGTGTTAAAAACCTACGCTGGCAATGGCCCCTGCGAGGTGATTTGTTGGCCACTTATAATAGTAAATCTGAAACCAGTAAAGGAGTCGACATTGCTGCACCCCTTGGAACCCAAGTTCGTGCTGCCGCAGCTGGCCAAGTTGTGTATGCGGGTAATGGTATTCAGGGATATGGTAACTTATTGATAATAAAACATAATGATACTTACTTAAGTGCTTATGCCTATAATAGCCAACTATTAGTTGGTGAGGGTGATATTGTTACCATTGGACAAGTGATCGCACAGTCAGGTCAGGGTCCCAAGCTCGATGGCCGTTTGCACTTTGAGATTCGTAAGGATGGCAGACCTGTTAATCCTCAGGCCTACCTAAAATAAATATATTATTCAGTTTTTAAGTCGTAATACTGCATACTTAATTATCATATTTAGTATATAA